>JADEZQ010000007.1 GCA_015206785.1 Quinella sp. 2Q5 | reverse complement strand
AACTTCGGCACGTCCAGTAAACTTTGCGGCAAAATCTGCCCGAAGGCAACCACGACGATTAAGTCAGGCTTGAGCGCGGCAAGCTCGGCAACGACTTCGGGCGCACGAACTTTGACGGGCTGAATGACGGGCAAGCCCCGTTCTTCGGCGAAAACTTTCACGGGCGGCGGCTGTAGTCTGTGACCGCGACCCTTTGGCTTGTCGGGTTGAGTGACGACGCCAACGACGTTTGCCCTGCCAATGAGCGCGGTTAGGCTCGCCACGGCGAATTCGGGCGTCCCCATAAAAATAACGTTCATGCTCTCACCTCACGGCTGACTAATACTGCCAGATTCAGCGCGTTAAAGCCTCCTCTGAAGTGAATTCATTATAGCATTTCCATTTTGGAAGTGAAACACCGTTGCTCAAATCGCTCAAATGTTCAACCTACCGCCCATATCGTCTTGCCTTTTTCAAGTTCTTGCGTTATACTCTAGCCGTCGATATCGGAAGTGGTTTTCAAGGGTATGGGCAACTTCGACAGACAATTGAGGGTATTGCTATGGAAGAGGTTTACGACAGGGACGACAATGTTCTTGCAGTTCGGGCGGCGGTCGAAAATTTTTTCGACACCGACGACGTCAAGCACAAGCCTTTCAACGAGCACAATGTCGCCAGAGCCACCTACTCTATCGGCGCAAAGTTCGGTCACGCCACGGTGATTTTTCACGCCTACAGCGACAAGCTCATGTTGCACGTTATGATTCCGCTCAATGCCGCCAAAGAGGAGCGTGCCAAAGTCGGCGAATTCCTTCACCGAGCCAATTACGGCTTGAAGGTCGGCAGTTTCGATTTCGATTACGACGACGGCGAAATTTCCTACCGTATCACGCTTTTTTGCGGGTCAGACGAATTCGCACCGCCCACCTACGAACAAATTCGTTTCTCGGTGATTCTTGGGCTGATGATGGTCGAGAAGTACGGCGACGCCCTCGTCAAGGTCATGTTCGGTCTGGTCGAGCCCGTAGACGCCGTTGAAGCCGCCGAAGCCGACGATTGAAGACATATTGCAAACGAAATCAAAAACACCCTCCGACGTTCGGAAGGTGTTTTTTTCGTGGGCAGATGAAATTTATTCCGCGAACAGAGCCGTCGATAGGTAGCGGTCGCCGGTGTCGGGCAACAACGCGACGAAGGTCTTGCCCGCGAATTCAGCACGATGGCTTAATTCCACAGCCGCAGACAGAGCCGCGCCCGACGATATGCCAACGAGAATTCCTTCGGCACGCGCGAACTGTTTGCCGCATGTGAAGGCGTCTTCGTTGGCGACGGGAACAATCGCGTCGTAAATCGTGGTGTCGAGAGTGTCGGGAACGAAGCCCGCGCCGATACCCTGAATTTTGTGAGCACCCGACTTGCCTTCGCTGAGGACGGGAGACGTTGCAGGCTCCACGGCGACGACTTTGATTGCGGGATTTTGCGACTTGAGGAATTTTCCGACGCCCGACAAAGTTCCGCCGGTGCCCACGCCCGCAACGAAGACGTCAACGTTGCCGTCGGTGTCGCGCCAAATTTCCGGACCGGTCGTGGCGAAGTGAGCGGCGGGGTTGGCGGGGTTAGTGAACTGCGACGGAATGAAGCTGTTGGGAATCTGCGCGGCGAGTTCGTTTGCCTTAGCGATGGCACCCTTCATGCCGAGTGCGCCCGCTGTCAAAACGATTTCTGCGCCGTAAGCCTTGAGCAGTTGCCGACGTTCGACGCTCATGGTTTCGGGCATGGTGAAGATCGCGCGGTAGCCCTTGGACGCGGCGACGCTGGCGAGCCCGATACCCGTGTTGCCGCTGGTCGGTTCGATGATGACCGAGCCGGCCTTGAGCTTGCCGGAGCGTTCGGCGGTCTCAATCATTGCGCAAGCGACGCGGTCTTTGACGGAGCCGGCTGGGTTGAAGTATTCGAGCTTGACCAGGAGCCTGCCGTTGAATTTGACGGACGCGGCGAAATTTTTTGCGTCGAGGAGCGGCGTGTTGCCGATGAGCTCAGTGACATTGCCGAAAATTTTTCCCATGTGATGACCTCCTAAGTTTTGAGTTGTGCGGCGAATTCGGGCGTGACGAGGAGCGGATAACTTTGCGCCAGCCACGCCACGATTCGGTTCCAATATCGCCGAGCCTTCCACGCCGCCGCAAAGTCAAACCAATAGACCAGCGGAATCAGCACGGGCGTGCCGATGTTGTCGACGATGCGCACGCGGAAGACTTCGGGCGCGGTCTCTTGCACCATGAAGTTTTCGATGTCGGTGTCGACGATGGCGATGTTCTCGCGCAGGAAGTCGGACTTGAACGTCAAGAGCACCGTCCAGATCTGTTGCAACGTGGCGGCGTCGGGTTTGGTCGTCGGCAAAAATTTTTTCATGTCGCGGCTGGTCTTGCCGTCGTAATCGATGACGCGTTCAAAGACGTAGCCGAGCCCCAAATTCGTTTCGACCGTGCCGAAAAATTCCGTGACCAATCGCGAACGAGCGAGCTTGCCCGCGCAGATTTGGCGGTAGCGCATTTCCTTGCGGACGTCGCCGTCGTCGGGGCTGTGAGGAATTTTGATGCACTTGGTCGCGTCAATGGGGTGGACGTAAGTTGCTTGGTGCCCGCCCGAACCGATGAAGAGATTTTCGTTGATGATGAGCTTGGTCATTACCTGTCGACCTTCCGAATTTTGTGGACACGGCCGCTTTGAAAGCGGCGGAACAGTTGTCGCGCCGAATCTGCAAGAATTTTTAACGCTGTCGCCGCGTTTAAACGTTGCGTAAATTTCAGCGGTCGACCTTCCGAATTTTGTGGACACGCAGTTTGTCGAGCCACTGACGAATCTTCAACTGAATCTGCGCGAAGTCTCCGACGCGGCGAATGACGGCGCGGTCATAGATATCCGAGCCGACGACCTCAGCTGTGAGCACGACCTCCGTCGCTTTGCCGAAGTTAAGAACGATTTCGCCGTCGGTTATGACTTCGCTCAACAGCTCCTCGTCCTCGGCGGCGGCAGTGATCTTGACGGGCGCGTCGACGTGGAAACGATACAGCCCAATAGAAATTTTGTCAACCTCGTCGGGCACGGCGTGGCGGTAGAAAAAATTATCGGCGACGGTGAGCTTGATGAACGGCGGAATTTTTTTGAGTGGCTCAGTGTTTGCGAAGAACTCAACCTGCGACAAGCCGAAGTTCCTGCCGGCGTTGACGATGGAAATTTCTGCGCGGGTGACGAAAATTTTTTCGGTGTCGATGATGAGCGGGCGGCCTCGCGTCGGAAGTTCAGCGTTGCGTTCGATGTCGGGCTGATTGTCGGCGTGCAGTTGCAGGGAAATTTTCGCGCTCGCCTCGTCCAACGGGTTGCCATAGATGACGACGCGTTGAACCTGCGCGGGCTCGTCCCATGTGAAGGAAATTTTTCGGCGCGTATCGTCGGCAGAAGGTTGCCAGATGTTCTCGGAGATGTGCGGCGGCGCGGCGTTGATGTCGTCGGTGTCGATGAGCTTGAAGTCGCGAACCTTTGAGGCGTCGCCCGAAGTCGCCGTCACGTGCGCGGCGAAGGTCAGGCTGTCGGTGCGCCGCTCGAAAAAAATTTCGTCGCTGTTGAGAATGCGCAGGGCGTTCCATTCATTGCGCTGGCTCTTGTGCGCGAAGATTGCTTCGGCGATAGGGTTGTCCTTGAGCAACGGACGGCGACAGCTCTCGGCGACGGGGAAGCGCACGCGGTCAGCCCAAACGTAATTGGCGCGGTCGATAAAGTCGAAGTCGTAGGTGTCGGTCTCGTCAAGCTTGGGTCGCGGCGTCGACAGCAGATTTGGCGCATAAAAATCCGGCGCGGCAGTGAAGGCGGTGGCGTACGCGAATTTCTTGTAGACGTCGGGGCGGTAGTCGTCGCGTTCGGAAAGAATCTCGCCCATCGCCTCCTCGAAGGCAATCGATAACGCGCGGTGGTCGCTGTGGCTGTCGAAGTCGACGCAGAAGATGATGTTCGCACGCAGCTCCAGCAACAACGTCTTGATGTCGCGCTTGAGATTTTGGCGGGTGTAGGGGCTGTGGCGTCCGAAAATTTTTTTCGCGTAGTCAACGAAACCTTCAGCCGCGTAAGTCTCGCTGTGACCGGCGGGGGAAGTCGTTGGCGCGTCGGAAAGTGTGTGACCGTCGCCGTAGCCGAGGAAGATGATCCGTTCGCTGGGCACGCCCAAAATTTTCAGCGCGGCAACAGCTTCGCGGGCGCGGATCTCAGCTGTTTGGTCGAAGTCGCCGTTGGTCGAGTACGCAACGAAAACTTCAGCCTTCGCCGCCGCAAGAGTCAGGATCATGTTGCCCGCGATGTTGATCTCGTCGTCGGGGTGCGGCGCAAGAATCAGCACGCGCGTGCCGAAGTAACTGCCGTCGAAGAACGAATTGCCCGCGGTCGGAATTTCAGCGGCGTCAACGTCGTCGACTGTCAGCTCGAATATGCCGCAAGCCTCCGCCGCCTCAAAAATTTTCGTGACGTTGCGTTGAAGGCGAAGCGCAAGCTTGAGCTCGTCGCGGTAATCGGCGGTCGTCAGAAATTTTTTCATGATGTCACCTCGCGCTGATGATGTCTGCCAACTTCGGAATGACGGTTGCGAAGTCGCAGGTTCGGCGGATGAGTTTGGACGCACGTTCGCCAAAAATTTTTCGTCGGTCGTCGTCGGTGAAGAGCTCGGAAATTTTTTCGGCGAAGGCGGCGGCGTCCTCGGAATGAACGCGCCAACCGTTAACGCCGTTTTCGATGACGTCTTCGCAACCGCCGATGTCGCTCGTGACGGCGGGCAGTGCGCAAGCCATTGCCTCCAGCAGAGACGTCGGCAATCCCTCGTGTCGCGAAGGGAAGATGTAAACGTCCGCCATGCGATAGAATTCTTGCGGCGCGTCCACCTCGCCGATGACGCTGATTGAATCGTCCAGCTCGGTTGACAGCCGCCGCAGTTCGTCGAGCAATTCATTGAGCCCGCCGCCCACCACGAACAGCCGCGCAGTCGGGAAGCGTCGGTGCAAAATCCGCCACACATCCTGCAGAGTGTCGACGCCCTTATCGCGGACGACGCGTGCGCAAAACAGCAAGACCTTCGCCGCGGGGTCGACGCCGTGAGAAATTTTCAGCTCGCGACGAATTTTTTCCGACGACGGCGGATATCGGGCGGTATCAATTCCGTGCGGCAGGATGGAAATTTTTTTCGGGTCGATGCCGCCGCGTTCGATGAAGCCGTCGCGAATCTCGCGGGTCGTGGCGACGTAATGTGTGCACGTCGACAGGATTCGGTTGCGCCAATTGTCCGCGGAAAAAATTTCAGCCTTGCCAGTCAGAGCCAACGTCACCGGTTTGTTGAACAGCCGCGCGAACAGAATCGCCCACACGGAAAATTTCGGCGTGCCGATGATGTAGAACGCGTCGATGTCGCGGTGCGTGGTGAGCAGGCGCAAAAAAATTTCCAGCCAACGCAGCGGCGGGTGCAGTCGAACGAGATCGATGCCGTTGAAATTTTCGCGCGCCGCCGTGTGCAGGAAACGTTTCTTCGTCATGAGCGTGACGCGGTGACCGAGCTTGATGAGCTGCAAGGCGTGGTTCTCCCCGTGAATTTCTGCGCCGCTCTTAGTCGGGCGTCCGTCTGCCAGGAATTTTTTCCCGACGGCAAAATCTTTAATCAGCAGGCAAATGTTCATGGCAACTCCCTTCGCGCGTCGAGCAAAAATTTTTCGGCGGCGGCAATGACCTGCGCGGGCGTGACGTTTTGCAAGCAGGCGGGCTTCGGATACGTCGGGCACTGTTCGGCGCGATAAGTGCATGGGCAACAAGTCTCGCGGCTCGTGAGGGCGACGGCGTTGGGATTAATCGGGTGCCAACGGTCGGGACTCGTGCAGCCGTAAACCGTAATCATCTTGACGCCGGTGGTCGCGGCGATGTGCGTGGCTCCGGTGTCGACGGTGATGAACAAGTCAGCGCGGCGGAAAAGTTCTGCAAGGTCGGTCAGCGAAGTTTCCCCGCAAAAATTTTCCACGCCGCCAATCTCGCTGATGACTTCGTCGGCGTAGGCTCGGTCGTTCGGGGCACCGACGATGAAGAACGCCGCGTCGTATCGTTGCCGAAGATTGCGCACGACCTCGGCGAAATATTCCTTGCTCCAGGTCTTGAGCGGGAACGTTCCCTTGACACACAGCGCGATTTTCAGACGGGCACTCGGCAGACGGCTCAGCAGTTCGTCAGCGACGGGCGAAGGTTTGTGCGGGAAGCGCGGCGTCTCGTGACCGCTGATGCCGAAAAATTTTCGCACGATCTCCTGATACGTCTCCGCCTGCAACGTTCGGTTCAGGTCGTGCGTGATTTCGACGACGTCGGTGTAGAGCAGCGTGACGCGGCTGCGGTTGTCGTCGAAAACTTTTGACGGACCGACGCGCCGCGGTATTCCCGCCAGCAAAGTCAGCAGCGCGGGTCGAAGCTTGCGGTCGAACGAGATGGACAGGTCGAAGTTGCGCCGCCGAATCTCCTGCACGAGCCGCCACATCTTGCCGAAAGAATTTTCCTTCGCGCGATAATCGAAGACGAGCACATCGTCGACGACGGGGTTGCCAATCACGGCGTCCGCGACGACGGGCTTGACGAGCATGGTGATTCGCGTGTCGGGGAAATTTTTTTTGATCAGTGCCAAAGCCGAAGTCGTGAGCACCACGTCGCCAAGGTTGACCAGCGCGTTGACCAGTACGTTCCTAAACATCGTCAGCCGCCTCCGTCACATGCACGTTCTCCTTGCCGAAGTAGTAGAGCTTGACGTACTTCGCCATCGTGTAGAAATAATGGAAGCCCGCCAGCACGAAGCCGATTCGCCCGTCGAGAAAGCCGCCGCGCAGAACGTACATGCGGAAGCTTGCCCAAAGCGGATGCGCAATCATGTCGAAGAGACCGGCGGTCTTGCCCTGCTCATGAGCTTTCTTTGCGGCGAGCGTCGTGTAGAAGTTCAGCTTGTTGAAGTAGTGATTCCAGTCGCGATAGGGATAGTGCACCAGGTAGGCGGAGTCGGGGAAGTCGCGTTCGGTGCAGGTGTGATGAATTTGTGGATGGACGAAGCCCGTGACGTAGCTGCCGACCGTCGGGAAGAGGCGCGTGACGTAATCGGGGAACCAGCCGCCGTGCTTGAGCGGTTGCCCCCAAAAGTAACTCAGCCGTGCCGTCCGCCAGGCAACGGTTTTGTCGTCGCGGGCAAGGACGTCCTTAATCGCGGCGGAAAGTTCGGGCGTGGCGCGTTCGTCGGCGTCAATGAAGAACACCCAATCGAACTTCGCCTGTTGAATGGCAAACGTCTGTTGCCCGCCCCAATCGCCGTTGAGAGCCCGTTGAATGACGCGCGCGCCCAGTTGCCGAGAGATGTTCGCGGTGGCGTCGGTGCTGCCGTCGTCGATGACAACGACCTCGTCGGCAAAGTCCAGCACACTGCGAATGCACGCGCCGATAAATTTCTCCTCGTTCTTCGCCAAAATCAAGACGGATACTTTAGCCATTGGCACCTCCGATAATTTTTTCCAGCCGCCGCGCAAAATTTGTCGGGGAAAAGTTTTCGCCCGCCGCCTGCAAATTCGCCGAGTACGTCGGGAAATTTTTGTCGAAGTCGTTGATGAACGTCGTCAGCACACGGGCAAGGTCGTCCAAGTCGCCGCTGCGGAAAGTCTCGCCGACGCGATAGCGTTCAAAGACTTCGGGATTCATGTCGTCGCCGGCAACGACGGGCTTGCCGAAGCCGATTGCCGTGAAGAGCATGCCGCCCCAATGATAGCGATAGCGCGGGGACGAATACGGCATCAACAGCGCGTCGACGTTGAGAATCGCCCGTTGCCACTGTTCGCCGATCAAGCCTTTGTGCAGGAAGCTGACGCGTTCGTCGCGGTAATTGGCGATGATGTCCTCGAAGTCGTCCGAATCCTCCGCGTGCATAGTCGAGCCCTGAACTTGCAGCTCAACCCGCCGCGTGTAGTTGCCGCGCAGAAAAACTTCCAGCAGCCCGCGCAGATTTTTTTCGCGACGATACTGACCGAAGAAGCCGACCTTGAGAACTTCGCCCGCGGCAGAAATTTTCGGCGTGACTTGCAAATCCCGCGCGGTGTAAGTCGGCGGGCAGATGGTGAAAATATTTTCGCGCCGCTCGCCGAAGATTGAATCGCCAAACGTGAGCACGACGGGTTTGATGTTTTTGTTGCCGCGCAGATTATCCGCCGCCGCCAAAAATTTCGGAGCCTCGGTCGGGTTAATGCCGTGCAGAATGAAAATCAGCGGAACGGAAATTTTTTTCAACGCACTGTGATTCAACGCCCGCAGGTAACGATAAGTCGAAGTCGGCACGATGAGCGCGTCGAAATTTTTTTGCGCGTCGAAGAGCTGACGATACCAGCGTTGGCGATTGACCTCACGCTTAGCCGCCGCAAAGAGCTTGCGCACGCCGCGCGACGTGGTGTAGGTGACGGCGTCGCCCTTGAGATACGTGACGGGCGTTTGGTAATCGAATTGGAAGCGAAAATTTTCGGGGACGTAAAATTCCACGGCGTGACCGAGCGCACGAAACTCCTCGACGATGATTCTGTCGAACTCGACCTCGTGACCGCCCGGCGTCATAATGTTTTCGAAGACGGCGATTTTCACGGCGACACCTCCCGCGCGAACGAGCGCAAAGTTTTCGCAATCGACGCGTCCATTTCGTCGAGCAGCGCGAACCGCCGACGATATTGCGCACGTTTGTGCGAGGGAATTTCTTCGACGGTCTTGCGTGTCTCCGTCAACGGCAACTCGAAAAATCTTTCGTCGTGAGTGGCGACGCCACCGACTTCCGCCCAAAAATCCCCGAACGATGTCTTGAGCTTGCGGTCGGAGCGGACGTGGTTGTTGGCGTAGTAGCCGGCGTTGGTGACGGCAAAAATTTTTTCCGCGCCGAAAATTTTCGCGACGGTCTGCGCCACGTGGAAGATCAGATTCTTCGTGCGATAGGCGTGGCAACGTTTGGTAATGCGCTTGACCAAGTCGCGGGCGTCGTCAACGTTGGGGCCTTGCATCGCGCCAATCCACATCGCCCATCGTTCGTCGCGGCTGATGATTTCGTCGCGTGCCAGCCAGAACAAAATCTGATAGACGGGAACTTCGCCCGGCAGGTTGAACATCACTGCGGCGAGCCCCTCTTTGCGCTGACCCGACTCCGCGCATAGAACCAGATTCATTTCGCCGAGCGTGTCGTCCAAGTTCATGCGCCACAGTTCGATTTTCTTGTCGCCGTAAAGTTTGAGCATGAACTCATCGTTGAAGCGCGCCGAAAGAAATTCCATGTTCTGTTCGATGAGCCGCGCCCGCTGTTCAAACGTCGAGCGGTGATAGAAGAACGCACGCGTCGCCTGTTCATAGACGAAGGGGTAGCCCTCCGCCACGCGCCGAAGAATTTCCGTCCGCGCGAAAAAATTTTCCAGGCGGCTCATTCGTTGCGGGTGCAGGCAACATCTTGCGACGAACACGGCAAATCGATGCGCCTCCCGCGGGTTGTTCAGGTCGTAAATTTTTTTCCCCAGTTCGATAAAATTGCTCATTAGCGAGCCTCCGTCCGCCCAAAAAAATTCCCGCCGCTGCCGACGGGATGGAACTTGATTTGATTGCCGATTGCGTTTTACACGTTGACGCCGTAGTTTCTGCCCAGCGCGGCAAGCCCGCCGCTCCAGCCGGAGCCGATGGCGTTGAACTTCCATTCGCCGCGGTTGCGATAAATTTCACCGACGACGACGGCGGTTTCGATTGAGAAGTCCTCGCCCAGGTCATAGCGGATAATTTCCTTGCCGGTGTCCTCGTCAACGACGCGGATATAAGCGTTGGAGACTTGCCCGAACTTTTGCTTGCGAGCCTCGGCGTCGTAGATGGTGACGGTGAAATCGATCTTGTCGACGTCGGCGGGAACTTTGGACAGGTCAACTTTGATCTGTTCGTCGTCGCCTTCGCCCTCGCCGGTCAAGTTGTCGCCCATGTGTTCAACCGAGCCGCTCTTGTGCTTGAGGTTGTTGTAGAAGACGAAGTCCTCGTCGCTGTTGACTTTGCCGTTGGCACCGAGCAAGAAAGCCGCCGCGTCCAAGTCGAAATCAAAGCCGCCGTCATACTTGTTGACGTCCCAGCCGAGCCCGATGAGCAGATGTTTCAAGCTGGGGTTGCCCTTCGTCAAGTCGACCTTCTGACCCTTTTGCAAACTGATAGCCATGCTGATTCCTCCTCAAAAAATTTTATCTAACGCATTGTGCGTTTCAATCCTTATGACCGACCGTCCAACGCAAGCCCCAATCGAAGGCGCGATCCATTTGCTCCGAGTCGTCGAAGAACTCAACGACCTTTTCCACGCTGAAGGTGCCGCCGACGTTCTCCAGCAGGGCGATGGCGCAGGTGTGTTTGCGTGAGCCGTATTCGTCCATGCGAACGATGAGTTCGGGGCTACCGGGGCAATTGACGGTGACGACGCCGCGCGCTTCCTCCCAATTGGCAGCACCCTCATAGATGAACGTGTAGATTAGGATGCGGCGGATTTTGTCGGCGAACTTGCCGTTGACGCGAATGGTCTCGCCCGCGGCAACTGAGCCCGTGCGGTCGTCGCCATCAAGCGCGATGTACGGCGGATAATCGAGTTCGCCGAAGTGATTGCCCAGAGCTTGCACCGCGCCGATTGACCCGTCCTTGAGCTCGAACAGGCACGCCAAATCCAAATCGATGCCGCGGCTGATGAATCGTCCGAAGAAACCGCTGCGATTTGTCGGTTGGCTCCAGTTCAGGTTGATGACGATTTCGCCGAGGGTTGAGCCGCGTTTGACCAGGCTGACTTTTTGCCCCTTGCGCAGTTCGACCTTCTTGGGTTGAGGCGGCTCTTCGCGGCGGGTGTTGACTTTCGGCGGACGTTCGCGGCGCGTGTCAACCTTCGGCGGTTCGGGTGGTGGTGGAGGTGCAGGCGGTTGCACGTCGCTGACTTCGATGCCAAAATCTTTACACAGCGCGGCAAGCCCGCCGCTGAAGCCCGCGCCCGTAGCGTTGAACTTCCACGCGCCCTTATAGCGATAAATCTCGCCGAGGACAATCGCCGTCTCCACCGTGAAATTTTCCAGCGGGAACGTGGCAATCTCCCCGTGCGTGCCAAAAATCTTGAGCCGAGCGTCGCGAATCATGCTGAAGTTCTGTCGGCGTTTATCAGCGTCGTAAATCGTGGCGGTTATGGAAATTCGTTCGACGTGGCGTGGAATGCGCGAGAGATCCACGTCAATCGAATCGTCGTCGTTGTGCGTGACGGAGCCCGAATTGTGGCGGGCGTTGCCGTAGAAGACAAAATCCTCGTCGCCGGCAACCTTGCCGTTCGATTGCGTCAGGAACGCCGCCGTGTCTATCTCCAACGCACTGTCGGGTCGTTCAAACTTGATCGTCAAAAAATTTTCGTTGAGCGGAATCTTCTGCCCCTTGCCAAGATCCATCATATCACCTCCGTCATTTGCTGCGGTAGTAATTCATGAAGACCATCAGGTTGGCGATGAGCGCGGCGTGTTTGGTGCCGTCCGCAGAAACTTTGCGGTGAACAACTTCGTACAGCTCCCGCGGCGTCAAATCTTTCATTGCGCCGAGCATTCCAGCCAGTTGCATTTTAACAAAAAAATTCGTGACGTCAAAGCGATAACCGGGATTGAATGCGAAGAATTTTATATCGTCCATGAACTTTTCCAGGACGTCGAGCCCCTTGACGAGCGGGTCGAGCCAGAAAATTATTTCGTCGGCGGGCGAACGTTTCGAGCGCATCATAGAGTTGTCGCTCCTGCGGTACATGTAGAGCTGTTCGGGGAAAGTCAGCCACCTTCCGGCGGTGCAGACCAGTTCCATCGTCCAGATGACGTCTTCGGAAATTCTCATCGCGGGGAATTTGATATCGTTGGCAATGAGGAAGTCCCGCCGCAAAAATTTTGTCCACGGTGCCCAGCTGTAGCCCGCCGCCAACAGTTTGTTCAGGCGCGTGACAAAATCAGTCGGCTCAAGCGTGGGCGTTTCAATCGACGTCGTGTCGCTGTCCCAGTTCGCCATGAGCGTCTTGGAATGATCCATGTTCTCGTTGCAGATGAAGCCGCGGTTCATGCAAACGACGTCCGCCTGAAAGCTCTGCGCGGCGTCGAGAAGTTTTTCCAGCGCGTTGGCGGCAAGCATGTCGTCGGCGTCCATGAAGAAGACGAATTCACCGCGAGAAAACTTCAAGCCTTCGTTGCGGGGGACGGCACCGCTGCCGGTGTTGGCGGGCAGGGAAATGATCTTCATGCGCCCGCCGAATCTCGGCAGAAAACTTTCGGCGACGGCGACGGAGTTGTCGGTTGAGCAGTCGTCCACGATGATAACCTCGAAGTCCGTCAGCGTTTGATCCAGCAAACTCCCAAGGCAGGCGGGCAGATATCGTTCGGCATTGTACAGCGGGATAGCGATGGAGATTTTCATTTGGTCAGCTCATTTCGGTAAAGGTTGTTCATCGTCAGCAGGTACGCAATCAACGCGCCGTTGCCCGATTCTTTCAGCACGCGCCGAAAGATTTCGTAAGCTTCTTCGGGCGCCAGAGCCTTGAGCGTGTCGGTCATGTAGTGGAACGTGATGTCCGCGAAAAAATTCAGCAGGGTCAGTCGATGCGTCGGGTGCGTGCGCAAAAATTCTATGCCGTCCATGAAGTCGGCGATCTCTTCCGTGCCAATGACGAGCGAGCGTGTCCAAAGGTTCAGGATTTGTTCGGGCGTACGCTTCTTTCGGGTAACGGAGTCGTCGTTCATGCGGTAGACATACAACGCCGCGGGCAGGCGCAGAATTTTTTTCGCCAGGCAGAGAATTTTTATCGTCCAAACGACATCTTCGGCGGGGTTCATCTTCGGGAACTTTATATCGTTGTCGACGAGGAAGTCCCGCCGCAAAAATTTGGTGCAGGTTCTCGGAGCCGTAGCCCGATGAGCAAGCCGCGTAATTCTCTCTGCCATGTCGTCAGTCTCAAGCGTCGGCTCGGTGAAGACGAACTGCGGCGGGTTCCAAGAGACTTCCGTCATTTCGTAGGGCACGGGCTCTTCGCCGCAGAGATAACCGCGTTCGATGTAAACGACTTGCACCCGATAACTTTCCGCCGCATTGAAGAGCTCCTCAAGCGCGGTGTCGATGAGGAAGTCGTCGGCGTCCAAAAAGAAAATGTATTCGCCGCGAGCAAGATCCACGCCGACGTTTCGGGGAACGGCAGCTCCTCCCGTGTTTTCGGGTAGCATGACAATCCTCAGCCGCCCGTCGAATCTCGGCAGAAAACTTTCGGCAATCGCCGCGCTGTTGTCGGTGGAGCAGTCGTCCACGACGATGACCTCGAAGTCGTCGAAGGTTTGAATCGCCAAACTTTCCAGGCACACGGGCAGATAGCGGGCGGCGTTGTAAACGGGAACGATCACGGAAATTTTCATTTGGTCAGCTCATTTCGGTAAAGGTGGTTCATCGTCAGCAGGTACGCAATCAACGCGGGTTGGGAGCTGCCGGCCGCGGCGAACTCCCGCAGAAAAATTTCGTACGCCTCTTCCGTCGGCAACGAGTTGAGTGCGTCGGACATCTCTTTGATTTGCATCAGCGCGAAGAAATTGAGCACCTGCAAGCGCACGGCTTCGTTGCGTCGGAAAAATTCAACGCCGCTCATAAATTCGTCCAGCAGGTCCACGCCGTTAATCAGTGGGCTCGTACGGAAGACTGTCATCTCTTCGGGCGTGCGGTTGCATCTCATCATTGAGGCGGTGTTCGTGCGCTGTATATAGAGCGGGTCGGGCAGGCGCAAAATTTTTTTCGCCAGGCACAAAAGTTCAAACGTCCAGACCACGTCTTCGGAAATCATCATGCGCGGAAATTTTATGTCGTTGTCGATGAGCAGGTCGCGGCGAATGAATTTCGTCCACGGCGGCCAATAGAAACCGTTGCCCATGAACAGGCGCACGCGCTCGGCAATGTCGCCCGGCTCGACGAAAATTTTGTCGCGAAGCACGCCGCCCTTCCACGCACCGACTGTCAAATCGTCGGGCACGGGCTCTTCGCCGCACATAAAATATTTTTCCATGTAGACGACGTCCGCCCGATATTCGTCCGCGGCGGCAACGAGAGTCTCCAGCGCGGTGTCGATGAGGAAGTCGTCGGCGTCCACGAAGAAGACGTATTCGCCGCGCGCGTGCTCCAGTCCGACATTGCGGGGGACGGCACCGCTACCGGTGTTTTCGTCGAGCACAAGAACTTTCAGCCGCCCGTCGAATCTCGGCAAGAAGCTTTCGGCAATCGCCGCGCTGTTGTCGGTGGAGCAGTCGTCCACGACAATGACCTCGAAGTCGCCGAGGGTCTGAATCGCCAAACTTTCCAGGCACACGGGCAAAAATTTTTCGGCGTTGAACACGGGAACGATCACGGAAACTTTCATGTCAGGTCGAGCTCCCGACGATCAGCTTGCGCACGATGTCCACGGGGATAATGGTGAATGCCATTGCAATGACGAACGCCCATTCGCCGCCCGTCAGACCGTAGCAACGAAGAATCGCGCCGCCCAGGTAAGTCATTGCAATCTGCACGACGACGATAAGAGTCATAACGCGCAGGAAGCCGACGTTGCCGCCGATGTTGTCAAAGAGATTGATGCGGTCGGTGCGGGCGTTGAAGGCGTTAAACACCGCCATGAAGATGAAGAACGCGAAGTAACCCGTCAAGACGTAGACGCTGTCGCCGCCGAAGGTGAAGTTGACGCCTTCGGGGTTGACGTCGCGGAAGTGGTCGCGGGAGAAGTCCGTGAGCAGGAAGACCAGACCCATTGCGAAGCCCCAAAGTGAGCCGGTGCCAATCGCCGAGAACATGTAGGGGTTGATGATTTTTTCGTCGCGGCGTTTGGGTGCCTCGTTCATGAAACGATCAAGCGCGGGTTCTCCGCCGAAGGCAAGAGCCGCCAGCGTATCCATGACCAGATTGACCCAGAGGATTTGCGTGATGGACAGCGGGTTTTCCAATCCCAACAGCGGGCACACGAACGATATGAGCACCGCGCCGACGTTGATGGTGAGCTGGAAGATGATGAACTTGCGGATGGAGTTGAAGATTGTCCGCCCGTAGAGAATCGCCTTGCCGATGGATTTGAAGTTGTCGTCGAGGATGACGATTTCGCTGGCTTCCTTGGCGACTTCGGTGCCGCCGCCCATTGCGAAGCCGACGTCAGCTTTCTTGAGCGCGGGCGAGTCGTTGACGCCGTCACCGGTCATACCGACGACGAGGTTCAACTCCTGCGCCAGACGAACGAGGCGGCTCTTGTCGGTGGGCAATGCACGGGCAATGACGCGCAACTTCGGAAGTTTCTGCTTGACTTCCTCGTCGCTCATTGCGTTGAGTTCCGCGCTGGTGATGACGATGGCGTCGTCAATCTCAATCAAGCCGGCTTCCTTGGCAATCGCTTGCGCAGTCTCCTTGCGGTCGCCGGTGATCATAACGACTTGCACGCCCGCGCTGTGAACTTGTTCGATGGCTTTGATGGCGTCGGGGCGAACGTCGTCGCGGATACCGGTGACGCCGACGAACGTCAAGCCCGTGTCGGGGATTTCGCCGTTGACAATTTCGCCGTCATACGTCACGAGCGCGAGAGTTCTTATCGCGCGGTTGGCAAGTTCGTCAATCTTGGCGTTAATCTCGGCGGTGGAGGAAAGCTTCTGCCGCGTGCCGTTGCTGTCGTAGTAGTAGGTGCATTTTTCAAGCAGACGTTCGGGCGCACCCTTGATGAGCCAAAGATTATAATCGCCCGTGACGCGAGCCATTGAATACTTCTTCGCGCTGTCGAAGGGAACGGTGTCGACGACGCTCACGTTGGGTGCGCTGTCCTTGCCGATGATGAAGCCGAGAAGTGCGCGGTCGGTCATGTTGCCGCCGACGATTTTGTCGCCGGTGATGACGGCTCCGTTGTTGAAGCGAATCGACAGCGATATCAGCGACTGCAACTTGCCGCCGACTTTGTCGAAGGTCTCCGTGAACTTTGCGGTGCCGTCCAGGAACGTGACGACTTCGAGCAAACCTTTGGTGATGGTGCCGGTCTTGTCGCTGAACAGCAGGTTCAGACTGCCCGCGGTTTCAATGCCGGAAATCTTGCGGACGAGGACGTTGTCTTTGAGCATTTTGCCCATGTTCTGCGCCGAGACGATTGCAATCATAAGCGGCAAACCTTCGGGCACCGCCATGACGATGATGATAACCGCGAGCATGACGGCTTCGACGAGGCTGTTGAGCACGTTCATCCAATCCGAACAGAACGCGGACATCTGCGCCCAATCGAAGTTGTGTTGAATGGCAATGCGTTCGAACATGAACGCGACGGCGATGGCGATACCGCCGATGTAACCGAACTTGGAAATTTGGTCGGCAAGGTCGCCGAGTTTGAGCTTGAGCGGCGTGTCGCGGTCTTCGTCAATTTGCAGTTCGCCGGCGATTTTTCCGTAGACGGTGTTGTCGCCGAGCGTGACGGTGCGCATGACAGCCGAGCCGCCGGCAACGACAGCCGCGCGAAAAACTTTGTGCGGGTTGAGGAAGTCGGTGCTCTGCGCGGATTCAGCCTCGGCAGTTTCGTTTGGCGCGGGAGTTTTCTCCTCCTCCTTCGCCTCGCCGTTCAAGATCGATTGGTCGACGTTGATTGAGCCGTCGATGATGACGCCGTCGGCGGGAATTTTGTCGCCGGTCTGAAGAAGAACGCAGTCGCCCATTGTGATATCGTTGATGGGGATTTCAGTGACGACGCCGTTGCGATAGACCTTGCACTTGATGAGCGACGCCTCGCCCTGAAGTTTTTGGAATGCGCTTTCGTTTTTGTACTCGGAGAACGTCGACACCAGCGTTGCCAACAAAACCGCCATTGCGATGCCGACGGATTCGTACCACTCCGCCTTGCCCATGAACGCGAAGAACACGTTGAGGATCAAAGCGAAGATCAGTATCTTGATTATCGGGTCGTCGAAGTTGCCTTTGAGCTTGTCCCAGAAGCCTTCGCGCGCCTGTTCGGTGATGGAGTTGTCGCCGAACTTCGCCTTAGCCTCTTGAACTTGAGCGTCGGTTAAACCTGTGATTTTCAATTCGTAACCTCCAAATTCTTCGGCGCGGGCGATTGACGTTTGAGCGCGTCAATCTCCGCCGCCTGTTGATTCGTGTAAAGCTTGAAGATGTTTGCCGCCACGAACAGATACGCCGTCAGCGCGACGTTGCCAGGCGGGTCTGCGGAAAAAATTTCGTCGCGCAGCGTGCTGAAGACGTCGGCGGGCGAAAAGTTTCCGTCGATGAAAAGTCTTTTGGCGATGATGCCGAGCCGTTCTTGCAGGAAGAAATCCAGCAGGGCGTATTCGTATTGCGGGTTGTCGCGGAAAAATTTTCTGCCGCCCATGAACTTCGCCAGAGCCCCTGCAACTTTGATCGCGGTCTTGGTGCTGTCAATCGGATCGCGAACTTTTTGCGAGATGGAGTCGCCGCGGATTCGATAGAGATAGCTGACGTAGGGCACGCGGACATAATTGCGGGCGGCGGCGATGCACATGAACACGAACGCAAAATCCTCGAAGACATTCGCGGCGGGGAAGACGATTCGGTTGTCGACGAGGAACTTTCGGCGGAAAAGTTTAGTGCACGCCCACCAGACGAAACGTTTGCGAGTGAAGCCGACGATGCGTTCGCCGATGTCGAAGGTTTCGAGCGTCGGCTCCGTGACGAGGGAACCCGTCTGGAAAGTTGCGGGCTTGCCGATAATTTCGCCGTTGATGCGTTTGAAGACGATGCAACGTTCGGCGTGGACGACGTCGGCGGAAAAATTTTCTGCGGCGGCGTGAAGCTCGGCAAGGGCGGTCTCGGTCAACATGTCGTCGCTGTCGAGGAAGCAGACGTACTTGCCGCGCGCGACGGTCAACGCCAAATTCCGCGCGACGCCCGGTGAACCGCTGTTGATGGCGGTCTGTGTCAAAGTCAATCGCCCGCCGAAGGTCTGCGAAAAATTTTCGACGACGGCGACGGAGCTATCGGTTGAGCAATCGTCCGCAACGACAATTTCAAAGTCCGTGAACGTCTGCTGAGCCAAACTCGTCAAACATTCGCCGATGTAGTCTTGCGCGTTGAACATGGGGACGATGACGCTGATGGCGGGATTCATTTGGCGGCTCCTCTGTTGACAATGGCGTCGATGTATTGTTCCACGACGAGCAGAACGAATTCCTGACAGGTCACGCCGGTATCGGGGTCGTAGTCGCGATTGATGTTGATGTTGTCGGACAGGATGCGGATGCCGACGAAGGGAACGCCCGCCGTTTGACAGACGGACGCCGCCGCGCAGGTCTCCATCTCCTCGCAGGTCGAGCCGTAACGTTCGTGCAGAAAGGCAATGTGATCGATGCCTTGAAGCCAAGCGTTGCCCGTGGCGATGACGCCGCTAACGACGTTGAAGCTTCCGTTGCGATTGGCTGCGGCGAACGCCATATTGAACAGCGTCGGGTCAGCACGATATTCAGCGCGTGGCTGAAAATTTTTCGTCGCCTCGTCATAAGCGTAGGTGCCGCGCATTTTCTGTTGAGTAATGTCGATGCCCGCGCCCCGCGGCGTGTAAGCGGTCTTGACGGCTGTGTAATCGAAGGTGCTCGCGCCGACGATGATGTCGCCGATTTTCAACGCAGGGTCATGTCCGCCCGCCGTTCCCTGATTGATGACGGCGATGGGATTAAATTTCCGGATAGCCAACGCCGTGGACGCCGCCGCATTCGCAACGCCCTGTTCGGTGCGCACGACGACGACGGGATAATTTTTGTACGTGCCCGCGACGAACAGCCAGTTGAGTTCACGATAGGCGACGGGATTTTTCAGCGCACGCACGAGAGTTCCAGTCTCGCTGTTCATTGCGCCTTCAATCAGAATCGGTCGGCGGCGGCTTTTGTAATCACCCGTGGCTTGGGGCAGCGTGGCGTAAAATTTTTCGGCGGACTCACCTGCGCGGTCGGCGGCGGCGTCAATGTGGGTGACGGTCTGAGCCTGCGCGGGAGCCGTCAGCAGGAACAGAGCCGTCAACAGCAGCGCGAAAAATTTTTTCATGGCTTAAGCAAACCTCTTCGCCAAATCGCCGAGACCGGTGTCCTTCGTGCCGGAGCCGATTGCGTTGAATTTCCATTCGTCGCCGCGCCTGTAGACCTCGCCCGCAATCATTGAGAGCATGTCGGTATAATCGTCGCTCAAGTTGAAGCGGCAAAGTTCCTCGCGCGTGTCGGGGTCAATGATGCGGATGTAAGCGTTGCGAATCATGCCGAAGTGTTGCTTGCGGTCGACTGCCTTGTAGATGTTGACGACGAAGATCAGCTTGTCGTATTCGGCGGGGATTTTGTCCAGGTCAACGAAAATTTGCTCGTCGTCACCTTCGCCCTCGCCGGTCAAGTTGTCGCCCATGTGCTTGATTGCGCCGCTGTAGTGCTCAAGGTTGGCGAAGCAGACCAGGTCGCGCTTGTCGACGAACTTGCCGCCCTTGCAGGCGAAGACGGAAGCGTCGCAGTCGATGTTCGTGGTGGAGCTGAAGATTCTGCTGAAGAAGCCGCCTTTGGGTTCGGATTGCGTTGCCGCGTCCCAGCCGAGCCCGACCATAAGCCGCGAAAGTTTTTTGCCATCGGATTTTTTGAGCGAGACCTTTTGCCCCTTCTGAAGATTGACAGACATTGCGATTGCTCCTTTCATTAGCAAAGGTGGTTAGCAATCGGAAAGCCCGACCACTAACCACCCCACGGTTATCGTAGATTGTTATTACACGTTGACGCCGAAGTTTCCGCACAGCGCGGCAAGCCCGCCGCTGAAGCCGGAGCCGATTGCGTTGAACTTCCATTCGCCTTTGTTGCGATAAAGTTCGCCGATGACGACGGCGGTTTCGACTGAGAAGTCCTCGCCCAGGTCGTAGCGGATGAGCTCTTCGTTGTTCGCCATGTTCACCACGCGGATAAAGGCGTTTTCAACCTGCCCGAAGTTCTGCTTGCGTTCGTCGGCTTCGTAGATGGTGACGGTGAAGTCGATCTTCTCGACATCTGCGGGAACTTTCGACAGGTCGATTTTGATTTGCTCGTCGTCGCCTTCGCCCTCGCCGGTCAGGTTGTCGCCCATGTGTTCGACGGAGCCGGAAGCGTGCTTAAGGTTGCCGTAGAAGATGAAGTCCGCGTCGGAAGCAACCTTGCCGTCGCCCTTGAGCATGAACGCCGCCGTGTCCAGGTCGAACTCCGAGCCGCCGTCGTATTTGTTGGTGTCCCAGCCGAGCCCGATGAGGATCTCCTTCAAGCCGGGGTTTGTCTTCGTGAGGTCAACCTTCTGTCCTTTTTTCAAACTGACTGCCATAAGAATAAACCTCCCAAAAATTTTTTCCGAGCCGCGACGTTGCCGCGACGTTGAACTTTTTTAAACCGCGCATAATCTAGCACACCGTGCAGATAATTTCAACCCGCGGGACGTTTTCAGACAATTAACGCGTCAATCGTGCGGGAAGAAAATTTTCAGCGTGGCGTCGTTGGTGCGTTTACCGATGAATGAGCCGACGAGGAAGAGTATCAGCGAGACGGCGATGCCGATGGTGATTTGGTGCAGGTCAAAGATTTTGAAGCCCGAAGCCTGCGTGGCGCAGTAGACAATCGTTCCGCCCGCCATTGACAGCAGAGCACCCAGACGATTTGCGCGACGCCAGAAGAGTCCGAGCAGCAGCGTCCAGAAGAAAGCCGTCTCCAGCCCGCCGAAGGCGAACATGTTTATCAGCCAGATCAAACTCGGCGGCGTGAGTGCGATGACGAAGACTGCCGCGCCGATGATAGCCGTCGTTGCCATTGACAGAGCTTTGACCCGCGCAGGTGTCACGACACGATTATTTTTCTGCGCGTAATGCAAATACACGTCCTTGACAATCGCGCTCGACGCAACAATCAGCAAGCCCGATATTGTCGATATTGACGCGGCAAGCGGACCGATTATCGCAAGCCCGACAAGTTCAATCGGCATTGCCATAACAATCGTCGTGGGTATGATGTTGTCGACGCCGCCGTAGTCTGCCGCGCTGCCGGTCAACACGCCGTGAGCCAAAATGCCCGTGAAGTTTATGCCGATGTTCATAAAGCCGACGACGACCGTGCCGATAAGCATTGCCTGATGCAGTCCCGCCGTGTTTTTGTAGCTGATGCCGCGCACGACGGATTGCGGCAGAGCGATTGTACAAATGCCGACAAGCAGCCATTGCGTGAAGTAAATTGTCCAGGGCATGTTCCCGAAGCTGAACGGCTCAAACAGTTCGGGATTGTTTGTCTCAAGCGTCGTCATGATGTTTTCGTAGCCGCCGCCCGCCCGCAAGACGTAATGGAGCAACAAAACGATGCCGACCATCATCATTATCGCGCAACAGGTATCGGTCAGCGCAACCGCCCTGAAGCCGCCGATTGACGTGTAAATGACGACCGTCAAGCCGAACAGGATTAAGCCCGCCTCGTAGCTGTAGTCCGTCACCGCAGCGAAAAGTTTTGCGCCGCCGACAAATTGCGCCGTCATTGTGCCGCAGAAAAATAAAACTATCACGAACGCCGCCACTGCCGCTAAAAAATCCGATTGGAACCTTGCGCGGATGATGTCGACGACGGTAACGGCATTGAGCTTGCGGGCAAGAAGTGCGACGCGCTTGCCGAAAATGCCCAGCACGAGGAAAATCGCCGTCACTTGCACGACCGCCATATAAATCCAGCCGAAGCCGACTTGATACGCCATGCCCGGCCCGCCGACAAAACTTGAAACGGAGCTGTAGGTTGCAACGGTTGTCATTGCCAACACGAAGCCGCCGAGCTCACGGTTGCCGACAAAGTAACTGCTCACGAAATTTTTGCCCGCCTGCTTGTGCCGAACATAGAAGCTGATTGCGACCATTACCGCCATGAAAAAAATCAGCGGCAGAAGCAAAATCATTGAGCGAAGATTACCTGCCATCGTCATCACCGCCCAAGTCTATGTCGCGGAAGAGCACGCGGCTCAACACGAAGCTGATGACGATTGCAACGAGCCACACGCCGACGGTGCCGAGCACAGCCCACAGCGGCACGTGAAAAATTTTTGCGTCGACGCCCGCCGTGCCGAAGCCGGCGACCAGCCAGAAAACAATCAGCCCGACCAGCGCAAGACCCGTGTACATTGCCTCGCGCCTGACCAGGCTGAACTTTTGCGCGTCGCTCATGGACGCACGAACAGAACGTTTCATCTGCAAAACCTCCAAGTCTCGTCTCCGCGTGGAAGTACGAGCTCAAATTTTCGCGCCGAATTTTATATCACGCGCGCCGAAATTTCAACGGGCATTTGCCGAAAGCCGGGTGAGTTGGTATAATCGCCGCGTGAAAAAATTTTCGGGGAGTGATAACCGTGTTCGGATTCTTGAAGAGATTTTTGGGCGACAACAACGACAAGGAGATCAAACGTCTGCAGAAGACTGTCGATAAAATTAACGCGCTTGAGCCGCAGATGGAGAGCCTGACCGACGACAAGTTGACCGCGTCGACGGAAAGATTTCGCGAACGACTTGCCGCGGGCGAGACCCTCGACGACATTCTGCCCGAAGCGTTTGCCGTCTGCCGTGAAGCTTCGCGCAGGGTTTTGGGCATGAGGCACTTCGACGTTCAGCTGATGGGCGGCATGTGTCTGCACGAGGGAAAGATTGCCGAGATGAAGACCGGCGAAGGCAAGACGCTCGTGGCGACGTTGCCGGTGTATTTGAATGCGCTGGAGGGCAAGGGCGTTCACATGGTCACCGTCAACGATTACCTTGCCCGCCGCGATTCGGAATGGATGGGGCAGTTGTATAACTTCCTGGGCTTGAGCGTCGGTTTGATTCTGCACGACATGGATTTTCCCGAACGAAAGCTCGCTTACGGTTGCGACGTGACCTTCGGCACGAACAACGAATTCGGATTCGATTACCTGCGCGACAACATGGTCGTCCACGAAGAGCAGATGGTTCAGCGTCCGTTGCACTACGCTATCGTCGACGAGGTTGACTCGATTCTGATTGACGAGGCACGCACGCCGCTCATCATCAGCGGACCGGGCGCGAAGTCCACGGAAATTTATGCGGTGATGGCTCGCGCCGTCGCCAACCTTAAGGAAGGCGAAGACTTCACCGTCGACGAGAAGCAGAAGACCGTCGCTCCCAAAGACGAAGTCGTCCCAAAGATTGAACGGTTCCTCGGCATTCAGAATCTCTACGCGCCGGAGAACATCGAATACAGCCACTGCTTCACCGCCGCGCTGCGTGCGAAGGCTCTGATGAAACGCGACCGCGATTACGTCGTGCGCGACAACGAAATCATCATCGTCGACGAATTCACGGGCAGGCTCATGACCGGCCGCAGATATTCCGACGGTTTGCATCAGGCCATCGAGGCGAAGGAGGGCGTGCGCATTCAGCGAGAGTCTCAGACTTTGGCGACGATAACGTTCCAGAATTATTTCCGCATGTACGACAAGCTTGCGGGTATGACCGGCACTGCCAAGACCGAGGAGGACGAGTTCCTCAAAATTTACAAGCTGCCCGTCGTCGTCATTCCCACGAACAAACCCGTTCGCCGCACCGACCACCCCGACGTCGTCTACAAGAACAAACGCGCCAAATATAAAGCCGTTGCCGATTTGGTCGAACAGGTTCACGCCAAAGGTCAGCCCGTGCTCATCGGCACCACGTCAATCGAACAGTCCGAAGAACTCAGCGGCTACCTAAAGAAGCGCGGCATTCCCCACAGCGTCCTGAACGCCAAGTTCCACGAGAAGGAAGCTCAAATCGTTGCGGACGCGGGTCAACGCGGCGTCGTCACCATCGCCACGAACATGGCTGGCCGCGGCACGGACATCAAGCTCGGCGACGGCGTGCCCGAACTCGGCGGGCTGTTCATCGTCGGCACCGAACGTCACGAATCCCGCCGCATTGACAACCAGCTGCGCGGGCGTTCCGGTCGTCAAGGCGACCCCGGCGAATCGCGCTTCTACATCTCGTTGGAAGATGATTTGATGCGGCTGTTCGCTTCGGAGAACATCGCCAAGATTATGGACAAGCTCGGCATGGAAGAGGACGAGCCCATCGAACATTCGCTGATAACCAAATCGATTGAGCACGCGCAGAAGAAGGTTGAGGCTCGCAACTTCGACATCCGCAAACACGTTTTGGAATACGACGACGTCATGAATCAGCAACGCGAGATCATGTACGGCGAGCGGCGGAAAATTCTGCGCGGGGAAAATCTTCGCGACAACATTCGCGGCATGGTCAACCACATCATCAAGCAGGAAATGAATCAGTACGCCAACGAGAAGCTTTATCCCGAAGAGTGGCAGCTCGACGAACTCATCAAGGACGCGGAAAAAATTTTTGCGCCGCCCGGTGTGTTGAAGGTCGACGAACTTTCCGCAATGAGCCGCGACGAACTCAAGACGCATCTCGAACAGCTTGCCGAGGACGCTTACAAACAGCGCGAAGAAATGTTCACGGCGACGGTCATGCGCGAGCTGGAGAAGGTCGTCATGTTGCGTATCGTCGACAACAAATGGATGGAGCACCTTGACCATATGGACATGTTGCGCGAGGGCATCAACCTTCGGGCTTATGGTCAACGCGCGCCGCTGGTCGAATACAAGATTGAGGCTCTGGCGATGTTCGAGGAGATGGAAGGTGCCATTCAGGACCAAATCGCAACGACGATGTATCACGTGGCAATCGTCAACACGCCGCCCGAATCCGAAGAGCCCACCGATACCGAAACCGACGACGAGCCCGCTCAACCTTCCGCCAAAGACGTGCGCGAAGCTGAATCAGTCGTCCGCCGCGAACAGGCAAAGGTTGCCGACCGGCTGCAAACCGCGCGTGCTTCCCACGGCGACGACACTTCCCCCGCCGAAAGCAACAAACGCCCCAAGACCGCCGACGGCAAAAAAATCGGGCGCAACGACCCGTGCCCGTGCGGCTCCGGCAAAAAGTACAAGAACTGCTGTGGACGCAACCGCTGAGAGCACATCCAAGCAAACGAAAATCCCCGACGCTTGCCGGGGATTTTTTGTTGCGGGAAAAATTTTTTAGAGGCTGATCTTTTCGCGGACGAACATGCGCTTGAACGTGTCGATGAAGTTTTTGCACGAGGTCGACAGCGTCTGGTTCTTGAGCCAGGCAACGACGGTGTGCGTCGTCATTTCCGGTTCGACGATTCGTTTGTAGATAAGGTCGCCGTCGGTGAGCAGCCGCTTGCCGGAGAAGGGGATCATTGCCATGCCCAAATTCATCTTGACCATAAGCAAATCCTGAACGATGCTGTCGGATACGCAAATTATGTTCGGGTCGAAGCCGAGCTTTTTGCAGGCGGCGATGAAGTTGGACTTCCAGCGAAGCGGAATAATCAGCGGTTTGTCTTTGAGCTGCGCCAGACGAATGGTGTCGCCGGTGCCGCAAACGTTTTGGGAATTCATCACCATAACGAGCGGTTCGTTGGGCAAGACAAGCAGGTCGTAGTTCGTGTTGTCCACCTGCGTGCGGGTGATGGCGATTTCGATTATGCGGTTGTCCAACAGTTCGATAATCCGCGCGCCTTCCGCCTCCCAAATTTCGAACGTGACGTCGGGATAGGTCTTGCGGAATTCGGCGATGAGGTCGGGCAGAATCATTGCGCCCGATGTGGTGATGGTGCCGATGCGTATGGTGCCCTTTGTGCCGGAGCCAATCTCTGTGATTTCGCGGACGGTGCCGTCAACCATGCCGAGAATGCTTTCCACGCGGTTATAGAGCACCTGCCCCGCTTCAGTCAATCGAATGCGCCGCGAGCCCCGCTCAAAAAGTTTCACGCCCAAATTTTCTTCCAGGTGCTTCATTTGCCGACTAAGCGCAGGTTGAGCTATTCCCAACCGCTGCGCCGCGTGGCTGATGTTGCCTTCTTCAACGATGGCGAAGAACGCCCGCATGTCCTTAATGCCGATAGTCTGTCCCATTTTGCGAAGTCATCTCCATTAAATTTTTTTTACTGCCGGCAGTTCAAACGTTGCGGGCATTATAGCACAACTCGTCGCGATATGGTATAGTTTTGTTGACAAATCTGCAAAGGGGGATTCCAAATGGTACGGGATGCGACGGAGGCTGCGATTCGGGCTGTTCTGAACGAGAAGGATTTTTTGAACGAGCTTGACGACAAAATCGGCGACGGCGACCACGGGCTCAACATGGCACGCGGCGCACAGGCTGCTCACGAGGCTCTTGCCGAGCTGGACGAAGAGGCGGGCTTGAAGGAAGTTTTGCAGGCGGTTGGCGAGGCCGTCACGGCGAACGTCGGAGGTTCGGCGGGGCCACTGTATGGCGCGGCATTTTCCGAGGCGGCAAGGGTCGTCGACGAAGATTGTGCACTTGACGCCGCCACGTTGGAAAAAATTTTCACCGCTATGGTCGCCGAGATTCAAAAGCGCGGAAATGCTGACCGCGGCGATAAAACCATGCTCGACGTCCTGATTCCGATTCGCGATTCCTTTGCGGCAGAGAACTGCGCGGGCAAATCGTTCGAGGATATTTTGACGCAGGCACGCGACGCCGCTCGTGACGGGCTCGAATTCACCAAGACAATCGCCGCCCGCAAAGGTCGTGCCGCTTCCATCGGCGACAAATCCATCGGCTGCGAAGACCCAGGTGCCGCCTCGTCGCTGATAATCTTCCGTGCACTGTGCGCCGTCTGGAAGGACAGCTTGCGCGAATGAAACTTTTCGGGTACAATTGGCACGCAGTTTCACAAACAGGAGGTTGATATCAATGATTCCGCTGTTGATTGGATTGGGAGCCCTCGTCGGCGGCTATCTGGTCGTGGCGAACTGGCAAGAGATCGAAGGCTGGCTCAAAGAGTTCCTGCCTAAGCTCCAGACCGTGCTCAAGGAAACCGGCATCGTCGATTACGCCGCCAAGCTCTTCTCCAGCGTGGAAGGCAACGTCATGCGCCTGGTTCATCGGCTCTATTACAAGGAGAACGGCAAATGGGTTGAGAAAACCACTGTGCGCGAGATCGACGAGGCCGAAGTTCCTGCTTGGGCGAAGGAGGGCTTGACCGCCAAAGAGAGCGACGTCACCGCCCGCTACGAGAAAGAACTCGAACTTACCGTTTGAGCGAGGTGAATTGAAATGGCACTGGAGAACAAAGTCGAAATGGTTGCCGACCTGGTCGAGTCCGTCAAAGAATTCTTCGTTGATCTTTTCCGCCCGAACATGACGCTGGAAAAAATTTCCGACGTCGTATCGCCGCGCCTGGACGACACCATCAAGAAATACGAAGCGCAAGGTCTTGAATACTCCGCGGGCAAGTTCAGCATCAAGTACGCCGACGAAAAACATTTCCAGCTGGAATTCGAGATGTACTTCCGCGACGGCGACGGCAAGTGGCACAAGTGCGCTAACGAGAGCGATAAGCGCGACCGTGAACTTTTGGAGGCGGGCGCATGGAAGACGATTCAGGCGTTGAAAGTCATCACGTTCCCCATCGAAAAGGCTAAGTCCGCCGGCGACGACGTCCTCAAGCAAGACGACAAGCTTCAAGAGTATCGCGAACAACAGATGTTGGCTCCGCACGCCGAAGATGAAAGTAAACCTGTCGAGGCCTTCGCTGAGCCCGACAAAAAATAATCCGCACGAAAATTTTTGCAAGCTCCCGATCCCTGTCGGGGGCTTATTTTTTTTGCGCGACGCGATTAAAATTCTGCGCATGAAGAAATATTTTTTTGCGCGACTGATTCAGCTGGTGCCGATTCTGTTTGGCGTGACGTTCCTGACGTTCGGAATGATGCAGTTCGCCGCGGACGATGCCGTCGACAAAATCTTTGAACATACGGGCGGCATATCGGAGGACGTCAAGGCACTCAAACGCGCACAGCTCGGATTGGATCAACCGTTTGTGATTCAGTACGTGCGCTGGCTCGGCGGCGTCTTGACGGGCGATATGGGGACGTCGTTCATCAGCGGCAAGCTCGTGTTCGAAACGTTTGCCGACAAATTGCCCGCGACGATTGAACTGATGCTCGTGTCGATTTTGCTGACGGTGCTCGTAGCCACGCCCGCGGGAATTCTCGCCGCCGTCAACCAAAATCGTCCGCTCGACTATCTGATTCGTGCGCTGACCTTCGTGGGAAACTCGTTGCCGAATTTTTTCGTCGGGCTGCTGTTGATTTACCTGCTCGCGCTCAAGCTCAAGGTGCTGGCGATAATCGGCGGCAATGTCCTCATGCCCGCGCTGACGCTGGCGATTGCGATGGGCGCAAAGTACACGCGGCAGATTCGCGCCGTCGTCCTGGAGGAGCTCGACAAACCGTACGTCTTGGGCGCAAGGAGCCGCGGCGTCGACGAAATGACAATCCTGACCAAAAGCGTGCTTCGCTCGTCGTTGACGATGATCGTCACGTTGCTGGCGTTGTCGACGGGTTCACTGCTCGGCGGCACGGCGATTGTCGAAACGATTTTCATGTGGGACGGCGTCGGCAAGATGGCGGTCGATGCAATTTTGATGCGCGACTATCCGCTGATTCAAGCCTACGTCGTGTGGATGGCGATAATTTACGTGCTGGTCAATCTCGCGGCGGATTTGCTGTATCATTGGCTGGACCCGCGCGTCCGATTGGGTGATGCGTCATGAAGTTCCGAACACTCGTTCCGTATATGGCGGCGGCTCTCATGCTGATGTTCGTGGCGATTTTCGCGGAGCGGCTCACGCCGTTCGATCCATACGCGCAGAATTTGGAAGCGGCACTCTCGCCGCCGAACGTCAAAAATATTTTGGGCACCGACCGCTACGGCAGAGATGTCCTCTCGCGCGTCATTGTCGGTTCGCAGACGACGCTTCTGACTTCGCTGGCGTTGTTGGCGGTGATGGCGACCGTCGGCAGTTTAATCGGCGCGGTCTGCGGCTTCAAAGGCGGCAAGCTCGACACAATCCTGATGCGCCTGTCGGACGTGTTCCTCGCTTTCCCGCAGATGGTCTTCGCTATCGCGGCGGCTGGTGCACTCGGCGGCGGGCTGTTGAATGCGGCGGCGGCTCTGGCTCTTATCGGCTGGACAAAGTACGCGCGGATATCCCGTTCGCTTACGTTGACGATTCGCTCAATGCCGTACATGGACGCGGCTCGGATGGCGGGCTCCTCGTCGACGATGATTCTGTTCGCGCACGTCCTGCCCAATATCGCGGGAACGATGCTGGTCACTGCGGCGTTGGATATCGGCACGATTATCATGGAGCTGGCTGGGTTATCGTTCTTGGGATTGGGTGCAATGCCGCCGACCGCCGAATGGGGCTCGATGATGAACAACGGCAGGTCAATGCTGCAAACCGCGCCGTGGGTCATACTCGCGCCCGGCTCGGCAATCTTCATCACCGTGGCGACGTTCAATCTGCTCGGCGACAAACTGCGCGACTTCATGAGCATACAGCGTTGAAAAAGTTTTCGGCGTCGGTTATTTGTTGCGGCGCGTCAACCGGATGCAACGTCACGTTGCCGTTGAAAAAATTTTTGGCGTCGGTTATTTGTTGCGGCGCGTCAACCGGATGCAACGTCACGTTGCCGTTGAAAAAGTTTTTGGCGTCGGTTATTTGTTGCGGCGCGTCAACCGGATGCAACGTCACGTTGTCGTTGAAAAAGTTTTCGGCGTCGGTTATTTGTTGCGGCGCGTCAACCGGATGCAACGTCACGTTGCCGTTGAAAAAATTTTTGGCGTCGGTTACAATCGCGGCGGGAGGTGTTCACCATGAAAAAATTTTTCGCGATGACGCTGCTGTCATTGGTGCTGATGTGTGCGAGAGCCGACGCCGCTGAACTTTCCGCCGCGGACTCAGCCTTCGCCTTCGAGACAATCGTCCGAACACTGCACGAGACGAACTGCACGCCGCTGAAGATTTGGTACAGCGGCACGGCCCTCGACGACGCGCAAAACGTTGCCTACATGAATCAGCTGGCGGACAGCCGCGGCTTCGATCACAACTTCACCGCCTGCATGGTCTTCCACAGCGACTTCCGTTCGCCGCCCGATCCTCACGACGGCAAGGTCACCGCGTGGAATTACGACACGGTCTACACCGACTACACGTGGTATTTCGGTTTGTATGATGGTCAATGGATTTTGATGACGCGGGGGTATTGAGATGCAAAGCTTTGAATATTTTTGCCCGACGGAAATTATCTTCGGGGTCGGCGCAGAAAATTGCGTTGCCGAAAAAATTCGCAAGCACGGCGGCAGTCGCGTGATGATTCTTTACGGCGGCGGCTCGGCAATAAAAAGCGGGCTCCTGCCCAGAATTGAACGGTTGCTGTTGACCGGCGGGCTGGCGGCTCTTAAGGTCGTCGGCGGCGTCAAGCCCAATCCTCGCGTGAACTTTGCACGCCACGCCATTCGCGAAGCAATTGACGCAAAGATTGACTTCGTGCTGGCTGTCGGCGGCGGTTCGGTTATCGACACGGCGAAGGCCGTCGCGTTCGGTGCCGCAAATCCCAACGTCGATATCTGGGACGATTTCTGGTCTAAGAACCGCCCTGCCGGAAAAAGTTTGCCGGTAGGTGTCGTGCTCACCATTGCGGCGGCCGGCTCCGAAACGAGTGATTCGGCTGTTCTCACCGACGAAGAGAGCGGGCACAAGGTCGGCAACACAACGCCTCGCCCCGCGTTCGCCATAATGAATCCCGCCTTCGCTATGACGGTGCCGCGCTACCCGTTGACGTGCGGCATTGCCGATATTATCATGCACACGCTGGAACGCTACTTCACGCACGTGGACGGCAACGAATTCACCGACATGGTTGCCGAAGCTCTGATTCGCAACGTGATGGCGCAGTCGAAAAAAATCCTCGCCGACCCGAACGATTTGCACGCAATGAGCGAAATCATGTGGTGCGGCTCGGTCTCTCATACGGGCTTCACTGGTCTTGGCAGGGAACGCGACTTTTCCGCGCACAAGCTCGGTCACGAACTCAGCGGCAGATACGACGTGGCTCACGGCGCGTCATTGACGACGGTCTGGGCTCATTGGGCACGCACCGTCTGCAACGCAAACATCGCGCGCTTCGCTAACTTCGCGGAAAAAATTTTCGGCATCACCGGCGGCACGGTTGATGAGACAGCCCGCGCAGGTATCGACGCTATGGAAAATTATTTCCGCTCCATCGGGCTGCCGACCAACTTCACCGAGCTGGGTATCGGCGTGCAGACCGAAGACGAGCTGAAATTTTTGGCGGACATGGTCACATCCAACGGCACCAAAAAAGTCGCGGTCTTCGTGCCGATGGATCGCGCTCTCGTGTTGGAAATCTATCGCAAGGCAAATGTCTGACGCCCGCCAAAAATTTTTCGCAAACCTTGTGCCACCGAATTGAATTTGTGCTATAATCCCCTGCGTGCGTTCGAAGGGGGAATTTTTTTGAGACTAACCTCGCTCCTTGTCAGGTGGAACCCGCTAAAGTACGTCGGCATTATGATCGGCTGCCTCATCGCCGCAGGCTCCATCAATCTTTTCGTAGTGCCAAGCAGTCTGCTAACGGGCGGCGTCACGGGCATTGCGATTATTTTTTATTTCCTGTCCGGCTTGCCAATCGGCATGCAAACGCTCGCTTACAACGTTCCGCTACTGATCGCCTCGTATAAACTGCTCGGCAAGAAGTATACGTTCGACGTCGTCATTGGCACGCTGATGTTCTCGTTCGCGCTGGACGCCACAAAATTTCTGTCAGCCTACTCGCCGACTGATGAGCTCATGCTCGCGGCGATATACGGCGGCATCTTCAACGGCATCGGCTACGGCATCGTCTTCCGCATGAACGGCTCGACGGGCGGCTTCGATATCCTCGGCGCAATCTTCAAGAAGTATTACTCAATGGAGATCGGCTCGGTTATCTTCGGCTTCAACTGCGTGATCGTCGCCATTGCGGGCGGGCTGTTCTCAATCAGCTCGGCAATGTTCACGCTGATTTGCATGTACGTCACCTCGCAAATGACCAACAAGGTTATCGACGGCTTCAACCAGCGCAAGGCGATTCTGATCATCTCCGACAGGGCGAAGGACATTGCCGACGGAATCATTGCCGACATCGGACGCGGCGTCACGTTCCTTCACGGCGAAGGCGCATACACCGGCGCGCAGAAAAAAATTATCCTCGTCGTGGTGAGCATGACGCAAATCGCCAAGATCAAAATCATCGCCGACACCGTGGACAGGAACGCCTTCATGCTGATTTTGGCGGCGAGCGAAGTGATGGGGCGCGGCTTTACCCGACCGAACAGGCAGAACGTCAAGTTCCGCACCGACAAGAAAATTAACCCCGAAATCGAACAGCGCATTCAAGACGCCCTTGCCAAACGCGGCGACGATTAACGGTCGGTCTTCCAAAAAATTCACCGCCGACCGAGGGAGGATTTACATGGACATCAACTATTTGCTAAACAGCGGTTTCATGATTCAGGACGAAAACATTGTGCTAGTGTTTGACGACTACGAGGACCCCGCGGAGATTGTCGACGCCGCCTACGACAGAGGAGACTTCGACAGGCTCTATATCTTCGCCACGCACGCGCACTTCGATCATTTCAGCACACATATCCGCGCTTACACGCCCAAGGTCACTCGCTTCATCTTCAGCAGCGACATCAAGCGCACCAAGCGCGTTAAACTTTTCCCCGCGCCGAAAATTTCCTACGTAAAACGCTACAGCGATTGGGAGGACGACGTCATCAAAGTGCATGCGTTCGACTCGACCGACGTGGGCGTTTGCTTCCTGGTGGAGCTGCCGACGGGGCGAAAAATTTTTCACGCGGGCGATTTCAATTGGTGGCATTGGGACGATGACACGCCCGACAACATCGCGCTGGCTGACAAAGTTTTTAAGCGGCAACTCAAGCGGCTCGACGGGCTCGAAGCTGACGTCGCCTTCTTCCCCGTGGACGGGCGGCTCGGTGCCTCGCAGGAGATGGGGGCGACGGAATTCATCAAGCGCACAAAAATCGGCGGGCTCGTGGCAATGCATCGCGTCGGGTTCGGCAAATGGCAACCGTCGCAAGAATTTTTGGCGGCGGCGAAAGATTTGCCGACGTGGTCACCGATTAAGCCTGGCGAGCACCGAAAGTTTGACGGCGAAAAATTTTTGGAGGATTGATCCATTATGGCTGAGAAAAAAATTTTGCTGACGCAGGACGGATACGACAAGCTCGTCGAGAAGCTCGACTATATGAAGAGCGTGCGCCGCATCGAAATTTCCGAACGGCTCAAGGCGGCAATCGCGCTGGGTGACTTGAGCGAGAACTCCGAGTACGACGATGCCAAGAATGAGCAGGGTCGTTTGGAAGGCGAAATCAGCGAACTGGAAGCGAAGTTGCGCAACAGCGACATCATTCAAGCACAGGTCGGCGCGGACACCGTCGTCATCGGCAGCACCGTCACCGTGCGCGACGTCGAGCTGGACGAGGTGGAAACTTACATGATTGTCGGCTCAACGGAGGCTGACCCCGACAACAACAAAATCTCCGACGAATCGCCGCTGGGTGCCGCATTGCTCGGCAAGGGCGCAGGCACCATCGTTAAGGTCGAGGCTCCCGCGGGTTTGTTGGACTTCGAGATTCTGGAGGTCAAGTGATGAACGTTCTGCTTATCGGCGGCGGCGGACGCGAGCACGCTCTTGCCTGGAAAATTTCGCAAAGCCCGCTGCTGAAAAAATTTTATGCAATCCCCGGTAGCCCCGGCATTGCCGACTTCGCCGAATGTGTCGCGGATATCTCCATCAACGACAACGCCGCGGTCGTCGCCTTCGCCAAGGAGCACGCGATTGATTTGGTCGTCGTCGGTCCCGAAGCTCCGCTGGTCAACGGTTTGGTCGACGCGCTTGCCAAAGTCGGCATCAAGGCGTTCGGGCCGACTTCTGACGCCGCGCAGATTGAGGGTTCAAAAATTTTTGCCAAGCGGCTGATGAAACGCCACGCCATTCCCACCGCCGCGTTCGAGGTCTTCGACAACGCCGACGCCGCGAAAAATTTCATACGGGCTCACGGCGCACCTGTCGTCGTCAAAGCTGACGGGCTTGCCGCGGGCAAAGGCGTCATTGTCGCGCAGACGGTGGACGAGGCTCTTGCCGCTGTGGACGAGATGAAAACTTTTGGCGCGGCCGGCAACTCCATCGTCGTGGAAGATTTTATGGACGGCGAGGAAGCGTCCGTGTTGGCTCTGACTGACGGCGAGACGATTATCCCGTTGATTGCCGCGCAGGATCACAAACGCGCACTCGACGGCGACCGCGGCTTGAACACCGGCGGCATGGGAGCATATGCGCCCGCACCCGTCGTCGACGAAAAAATTTCCGCGCTCGTCACCGAACAGATTCTTGAGCCGACGATTGCCGCGTTGAAGTCCGAAGGCATCACCTACCGCGGTTGCCTGTATGCCGGACTGATGATCGTCGAGGGTCAACCCAAAGTCGTCGAGTTCAATTGCCGCTTCGGTGATCCTGAAACGCAAGCCGTTCTGCCGTTGATGGAAAGCGACCTGCTTGAGCTGATGGCTGACTGCGCGGGCGGCACCTTGCGCGGGAAAAAAATTTCTTGGCGCGAAGGTTCTGCGGTCTGCGTGATTTTGGCGAGCGGCGGCTATCCGAAGGCGTACAAAAAAAATTTGCCGATTGACGGCGTGTCTAAGGCGAAGGCTCTGGGCGCACTGGTCTTCCACGCGGGAACTAAACTTCGCGGCTGTGAGCTTCTCACCGACGGCGGACGCGTCCTTGGCTGTGCGGCGACGGCTCCGACCTTGCGCGAGGCTGTCGACAAAGTTTATCGCGCCGCGGACGTGATTCACTTCGACGGCATGCACATGCGCCGAGACATCGCCGCCAAAGCTTTCGCTCGCGCGTGACGTCCCGAAAAAAATTTTAAGCCCCTTCCGCATTCGGAGGGGGCTTTTGGTTTGCGAGCCGACGAAAAAATTTTTACTGCGCGGTTTCGTCGAACAAAATCTTTCCCGCGTCGATTTGGCGATTGAGCAACTCTTGAGCCTTGGCGAGCTGTGGATCGTCTGTCGCGTCGAGCTTTAGGTCGTAAATCAAATGCGGCGGCGCAGTCGACTTGACTTCCACGTCGGGGGCGATACCCACCCCGTCAATCGAACGACCGTTGGGCGTGTAATACTTGGCAATCGTCAGCTTGAGCCCGTCGTTGTGCGCCATCGGGATCAGCGTTTGCACCGAGCCCTTGCCGTAGGAAGTTTCGCCGACGACCAGAGCCGCGTGAGTGTCTTGCAACGCGCCGCTCAAAAGTTCCGAGGCAGACGCGCTGTTCTTGTCGAGCAGGACGATAATCGGGAACTTAGCCGCGGACAAGTCCGACGTGTAAACTTCTTTCGAGCCGTCGCGTTTGATGACCGAGACGATGGGACCGGCGGGCACGAGTTCTTTGGCGATCTCCACGCAGGTGGTGATGACGCCGCCGGGATTTTGCCGCAAGTCGAGCACCAGCCCTTTGAGCCCCGCGCTTTCCAGTTCGGTCATGGTGGATTTGAATTCCCTGGCGGTGTTTTCGCTGAAGTTGGAAATTTTCACGTAGCCGAGCCGACCGTCAATCATCTTGCCCGCCACGGTTCTCATGCGGATGTTCTCGCGCGTCAGGTTGTAGGTCGTATCCTGTGCGCCTTCGCGGTGAATGAGCAGTTCGACGTTGGTGCCGATTTGCCCACGGATTTTGAGCGCGACTTCGCCGGGGGAAATTTCTTCGACGGGCACGCCGTCCACCGCCAAAATCTCATCGCCCGCCTGCAATCCCGCGCGTTGACCGGGTCCGTCGGGAATGACGTTCATCACTTGCACGCCGCCGTTCTTGAAGCTCATGTACACGCCGATTCCGCCGAAGGCTCCGCTCGTTTCGGCACGCAGCTGGCTGTAAAGTTGCGGCGCGAGATAAATCGAATGCGGGTCGCCGAGGGAATTGACCATGCCGCTGATGGCTCCGTCGATTAATTTGCCGCGCTCGACCTCTTCGACGTAGTTGCCTTCGATGAATCTCATCGCGACGAAAAATCTGCCAAGATCAAACGCGTTGCTTGAATTGAGCCCCAACAGCACGCACACCAACCCGACAGTCAAAGCTGCGCTGATTAGTGCCGTCAAAATTATTCCGGCGAAAATTTTCTTCTTCATAGCCAGACGACCTCCTCCCGCCCGAATTTTCGACACTATAGCAGTTCTGTCTGAAAAAATGATTAAAGCTGTTTGCCGCCCTCGGACGATTGTGTTAAGATAGCGGCGGTTGATGACTGCGTTTGCGGTTAGATCTACTTTCTTTTGCCGGCAATGGTCTCGGCAACGGGTTGCGTCTCTGATGACTGCGTCGGCGTCTGCTCACTGCGTCTGCGTTTATATCTACTTTCTTTTGCTGGTCCAAAAGAAAGTAGCAAAGAAAAGGACCTCCGCCCGTCGATGGACGCATCCGGCGTCCAACTCCGGCGACCGCCCTTCCTTGGGCGGTCGTGTTATCAGCTAAGGAGACGAGTGCGAAGGTGGCGTTATAGAAACTTTCGGGAGGGTCGCTCATGAAATCGATTTGCGTGATACCGGCGCGATATTCGTCGACGCGCCTGCCGGGCAAGCCGCTCAAAGACATTTGCGGGGTGCCGATGGTTTGCCGCGTGTATGAGAGGGCAAGCCGTGCAAAATCTGTGGACGCGGTCATTGTTGCCACGGACGACGAAAGAATTTTTCGGGCGGTGGAAAAATTTTCGGGGCGGGCAATGATGACGCGTGCCGACCACAAGACGGGGACGGATCGTTTGGCGGAAGTCGCTGAAAAATTCCCCGACTGCGACGTCGTCGTCAATGTGCAGGGCGATGAGCCGTTGATTGAGCCCGCGCTGATTGATGAGCTTGTCGCCGCCTTCGCTGATGAAAATTTGCAGATGGCAACCGTGGCGAGCGAGATGACTGACGCAGAGGAGATTGCCAACCCAAACAACGTCAAGGTCGTCGTCGACGCTCAATCGAACGCGCTGTATTTTTCGCGTGCGCCGATACCGTTCCCGCGAAACGAGGGCATTTTGCCCGTCCTCAAGCACATCGGCATTTACGCTTACCGCCGAAAATTTTTGCTGGACTATGCGCGAATGGAACCGACGCCGCTTGAAAAGACCGAGTCGCTTGAACAGCTGCGGGCTCTGGAGAACGGCTACGCTATCCGCGTGATAAAATCTTCGTGTCGCTTCGTCGGCGTGGACACCGCTCAAGATTTGCAGCGCGTCAACGAAATCTATCGTCGGGAGGAAATTTCATGAACATCGTCAAAGTCGGCAACATCGAATTCGGCGGCGGACGGCTCGTGCTTATGGCGGGACCCTGCGTGTTGGAAGGCTTGGAGCGTTCGCTGATGATTGGTCGGCGTGCCAAAGAGATTGCCGAGCGTTTGAACATGCCCTACGTCTTCAAGGCGTCGTTCGACAAGGCAAACCGCTCGTCCATCAAAAGCTATCGCGGTCCCGGTCTGGACGAAGGGCTCAAGATTTTGGCGGCGATTAAGCGCGAGCTGGGCGTTCCAATCGTCACCGACATTCACGAGGCGCATCAGGCTCAACCCGTCGCGGCAGTCGCCGACATCTTGCAGATACCCGCGTTCCTTTGCCGGCAGACTGATTTGCTCGTCGCCGCTGCAAAGACCGGTCGCGCCGTCAACGTCAAGAAGGCGCAGTTCCTTTCCGCCCGCGACATGAGCAACGTCGTCGACAAGCTTAGGGCTTCGGGCACGGAAAAAATTTTGCTCACCGAACGCGGCACTTCCTTCGGCTACAACAATTTGGTCGTGGACATGCGCGGCCTGCCGATTATGCGCGGATTTAATTGCCCCGTGATCTTTGACGGCACGCACAGCGTTCAGTTACCCGGCGGCGCGGGAACATCTTCCGGCGGGCAACGCGAGTTCGTCGAATATCTCGTGCGGGCGGCGGTGGCTGTCGGCGTGGACGGGCTTTTCCTTGAAGTGCACGACAATCCCGCCGAAGGTCTTTCGGACGGCGCGAACATGATTCCACTCGACGAGCTGGAAAAAATTTTGCTATCCGCGTTGAAAATTCAGGAGGCACTATGATTCGAGACAAGGCGATTGAAACTTTGCGGATTGAGGCGGCGGCGGTTGAGGCTCTCGTTGAGCGCGTCGACGACGAATTCATTGCCGCGGCGACTGAGATTATGCATTGCCGCGGGCGCGTGGCTGTGACCGGCATGGGCAAGAGCGGGCACGTCGGCAGAAAAATTTCCGCCACTCTTGCTTCGACCGGCACACCGTCGTTCTTCATGCACCCTGCCGAAGCTTATCACGGCGACTTGGGAATGCTAACCGAACGCGATATACTAATTGCCATTTCCAACAGCGGCGAGTCTTCCGAAATCGTCAACATTCTGCCCGTCGTGCGCAGAATCGGTGCGAAGATTATCGCCATGTGCGGCAAACGTTCATCGACTTTGGGCAAGAACTGCGACCATTACATCGACATCAGCGTCGAACGCGAGGCCTGCACCTTGGGGCTGGCTCCGACTGCCTCGACTACCGCCACGCTTGCTATGGGCGACGCCTTGGCTATGGCTCTTATGGACGAGAAAAATTTTACTTCCAACGACTTCGCGCTCTTCCACCCCGGCGGGGCCTTGGGCAGGAAGTTGTTGCTCACCGTCGGCGACGTCATGCACAGCGGCTCTGACAACCCAATCGTCCGCGTCGGTGCCACTGCTAAGGACGCTCTGTTCGAAATGACTGCCAAAGGGCTCGGCGCAGTTTCCGTCGTCAACGACCACAACAAATTCGTCGGGCTGGTCACTGACGGCATCATTCGTCGCGCCCTGGAGAAATCGCGCTCATTCATCGACGAGCCCGTCGAACACATAATGTTCGAGCACCCGCTCATCATCAGCGCAGACAAACTGGCGGCGGCGGCTCTGTCGGTTATGGAAAAGCACAAACCGCGTCCAGTGACGGTTCTGCCCGTCATCGACGCAAACAACTTCCCCGTCGGCATGATTCACTTGACAGATCTCTTGCGACAAGGAGTGGTTTGACCGCCGCGACCGTCACCCGTCACCGAAGCCGACAACGAGGCCGCCCAAGGATGGGCGGCCGCCGGCATACGACGTCGTGATGCGTCGTTGCCGGCTCGGAGGTCCTTTTCTTTGCTACTTTCTTTTGGACCAGCAAAAGCAAGTAGATATAACCGCAAACGCAGTGAGCAACCGCTGACGCAGTGAGCAACCGCCGCGACCGTCACCCGTTTCCTGAGCCGACAACGAGGCCGCCCATGGACGGGCGGCCGCCGGCATACGACGACGTGATGCGTCGTTGCCGGCTCGGAGGTCCTTTCTTTTGCTACTTTTCTTTGGACCAGCAAAGAAAAGTAGATCTAAACGCAAACGCAGTGGAAAACACCGACGATCGCACAGACGCCGTCGGCATGATCCACCTGATGGATCTTCTTCGCCAAGGAGTGGTTTGACATGAAAATTTCCAGCGACGCCATCGACAGAGCACGGCGCGTCAAGCTGATTATCTTCGACGTGGACGGCGTTTTGACTGACGGCGGAATTTATCACGGCGCGAACGGTGAGCTGTTCAAAGCGTTTCATTGCCGAGACGGATTCGGAATAACGCTCGCTCACATGTGCGGGCTGAAGACTGCAATCATCACGGGGCGAACGTCGGCAATGACTGCTTACCGCGCCGCCGAACTCAAGATTGACGCCGTGCTTCAAGGGCAGATGAACAAGCGCGCCGCCTACAAAAGTCTCAAGGCACAATTCAACGTGACCGACGAGGAGATTTGCTACGTTGCCGACGACGTGATTGACCTGCCCGTCTTCGTTCAGGTCGGCTTCCGCGCGGCAGTAGGCGACGCCGTTCACGAAGTCATCGAACGCGCCCATTTCGTTGCGGACAATTTCGGCGGGCACGGTGCCGTTCGCGACGTCGCAGAATTTATTTTGAAGGCAAAAGGATTTTGGGCGGCGATTATCGAACGCTACACCACTGCCGAATTCGACGACAAGGAATTGACCGCGCTCAATCAATAGGAGGCTCACGCAATGATTGAACTTTCCGGCTTGCGCAGATATGTCGCCACCGCGGGCAGGGCTCGTCTGGAAGCCGACATAAAGTTTATCGATATGGACGCTGACGCTCCTGCTGACACGATGTATTTCGAAATGGACGGAAACTACGGCGGCATGCTCGTTAACGACACGTATGACCCGTTCCTGTTGCCCGCGATGTATATGGCGATGTACTTCCACACCGACATTCGCATCCGCGGCAATGTCTCCAAGCGGCTTTACAAAAATCTGACGTGGTACGGGCAAAAAATTCTCTGCGGTTATGACGACAACATTGCGCCCGTCAAAATCATCGTGGACGGTTTCACGTCTGCCGAACGAAAGGGAACTTTAATCGGCGCGGGCATATCCTGCGGCGTGGATTCGCTGTCGACGCTCTACGACCGTTTTATCCGCGAAGACGACCCCGACTATCGGATAAACGCGCTGTTCTTCTTCAACTGCGGCTCCAACGGACAGTTCGGCAATATTTGTTCGGAAAATGTTGCTCAAGTCCGTTGCCAACGAAGCATCGCTCTCGCCGGCGAACTGGGCTTGCCGCTTTGCCCCGTGGATACCAACCTTCACCAATTTTGGCGCATTCAATACAAGGACGACTTCCTGTTTATCTCTGTCTATTCGTGCGTGCTCGCCCTGCAAAATGCCATTCGTCGCTACTACATGGCAAGCGGCTACAGCTACAACGAAATTAAATCCAACGGCACGACCTTCGAGCATTACGATTTGGCGGGCTGGTGCGAATCATTCTTCCTGCCGCTGATTCAAACGGAGAGCACGGAGTTGATTGTTGACGGTTGCCAATATCGCCGCGTGGACAAGATAAAAAATTTCGCTGACTGGGACATCGCGCAAAAGTATCTGAACGTCTGCTTCAAGAGCCTGGACAACTGCGGCAGTTGCGAAAAGTGTATGCGGACGTTGCTGGCATTGGAGATTTTGGGTAAGCTCGACAACTTCGCCGATACGTTCGATTTGGAGCGTTATCGCAAGGAGTCGTTCAACTACAAGGTCAAAGCCGTTGCCAATGCCAATCGCGATTGCTTCTACCGTGAGCTGGTCGATTTGGCGGCGGAAAATAATTTCCCCATGCCAGTGCGGCGCGATTGCTATGCGATTGGTCGGCAGGTCGTAATTTTGGAAGAATAATTTTTTCGGAGGACGAGATGCTTTATAACACGCTGATGATGATGAGCAGATTGATTCGCCTGCTCCCCTATGACGTGCTGTTGATGTTGGGGCGGGCGTTCGGGAATTTGTATTACCTGCTCGTCAAGAAACAGCGCGAACGGGCGGTTGCTCAGATGATGCCGGCGTTGAACATCACCGAAGACGAAGCGCGGCGCACGGTTCGCGCGTCGTTCGTCAATCTGGCTCGCAACATGCTCGACATCTTGTACATGCCTAACCTCAACGAACAGAATCTGTCGCGCTACATCCGAATCGACCACCTGGAACGAATGCAAGCGGCTCTTGCCGAAGGTCACGGCGTCGTTGTGTTGACGGGGCATATCGGCACGTGGGAATGGCTAAGCGCGGCGTTCACGTTGAACGGTCTGCCCGTCACGGCAATCGCCAAGCTGCAACCCAACGCCGAATATTCGCGCGTGCTCGACGATTTGCGTGCGACAATCCGCGTGGAAATTTTTAACCGCGGCACCAACGAACTGCGAGCGGCCGGGCGTGCGCTGAAGGAAGGAAAAATTCTCGGCTTCCTCGCCGACCAAGACGCGGGTCCCGGCGGTGCGTTCATAAAATTTCTCGGCAAGACCGCTTCCACGCCGCTGGGGCCGGCAGTCTTCTCGCGCAGGTTCAATGCGCCCGTCGTACCCGCTTTCATCATCAGGCAGGAAGACGGACGTCACCTAGTCAAAATCGGTGAGCCCATGCACTTCGAAGACACGGGCGACACCGACGCCGACCTGTTGCACTTCACCGAACGCATGACGAAAATTTTGGAAGACGTCATCCGCGAAAACCCGACGCAGTGGCTGTGGTTTCAGAAGCGATGGAACACGCCGCCCGAACGTCAAAACAAGAACAAGCACCACACGGTTAAGGTGCGCAAGAAATCTTCCGAGGCGGAGGCGACGACATGAGCACACGCGGAAAAATTTTGACGGCGGCGGCGATAATTTTTTTTGTGTGCGTTGTCGTGTGGGTGGTCAGGACTACACCGACCGAGCCCCCGCCGCTGGAGAAGTTCGACCCGCCGACCGTCATGGAATACGAGGGCAACACCATCACCGAGGAGAAAGACGGCGTCATCATTTGGGAGCTGACGTGCGAGAAGATGCGCATTGATACCATCACGCAGAACATGGAGCTTGACGGCATCACGGGAAAATTTTTTCAGCACGACCAAGACAAATCCTGGGAGCTCAAAGCCAAGCGCGGTGTCTATTACAAGAGCGACGGCAACATCTTCGTCGAAGGGGACGTGGAAGTCACCAACAGCGACGGCGCGAAGCTCACCTGCGACAAACTCGAATGGCTCAACGCCGAAGAGAAGGTCATCGCCAACGGCAACGTCAAAATCTCCAAGGACGACCTGCGAGCTTTCGGCGATACGGCGTATTCCAACGACAACTTTAAACACTTCGGCTTAATCGGCAACGCCCGCGTTCTCAAGGGCGTCAAAGACGATGCGGACATTCCACCGCGGGAGGATTTGTGATATGACGACAAAAAAATTTTTCGCTTTGGTTGCGGCAATGATGTTCTCCACGGCGACAGCTGCCCCCGCTGATGAACAGCCTTCCGAGGTTAACGCCGACGCCATCGAATACGACATGAACACCGGTCTTGTTGCGGCGGAGGGCAACGTCTTGCTCAAGCACGGTCCGACGAGGGCGACGGGGCTTCATGCGCTGTTCAATGTCAACACGAAGGCGGCTAAGCTCATCGGTGACGTCATCGTCGTGCGCGAGGACATGCGTTTGACTTGCAATGCGCTGGAGAGCAACGGGCAGGGTCACATGTTCGCGGACGGCAACGTCGTCGCCATACAGACCATCTTGCCCAACGAGAAATATCCCGACGGAGATCAGCGCACCTTCAGCGGCGAACACATCGACTACTTCCCCGACGAGGGCAGGCACGTCGTCATTCCCCGCGGCGGCGTGGCGGAGAGCAAAGTTGAAGGCACCTTCACCGCCGACCGAATGGAGGGCTGGATTGACGAGGAACACTACATCGGCACGGGCAACGCTCATCTGGTCAACTTGACCCGCAACATCGAAGCCGGCGGCGACCAAGTCGACTACCGCGGCAAGGAAGACGGCAAGGCTGTCCTCAGCGGCAACGCCTGGGCTTATCAGGATAACAACACCATCCGCGGCAACCGCCTGACTGTTTATCTTGCCGACGACGGGAACTTGAAGGCAACCCCCGCGCCGAAGATTGACACCGAAGAATTTGACCGCGCCTTCAACGCCGCAAAGAAACCCGCGCAGGTTCAACAACCCCCTGCCGAAAGTTCCGCCGACACCGTCACGATTGATCCCGAAAAAAATTCCGGCGAGGCGACTGCAAATGAATCTTGAAGCGCGTGACTTAGTCAAGTCGTTCAAAGGGCGCACCGTCGTCAACAAAGTTTCCCTGCGCGTGGAGACGGGCGAAATCGTCGGATTGCTCGGTCCCAACGGCGCGGGCAAGACCACGTCGTTCTATATGATGGTCGGGCTCGAACGCCCCGATTCGGGCTCCGTCTTCATCTCGGACGTGAACATCTCGAAGTTGCCGATGTATCGCCGCGCAGAGCTGGGCATCAGCTACCTGACGCAAGAGGCATCCATCTTCCGCAAGCTCACCGTCCGAGAAAACATCATGGCGATATTGGAAACGCTCAACCTCACCAAAGCCGCACGCAACAAACGGCTCAACGAACTGTTGCGCGAATTCAGCATACGCCACGTGGAAAACCGCAAGGGCACCGAGCTCAGCGGCGGCGAACGGCGGCGCGTGGAAATTGCCCGTTGCCTGGCTCTGGAGCCGAAATTTATTCTGCTCGACGAACCGTTCGCGGGTGTCGACCCCCTCGCCGTCGCCGATATCCAAGAAATCATCACATATCTCAAGAAGCGCGGCATGGGCATCCTCATCACCGACCACAACGTCCGCGAGACTTTGCACATCGTCGACCGCGCCTACATCCTCAACGAAGGAAAAATTTTGCTGGAAGGCAACGCCGACTTCATCGCCAACAGCGACATCGCCAAGAAATTTTATCTCGGTAGCAACTTCACGCTTTGACTCGGAGGTTTTCGGATGCGTCTCAGGATTCTTGACAGATATATTTTCCAAGAAGTCGTCTTCGCTTTCATGTTCGCCATCTGCGCGTTCACGGCGGTCTTTATCGGTTCGGGCACGCTGTTTCGGATTGCGCGCTACATCACCGACTACGGCGCGAGCCTGTCGTCCGTGGTGAAAATTTTCGTCTACGGTCTGCCCAATATCATCATGTGGACGTTCCCAATGTCCATGCTGCTCGCGACGCTGCTCACCTTCGGGCGGCTGTCGAGCTCAAGCGAAATCACCGCAATGAAATCCTGCGGCATAAGCTTCAGCCGAATCGCTATGCCCGCAATTCTTTTGGGCGTCATTGTCACGGCTACCGCCATCCTCTTCAACGAACACGTGGTGCCTTGGGCGAACACCGCTTACAACAACGTCGTCTACTACGAGATTCAGGGCAACACCGAGCTCAAGTCCCAGGATCACATCATCGTTAAGGAAATCACCGGCGACAAGATTCAGCGGCTCATTTATGCGCGCGAATACAAAGCGAGCGACGAAACTCTTGTCGGCGTGACGATGCAGGTCTTCGACGAGAACGGCAAGGTCACTCACGTCGAGAACGCCACCTACGCCGAATGGCTCAACGACGAATGGATTATGCACGACGGAATGATTTACGACTTAGCCGACGACCAACGCACGCACACCATGAAGTTCGACCGCCAGCTCCTGCCGGTCAAAGCCAGCCCGCGACAAATCGTCCGCGAGCAGAAGAAAACCGAGGAGCTCACCATGAGCGAGCTTAAGGCGCAAATCGAAATCATGAAGTCGCAATACGCAAACACCGCCAAGCTTGAGACGGAACTTTATCAGCGAATCACCGTGCCGATGGCGAGCTTGATCTTCGCGTTGATTGGCGTGCCGCTGGGTCTGCAGCCGACGCGTACGCCGTCATCGATGGGCTTCGCGCTCAGCGTCGTGATAATCTTCCTGTATTATGCGGTGATGACTTTGGCGAACGCCATTGCCCGCGGCGGAGCAATCCCGCCGATATACGCCGTGTGGATTCCAAACGTCATTGGATTAATTGCGGGCGTCGTGCTGATTTATCGGGCGTCGAGGTGAAACGTTCGGCTTCATTCGGTGTCATCAATTTTATTTTCGATTAGGATCTACTTTCTTTTGCGGGTCCAAAAGAAAGTAGCAAAGAAAAGGACCTCCGAGCCGGCAACGACGCATCACGACGTCGTATGCCGGCGACCGCCCATCCTTGGGCGGTCGTGTTGACGGCTAAGGAGACGGGTGACGAAGGTTTTGGAGGTGAGTGCCGTGAAATTTTCTGCCGACGCTGATTATGAGCGCGTGCAAAATCTCTACGTCTTCGAGGACGAGGCGCGTGCCGCGGGGTACGAACTCATTGCCGGCGTGGACGAGGCGGGTCGCGGTTCACTCGTCGGCCCCGTCGTCGTTGCCGCAGTCATCTTGCCCGGCGATGTGTATCTTGAGCGGCTGGACGATTCCAAAAAAATTTCCGCCAAGATTCGCGACGTCCTCTACGACAAAATTATTTCTGCCGCCGTCAGCTGGAATGTCGTTGCCGTCGGCGTCGACGAGATTGACACGCTCAACGTCTACCGCGCGACGCTCGTCGGCATGAAACGCGCAGTCGAAGGTCTGAACGTTCAGCCCGACTTCGTTTTGACGGACGCAATGCGCGTCGACTTCGGCGAAAAAATTTCCACGCGGGCAATCGTTCACGGCGACGCCCTCAGCGCGTCAATCGCCGCCGCGTCAATTCTCGCCAAGGTCACTCGCGACAGACTTGCCGACGATTGGGCGCGGCTGTATCCCGCTTACGGCTTCGACCACAACCGCGGCTATGGCACCGCCGAACATATGGCGGCAATCGAAAAGTTCGGCGCGTGTCCGATTCACCGACGAAGTTTCAATCCCGTCAAGAGCATGCCGACAAATTAAAATCCCCCGCGCATTCACGGGGGATTTTCGTTTACAGAATCTTTGACAGGAAGGCACGCGTTCGTTCCTCCTTCGGGTGTTCGAAGACTTCGCGGGGCGGACCTTCTTCGACGATGTAGCCGCCGTCGACAAACAGCAGGCGTGTGCCGACTTCGCGGGCGAAACCCATCTCGTGCGTGACGATGATCATGGTCATTCCGCTTTCGGCAAGCCGTTGCATAACGTCCAAAACTTCGCCGACCATTTCGGGATCGAGCGCGCTTGTCGGTTCATCGAAGAGCATAACCTTCGGCTGCATTGCCAAGGCGCGGGCGATTGCGACGCGCTGTTGTTGTCCGCCGCTCAGCTGATTGGGATAGGCGTCCGCCTTGTCGCCGAGCCCGACGCGGTCAAGCAAATCCTGCGCGGTCTGTTCGGCACGGGAACGTTCAATCTTGCGGACTTTCATCGGCGCGAGCGTGATGTTGTCCAGAACGGTAATGTGCGGAAAGAGATTGAAGCGTTGGAAGACCATGCCGACTTCCTCACGGACGCGGTTGACGTTGGCTTCGCTGTCCATTGGAATTCCGTCGACGGTGATGGTGCCGCCGGTCGGTTCCTCCAAAAAATTTATGCACCTGAGCAACGTCGACTTGCCTGAGCCGCTCGGTCCGATGATGACGACGACTTCGCGCTCGTCGATGTGCAGGTCAATGCCCTTGAGGACGTGCAGGTCGCCGAAGGATTTCTTGAGCCCTTTGATTTCGATCATAATGCGTTACCTTCAGCTGACGATGCCGATTTGATTGACGGACGTATCTAGCATGCTGTCCTGCGTGGTGACTGCCTTGGCGTTCGCCTCGTACATGCGGTGGTTGTGAATGAGCTCAACCATTTCGTAGACGATGGCGGTGTTGGATTTTTCCAGCGTGCCCTGAAGGATTTCGCCGGAGGCCGGTCGCGGTTGCAGGTCGGGGTTCATAATGCGGTCGCGCACGTCGGGGTTGACTGCGTTGGCGGGCGGCGGGTTGCCGTCAAAGTCGTTGACGATGCGATAGAGATTGTCGCCTTGCTTCTGTGTGGCGAGGCGGTTGCCGAATTCCACGAACTGAATCTGCGCGAGCGTCTGCTGAGCTTCCATGTTGCCGACGGCCTCCCAGCGGTTGGTCACGACGTTTAGCTGAACGGTGTTGCCGGGGATTGAGACGGTGCCGTTGCCCGTGATGACGACTTGCGCGTCGGAGATGTTGTCGGGGATGCGGATGGGGTTGCCGTTCGTATCGAGCAGATTGTAGCCGCGGATGTCCTGCAGATAGCCCTGCCCGTTCTTGAAGAAGGCACCGTTGCGGCTGTAGCGAACGCCTTCGGGTGTCTGCACAGCGAAGAATCCGTCGCCGACGATTGCCAAGTCGTAGGTGTTGCCGGTGGATTCGAGCGGCCCCTGCGCATAGTCGACGGCAATTTCGTCGATGTAGTCGCCCAAGCCGAGTTCGCCGATATTCGGTCGCCTGAAGGGGTCGGCGGTGAAGCCTTTGATCTGCGTGACGTCTTCGCGTGAAGTTCCCAGCTCCGCCAGCGAACTGAACGGCGCAACGCTCATGCCGAGCGAGCCTGCGTCGTTGAAGTCGTTGATGCGGTTAATCAGCATGTTGTGAAATTCTTTGTGGACGGCAACGTCGCGCTTGTAACCGTGCGTCGCGGCGTTGGCTATGTTGTTGGCAATGACGTCGGTGCGCTTCTGTTCGCTGATCATGCCGGTCGCCGCCGTGTAAAGTCCGCGCCACATACTGCATCACTCCCCGTGAATTGTGTCCAAAGTTTTCCGCAAGCTCTCCAGGCTGTCGACGTTGAGGCTGCGGATTGATTTATCTATGCGGCGATTGAAACCGCTGAGTGTCTTGCCGGGACCGCACTCGATGAAAGTTTCTGCGCCGAAAGTTTTCATTGCCTCCACGCACGCGATCCACCTGACGGGGTGATCAGCCTGCGCGACGAGGTTGCGCTTGATGTCCGCGGCGGAAGTTTCGAGCTGACCGTTGACGTTGGCAGCGACCGGAAAGGCGGCGTCGGCAATCTGAACCTTGTCGAGTTCAGCGGCGAGTTTGATTGCGGCGGGAGCCATCAACGTGGAATGGAACGGCGCACTCACGGGCAGAACGACTGCCTTCTTCGCGCCGGCGGCTTTGAGTTTGTCGACGGCAACTTCCACGCCGCGAGTTGTTCCCGCGATGACCGTTTGACCGGGGCAGTTGAAGTTGACCGCTTGCACTGCGCCAATCTCCGAAGCCGCCGCGCAGATGTCGACAATCGTTGCGTCGTCGAGCCCGATGATTGCGGCCATTGCTCCTTCGCCGACGGGAACCGCCTCTTGCATGAATTGCCCGCGCTTGTGGACGAGAACGACCGCGTCACGGAATTTCAGCGAGCCCGCCGCGACAAGTGCCGAGTATTCGCCGAGACTGTGACCGCCCGCGATGGAAGCGTTGATGCCTTCGGCACGGAGCAGTTCGCTGACGATGACGCTGACGACGAGAATGGCGGGCTGAGTGTTCGCCGTCAACTTCAAGTCGTCTTCGGAGCCTTCAAAGCACATGCGGCTGATTGAATAACCGAGCGCGTCGTCCGCCTCGTCGAAGAGTTTGCGTGCGCTGTCAAAGTTGTCGTGAAGATCTTTGCCCATGCCGACGAACTGTGCGCCTTGCCCGGGAAAAATGAACGCCGTCACGTTTGTCACCCCCTCAAGCGTATTTGCGGCTGATGTTGGCGACGACCGGCGCGATGCCGTTGACGATGTCGTCGATGATATCTTTGACGGGCTTGATGTCGTCGAGCATGCCCGATATCTGACCGATCATGACCGAGCCGTTCTCAACGTCGCCGCCGTGTGTTGCCCTGTGCAATGCGCCTTCGCCGAGCTTTTCGAGCTCTTCGACGGTCGCGCCGTTGGATTCCATCTCGAAGAACGTGCGGGTGAGTTTGTTGGCGATGACGCGGACGGGATGACCCGTCGTCCTGCCGGTCACGACAGTGGAACGATCCTTCGCCTTGAGCACGAGATTTTTGTAGTTGGGGTGAGCAATGCATTCGGTGCTGAGGACGAAGCGCGTGCCCATCTGAATTGCCGAAGCCCCCAATGCAAACGCCGCGACGATGCCGCGAGAATCTGCAAAGCCGCCGGCGGCGATGACGGGAACGTCCACGGCGTCAACGACCTGAGGCACGAGCGGCATGGTGGAAATTTCTCCGATGTGTCCGCCCGATTCGCAGCCCTCGGCAATGACGGCGTCCGCACCGCCTTTGACGAGACGTTTGGCGAGCGCGACGCTGGCGACAACGGGAATGACCTTGGTGCCGATTTCCTTGAGCGCGGGGACATATTCGCCGGGGTTGCCCGCGCCGGTGGTGACGACGGGGACGCGTTCATCAACGACGACCTGCATGACTTCCTTGACGAACGGCGACATGAGCATGATGTTCACGCCGAAAGGTTTGTCCGTCCAACCCTTGCACTTGAGAATTTCCTTGCGCAGGATGTCGGGCGGCATATGCCCCGCGCCGATGAGACCCAAGCCGCCCGCGTTTGACACCGCCGAGGCAAGCTCCGCAGTCCCTATCCACGCCATGCCGCCTTGAAATATCGGGTACTTGATGCCCAGCAACTTACAGATGGCGTTATCTTCAAACATGTAATCTCTCCTCCTCAACGGTGTCGGCTGTCCGCCTGTCAATGGGTGTAAGTTATACGAATGCGCTTGATTTGTCAATTCCAATTTCACAGCGCGGCCTTGATGTGCTCGAAGACGTTGCCCGAAACGTAATCGCAGGTGATGCCGATGGCAGAGCAAATCGCTTTGGCGTCCGAGGCACCGTGGCTGATGACGCAACAGCCGTTGACGCCGAGCAAAGGTGCGCCGCCGTTTTCGGAGACGTCGAGCCGCTTGGACATATTGTGGAAGATTGAATCCATAATCTCGCGTCCGAGAAGCTTTGCGCCGCCGTTGGCAGTTAGTTCTTCGGTCAACAGCTCCATAATCGTCAACGCAAGCCCTTCGCCGAACTTGAGGACGACGTTGCCGACGAAGCCGTCACAGATCACCACGTCGAATCTGCCGCGGGGAATGTCGCGTCCTTCGGCGTTGCCGGCGAAGTTTATCGCCTTCAAGTCCTTGAGTAACCGGTGGGTCTCGCGCGTGAGCTCGTCACCTTTGGTCTCCTCCTCGCCGATGTTTAGCAAGGCAACGGACGGGTTGGCGATCTTCAAGACGTGTTCGGCATAGAGCGAACCCATAAGCGCGGTCTGCACCAGGTGTTCGGGCTTGGAATCCACGTTGGCTCCGCTGTCGAGCAAGAGCGTCGTGCCGTTGGGCGTGGGAATTGGCGTGGCGATGGCCGGCCGCCCGATGCCGTGAATGCGTTTCAAGATGAGCTGAGCCGCCGCAACCGACGCGCCCGTTGACCCCGCGGAAAGAACCGCGTCGCACTCGCCGTCGCGCACGAGCGTCGTCGCCACCACGATGGACGAATCTTTTTTGCTACGCACGGCGTCGGCGGGGTGTTCGCCCATTTCGATGACCTCGCGGGCGTGCCGAACGGTTATCGGCAAAATTTTTTCGCCCGCCGCGTCGGATAGTATCGGGCGGATTTTTTCTTCGTCGCCGACCAAAACGATCTCGCACGGATATTTTTGCACCGCCTGCACCGCGCCGATGATGATTTGCGCCGGAGCTCTGTCACCGCCCATAGCGTCGACTGCAATCCTCACTGAATCAGCTCCCAAAAAAATTTTCGTTTGCAAAAAAAATGGGGCAGGAATGCCTGCCCAAATTGTTTCCGTTATCCTCAAGCCGTTTCAATGACTTCGCGTCCGTCATAGTAACCGCATTCCAGGCACACATGGTGTGGGAGTTTAGGTTCTTGGCATCTCGGACATTTCACGTAGTTCGGAGCTTCCAACTTCCAATTTGCACGCCGCCTGTCGCGTCTTGATTTGCTCAATTTCCTTTTGGGTGCCGCCAACGCTTACACCTCCTTACGATAGTTTGAAGTCTTGCAACGAAGCCAGCCGCGGGTCGACAGTGAACCTGTCGCAACCGCAGTCGCCGTCGTTCAAATTCGCGCCGCACACGGGACAGAGCCCCAAGCAGTCCGCCTTGCAAAGATTTTTCATTGGCTGACCGGCAAGAAGAACATCCCGCAAAAGTTCAGTCACGTCAAGCACATCATCAACCGCCGCAGATTTGTCGAACTCCTCGTCGAAGTTGTGAACTTGCTCGGCGCAAGCTTCGGTCAAACATCTGTCGCAGGTGAAGGTCTTTCGACACTCAATCCGCCCGCGAACGACGAAGCATCTGCCAACGTCTTCGACTTCGCCAAAAATTTTCACGTCGCCGACAAAACCGTCCGCCGAAAAATCTTCGTCGAAGAGAACAGACGCCGCCGCGCTGAACTCGAAAGGGGCACTGCCGCCCCTTGCCGTTTGCACTTTGGGCATTTTACAACACCGCCTTTCACGTGTCAAGGCAACTTTATCGCGGGCAGATTGTATACCGTCGGAAAAATTTTGGCAACGTGTGATATAATCGCCGCGAAAAAAATTTTGGAGTGATGCACATGCCGATCAATCCTAAGCGCGCGGGCTCCGACACTCAACGCCCTGAGCCCGCCGCCGAAGAAACTTTTCTGCCCGAAGAGCCGAAGTGGTCTCTCGACGAAATCATCTTGCCCGCCGCAGTCAAGGCGCAGATTTTGGACGTTGCGACCTACTCCGAGAACGCACATCGCGTCTTTGAACTTTGGGGCTTCAAGCGCACGCACAAGTTCTCCCGCCGAATCGGAATCAATCTCTATGGCGCACCGGGCACCGGCAAAACTATGGCGGCTCATGCCATCGCCCGCGAACTCGGCAGAAAAATTCTCGTCGTCAATTACGCCGACATCGAGAGCAAATACGTCGGCGAGACGCCCAAGAACATCCGCAAGGCTTTCGACGCGGCGAAGGCTTCGGGCAGCATTTTGTTCTTCGACGAGGCGGACGCCATCCTCAGCAAGCGCGTGACCAACATGACGCAGGCAGTGGACGTGAGCGTCAACCAGACGCGCTCGGTGATGCTCATGCTCATGAACGAGTTCCAAGACTTCATCATCTTCGCGACGAACTTCATCGAGAACTTTGACGCGGCGTTCATGCGCAGGATATCGATCCACGTCAAGTTCACTCTGCCCGACGAAGATTGCCGCCGTCAGCTCTGGCGAATGTATACGCCGCCGGAGGTGCCGAACAATCTGGACTTCGACGAGCTTGCAAAAAAATTCGACGGGCTCAGCGGCTCCGACATATCGAACGCGATGTTGAACGCCGCCTTCAAAGCAGCGCGCCTGAAAGTCGACGAGCTGGACAAATCTCTGGTCTTCGAGGCGGTCGAAAATATTTTGGCGAGCAAGAGAGCCAACGCCGGTCAATAACCGTCACCCGTTGAAGTCAGCGACAACGAGGCCGCCCATGGACGGGCGGCCGCCGGCATACGACGACGTGATGCGTCGTTGCCGGCTCGGAGGTCCTTTTCTTTGCTACTTTCTTTTGGACCCGCAAAAGAAAGTAGATTCAAACGCAAACGCAGTGAGCAGACACAGTGAGCAACGACAGACACCGTCAGCAGACGCCGACGTCAACCGTCACCCGTCGCGGGTAGCTGATACCCAACCGCACATTGCCAGCAAAAGAAAGTAGATCTAAACGCAGACGCAGTGGAAAACACCGACGACCGCACATTGCCGGCAAAAGAAAGTAGATTCAAACGCAAACGCAGTGAGCAACCGCAGTCAGCAGACGCCGACGTATTCGACAACTCACACTGCGCCCGAACGTTGCAACGCCGACGATATCTGTTATAATGGCGTGGAATTTTTTCGGAGGTGAACATTTTGAGAGCAACTCAACTTTACGCGCCGACGCTTCGTGAATCGCCCGCAGAAGCCGAACTCGTCAGCCACAAGCTGATGTATCGGGCGGGGCTCATTCGCAAGGCGGCGGGCGGTTTGTATTCGTATCTGCCGCTCGGTTGGCGCACGATGAAAAAAATTATGCAGATCATTCGCGAGGAGATGGACGCTAAGGGCGGGCAAGAAGTGATGATGCCAATCGTTCAGCCCGCGGAGATGTGGCAGGAGTCGGGGCGTTGGGCGGTCTATGGCGACGAAATGATGCGGCTCAAAGATCGGCACGGACGAGAGTTCGCGCTCGGTCCCACGCACGAGGAAATGATTACCACGCTCATTCGCGACGAGGTTCGCTCGTACAAACAGCTGCCGCTGATGCTCTACCAAATCCAGAACAAATATCGCGACGAGATTCGCCCGCGCTTCGGACTGATGCGCAGCCGCGAGTTCGTGATGAAAGATTTGTACTCGTTTGACCGCGACGTTGACGGCATGAATGTTTCCTATGACAAGATGTACGACGCCTACTCAAAAATTTTTACGCGGTGCGGGCTAAAGTTCCGCGCGGTCGAGGCGGATAACGGCGCAATTGGCGGCGGGCATTCGCATGAGTTCACGGTGCTTGCTCCAAGCGGCGAATCGAGTATCGCTTACTGCACGGCGTGCGATTATGCGGCAAGCGACGAAAAAGCTCCGCTCAATCCAATCCCCGCCGAGGCAGAGGAACTTCGTCCGCTGGAAAAAGTTTCCACGCCCGACTGCCACACGATTGAGCTGGTGAAAAATTTTCTGCACGTGCCGATTGAAAAGACCATCAAGGCGGTTGCGTTCATGGACGACGACGAACGGCTGATTGTCGCCTTCGTGCGCGGTGACCACGACGTCAACGAGATCAAAGTCCTCAACGTCGTCGAAGGCGCGAATCATCTTTACATGGCGGGCGAAAAGCTCATCGCCGACGCAAATTCTGTCGCGGGTTTCATGAGCCCGATTGGTTTGGCGGACAGCGCAATCGTCGTCGTGGATCAGACGGTGATGCAGATGTCAAACGCTGTGGCGGGTGCCAACGAGCGCGACGCGCATTTCGTCAACGTCACGCCGCGCAGAGATTTCGACGCGGGAAAAATTATCGTCGCCGATATCCGCATGGTGCAGGCTGGCGACCCTTGCCCCCATTGCGGCAAACCGTTGAGCATGACGCGCGGCATTGAGGTCGGGCAAGTCTTCACGCTCGGCAAAAAATATTCCGAAGCCTTGCACGCCACGTTCCTAGACGAAGACGGCAAGACCAAGACGTTCGAGATGGGTTGCTACGGCATCGGCGTCGGGCGGACGATGGCTGCGGCAATCGAACAGAACAACGACGCCGACGGAATCATTTGGCCGCGAGCGATTGCACCGTTCGAAGTGGTCGTCGTGCCTGTCAACGCCAAGGACGCTGCTCAGCTGAATTTGGCGACGGAGATTTATGACGAGCTTGCGGCGGCGGGCGTGGACGTTCTGCTTGACGACAGAACCGAACGCGCGGGCGTCAAGTTCAAGGACTGCGACTTGATCGGCTATCCTCTGCGCGTGACCGTGAGCCCGAAGACTTTGGCGAGCGGCGACGTCGAAGTCAAGATTCGTCGCGGCGGACAGATGATGCACTTTGCTCGCGGCGAGCTTGTCACGAAAGTCGTCGAGTTGCTTGAAACTCTGTGACGCACAAAAAAAACTCCCCGACTTCGGTCAGGGAGTTTTTTGGTGTCAACGATGCTTCATTCGCACGACAGTTATTCGAGGGTCAGCACCGCGTTCAAGCTCCATCACCATGAAGGAACCGCGAGTATCGTCGCGCGGACGTGCTGCACTGCCAGGATTCAAAATTATCGGCGGACCAACGAGATATTCGACGATGTGAGTGTGACCGTATATGGCGATGTCGGCGTTCTGGGATTCGGCCGCCTCCATGATATATTCTTGAGTGTAGCGCACGCCGTAGTTGTGACCGTGCGTGATAAAGATTCTGTGGTCGGCAACGTCAATGATTCGCTCGTATAAAATTTTCGGCGTTGGCCAGTCGCAGTTGCCGGCCACGCCATAGACCGGGACGTCGACCAATGATTGCAGATATTCCGCGTCAGGTGTGCAGTCGCCCATGTGCAACCACATATCCATATTCTGCGCGAGAGTCACGGCATGTTCAATCGACGACATGCTTCCGTGAGTGTCGCTGATGAGTCCAATCTTCACGACAGGTGTCGCGCTAGACGCGACTTCCCCCTTTCATCCGCCTGTTAAAAATTTTCCGCGTAATTTCAAAATCATATCCTTGAGAGCCGCACCGCGGTGGCTGATTAAATTTTTTTCGGCGACGGAGAGCTGAGCCATCGTGCGAGCGTCATCAATGTAGAAATACGGATCGTAACCGAAGCCTCCCGTTCCTTGCGCAACGGTCTTGATGGTGCCGAGGATTTTGCCCGCGGTGATGATTTCGGTGTCGGTGTCGACGAAGGCAAGCACGCAACGATAGGCGGCGGCGGATTCGTTGGCACCGACCTTGGCGAGTTCGTCGAGGAGCTTTTGATTGTTGGTGGCGTCGTCAGCGTGATAACCCGCGAAGCGTGCCGAATGAACGCCCGGCATCCCGCCGAGGGCGTCGACCTCCAACCCCGAATCGTCCGCCAGACACGCAAGCCCCGTGCGTTCGCGGAAGAATCGCGCTTTAATCAAGGCGTTGTCTTCGAAGGTCTCGCCATCCTCCACGGCGTCGGGCATGTCGGCAAAATCGGCGAGCGACAAAATTTCCGCAGGCAGTTCGTTGAGGACGAGCCGCATCTCCCGAACCTTGTCGACATTCTTGGTGGCGAGCAAAATTTTTTTCACAACGAACCCTCCAAACAAGAGGCCGACGTGATGTCGGCCCGCCGCCGTATGACGGCCATGGATGGCGTCATAGGCGGCACGAGCGGTTTCGGATAAGCGCGGACGTTTCGTTGGTGGACGGTATCCGCCCCGCGCGTAGCGGCGAGTTTCTTTGCTACTTTCTTTCCTCGGTGAAAGAAAGTAGATCCTGAAACGTTAAAGCAGATGTTAAACGAAAAAATTTCAGCCGACACGCCCGACACGCCAGACCAAATCTCTGCCGAGTGCGTCCTTCTGCAGGGCAATGAGTTCATTGACGCCGTCCGTCGCCAAATCCAGCAAACGATTGAGCTGCGCGCGCGTGAAAGATTTTTTCTCCGCGGTGATTTGAACTTCGACGAGTTCGCCCGCGCCAGTCATCACCACGTTGCAATCGGCCGCCGCCGAAGAATCCTCCGCATAGCAAAGATCGAGAATCTCTTCGCCGTCGGACGTGATGCCCGCCGAAACCGCCGCGACGAAATCCGTGACGGGAAAGACGCCGCCGGCTTGGTAAATGGTCTCGCACGCCTCGACCAACGCGACGAACGCACCGGTAATCGCAGCCGTGCGCGTGCCGCCGTCCGCCTGCAAAACGTCGCAGTCAATCGTAATCGTGCGCTCGCCAATCGCCGACAGATCCGTCACCGCGCGCAGTGCCCGACCGATGAGCCTTTGAATCTCCATCGACCTGCCGTTGACTTTGATTGAGCGGTTGTCGCGTGAAATTCGTTCGGGCGAAGAGCCGGGCAACATGGAATATTCCGCCGTGAGCCAACCGGAACCCGTGCCTTTGAGGAAAAACGGCACGCGCTCATCAATCGTCGCCGCGCACAGAACTTTCGTTGAGCCGACTTCAATCAACGCAGAGCCCGCAGGAAATTTTTGCGCCCGCCGCCCGATGAAAACTTCGCGCATTTCGTCCGCCCGCCGTCCGTCAAGCCTCAAACTTCCACCTCCTTGTGAACGATAGAATAGCTGATACATTCTACACAAAAAATTTTTCTACCGCAATGTCTTGGGGGAAATTTTGTCGGTGCCACAATTGACGAGTTATGCCCGCTGTTGTAGAATTGCTTGCGAAAAATTTTTCCCGACCGAAGGGGGTCGTTTGATTAATGCCGATATACGCTTGGGCGTTCGCGGCGGCGTTGGTCGTCGCGCTGTTGACGATGCCGGCGGTAATTTGGCTGGCGGAGAAAACCGGAGCAATGGACGCGCCCAACGCCCGAAAGGTTCATAAAAAACCCGTGCCACGAATCGGCGGGCTTGGAATATACGCGGGCTTCATGGCGGCGATAATCTTCGTTGCGGTGAAGTTCGGCTTCGACGGCGAACAGCTCAAAGAAACCATCGGCTTGATTGTGGCGGGCAGTTTGATCGTCGCGCTTGGGCTTTTGGACGACTACAAAAATCTTCCCGCCAAAGTCAAGCTCGCCGGGCAAATCTGCGCGGCGGCAGTGCTGGTGCTGGCGTTCGATGTGCGGATAGATTTCGTGACAGACCCGCGCGGCGATTATCTGTATCTGGACAATTTTGCGATACCCGCGACGATGTTCTGGCTCGTTGGCTTGACGAACACCGTCAACCTAATCGACGGGCTCGACGGGCTGGCGGCGGGCGTGGCGGCAATCGCGTCGTTCACCATCATGCTGATTGCGCTGGAGCAAAATTTCATCCTCGTCGCGGTGTTGACGGCGGCATTGGCCGGCGCGGCGTGCGGCTTCCTGAAGTACAACTTCAACCCCGCCGAAATTTTCATGGGCGACACCGGCTCGATGTTCCTGGGCTTCATGCTCGCGGGAATTTCCGTGACGGGCGCGGTCAAGTCCGTGGCGACGATTGCGCTGGTGGTACCGGTCTTTGCGCTTGGCTTGCCGATATTGGACACGACGTTCGCCATCGTCCGCAGAGTCCGCGGCGGCGTGCCCATCTTCAAGCCCGACAAAGGTCATCTCCATCACCGTCTGTTAAACGTCGGCTTCACGCAGCGTCAGGCGGTGCTGTTGATGTATGTTATAAGCGCGCTGTTCGGCTTGAGCGCGATTGCGTTGACGGCAGTCAGTTATCAAATCGCCGCGGTGATTCTGCTGGTCGTCGTCGTAGCGATAATTTACGGCGTGAGGAAGCTGGGCATTGCCCGCCCCGCCAATTAGGTGACAATCATGAAGAAACTCAAAGTTATGTCCGTGTTCGGCACGCGCCCCGAAGCTATCAAGATGGCACCCGTCGTGCTGGAGCTCGGCAAATGCGCCGCCGTCGAATCAATCGTGGCGGTCACGGCTCAACATCGGGAAATGCTCGACCAGGTTTTGAATCTGTTCGACATTCGCCCAAACTTCGACCTGAACATCATGAGCGAAGGTCAAACGCTCTTCGACATCACGAGCCGTGCGCTCATGGGGCTGGATAAAGTTTTATCCGAAGCCGCGCCCGACGTCGTCCTCGTTCACGGCGACACCACCACGACGTTCGCGGGTGCTCTTGCGGCTTACTATCATCAGATCGAAGTCGGTCACGTGGAAGCGGGTCTTCGCACGCGCAATAAATTTTCGCCGTACCCCGAAGAGATGAACCGACGCTTGACGGGCGCGCTGGCTGATTTGAATTTCGCGCCGACCGAAACTGCAAAGGCTAACCTCCTGCGCGAAGGCTGCCCCGCTGAAAAAATTTTCGTCACGGGCAACACCGTCATCGACGCGCTGTATCAGACCGTCCGCCCAGACTTCAAGTTCGCTGACGAATTGAGCCGCGTCGATTTCGGCAAGCGCATCGTCCTGGTCACCACGCACCGCCGCGAAAATCTCGGCGAACCCATGCGCCAGGTCTATCAGGCGTTGAAGGCAGTCGTCGAAGATTTTCCCGACGTCGAAATAATTTTCCCCGTGCACAAAAATCCGCGCGTCCGTGAAGTCGTCGCTGAGGAGCTGGGCAACCTCGACCGCGTGATTCTGATTGACCCGCTCGACTATGAACCGTTCGCCAACCTTATGAACCGCGCCACGCTGATCCTCACAGATTCGGGCGGCGTGCAAGAGGAAGCTCCCGCGCTCGGCAAACCCGTCCTCGTCCTGCGCGACACAACCGAACGCCCCGAAGCCGTCGACGCGGGCACCGTCAAACTCATCGGCACCAACCGCGACGTCGTTTACGCCGCGACGAAGGAACTGCTCACCGACGACGACGCTTATCGGCAGATGGCGGAGGCTCGCTCTCCCTACGGCGACGGTCACGCAGCTCAACGAATCGTCCAAGCACTTCTCTGGCGGCACGGAATTCTGCCCGAACGCCCGACGGAATTTCACGGCTGAAAAATTTTCTTGACACGGCGCAGGGATTGTGGTATAAATCACCGCGTTGAATTGATTCGCCGACTTAGCTCAGTTGGTAGAGCAGCGCATTCGTAATGCGCAGGTCGTCAGTTCGAGTCTGACAGTCGGCTCCATACGAAATCACAGCCTCGGAAGGTTTTCCGGGGCTTTAATCGTTCAAGGGGGAATTGCCGTGATTGTCTCATGGAACACAACCAACGCCTGCAACATGTATTGCGCGCACTGCTACCGCGACGCCGGTTGCCGCGCCGCCGAGGAGCTTTCCACCGCCGAGGCGAAGGAGTTGCTCAATCAAATCGCCCGCGCAGGTTTCAAGATTATGATTTTCTCCGGCGGGGAACCTTTGATGCGCCCCGACATCTTGGAGCTGGTTGAGCACGCCACGCGTTTGAAATTGATTGCGGTCTTCGGCACAAACGGCACGCTCATCACGGCGCAGATGGCTCGCGACCTCAAGTCTGCCGGCGCGAAGGGCATGGGCATTTCGTTGGACTCGCTCGACGCCGACAAGCACGACAAATTTCGTTCGTTCGCCGGAGCATGGCGCGGCGCAGTCGACGGAATGATTAACTGCCGCGAAGCCGGTCTGCCGTTCCAAATTCACACGACCGTTATGGATTGGAATCAGCACGAGCTTGAGGCGTTGACGGACTTTGCGGTTGACATCGGTGCGCGGGCTCATCACTTCTTCTTCCTGGTGCCGACGGGTCGTGCGGCGACGATTGAGGAGGAATCGTTGCGGGCGGAAGGTTACGAGGAAGTTTTGTCGCGGATCATGCGCAAGCAACGCGAAGTTTCCATCGAACTCAAGCCGACGTGTGCGCCGCAGTTCATCAGGATTGCCGACGAGCTGGGCGTGAAGATTCGTTTCAAGCGCGGCTGCCTGGCGGGATTGAGTTACTGCATCATCAGCCCGCGCGGCAAAGTTCAACCGTGCGCGTATCTGAACATGGAGCTGGGCGACGTGCGGCAGACACCCTTCGACGAAATTTGGCGGACGAACAAAATTCTGCAGACGCTGCGGACTTTGGACTACAGCGGAAACTGCGGCGCGTGCCGCTACAAAAATCGTTGCGGAGGCTGTCGGGCGCGGGCGGCTTGCTACAACGGCGGCGACTTCATGAGCGGCGAACCCTGGTGCAATTTCCGCGACGCCAATGTTTGACGGCAACGGCTTGTTCGCGGGCACGATACCTGTTATAATCGGCGCAAATATTTTTTCGGGAGTGATCGGCTGATGATAAGAATTCTGCTCGCCGAAGACGACAGCCGCCTCGGCAAACTGATCGAGTACATGCTCACGCAAAATAAATTCAACGTCGAATGGGTCACCAACGGCGCGGATATCTTCGAATACGCAATGTACTCCGAATACGACATTCTGATTCTGGATTGGATGATGCCGAACGTCTCGGGGCTCGACGCCTGCCGACAGCTGCGCGAAGCCGGCTACGAACGCGCGATACTCATGCTCACCGCCAGAGACACCGTGGAAGACCGCGTGATGGGTCTGGACGCCGGCGCGGACGATTATCTCGTCAAGCCGTTTGAATTCGACGAACTGCTCGCGCGCCTCAGAGCCCTGGGCAGACGTTCCACGCAGAAGATTCAGCAGGAAGTCATTGACATCGGCGACTTCACATTGAACCGCACGACCAAAGTTCTCATGCGCAAGGATCAGGTCATTCAGCTTTCCCCGCGCGAATTCCAAATCTTCGACCTGCTGGCGCAAAACCTCGGCGTCGTCGTTCCGCGCGACATCATCCTCGACAGAATCTGGGGACTCGAACGCGACATCACGTCCAACAACATCGATTCGTACATGAAGATTCTGCGCAAGAAGCTAACCGAAGTCGACGACGGCACCATCGCGATTAAGACCGTGCGCGGCATCGGCTATCGTCTGGAAGCGTAACGTGGAAATCTTTGGGCGTTCGCGTCGACGGCTCGCCTTTGCCTACGCGCTTATCATGTGCCTGTTCATGGCGTTGATAATCTTCGTCATGCATATGGCAATGAACTGGTCAATGTTCTCCGAACAGGCGCAAGAACTCTCCGACGCCGCCGCGGGTGTTGCCGAAGCGCAGACATTCTACCTGCAAAACCCCGACGACGCCGTCGACGAGAACCGCTACTATCGCAGCGTCAACGACCGCTTGTTCTTTTACATCTTCACCGAGGACAAGCGGCTTGTTCGTTTTGAGCGGGCGTCGTTTCGCATTGAGCAGTTCGTCATGGACGTTATCGAGACGTGGAATATCCCCGAAGGTCAGGTGGAAACTTTCAGCCACTCCAACGAAACCGGTCAGCTCAGCACCGTGATGATGACGAGCAAAAAAATTCTCACCGCAGACGCCGTCCAAACCATATACGTCGGCAAGGACGTCACCGCGCTCTATTCCGGTCTGCAAAAGGCAACCTACGCGCAAATCGTCCTCGGATTCGTCGCGCTGCTCATCGCCTCGGCAATCGGCTTCTTCTTGGCAGGCAAGGCACTGCTCCCGCTCAAAGACGCCTACGACAAGCAGAAACAGTTCGCCGCGGACGCCTCGCACGAATTGCGCACGCCCCTTGCCGTGGTCATGGCGTCGGCGGACTTGTTGCTGGCGGACCCGTCGATTAAGGAACCGTTCCTGCGGCAGGTGCTCGAAGATTTGAAGAGCGAAGTCAAGAAGATGACCAACCTCGTGAGCGATTTGCTGATGGTTGCCCGCTCCGACAACAATGCGCTCAAGGTCAAGATTGTTCGGCTGGACTTGACGGAAATCCTCAAGCAGGTCATTCGGACGATGACGCCCATTGCCGAGAAGAAAAACATCCACTTGAGCGGCGAAAACTTCCGCAAGGCAATTATCAATGCCGACGAACAGCGCATCAAACAGCTGGCGATTATCCTGGTCGACAACGCGATTAAGTACACGCCCGAAGGCGGCGCGGTCGTCGTCCGGTTGGAGAGCGTGGACAACACTCGCGCGGTCTTCGCCGTGATGGACAGCGGAATCGGCATCGCCCCCGAAGATCTCGACAAAGTTTTCGAACGGTTTTATCGCGTGGACAAGGCTCGTTCGCGTGAGATGGGCGGCAACGGTCTCGGACTTGCAATCGCCGCGGAGATCGTCAAAATACACGACGGCAAAATTTCCGTGGCGTCTAAGCTCGGCGAAGGCACCAAGTTCACCGTCGAACTCAAAGTTACTCCCAAACGTTGAACGCAAACGAAAATCCCCGACGCTCGCTTGAGTATCGGGGATTGAATTACTTCAGAGAAATTCGGGATTTATCGGTTGGAATGCTAATTATACGAGAGCCGACGAAATTTGTTACGCGCCGAAAAAATTTTTTCGCAAACAAAAACGGACGCCCGCTTCGGACGCCCGTTTTGATTTTGCGCTATTGATGTTCGCTCGCCTCTCAATTGTAACGACGCATGGAAGAAATCGTTGACGCTGCCTGCTCATAATCGACGTTGTTTGGCATGTACAGGATGATTTTGTCGGAGACCTTCTCTGCCTTGCCGTCGATGGTGTACACGGCACCAATGACGAAATCGCAAATGCGCTGGCGGTCGGGATCTTCAACGCCCTCCAAGTTCACGATGACGGCGTTGCGTTTGAGCAAGTCGTTAACGATTTGTTGAGCCTGTTCATCAAAACTTTTCGGCGTGTAAACTTTAACGGTGAGCTGCGGAGTTTTGACTACTGCCAAGCTGGGTCTAACGGAAGTTTCGGAGCTGTATGCCTCGTAGCGAACGCCGCCCATGGACGTGACGCCGTTGTCGGAAGTGGTAACCATTCCGCCGTTGCGCGTGAAGGTCATCGTCCCGCCGGCCGTTGCCGCACGTTTTTCCGCCTGATAAATTTGCGCTTCCGGCTGCATCTCTTGCGGGGTCTGCTGTTCACGTCTAGGTTCGGCGGTCTTAGCTTCAGCCTTCTTGGTTTCCTTAGCTTCCTCCTCTTCCTCGACGTTTTCAATCGGCATGAGTATATCCGTGAACTTTCGCACCCAATCCATAATCTTCATAAACAATCGCCCTTCCGCTATGGTTTTGCTTCTGATATAAGCGCGCTCATTCTAGCACAGGCTTTCGCAAATTGCAAAGGGGTTTTCAAAAAAAATTCAGGTATCGTTCGTCAATAGAAGTCCTTGAGCTTGGCGGAGCGTGAGCAGTGTCGGAGCTTGCCCAGTGCTTTGGATTCGACGTTCTGCACGGCGGTGCCGCTGACTCGAAAAATTTTCGCGACCTCGTCGGGCGAACGCATCTTGCCGTCTTCCAGTCCGAAGCGTAACGACAGAACTTTTCTTTCGTGCGGCGTCAAAGTGCTCAAGACTTCGCGCAGGAGCTCTGCCATCTGCAAGCGGTTGACGCGGTCGAAGTGGTCGGGCGTCTTGCTGTCCTCAACGAAGTCGGCAAGCGTCATACCCTCGACGAAGTCGCCCTCGACGGCGAAGGCGTCCTTGTCGTTGTAAGTCTGTTCATCAACGGGCGTATCCAATGAGACTGCGGCGGGATTCATTCGGTTCAAGCCGCGCACGATAGCCGCTTCGATGCATTCTTCGGCGTATTCGGTGAATGTGGCGGAGCCCTTGGTCGCGAACTTCCTGACCGCCTTCATCAGCCCGATGTTGCCCTCTTGGATCAGATCGTTGAACGCCGCGCCGTGACCGATGTAATTGCGTGCGATGTTGACGACCAGCCGCAGGTTTGCGTTGACAAGTTCAATCTGAGAATCTTCGTCGCCGTCCGCCGCACGAAGCAACAGCGTGTGAAATTCCTGCGCGGAAAGCAGCGGTATGCGCCGCACTTCCTCCAGATAAAGTTCCACGTCCCCCGGAAATTTGACTTCGTCGTCCATCATGACGTCCACCGCCTTCTTCGAGAAATTTTTTGCAACTTTCGATACGGCGGCGGGTTAATCCTTCAGGCTGTGGAAATTATTTGCGGGCGTTTGCTGATGTCTGCTGACTGCAACGAGTTGCGTCTGCTGATGTCGTTGCTCACTGCGTTTGCATTTAGATCTACTTTCTTTTGCGGGTCCAAAAGAAAGTAGCAAAGAAAAGGACCTCCGAGCCGGCAACGACGCATCACGTCGTCGTATGCCGGCGGCCGCCCGTCCATGGGCGGCCTCGTTGTCGCTGACTTTAACGGGTGACGTTGACGTCGGCGGTTGATGACTGCGTCTGCTGTTGCTCACTGCGTTTGCGTTTAGATCTACTTTCTTTTGCCGGTCCAAAAGAAAGTAGCAAAGAAAAGGACCTCCGAGCCGGCAACGACGCATCACGTCGTCGTATGCCGGCGGCCGCCCGTCCATGGGCGGCCTCGTTGTCGCTGACTTCAACGGGTGACGGAAATTATTTGCGGGCGTTCTTTGCGGCGCGACCACGAGTCACGCGATCCAAAACGGCTTTGCGCAGGCGGATGCTTTGCGGAGTGACCTCGACCAGTTCGTCGTCGTTGATGTATTCCATTGCCTGTTCAAGGCTCATGATGCGCGGCGGCACCAAACGAATCGCTTCGTCGGAGCTGCTCGAACGGATATTGGTCTGATGTTTCTGCTTGCAGGGGTTGATATCGATGTCCATCTCGCGGGAGTTCTCGCCGACGATCATTCCCTCATAAACTTTTTGCCCGGGCTCGATGAACATGACGCCGCGGTCTTGCAGGTTGAAGATTCCGTAGCCGGTGGTCTCGCCCATCTCGAAGGCGACGAGGCTGCCGCGGCTGCGACCGGGGATGTCGCCTTTGTAGGGCTCGTAGCCGTGGAATACGTGGTTCATGATTCCGTTGCCGCGCGTCGATGTCAAAAGTTCTGAACGGAAGCCGATGAGTCCACGCGCAGGGATCAGGAAGTTCAGCCGCATGTAACCTGCGACGTTCTGCATGTTCTTGAGCTCGGCTTTGCGGCGACCAAGCGACTCCATGACGGTGCCCATGTAATCCTGCGAGACTTCGACCGTCAAGTTTTCAATCGGCTCGTAGCGTTTGCCGTCGCGGATTTTGTAGACGACTTCGGGCTTGCCGATTTGCATTTCGTAACCTTCGCGGCGCATCGTCTCAATCAGAATGGACAGATGAAGTTCGCCGCGCCCGCTGACTTTGAACACGTCGGCTGAATCAGTCTCCTCAACGCGCAAGGCGACGTTGGTCTGCGCCTCCTTGAAGAGTCTGTCGCGAATGTGGCGGCTGGTGACGAACTGCCCTTCCTTGCCGGCAAACGGGCTGGTGTTCACGCCGAAGGTGACGCTCAGCGTCGGCTCGTCCACGCGGATTGACGGGAGAGCTTCGGGGTTTTCGGCGTCGGCAACGGTGTCGCCAATCGAGACGTCCGCCAAACCTGTGAGCGCAACAATCTCGCCCATCTCGGCTTCGGGGGTCTCGACGCGGTTCAAGCCGTCATAGGTGAAAACTTTTCCGACCTTGGCGCGTTTGATATTGCCTTCGCTCATGAGCGCAATGACTTCGCCCGAACGAATGCGTCCGCGCTGAACGCGACCGATTGCAATCTTGCCGACGTAATCGTCAGCTTCAAGCGTGGTGATGACCATTTGCAGCGGCGCGTCAAGTTCGCCGACGGGCGGCGGAATTTCTTTGAGGATCGTGTCCATCAGCGGCTGAAGGTCTCGGTTGTCGTCGTGAATGTCGCGCTTGGCAATGCCCTGCTTGGCGGCGGTGTAGATGACGGGGAAGTCAAGCTGTTCGTCGTCGGCGTCGAGCTCCATGAAAAGTTCGAGCACCTCGTCATAAACTTCTTCGACGCGCGCTTCGGGTCGGTCAATCTTGTTGATGACGACGATGGGTTTCAACTTGTGTTCAAGAGCCTTGCGCAGGACGTATTTGGTCTGCGGCATTGGTCCTTCGAAGGCGTCCACCAAAAGCAAAACACCGTCGACCATGTTGAGCACGCGTTCGACTTCGCCGCCGAAATCTGCGTGCCCGGGCGTGTCGACGATGTTTATCTTGACGCCGCGGTAAAGAATAGCCGTGTTCTTCGACAGAATCGTGATGCCGCGTTCGCGTTCCAAATCGCCGCTGTCCATGACGCGTTCTGCCACCTGCTCGTTCTTGCGGAAGATATGACTTTGTTTCAACATCGCGTCGACGAGCGTAGTCTTGCCGTGGTCGACGTGCGCAATGATTGCTATGTTCCTGCGCTCGGAATTAACTCCCATAGTGTTGCCCCCTTTGCAAACTTGGGCTATTATACGTGCAAAAATTTTGAGTGTCAAACTTGCGACGACGGCGGTATTGACAAAGCGCGGCGCGGGTGTAGAATATTTTCGCGGAAATTTTTTTGATTTGCCGGTGAAGGGGATTTGAACGTTCGCGGCGAAGATTTTCACCAACAAATTCACGGGAGGTCAATCAATGATTAAGCTCACGAAATTTAATTCGGACGCGACTAAACGCGGGGAATTCATCTTGAACGCGGAACTTATCCAAACGATCGAGACGACGCCCGACACGGTCATCACTCTTGTCAACGAGAAGAAGCTCATCGTCGAAGAGCCCGCCGAAGAAGTGGTGCGCCGCGTGATGAAATATCGCCGCGCGCTCAGAACTGTGTAACGGAGGAAAACACTTATGCCGGAAGAAGAAAAGGAAGTCGAGACTGCCGTTCCCGCAGCTCCTCCCGCGCAGCAGTCGCAACGCAAGAAAATCGCAATGATCATCGTGCTTGTAATCGTCGGCTTGGCTCTGGCGGCGGGGATATCACTTTTCGTCGTCACCAAAGTTATGAGCGACATTCCCCAGGGCGGCGGCGAATACGAAGAGTCTGCTCCGCGCTACCACGATTCGGGCGTCTTCGTTAAGCTCGGCGACCCCAAAGAAGGCATTCTCGTCAATGTCGGCGGTCCGCGCAGTGGCAAATACCTCAAGGCGTCAATCATCGTCGAGTTCAACCCCGGGAAGAAATCCGTCATCAACGAAGAGACCAACACGCTCCAGCCCGACGCCGAAGTCAAAGTCAACGACGTCGCCACGCAATTCCTGCGCTCCTCCAAGCTTGAGGACTTCGACGCCGAAAAGCAAGACGAGTTCAAGAAACAATTCAAGGACGCGCTCAATGCCGCGCTCGGCGGTGGTTCCGTCTACGACGTCTACATCACCAGTTTCCTCTTGCAATAACTTTCCGTGACGTAAGGAGGGAAAACCTTGTCTGTCGATATTCTGACACAGGAGGAAATAGATAAGCTTCTTGCCGCCGCCAACGAAGATTCATCATCGCTCGAAACGCTCAAGCAAGAAGAGACCAGCAAGAAGATCAAAGTCTACGACTTCAAGCGACCCGACAAATTTTCCAAAGACCAAATTCGCACGCTCTACATGTTGCACGAGAGCTTCGCGCGGCTTTTGAACACGTACATGAGCTCGCACCTGCGCACGCTCGTCAATGTCGACGTCGCCTCGGTCGAACAGCTGACCTATCAGGAATTCGTGCAATCTCTCGCCAACCCCAGCGTGATAACGATACTCGGCGTGCCGCCGCTGAAGGGCAACATCATCTTCGAGATCAGCTCGGAGATTGCGTTCGCGTATCTTGACCGAGTCTTTGGCGGGGACGGCACCACGGCAATCAAAACGCGCGTGCTGACCGAAATCGAAGATGCAGTTATGCGCCGCTTCGTCAATTCGGCAATGGAACGCTTCAAAGAATCTTGGTCGAACGTCACGCCGATGAATCCGATTCTTGAGGCGACGGAGTCCAACCCGCAGTTCACGCAGATCGTCCCGCCAAACGACATGGTCGTTATCGTCACCTTGCACACAAAGCTCGGCGAAGTGGAAAGCATGATGAACATCTGCATTCCGTATCTGGTGTTGGAACCGATTATGTCCAAGCTGACCACAACGTTCTGGGTTGCCGCGTCCGTTGCCAAAGACGAACGCAGCGGGCAGGCGGAAGTTATCCGCAAGAAGCTCGACAGGACGAAAGTCCCGCTCGTCGTGGAAGTCGGGCGCGTGCAAATTTCCATTCGCGAATTCCTAACGCTCGGTTTCGGTGACGTCCTGCAACTCAACACCAAGGTCAAAGAAGATTTCCCCTGCATGGTCGGCACGAACCCGAAATTCTATTGCAGACCCGGCACCTTCGGCAAGAAGCTGGCGGTGCAGATAACTCAAGTCGTACAAAAAGGAGAGGATGCGGCTGATGACGATGATGAATGATTTGTCGCAAGCTGAAATTGATGCGCTGTTGTCGGGAGCCGGCGGCGGCGATTCTTCGGACGATTCGGGCGCACCCGCCCCTGCAGTCAGCGGCGAGATGGAAGGCATTCTGTCCGACATAGAAAAGGACGCGCTCGGCGAAATCGGCAACATATCGATGGGCTCGGCGGCGACGACCCTTTCCACTCTGCTCGGTCACAAGGTCAACATAACGACACCGTCGGTCACCGTCGCGCCGATGAACGTCATTCAACAGCATTACCCGTTGCCGTATCTGGTCGTGGAAGTCGCTTACACCGTCGGCATTGACGGCAACAACGTCTTCGCGATTCAGGCGTCGGACGCCGCGGTCATTGCCGATTTGATGATGGGCGGCGACGGCACTAACCCCGATACCGAACTCAACGAAATCCACATGTCCGCCGTCGGCGAGGCGATGAACCAGATGATGGGCGCGGTGGCAACGAGTCTGTCGACGATGTTCAGCAAGAAAATCGATATCTCCCCGCCCAAGGTCAACCTGGTCGACTTCGGCAAGGAAGACGTCGTCAGCGAGGTTATCAACAGCAACGAACCGATGGTGCGCGCTGCTTTCCGCATGGAAGTTGACGGGCTCATTGACAGCGAGATAATGCAGATACTCAGCGTCAAGGTCGCCAAAGAGATGGTCGAAGCTTTGATGGGCGGCGGTGCCGAAGAATCCGCTCCCGCTCCTCAGCAGACACCCGCCCCTCCACCGACGCCTGCTCCCGCGGCACCGGCTCCGGCACCGGCTCCGGCAGCTCAACCGACATCTCAACCTGCGCCGCAACAGAATTATCCGCAACAAAATTATCCGCAACAAAATTATCCACCACCGCAAAATTATCCGCCGCCCGGCTACGGTTACGGGGGTCAGCAAATGCAACCGAACGTAGTAACGAATATGCCCGTGTCGCCCGCGCAGTTCACGCCGCTTTCCACAGAGCCCGTCCAAATCAACGAAGCCAACATCGGGCTGATTCTGGACGTGCCGCTCCAAATCACCGTGGAACTCGGGCGCACGAAGAAAACCATCAAGGAAATTCTGGATCTGTCCACCGGCTCCATAGTCGAGCTTGACAAACTTGCAGGCGAACCCGTCGAAATCCAAGTCAACGGTCACTTCCTCGCCAAGGGTGAAGTCGTCGTCATTGACGAAAACTTTGGCGTGAGGATAACCGAAATTGCCACACCCGCCGAGCGCGCCGCCCACCTCAACTAAACTTCGGGCTTGCTCATTGGCGAGATATCGGCTATAATGCCAGGCAAAATATTTGTGTTGTGATTGAAACTAAAACTTTTAAACGGGAGAGATGGATTATGGCAGTGAGAGTTTTGGTCGTCGACGACGCGGCTTTTATGCGAATGATGGTCAAGGATATCCTTTCCAAGAACGGCTATGAAGTCGTCGGCGAGGCAGAAAACGGCATGAAGGCAGTCGAGAAATACGCCGAACTGCGCCCCGATTTGACGACGATGGACATCACAATGCCCGAAATGGACGGGATCTCCGCAGTCAAGGCGATCAAAAAAATCGACCCGAACGCGAAAATTGTCATGTGCAGTGCCATGGGTCAGCAGGCAATGGTCATAGAGGCAATCCAGGCGGGCGCACGCGACTTCATCGTCAAACCCTTCCAGGCGGATCGCGTGCTTGAGGCGGTGCGCAAAGCCGTCGGCTGATGGTTGACAAGCTCTATCTCCCGGTTGCGCTGGTGCTTTTTTGTTTGATGTTTCTTGACGGGTCTGTCGCACAGGCCGCCGGCTATTTGGAAGGCTACGAGGAAGTCAACCCCCAGCCGACGGGCGTGTCGTGGTGGTCGACGCTTGCCTACCTCATCAGCTTGTTGGTCGCCTTCGCCGTGGTGCTGGTCATGGCATATTTCGCCGCCAGATTTTTGGGCGGGCGTTTCAATGCGGCACGCATTGCGGCAAGCGGCGGCAGAATCTTGGAAAATTTACCGTTGGGACCGAATCGCTCTGTCTGCACTGTTGAAATGGCCGGCAGAGTGTTTTTGTTGGGCGTGACCGAACACAACATCAACCTGCTCGGCGAGATCACCGACCGCGATTTGATTGAACACCTGCACGCGCAAGCCGTCAATTCGGGCGACATGTTTTCGCAGGAGTTCGGCACGCTGTCGGACTTGGTGCGCAAGATCCCGCTGTTCAAGAAGAGGGGTCAATGATGCTGAAATTTTTTCTGATCTGCGCGGGCGTCGTGCTTATGGCGAGCAACGCTCAAGCGGCACCGATTATCCCAAGCGTGAACGTGGAAGTCGGCACGGCGGAAAATCCCGAACAGGTCGCCTCCACGCTACAGGTCATCGCGGTTTTAACTCTGGCGACAATCGCGCCCGCAATCCTGCTAATGACGACGTCGTTCGTGCGCATCGTGGTGATAATCGGCTTCCTGCGCAACGCCCTTGCCACGCAGAACGTCCCGCCCAACCAAGTCATCGTGTCGCTTGCGCTGTTTATGACGTTTTACATCATGGCACCTTATTGGTCGCAGGCAAACGACAACGGGCTTCAACCATACCTTGCCGGGCAAATTACACAGGAAGAGGCGGTGACCAATGTCCTCGAACCCATCCGCGAATTCATGTTCAGACAGACGCGCGAGTCGGATTTGGCACTGTTCGTCAACCTGTCCGAAGCCGAACGTCCCGAAACTCAAGAGGACGTCTCGACCTTCGTGCTCATCCCCGCTTTCATAATCAGCGAACTCAAGACCGCCTTCCAAATCGGTTTCATGCTCTACGTTCCGTTCATCGTTATCGATATGATTGTCGCCACGACGTTGATGTCTATGGGCATGATGATGTTGCCGCCCGTTATGATTTCCCTGCCGTTCAAAATCCTGCTGTTCGTTATGATTGACGGCTGGCATTTGCTCATTCGTTCGATAATCGTAAGTTTCCGTTAGCGGAGGTGCACCATGTCGGGGGATTTAGTCATTCAAATCGGGCAGGAGGCCTTGATGGTCGTCCTGCTCGTGAGCGCGCCAATGTTGGGCTTGGGTTTGACGGTCGGCTTGGCGGTCAGCGTCTTTCAGGCGACGACGTCAATTCAAGAACAGACGCTGGCATTTATTCCGAAGATCATCGCGGTCTTCGTGGCAATTTTGATTTTCGGACCGTGGATGTTGCGTATCATGGTGGAATTTTTTTCGGGGATATTCACGGGCTTGCCGTCGCGTATCGGCTGATGTCGGGAGGTCGAAGCTTTGACGGAGGTTGACTTTTACGACGTATTCCAAGGGCAGGTTGCCGCCTTCTTGCTCGTACTCACGCGTTCGAGCGGAATTTTTTTTATTTCGCCGTTCCTGGGCAGCGTCAATCTGTCCGCGAAGATTCGGGCGGCGACGTCGGTCACCTTCGCCGTGGTGCTGTTTCCCGTCGTCGTTAGCGAATCCGTCATCCACGCGCCCGAAGGTGTGTTGATGTTCGCTTGCACCGTGGTCAAAGAACTTTTCATCGGCTGGCTAATCGGCTTAGTCGGTTACATAATGTTGACGGCGGTGAACATGGCAGGCAAGATTATGGACATGCAGGCGGGCTTCGCAATGGTGAACATGATGGACCCGACGACGCAGCAACAGACCGGTCTTTTGGGAACGTTCCTGTACAACCTGACGATAATTTTCTTCATCGTCATCAACGGTCACCACATCATCATCTCCGCGCTGGCAGAGAGCTTCCGAATTATCCCGCTTGATTCTATGGTGTGGAACGATTCCTTGCCGCAGTTCGTGATTGATTTGACGGCGGGAATTTGGCTCAACGGAATGAAAATCGCAATGCCCGTCACCTTCGCCATCCTCGTAATCAACGTCGGTATGGGTATCCTCGCCCGCACAATGCCGCAAATGAACATCTTCGTCGTGGGCATCCCCATGCACCTGACGATTGGCATAGGAACCGTGGCAATGATTCTGCCGTTCTACCTTCTGTTCTTGGACGTGATCTTCAATGAAATGTACGCCAACATATCTCTCGCCCTCAAGTCTCTTGCCCCCTGACGAGCCGAAAATTTTTGTCTTCGACCTGCAACGCTTCGACGACGGCGACAAGACCGAAGAGCCTACGCCGAAGAAACGAGCCGACGCTCGCAAGAAAGGCACCGTCGCCCGCAGTCAAGAGCTAAACACCGCGTTCGTCCTGTTCATAGGGTTCCTGATTCTGCGCGTCCTTTGGGAATACATCTACGTCAATGTCGCCGAATACACCGTCTACCTGTATTCGCACATCTCGCAGAGCATGTCCACCGAAGGCATAAGCGAACTTTTCATCGGCATCATGCTCCTTTTGGCAAAGACCGTCGTGCCCGTGATGTTCGCTATAATGATTGTCGGGCTGGGCATAAACTGTTTCCAAGTCGGCTTGATGGTTTCGACCGAGAGGCTTGAGCCGAAGCTTAGCAACCTAAACCCCATCAACGGATTCGGCCGCATCTTTTCCAAACGCTCCATCGTCGAGCTGATCAAGTCCCTGTTCAAAATCATCGTCATCGGTTTCTTCCTGTATCTGTACCTCAAAGACCAGATACCGCTTGTGCCGCAGTTCATCTTCTTCGACCTGACGCATTCGCTGGCGACGACGGCGGACATAATCTTCACAATGGCGTTTCAAGTCGTGGCGGTCATAATGGTCATGGCGGCGGCAGACTACGCCTATCAACGCTGGCAGACCACGCAGGATTTGATGATGACCAAGCAAGAAGTCAAGGACGAATACAAACAGACCGAAGGCGATCCGCAGATCAAAGGCAAAATCAAACAGAAGCAACGGCAAATGGCTATGCAGCGAATGATGAGCGAAGTGCCCAAGGCGGATGTCATCATCACCAACCCGACGCACCTGGCAATCGCGCTCAGCTACAAGAAGGGAATGATTGCCCCCGTCGTCCTCGCCAAAGGTCAAGACATCGTCGCCGAACGCATAAAGCAAATCGCCCGCGAACACCGCATAATGATCGTCGAGAACAAGCCCGTCGCCCGCGCACTGTATGAATCCGTCGAAGTGGGCGGCATGGTTCCCGCCGAGCTCTATCAGGCCGTTGCGGAAATTTTGGCTTACGTCTACCGCATCAAGCACCGCCGCGTTGCGTAAATTTACGGAGGTATCGTCATGCGAACACTGAAAATTTTTTTGGCAGTCATTTTCGCGTGGGCAATTGTTTTCGTGCCCGCGCAGGTTTACGCCGAGGTCACAACGGTTATCCTTGTGCGCCACGGTGAGACGCCTTACAACGCAGTCAAACGCTATCAAGGTCACCTGGACATTCCGCTCAATGAAACGGGGCTCAAGCAGGCGCAACTTTTGGCAAAGAGCCTCAAGGACTATCCGATTGACGTGTTTATCTCCAGCCCGCTGAGCCGTGCCTACGTGACGACGCAAACCGTTGCCAAGGCTCACGGCGCGACGATTGCTTACACCGACGACCGCTTTCGCGAAGTTGACTACGGCGATTGGTCGGGGCAATATGTCGCTGATTTGAAAGTGAAGTATCCCGAACAGTTCAAGCTGTGGCAGGAGCGTCCGTGGCTGATAACTTTTCCGAACGGCGAAAACCTGCGCGACATGCAATATCGCGGGCGGGCGGCTCTTGAGGACGCCGTTGCCAAATATCCCGGCAAGACGATTTTCATCGGCGCACACAGCCACATCAACACGGTGCTCCTATGCAGCGTGCTCGGTCTCGATCCCGAACACTTCAAACAGATTCGCCAGAACAACACCTGCGTCAACGTCCTCAAGTACGAGGACGGCGTTTGGCAACTCGTCCTGCTCAATTCCGTCGCGCACCTGGGCAGCCTGACGTTGGAGAGCGGCGTCATGAAGTAACATCGCCAACACTAATGGAGGAGTTTCACGATAAATTTTACGTCGTTTTTTGGCATGTTCGCCCGCAACTGCGAGTTCTACGACCTGTCGCGTCAGGTTAGCTTCACTCAACCAAACGTTTAAGAGGAGTTTTGATATGGCCGCACCCGACGAAGTCTTTGGCGAACCCCGAACGCTGGGCTCGTTCATCCAACGCTACAGCGACGTCATAATCGCAGTGACGCTCGTTATGATCGTCATTATGATGATTATTCCGTTGCCGACGCCGCTTTTGGATTTGCTGATATCATTGAACATCACCATCGCCCTTGTCGTCATCATGAGCGCGATTTACAACGAGGAGGCTCTCGACCTGTCGGTCTTCCCGTCGCTCTTGTTGGTGACGACGCTCTTCCGATTGGCGTTGAACATTTCGGCGACGCGGCTGATTCTGATTAACGCGGACGCCGGCGAAGTCATCACCGCCTTCGGTCAGTTCGTCGTCGGCGGCAACCCCGTCGTCGGCTTCATCATGTTCATCATCTTGGTTATCATCAACTTCATCGTCATCACCAAAGGCTCCGAGCGCGTCGCCGAGGTCAGCGCACGTTTCACGTTGGACGCAATGCCCGGCAAGCAAATGGCAATCGACGCGGACTTGAACCAGGGCGCAATCACTGACGCCGAGGCAAAAGTTCGCCGCGAAAAAATTCAGCGCGAGGCAGATTTCTTCGGCGCAATGGACGGTGCGTCAAAGTTCGTCAAGGGCGACGCTATCGCCGCGATTATCATCATGCTCATCAACATCGGCGGCGGCTTCGTCATCGGCATGGCGCAGAAGGATATGGCTGCCGTCGAGGCTCTGCAAACTTACACGCTGCTAACCGTCGGCGAAGGTCTCGTCAGCCAAATTCCCGCGCTGCTCATCTCCACCGCAACCGGTATCATCGTCACGCGCGCCGCTTCCGAAGGCAACCTCGGCAACGACATCGTCAAGCAGCTGTTCAACAACGAACGCGTCTTCTTCATCAATTCGGGCGTCCTCTTGATGCTGGCGTTGGTGCCGGGTCTGCCAGGCATTCCGTTCGCGACGCTGGCAGTCTTCTGCGCGTTCATCGGCTACAACCTGCGCAAGAAATCCGCCGTCACTGAAGAGACCAAAGAGGAGCAACAGCAGGTCAAAGAGAAAGCCGAAGCCACTCGCCCCGAAAACATCATCTCGCTGTTGCAGGTTGACCCAATGGAGCTGGAGATTGGTTACTCGCTGATACCGCTCGTCGACACCGGACAGGGCGGCGACTTGCTCGACCGCATAGTTATGATTCGTCGGCAATGCGCGTTGGAACTCGGTCTCGTCGTCCCGACCATCCGTATCCGCGACAACATTCAAATCAAACCGAACGCCTACATCATCAAGCTCAAGGGCATGGAGATTGCTCGCGGCGAACTCATGCTCGATCATTTTCTGGCGATGAACTCCGGCACGGTCTTCGAAGAAATTCCCGGCATTGAAACCGTCGAACCCGCCTTCGGACTGCCCGCGCTGTGGATAACCGAAGGTCAGCGCGAACAGGCGGAACTCAACGGCTACACCGTCGTCGATGCGGTCTCGGTGCTCGCCACGCACTTGACGGAAATCATCAAGCAACACGCCTCGGAAATTCTCGGACGGCAAGAAGCTCAGAATCTCGTCGACAACCTTGCCAAGACCCATCAGAGCCTCGTCGACGAAGTTGTCCCCGAACTTTTGGGTATCGGCGAAATCCAGAAGGTGCTGGCGAATTTGCTCAACGAACGCGTTTCCATCCGCGACATGGCGACGATTATGGAAGTGCTCGCCGACTACGCGCGCGCCACGAAGGATCCCGAAATCTTGACCGAATACGTTCGTCACGCTATGGCACGTCAAATCACTCAGCAGGTCGTGCAGGGCAATATGTTGCCGTGCGTCACGCTCGACCCCGCGCTGGAAAACCGAATCGTCGGGGCAATTCAACGCACCGACCACGGCTCTTACGTCAGCCTGGACCCCGAATCCATGCGCCGAATGATAAATTCGCTCACCAACGAAATCGAAAAGCTCGGCAACCAAGGTTACCCTGCCGTCGTCCTCACAAGCCCCGCCGTGCGCCTGTACTTCCGCAAGCTCGTCGAACGCTCGGTGCAAGGTTTGGTTATCGTCTCTCACGCGGAAATCGATCAGTCCGTCGAAATTCAAATCCTCGGCGTCGTCCGCATCTGACAGAAAAATTTTCGTCCCCGTCTGTGGCGGGGATTTTTTGTTTGCCCGCGCTGTGATATAATCCCGCCAGAATGAAATTGGTGGTGAATCCGTTTGCAGATAAAAGTTTTCAAAGCCGGCAACATGAAAGACGCGATGACTGCCATGAAGGCGGAGCTCGGCGACGAAGCTGTCATATTGCACAGCAAGCGATATAAGGAAGGCGGAATCCTCGGAATCGGCAGCCGCGAGGTCGTCGAGATCACGGCGGCGGTGGAAGAAGTTTCCATGCCGAAAAAATCCGACGCCAATCTTCCGCGCCCGACAGTCGCGCCAAGTTCAGCGATATCGCGTTATAAGACGGACGGCACCGCGCAAGCCGTCAAGGAGGCTGAAGACGCGCTTAAGGAGCCCGCTGAAGAATCCGCACCCGTCGCTGAAGAACCTGCACCCGTCGATGAACCTGCACCCGTCGATGAACCCGCACCCGTCGCTGAAGAATCCGCACCTGTCGCTGAAGAACCTGCGCCTGTCGCTGAAGAACCTGCACCTGTCGCTGAAGAACCTGCACCCGT
>JADEZQ010000006.1 GCA_015206785.1 Quinella sp. 2Q5 | reverse complement strand
CGATATCGCCGTACTTTTCGCCGAACAGAGCCATCGCGCCGAGCTTCTTCGCCTCGTCGATTGGCATTTGGCGAATGGTGACGTCCGCAGACTTGAGGATCTCCTCGTTGACAAGTTCTTCGACGTCGGCGAGCTGTTGAGCAGTGACGGGCTCAAGATTCGTGAAGTCGAAGCGCAGACGTTCGGGCGTGACGAGCGAGCCCGCCTGATTGACTTGGTTGCCGACGATTTTCTTCAACGCCGCCTGCAGAAGATGCGTGGCGGTGTGGTTGCGTGCGGAAGAAAGTTTTTTGTCGCGGTCAATGCGAATGTCCACGGCGTCGCCGACTTTGAGCTGACCCTCTTCGACGTAAGCCTCGTGGTAAATCGTGCCGTCGGGAAGTTTCTTGGCGTTGGAGACTTTGACTTTGCCGAGTTCGCTGAAGAGCCAGCCCTCGTCGCCGACTTGACCGCCGCCCTCGGCATAGAACGGCGTGCAGTGCAAAATGATCCCCGCCTCGTCGCCGTCGGTGAGTTCGTCGACAAGCTGACCGTCCTTCCAAATGGCGAAGACCTTCGACGCGGTGCAAGATTCGTCGCGGGTCAGATGTTCGGTGTCGACGTTGAGCAGGTCGGGCACGTCCAGGCGTTCGTTTGCGGCACGAGCTTGGCGGGCGCGTTGACGTTGAGCTTCCATCGCCGAATCGAAGCCGGCTTTGTCGGGCGTGAGGTCATGCTCCGCCAAAATCTCTTCGGTCAATTCGAACGGGAAGCCGAACGTGTCGTACAGGCGGAAGCAAATCGCGCCGTCGAGTTCGGTTTTGCCGGCGGACTTGGCGGCGTCAATCTCGTGCGTCAAAACTTCGGTGCCCTGCGCGAGTGTCGCGGCGAAACGATCTTCCTCAAGGCGTACGACTTTTTTGATGTAGCCGACGTTTTTGGCGAGCTCCTCGAAGTCTGACCAGCCGCCGTAAATTTTCGCGACGACATCAATCGCGCCCTCAAGGAAGGCGTCGCGGATACCGAGCATGCGCCCGTGACGAATAGCCCGACGAAGAATTCTGCGCAGGACGTAGCCGCGGCCTTCGTTCGACGGAAGAATCTTGTCCATAATCATAAACGCCATCGAACGCGCGTGGTCGGCAATGACCTTCATCGATACATCGCGCTTGGAATCGGTGCCGAAGTTCAAGCCGCTGATTCGTTCGACGTATTCAATGATCGGGAACAGCAAATCGGTCTCGAAGTTCGAGTTCTTCTCCTGCAGGACGCTCGCCAGTCGCTCAAGCCCGCAGCCCGTGTCGATGTTCTTGTGCTCAAGCGGCTTGTACTCGCCGTCTTCGGTGCGGTCAAACTGCGTGAACACCAGGTTCCAAATCTCCAGGAAGCGGTCGCAGTCACAGCCGGGCGCGCAAGTATCTTTGCCACAGCCGCGTTCTTCGCCCAGGTCGATGTAAATTTCGCTGTCGGGACCGCACGGACCGGGACCAATCTCCCAGAAGTTGTCGTCGAGCCGAACGATGTGTTCGGGATTCAGTCCAGGTTGCTTGAGCCAAATCTGTTCAGCCTCGTCGTCGTTGGGATAGATTGAGACCCACAGCTTTTCGCGCGGCAATTCGCAGACCTCCGTCAAAAATTCCCACGCCCACGGGATTGCCTCTGCCTTGAAGTAATCGCCGAAGGAAAAATTTCCCAGCATCATAAACGCCGTGTGATGACGAGCGGTGCGCCCGACGTTCTCTATGTCGCCCGTGCGCACGCAGCGTTGATTGGTCGTCACTCGCGGGCAGGGCGGCTTGAGTTTGCCCGTGAAGAACGGCTTCAAAGGAGCCATCCCCGCGCCAATCATCAGCAACGTCGGATCGTTTTCGGGTATCAGCGAAAAGCTCGGCATGATGAGATGTCCCTTGCCCTCGAAGAATTTCAGGAACGCCTCGCCGATTTGCTTGCCTGTCATGTGCTTCAACTTACCAGCCTCCAAATTTTTTTTGCCGACGAATTATAACACGGCTCAAGCGGCTTGTCGATTGACGGCGCGGGATTTTGTCGCTGACATGGGCGCGCAGGTGAGTTGACTTCGGGCGGCTCCGGCGACGCGGCTTTGGTCTGCGCAAAACTTCTTGCCTTGCCGTCAACAGCCGAAAGGATTTTTTTGTCGCGGTGCGAAGTATGCAGGCGTTAAAAAATTTTCCGGAAGGAGTGTTCGTCTTGGCAAACAGAATCATCCTCAACGAAACGTCGTACTTCGGTCCGGGTGCCATCAGCGAGATTGTCGGCGAGATTAAAGGGCGCGGCTGTCGCAAGGTCATGGTCGTCACGGACAAGGATCTCATCAAGTTCAAGGTCGCCACGCGCGTCACGGATCTCTTGGCGGCAAACGGCATCGCCTTCGAGATTTACGACAACATCAAAGCGAACCCGACGATTGAGAACGTTCAGACCGGCGTGGACTTTTGCAAGCGTTGCGGCGCGGACATCATCGTTGCGGTGGGCGGCGGCTCGGCAATCGACACGAGCAAGGCAATCGCCATCATCATGACCAATCCCGAATTCGCCGACGTAAGGAGTTTGGAAGGCGTTGCGCCGACGAAGAACAAGGCTCTGCCGATTATCGCCGTGTCGACAACCTCCGGCACTGCCGCCGAAGTCACGATTAACTACGTCATCACCGACGTGGAACGCAACCGCAAGTTCGTCTGCGTCGACCCTCACGACATTCCCGTCGTCGCCGTGGTCGATTCGGAAATGTCCGCCTCAATGCCGCCCAAACTTTGCGCTGCCACGGGCATGGACGCTCTCGTTCACGCTATCGAAGGCTACATCACCAAGGGCGCGTGGGAATTGACGGACATGGTGCACCTCAAGGCGATTGAAATCATCTCGAAGAACCTGCGCCGCTCCGTCAAAGGTGACCCTGCCGGTCGTGAAGCAATGGCTCTGGGGCAATACATCGCGGGCATGGGCTTCTCAAATGTCGGGCTCGGCATCGATCATTCAATGGCGCACCCGCTCTCCGCCGTCTACGACATTCCTCACGGCACCGCCTGCGCCATTTTGCTGGCACCCGTCTTGAAGTTCAACGCGCCCGCCACCGGCGAACGCTATCGCGAAATTGCTCGCGCTATGGGCGTCAAAGGCGTCGACGAAATGTCGCAGGACGAGTACCGCGCCGCGGCAATTGAAGCCGTCGCCAAGCTCAGCAGTGACGTCGGAATCCCGACCAAGCTTTCCGAACTCGGCGTCAAGGCTGATGACATCGACTTCCTCGCCGCCTCCGCTCTGGCAGACGCCTGCACGCCCGGCAATCCCCGCGACGTCACCGCCGAAGAGATCGCTGAAATTTATCGCTCCATCTTATAAACCGTTCCCTGCCACAAAAAAAGCCCCGACGTTCAATCGGGGTTTTTCGTTTCGGTCAAGTAAGCGTCAGCGTCACGGGGCAATGGTCGCTGCCAAAAATTTCGCTCTCAATCGTGGCGTCGGCAACCCGTTCGGTCAGCCGCTCGCTCGTCAGAAAATAATCAATGCGCCAGCCTGCGTTCGACAGCCGCGCCTTGCGCAAGTAGCTCCACCAAGTGTAAGCACCGGTAAGAGTGGGATTGCGACGGCGGAAAACATCTGCGAAGCCCGCGTTCAACAGCTCGGAAAATTTTTGTCGCTCCTCGTCGCTGAAGCCCGCGCTGTTGTGATTCGCCGCAGGGTGCTTGAGATCAATCGGCTGATGCGCGACGTTGAAGTCCCCGCAAACGACGACGGGCTTGCGCCTGTCCAAATCCGCCAGATATCCGCGGAAAGCGTCCTCCCAGCTCATGCGACGTTCCAGCCATTCGAGATTGTGGGAATTGGGAACGTAGGCTGTGACGAAAAAAATTTCTCCCATGTCCAACGTGATGACGCGCCCTTCGCTGTCGAATTCGTCGATGCCGATTCCGCAGGTGAAATCCTTCGGTTCCACGCGCGTGAAGACCGCCGTGCCCGCGTAGCCTTTGCGCTCGCCGTGATTCCAGAACTGCCTGTAACCGTTCAGCTCCAGAATCGCGTCGCCCGGCTGCATTTTGATTTCCTGCACGGCAAAGATATCCGCGTCGAGTTGCCTGAACGCCGGCATAAAGTCCTTTTTGAGCCTGGCGCGCAGTCCGTTGACGTTCCACGATACAAATTTCATGACAACCTCCGTAAATCAAAATGACTTGCCTCCGACAAACGCCCTTCGGAAACAAGTCATTCTCAGCAAGATGTTCGCAGTTCAGCTATCAAAGCTTCTTCACATTGGCCGCCTGCGGACCGCGCTCACCCTCTATAATGTCGAAGGACACTTCCTGCCCCTCGTCGAGAGTTTTGTAGCCGTCGCTCTGGATGGCCGAGAAGTGAACAAAAACATCGTCGCCTTCTTCGCGAGCAATGAATCCGTAACCTTTTTCTGCGCTAAACCACTTTACCTTACCAACTGCCATGTCGAAATACCTCCAATAAGTTTATCGCTCTGTTGCGCAAGCTGTCTCATTATAGACGCGCAAAATTTTTCTGTCAACCGATAACCTTAACGTAGGACGAACGCCGTTGGCTTAGTGATAGTGAATGTCAGCGGGCGTGACGCGGTCGCGGAAGATTTTGTACGTCCACGCCTGATAGCACAGCACGATTGGCACGAAGACGACAGCCGCGCCCGTCATCAACGCGAGGGTGTGCGGGGTTGAGGCGGCGTTGTAAATGTCGAGGCTCCATTGCGGCGCGATGCTGGAGACCATCAGCCGCGGGAACAGTGCCGCGAAGAATCCGACCGTCAAGCACGCGATGCCCGCCGTTGATGCCGCGAACGCTCGGCAATTGCAGCCGACCTTGGCAGACGTGCAACCGAGGATCAACGCGACGATTGCCAGCGTCAAAAATATCAGCGCGACCGGTCTGGTCACGATGTCGGTCTCGACGAGAGCCAACGCTCCGAACAGCACGAACGCAATCAACGCCGCCAGCCCTAAGCAGAAACTTTTGCGCTGAAGATCTTCGCGAAGACCCGCGTCGGCGAGCTTGAGCGTCAGGAAATTTGCGCCGTGGAAGGCGAACAGCAACACGAAGAAAATTCCGCCGACAAGTGCACACGGGTTGAGCAGGTCGAGGAACGTGCCGACGTAGTGCATTTGGAAATCAATCGGCAGCCCGCGCAGAAGATTGACGACCGCCACGCCCCACAGTAGCGCGGGAACGAAGCTCCCGAAAATGATGGCGCAGTCCCAGAAATTTATCCAATCGGGCGATTGGAATTTGCCGCGCAGTTCAAAGGCGACGCCGCGCATAATCAACGCCAGCAACATCAAAAACAGCGCGAGGTAGAACGTGCTAAACATGGTGGCATAGACGTGCGGGAAGGCAGCGAACGTCGCGCCGCCGGCCGTAATCATCCAGACTTCGTTGCCGTCCCACACAGGACCGATGGCGCGGACGAATTGCCCCCGTTCATTTCGCGGACGACCCAACATCATCATGCCCACGCCGTAATCGAAGCCTTCGAGTATGAAGAAGCCCGTAAAGAGCACAGTTATCAGGATAAACCAGACGATATTCAAGTCCATAAGTCTCACTCCCTTCAGCGTGTGAAAATCGAGTAAACAACCGTGCCGACCATGACGACTGCGATAACCGACGTGCCGACGCCGACCATCGCGGCGACGGTTAAGTTTTGAACATGCTTGCCGACGCCTTCAAGACTTGCTCTTATTTCGCGCATATCCTCATCTTGTCGGGCACGAGCCGTGCGCGATTCTTCGACGTAAAGATCAATCTTGTCGCTAAGCGCATCAACTTTGACGGCAAGCGCGTCAATCCGTCCGCCTTGCATGTCGATTTGGCGTTGAAGTTGCTGATTGATTTTCTCTTGTTCAGTCATTGGAATCGACCTCCCTCACTCCTCCTCGGCGGTGATTTGGGTGCGACGAATGAACATGACTGCGGCGAAGACTGCCAAAACTGCCAGGAACAGGTAAATCGCCGTGAAGCCGATGAGCGTCAACCAAACTTCATTGGCGGAAAGGTTCGGGCTGACGGCGACGGCGGTTTTCTGCAAGCCGACGACTATCCACGGCTGACGACCCGCCTCGGCGATGTACCAGCCGACGGAATTTGCGACGAACGGCAACGGCAACAGTAGCGGCATCAGCTTCAGGCATTGCAGGTGCTCGGTGATGTGACTGCGCCGCCAGAACGTCAAGTAGTACATACCCAGAACGATGAGCAACATCAGCCCGCCCGCGCCAATCATCGTGCGGAAACTCCAGAACATGCCGCGCACGTCGTTGGGAATGTAGTAGCCGCTGCCGTATTTCTCTTCTGCCTCGCGTTGAAGGTCGTTGATACCTTTGACTTCGCCGCTGAAAGAATTATGCACCATGAACGTGAACATGCGCGGGATTAAAATTTCTGCGTCGTTGCGGCGAGCGTCTTGGTTGATGTCGGCGACGACGGCGAACGGTGCGGGGTCTTCGGTCTCCCACAGTGCTTCGAACGAGGCGAGCTTCATTGGGTTGGCTGTCGCCAGATATTGCGCGTGCATGTGACCGGAGCCCATAACGCCGAGCAACCCGACCAGAGTGAACAGCACGGCGCGGCGCATTGTGCGGACGAACATTTCGCGCGAGACGCTGTCGGTGGCGACTTTCCACGCGCTGACGACGATGACCAAAAATCCGCCCGTGGTAATGCCGGCAAAGAACGCGTGAGAGTATTCGCCCAGCACGTACGGATTGGTCACCAGGTCAAAGAAACTCGTCATAACTGCGCGGCCGTCTTGAATCTCGTAGCCGACGGGGTGTTGCATGAATGAGTTCGCAACGAGAATCCAGAACGCCGACAGGTTCGAGCCGAAGGCGACTATCCAAATGCACAGGCAGTGAAGTTTTTCGCTGAGCTTGTCCCAACCGAAAATCCACAGCCCGATAAACGTCGACTCGATGAAGAACGCCGTCAATGCCTCAAGCGCGAGCGGTGCGCCGAAGATATCGCCCATGAAGCGTGCGTACTCCGACCAGTTCATGCCGAAGTGGAATTCCTGCACGATGCCGGTCACCACGCCCATGGCGAAGTTTATCAGGAAGATCGTCCCGAAGAATTTCACCAGCCGCTTGAGCTTGAGCCGTTCATAATAACTGCCGCTGAAGACGTACCAGGTTTCAAGCAGAGCCACGAAGATCGACAGCCCCAGAGTCACCGGCACGAAGAGGAAATGGTAAATCGTCGTGATTGCGAACTGTAGCCGCGACAAAATCAGTGCGTCCATAAAATCACTTCCTGTCGTAGAAATTTCGTTGCGCATTACGCCTTGCACACCGACCGAGCGTCGTCTATTCGCCGCCCGCCCGAAATTCGAGCGAGCGACTCAACGAACAAGTCATGAACGACTTGGGGAGGCGTGCTGTTCATTGGATGACGTGGCGCGTTGGCGTGGTGAAGAATTGTCGACGTAATGAGCTTGCGAGCGAACGTTAAGCTTGGCGAAAATCAATGTGCCTTCAACGGCTATTCAGCGATTCACTTCGCAAAAGTTGTGCAGCCTCTCAGTTCATCTGCACCTGAACCGACAACGCTTCAGCCAATGCGCAAGGCGTAATGCGCAACGCTTGGATCACTTGTTGACGTAGTCTTCGATAACTTCAAGGTTGCTCGCGTGCATGTCGAACGGCAACGTGTAATCGACGGTCGTAGCAATCAGCGCGGCGTCAATCTCGCGGGAAACTTTGTCGGCTGTCGCTTGCAACTTGGCAATAAGTTCGCGCACGCGGTTGCGGTCGAAGTCGATGGTCTTGACGCGTTCGATGTCGTAGCGGTAAGTGGTCTGGTTGCCGTCCTTGTTGAAGACGTAGCCGACGCCCGCGTTCTTCTCGATGAGCGCGGAGCTTTTGAAGTTGCGCAGCGTGCGCAGTCTCTCGCAAGCGGCGTGGCGTTTCTTGTTGACGTCGACGGCACTGTCCAGATCGAACGACATAGATCTCTTTGCGGCGTGGATGGCGCGGGAAATTTTTTCGCGCTCGTCGATGAGTACGAGCAGGAAGTCGATGACTTTGTCGGTGGGAAATTTGTCGTCGACGACGATGTTGATATTCTCGTCGGGCTGACCTTGAGCTGCCTTAGAGCGAAAATGTTTTTCCGTCACGCTGATTAGATTCTTCTCGTCGTCCAGGTAACCGCTGACGAATTCGAAGAGCCGTTCAATTTTGTTCTGCGCTTGGAAGGCTTCCTTGAGGTTCACGGCAATCACTCCTCCGAAAAATTTTTCACGATTATTAAACCATAAGTCACCCGCCTTGACAACGAACGCAACAAAAAAATTCCCCGCGGTCGGGGAACTTTGTGGTGTCGTATTCAATCGGTTATCACCCGCTCAATCGACGATGTAGAGGTCGATGAATTGGCGGCCGAACTCGTAGCACTCGGCAACGGAATCGAAGGCGACGTCGATTTTGTGACCGACAATTGCGCCGCCGGTATCCTCAGCCACAGCGTAGCCGTAGCCTGGGATAAAAACTTTGGTACCCAGCGGAATGACGCCGGGGTCAACGGCGATGACTCCGCGGCGGCAGAGAGTTCCGAGCGCGGTGTATGCACCCATGCCGGATTCTGCGCTGGAATAGGCGGTTGCCTCCACGCGGATAATGCGGCTGAAGTCAGGTAACTCACCGGAAAACTCCGAGTCGTTCAAGTTGACGGGAGCGTCGTCCAGCGCGGAATAAGTTCTGCGCCCGCAAATACCGTCAGCTTTCATGCCGCGGCTGCTCTGGAAATTTTTCAGCGCGTTGACGGTGGACGTTCCGCAAACTCCGTCAGCTACGCCCGTGTAGAAACCGAGTTCAATCAGTTTGTTCTGCAGGTAAACGACGCCGTCGCCTTGCGTGCCGAGTTTGATGATGTCACCAACGCCCGCGTATTGAGCAGCTTCGCCGACAGCCTTGACCGTGGTGAGAACGGATGCGGCGGATTGAGACGCGCCGTATTCGGGAACGTAATCGCCGGGTCGCCACGTCGTCACGTCGATTTGGTCGTAAGCTGCCGCTCGCAAAAGTTTGTAAGTCATTGCGCCGCACACGCCGTCCACTTCGAGACCGAGCGCGCTCTGGAAGTCTTTGATGGCGTTGACAGTCGCCGTGCCATAGACGCCGTCGGCGGTCGCGTGCAAAAGATTTTGTGCAATCAGATAGTCTTGAATCTCTCGAACGTCGTCGCCTCTGTCGCCGTAGCTAAGACCTGCCGCCGAACAGAGACTTGACAGACTCACGGCGGAAATCAGGAGCAACGTCCCCAAAAATCGCTTGAACGTCATTTCCTCCACCTCGTTCTAATCATTTCTTAAGTTGCCGCCGATTATAGCAACCGTTGCTGAAAATCTGATGGCGTTTACGAAATTTTTTCCGCTTGCAAAAATTTTTAATGCAGAATACAATCTTGCCGATATGATTTGCAGAAGCTCGTACAAGATATCAGAACACATAGAGGAGATGCATTGACATGATGAGATCGCTTTGGTCGGCGGCGTCGGGCATGAAGGCGCAGCAGACGAACATGGACGTGGTGGCTCACAATATCGCCAACGTCAACACCTACGGCAACAAAAAAATCCGCGCGGAGTTCCAAGACCTGCTCTATCAAACGCTGCGCGACGCGGGCGGCACCTCCGGCAACGGCACGCAATATCCGCAGGGCTTGCAAATCGGTTTGGGCGTCAGGGTCAGCGCGACGAACAGAATCTTTACGCAAGGACCATTGCAGACGACGGACAGACCGCTCGACGTCGGCATTCAGGGCGAAGGTTTCTTCCAAGTGCAATTGCCCGACGGCACCACCGCCTACAGCCGCGACGGCTCGTTTAAGGTCGACTCCAACCGCCGCCTCGTCACAAGCGAAGGTTTTCTGATTATCCCGAACATCACGCTCGACGAGAACGCGCCAATCGACAGCCTGGTCATCAGCACGGACGGCAGAGTCAGCGATACGCCCGTCGGCGGTCAGCAAACCGAAATCGGGCAGATAACCCTCGTGCGCTTCATCAACCCCGAAGGGCTCTACGCTTACGGCAAAAATCTTTTCCTGGAAACTGCGGCTTCGGGCGCACCGATTGAGAGCGAACCCGGTCAGGACGGCGCGGGCGTCCTTGCGCAAAACACGTTGGAGATGTCCAGCGTGCAGATAGTCGAGGAGATGGTCAACATGATCGTCGCGCAGCGTGCCTACGAATCGAATTCAAAGGCGGTCATAACGTCCGACTCGATGTTGGAGATCGCCAACCAGCTGAAACGTTAACATGCTGAAAATATTTTTCGTCGCGGTGTTGCTCATGATGAGTTTAATGCCGCGAACTTTTGCTTATACGGTCAGCGGCTCCGACCTTCAGGCAATTGCCCGCGACGCCGTGGAAAAAGTTTTGTACGAACGCGGCGAGACCCGTCGACACGAAATCTTCTTCACGCAGACGCCGCAAGATGTTCGCTTGCCCGAAGGCACCGTGGACGTGAGAGCCGAGCTGCCGACCGCCGTCAGCTACATCAGCTTGACGCCCGTGCGCGTCGTCCTCTACGTCAATCAACGCGCCTATCGCACGATGAACTTCACCGCAAACGTCCGCGTCTACGACAACGTTCTCGTCGCCAACCGTGACTTGCGAATCGAAGTGCCCGTTAGCGCGGCGGACTTCCACACCGCCGAGGTCATCATTGACGGGCGCAACGAATACGTTAAGGACATCGCCGAAATCAACGGGCTCGTGCCGCACCGATTCATTCGCGCCGGCTCGCCCGTGACTAAAACCTTCTTCCAACAGCCCGTCGCAGTCAACAGCGGTCAGCGCGTCAACATCATCATCAATTACCACGGCATTCGCGCATCCGCAAAGGGTATCGTTATGACGCGCGGGCGCATAGGTTCTCTGGTCAAGGTCAAGAACGAAACGTCGGAAAAAATTTTGACGGCGAAGGTTATCGACGAACACACCGTGGAGGTGACCATGTAGATGAAAAAATTTTTCGCGGTAGTTATGATAGCGTTGTTTATGACGGCTCCCGCCGGTGCCGACGCAAAATCCTTGTGGGTGGACGGCGGCGCGTTGAGCATGTATTCCGACAAGAAGGCTCGCAACGTCGGCGACATCTTAACCATCGTCATCAACGAGGCAACCACGCAGACCGCCACTAAGGCTCGCAGCAACGGAAAGTCCGGCTCAATCAGCGTCGGCTCCGGAACGGGCATCTTCGACTTCATCAAGGCGTTCTCTGCAAGCGGCTCCGACCAATGGCGCGCGGACGGCTCCGCTACCGACACCAACCGCTTCATCGGGCAGATAACCGTCACAGTCGTCGAAGTCCTGCCCAACGACAACATGATTGTCGAGGGCACGCAATCCATCTGGCAGAACCGCGACGAACACAAAATCACTCTGCGCGGCATAGTCCGCCGCGACGACGTGACCATGAACAACACCGTGCCTTCGACCAAAGTTGCCGACGCCACGTTGAAGTTCGACGGTAAAGGTCCGCTCAATGCCAAACAACGCCAAGGCATCTTGACGCAGATATTTAACTTCCTGTTCTGAGGTGACGCCATGAAAAAAATTTTTGCGCTCGTGATGTTGACGTTGCTGTTGACGACGGGAACGGTCTTCGCTGAATCGTCCATCACGCGCATCAAAGACATTGCCAAAGTCCAAGGCGTGCGCTCCAACCAGCTGATGGGCTACGGGCTCGTAGTCGGACTCCCGGGCACGGGCGACAGTGACGACACGCGGCAAATGATTCAGTCGACGGTCTCATTGCTCAGAAATTACGGCATCACGGTCAACGCCGCGGATCTCGATTCGGACAACGTGGCCGCCGTCATGGTCACGGCTACGCTCCCGCCGTTCGTGCGCGAAGGTGACACTATCGACGTTACTGTTGCTTCAATGGGCGACGCTGACAGCATTCAGGGCGGCGTTTTGCTACAGACCCCGCTGCGTGCGGCAAACGGCGATGTCTACGCGGTGGCTCAGGGCTCGGTGTCGACGGGCGGTTTCGTCGCGGGCAGAGGCAATCAACGCGCACAGAAAAATTTTCCGACGGCGGGCAACATTCCCAACGGTGCCATCGTCGAACGCACGCTTGAGGATGAGCTCGGCCGCAACGGACAGATTTCGTTGAGCCTGGCAAGTTCGGACTTCACCACGGCTTCACGCATCACCAACGCCATCAACTCGGCTTACGGCAACGTCGCACGCGCGGCTAACCCCGGTCGAATCGACATCAACATTCCCGGCTACTATCGCGCCAACGTCGTCGAGTTCGTCGCTTCGATTGAAGACTTGCCCATAATCCCCGACACCATTGCCAAGGTCGTCGTCAACGAACGCACGGGCACAATCGTCATGGGCGGCAACGTCACCGTCGACGAATGCGCCATCACCCAGGGCGGCTTGAGCATCCGAATCAAACGCGAGGAGAGCGGCGGACAAAATGCGCCTTACTCTTACGGCACGTCTATGGTCATCAAGAACACCGCCATCAACGCCCGCGAGGAGACGTCAAGCTCGGTCGTCTTGCCCGCCACGACGAGGGTCAGCGATGTTATCGGCGCGTTGAATGCAGTCGGTGCCAGCCCGCGCGATTGCATTTCCATCTTGCAGGCGATGAAGGCGGCGGGAGCAATTCACGCGACGCTTGAGATTATTTGAGTTTTGGGATCTAATTTTCTTTGCGATTAGGATCTACTTTTTCTTTGCCGGTCCAAAGAAAAAGTAGCAAAAAGAAAGGACCTCCGAGCCGGCAACGACGCATCACGTCGTCGTATGCCGGCGGCCGCCCGTCCATGGGCGGCCGGGGTTGTCGCTACCCGCGACGAGTGACGGGGGGCGACGAAAATTTTTGGCAGGTGATTGATATGCAGATTAACGGCACGACTTTAATGCCGCACATGAATTCCACCAACACCGGCGCAGAAGGCACGCGGCTCATCAACGAGGAGGCGACATTCCAAGAACAGCTCAAGGCGGCTCAAGACAAACTCAACGGCTCGAAGTCAACGACGAAGATTCAGACCATGACCGACGCCGAAGTCGCCAAACGCAATCAGGAGATCCGCGACGCCTCCGTTCAGCTCGAAGCCATCCTGCTCAAGATGATGTATACCGAGATGTGGAAGACCGTGCCCAAGGACAAACTCTTCAGCAACGGCAACGACAACGCGATGGAAATTTATCGCGACATGTACAACGAGGAGCTGACCAAGAAGGTTGCCGAGGGCGGCGGCATCGGGCTGGCGGACTTCATCTATCGGCAGCTGACCGAGACCGATCCGCACAAGCGTTACTGAAAAAATTTTCCCCGACGGTCTGCGGACTGCCGGGGATTTTTTTGTGAGGTGATTCATCATGAAGATTCAAGGCGCGGTTATCATTGAACAGGGCGTGACGTTCGCTGTCATCGCCGTCGACCGCACGGTAACCAATTACACGTCGCGAGCGGTGCGCGTGCGTTATCAGCTGGCGCAATACTTCCGCAACATGCCGATAATCCTGATGTCGCTGGATTCAAACGGCACGCCGCATTATTACGGGCGACGGGATATTGTGCGCTTCCTGCAATCCATTCGCCTCGATCAAATTCCGTGGAAGGAGTATCACATCTACTGATGAAAATTTTATTGCACATGTGCTGCGGACCGTGCGCGTGCTATCCCGTCGAACAGTTGCGCTCGGAAGGCTTCGAACCCGTCGGCTACTTCTTCAACCCGAACATTCATCCGCACGAAGAGTGGCGGCGGCGTCTGAAAACTGCGCGGGAGTTCGCGGCGAAGGTCGGCATAAATTTTTTCGCGGACAATCACTACCGCCTGCGCGAATATCTTGCGAAGGTTTGGAGCGTCGTCGACGAGGCGGACACCGTTCAATACCGCGACGGCTGGCACAAACGTTGCGGCGTCTGCTATGCGTGGCGATTGAGCGAGGCGGCAAAGTTCGCGGCGGAAAATAATTTCGAGCTGTTCACGTCGTCTCTGCTGTACAGTCGCCACCAAAATCACGAGCTCATAAAAAAAATCGCCGAGCACTTTGCGAACGTGTTCGGCGTAAAATTTTTCTATGAGGATTTCCGCGTCGGTTGGCAGGCGGGCATCGATTTGAGCTTGGAGCTGGAGCTTTACCGGCAAAATTACTGCGGGTGCATCTTCAGCGAGGAGGAACGTTTCAGCAATGACCTGCGCAAGGCGCGTAAAAAATTTTTTACTTCTCCTGAGCCGCCTTGTGCTCTTCTATGATTTTTTCGGCGAGCTTGTCGGGCATCGGGTCGTAATGCGAGAACTTGAGCGAATACGACGCGCGACCTTGCGTCTGCGAACGGAGATCGGTGGCGTATTTGTACAGTTCGCTGGACGGAATCAGAGCCTTGACTTCGGTCATGCCCTTGCCCTTGGGATCCATGCCGAGAATCTTGCCGCGTTTGGAGTTGAGCTTGCCGATAATGTCGCCCATATAATTTTCGGGCGTGAGGACGGTTATCTCGTCGATGGGCTCAAGCAGAATCGGGTCGGCGGAGAGAATGCCCTTCTTGATGGCGATTGACGTTGCCATTTTAAACGCGGCCTCGGAGCTGTCGACGGCGTGATAGCTTCCGTCAAACAGGTTGACGCTGACATTGACGACGGGATAGCCGGCGATGACGCCTTCGGCGAGAGTTTCCTGCGTGCCCTTCTCGACGGCAGGGAAATATTGACGCGGGACACTGCCGCCGAAGATGCTTTCAGACCAGACGTTGCCGTTGTTGACTTCGGGGTTGGCGTCTTTGTTCGGACCGATCTTCAGCCAGACGTCGCCGTATTGACCGTGACCGCCGGATTGTTTCTTGTGCTTGCCCTGAACTTCGACGTTCTTGCGGATGGTCTCACGGTAAGCGACGCGCGGTTCACCGAGCACCATTTTGACGCCGAACTTGCGCTGAATCTTGTCGCTGAGGATATCGAGATGAACTTCGCCGACGCCGCGCAGAATCGTCTGTTTGGTCTCGGCGTTTTTGGTGAGCAGGATAGTCGGGTCTTCGTCCTGCTGACGAATGATTGCGCCGAAAACTTTGTCTTCTTCGCCCTTCTTCTCGCTGGTGACAGCCATTGCCAACATCGGTTCGGGATATTTAATGCGTTCGTATTTGACGGGAGCCGCCTTGTCGCAGAGGGTGTCGCCGGTCTTGGCGTTGGCAAGCTTGCTGGTGACGACGATGTCTCCGGCGTGAGCCGTGTCGACGGGAATTTGCTTCTTGCCCTGCATGGTGAACAGACCGCTCAAGCGTTCCTGACCTTCGGAATTTGCGCCGAAGAGCTGATACGTCGCGTCGCCCTTCATGTCGCCGCTGATGACGCGCACGTAGCTCATTCTGCCGACGAACGGGTCAACGAGCGTCTTGAAAATCTGTCCGCTGAAGGGTTCGGAAACTTTGCGTTCGACGGGCTCATCGCTTCTGGGGTCAATGCCGCTGTAAACTTTGCTGTCGGGCGCGGGGAAGAATTCGACGATGCTGTTGAGGAATTTTTTGACGCCGATGTTCTTGAGACCGCTGCCGACGAACACGGGGAAGACTTTCGCCTCGCGAATGCCCTGCGCCAACGCGTCAGAGATTTCCGCCTCGTCCAGGTCGTCAACGTCGCCTTCAAGATATTTTTCCATCAGGTCATCGTTGAACTCGGCGACGGTGTCCAACATCTCCATGCGCGCCTCTTCCGCTTCGTCGGCGACGGCGGCGGAGTCAATCTGTTCGTCGTCGTTGGCAATCTTGCTGAAGGACTTGAGCAGATCAACCACGCCCTTGAAGCTGTCTTCCTTGCCGACTGGGACTTGCACGGGCACGACGCTGTTGCCGAATTTGTCGCGCAACTGGTTGAGAACTTTGTCGAAGTCGGCGTGCTCGCGATCCATCTTGGTCACGAAGAACGCACGCGGCAGGTTCAGCGATTCTGCCAAAGCCCACGCCTTCTCGGTCTCGACTTCAACGCCCGCGCTGGCACTAACGACGATAACGGCGGCGTCCGCGGCGGCAAGAGCCCCGTGCATTTCCGCAACGAAATCGGGGAAGCCCGGCACGTCGATGGCGTTGATCTTGAAGTTCTTCTTCCATTCGAGCGCGGCGAGCGATGCGCTGATTGACATCTTGCGCTTGGTCTCTTCGGGTTCAAAGTCGAGCACGCCCGTGCCCTGGTCGACATTGCCCTGGCGTGTGGTCGCGCCGCTGTCGAAGAGTGCCGCCTCAAGCAGGGAAGTCTTGCCGCTGCGGCCGTGCCCACAAAACGCTACGTTCCTGATAAACTCACTGCTGTAGTCTTTCATGTTTGAACTTATCCCTCCGTAAAATTTTTTCGCGGGATTAATTCTATCGCCGCCGCCATTTTCCTGCAAGCGGACGCCCTAGCCTTGACATCCAAAAAAAAATTCCCTATGCTGTGCGCAAGGAGGCGATTGATATGTTGGACCACGACCTGCGCGACGACTACGAGATTATCGAGGAGGAAAAGATTATGGCACCGAGCCCGAACTGGGGACACGTTAACGTTACGGCGAATTTGATTACGCTCATCGGCGGCTACGCGAGGATAAACAAACTCGGCGTGGTGACCGGAGATAATTTCGACGTTCATCTTCCCGACGGCAGTCTTCTGAAACCGGACTTCACGTTCGTCAGCGCGGCGAACGAAAAACTTTTCGTCGACCAGAAGCAAAACACTCTGCACGGCGTGCCCGACATGGTTGCCGAAATTTTTTCCCGCTCCACAATGAAACGCGACGTCGGCATAAAGAAGGACATCTACGAGCGAAACGGCGTCAAAGAATATTGGATGATTGATCCGTGGCGCGAGAGCGTGTCGGTTTATCTGTTGCGCGACGGAAAATTTTTTCTGGACGAAATTTATTTCAACTACACCGACGACGAACTCAACGAGCTGCCCGACGACGAACGCGCCGAAGTCAAGATGGAGGTGCCCGTTGCGGTTCTCGGTGGCTTCAAAATTAAGATACGGAATGTTTTCGGCTGGTACTTCGAATAAAAAAATCCCCCGCGACCTTCGGGGGATTTTTCATTGGCGCAGGGCAGTTGACAGCTCGGCGAACTCGGCAAGGCTCAATGTCTCGGCGCGGCGTGAACCGTCAATACCGGTTGCAGTGAGCGCGGCGGAAATTTTTTCGCGGCTGAATCCTGCCCCCGCCAAAGAGTTCGCCAAAGTCTTGCGTCGTTGAGCAAATGCTGAACGCACGACCCGCGTGAAAAATTCTTCGTCGACGTCGAAGAGCTTGCGCACATTGCACACGACGACCGCGCTTGTGACTTCGGGCGGCGGCAAAAAACTTTTCGGCGGCACTTCAAACGCAATCGACGCTTCCGAACGCAACTGCACCGCCACCGACAGTGCGCCGTAAATTTTTGAGCCCGGCGCGGCGGTCATTCGTTCGGCAACCTCGCGCTGCACCATCGTCACGATTTTGGTCACGGGCAAATTTTTTTCCAGCAACGTCAGCAAAATCTGCGTGGTGATGTAGTACGGCAGGTTCGCCACGACTTTGAACGGGCGCGGCATGATCTCGGCGACGTTGAGCTTGAGGATGTCGCCCGCGATTAATCGGAAGTTTTCATAACCCGCAAGAGTCTCGTTGAGGACGGCGGGTAATTTTTTGTCGACCTCGACGGCGGTGACGCGTGCGCCGGCTTCGAGCAGACCTTGCGTCAACGTGCCGATACCTGGGCCGATTTCGAGCACCTCGTCGCCCGCGCAGATGTCAGCCGCTTCCACGATTTGGCGCACGACATTGGCGTCGATTAAAAAATTTTGACCCAGACCTTTGACGGCACGCAGGTGAAATTTCTTCAGCACGTGGCGCGTTGCGGAAGGGTCAGCTATCAGCGGGTGCAACATGATTCAACGCCTCCAAGAATTCGGCGCGGGTGACGCCGTAGTTGTTGAGCCGACGGACAAAAGTTTTGACATTGCCGTAGCCGATGCCGAGCTGAGCCCCGACTCTGTCGCGAAGGCGTGAACTGTCCGCGCCGCCCGAAAGTTTATGCGAGACCATCTCTGCGGCGGTGAATTCTGTGCGGGGGCTGATCTCCATCGTGCGGACTTTGCTGAGCGCGCGGCGAATGGATTCGGGTGACGCCTGCTCAACGCCGACGTCGTCATTGGCAGTTGCCTCGTCGCGGGGGATGTAGGCGTGGCGGGCGGCGGGGAATTTTCGCGACAAAAAATTTCTGATGTTCTCGCCCGCGCTGTCGGGGTCGGTCAAAATAATTATCCCGCGACGTTCGTAGGCAGCGGCAATGTCTTTGAGCGTGCGCTGTGAAAAATGAAAGCCGCCCGTCGTGATGCAGTCTGCCTCCACTGCACGGTTGACGGCGGCCACGTCCGATTTGCCCTCGACGATTAGAACTTCCTTGAGCAAAGTCTCGCCTCCGTTCGGTGTCGAATCATCTGTTGTTGATCAGAAGCTCTTCGACCAGTGCCAAAATATTTTCGTGGATGTCGGTGGTTGAACGCGCGAAGTTTCCGACGGCGCAATCGACGATGCGCCAGCCGTATCTTTGAGCGATCTCCTTGTAGGCGTTGTAGGTCTTGAGCAAGTATTCGGCGTCGGCTTCGTGAATGTCTTCGCGACCGCGTTCCTTGCGTAACATGGCGCAGATGGCGGGCGGCATATCCAGAAAGATCGTCATGTCGGGGCGCGGCAGTTGGAAGCGGTTAAACTCCAAATCGTCCAGCCACGACAAAAATTCTTCGCGGTCGCGTTCACGAATGAACTTGGCGACCTGATATGCCATGTTCGAGCCGACGTAACGGTCGCTGAGGACGAGCCCGCCGCTCCGATAAAAATCCTTCCACTCGTTGTAGCCGGCGAACCTGTCCACGGCATAGAAGGTCGCCGCCGCATAGGGGTTGACGGCCTCCGCGTCGCCGCCGAAATCCCCACGCAAATACATCTTAATCAGCGCGGAAGATTCGGATTCGTAATTTGGAAAGCTCACGCGCCTGACGTTGGCTTCCAGGTCACGCAGGCGTTCGTAGAGCTTGCGCGTCTGCGTTGCCTTGCCGGAGCCGTCCGAGCCTTCGATAACGACCAACTTCCCCAAACCGAGCACCCCCTAAAAGATTTTATGACGCAAGCAATCAACGTGCTATTCGTCAACGGTGACTGTTTTCCTGCCAAAATATAAGAGCCCGCCGACGTCGGGGGGCTCTGTGGAAATGCGCCGAGTGACATTTTACTTGCGGGTACGCATCCAAGGCGGAATGTCGAGATCCACTCCGCCGCTCTGATTGTTGGTCGGGAACGACGAATTGAAGTTGCCGAAGGGCGATTGGCGGGAGTTGTCGTCGAAAACTTTCGGGCGAGCGGGTTCGGGTTCTTCGACTTCCTCGTCGTCGTAGAAGCGCGTGGCAACGACGGTGACGGTGACTTTGTCGCCGAGGTTTTCGTCCAGGCTGATACCCCAGATGATTTCGGCTTCGGGATGAGCTGCCTCTTGAACGGTGGTGGAAGCCTCGTTGACCTGCAACATCGACAAATCCGAAGTGCCCATGAAGTTGATCAGAATGCCGCGTGCGCTGTCAACGCTCGTTTCCAACAGCGGAGAGGCGATTGCGGCTTTGACGGCGTCGACGGCAGCGTTCTCGCCGGAGCCTTCGCCGATACCCATCAACGCGGAGCCTGCGTCGCTCATAATTGATTTGACGTCGGCGAAATCCAGGTTGACCAGCCCAGGCACGGCGATTAAGTCCGAAATGCCTTTGACGCCCTGACGAAGGATATCGTCGGCAATGGTGAACGCCTGCGTCATTGGCGTCTTCTTGTCGACGACCTGAAGCAGTCTGTCGTTGGGAATGGTGATGATTGTGTCGACGTTGCGCTTGAGGTTTTCTATGCCGATATCAGCGTTCTTCTTGCGTTTGGGTCCTTCGAATGTGAACGGGCGAGTGACGACGCCGACGGTTAGCGCGCCGATTTCCCGTGCACATTGCGCCACGACCGGTGCCGCGCCGGTGCCTGTGCCGCCGCCCATGCCCGCCGTGATGAAGACCATATCCGAGCCGCGCAGGGCGTTGATGATGTCTTCGCGACTTTCCATTGCCGCCTTCTCGCCGATTTCGGGGCGAGCACCTGCGCCCAGTCCCCGCGTGAGTTTCTCGCCTATCTGCATGCGTTTCTTCGCCATAGCGTTCATTAGAGCCTGTGCGTCGGTGTTGACGGCAATGAACTCTACGCCCGCCAAGCCCAAAGATATCATGCGGTTGACTGCGTTGTTGCCGCCGCCGCCCACGCCGATGACTTTAATTTTGGCGAATTGATCTAAAGTGTTATCGTCCAGTTCAAACACGGTTCTTGCCTCCATAAAATTTATTCCGTCTCCGAAGAGGAAATTTCCCGTCGAAAGCTTGCCGCCATTGTACTATAAAAAATTTCACAGCGAAAGACTTTGCGTCATATTTTTTTCAGCCGATGACCGCCGTTTACAATCCGCGCGAATTTTGATAGACTTGCACGCGAAATTTATGACAGGAGGATTTAATCGACATGAAAGTTATTTTGCAGGCGGACGTGAAAAAACTCGGCGTCAAGGGCGATATCGTCGAGGTCTCCGACGGCTACGGGCGCAATTATCTTTTGCCGCGGAAGCTGGCTGTGGAAGCCAACGCCGTCAATCTTAACACCGCCAAGGTCAACGCCGAGAACAAAGCTCGCAGACTTCAGCAGGAAGCCGACGAAGCTAAGCTCCTCGGTGCGCAGCTGGAAAAAATTTCCGTGAAGATCCCCGTCAAGATCGGCAAGGACGGCAAACTCTTCGGGTCGGTCGGCGGCGCGGACATCGCCAAAGTCCTCAAGGAGGCTCATTCCCTCAACGTCGACAAGCGCAAAATTTCCATTGCGGGCGAAGTGACGAGGCTCGGCGTTTTCGAGGCGGTCGTCAAGCTCCACCCCGAAGTTACCACCAAAATCAAAGTCGAGGTCGTCGCGGGCTAACATGTTCAGGAAATTTTTTGGCGGCAGAGAAAATCCGCCGCGACAGGAAACCGACATCGAACGGGAAATTTCCGCGCTGTATAACATTCTGGTCGACGTTATGGGCTCGGACCGATTGGTCTTGCAGGCGGGCAAGATGGACGCCCTGCGATATATGCGCTCGGCTGACCCCGCCGAAAGGGTTCTGGCTCTGCGGCGAATCCTGGAAGAAAACCCGACGCTCAATCCGCCGCCCAAGCCAAACGAAATTCATCAGCAGGTCGTCGCGCTGTCGGAACTCATCGCAGACATCATGGCGCGCCGTCAAGTCGAAGACAAAATCGAACGCAAGATAAACGAGAAGCTTGAACGCGAACATCAAGACTACGTCAAGGACATTCGCTTGCAGGTGCTCAAGGAAGAAGACCCCGCCGCCGAAACTCCTCACGACCAGAAGAAGCGCGAGGAACTTGAAGCTTTGGATGGCGTGCACCTGACGCAATCGGTGATGGAACTTTTGCGGCCGCAATCGCTCGAAGAAATCGTCGGGCAAGAACGCGCCGTCAAGTCCCTGCGCTCAAAGCTGGCATCGCCGTATCCACAGCATCTGATTCTTTACGGACCGCCAGGCGTCGGCAAGACGACAGCTGCGCGGCTGGTGTTGGAAGCGGTGCGCGGAACGTTGCTTAGTCCGTTCGCTAAAGACGCGCCGTTTGTTGAGACCGACGGCACGACATTGCGTTGGGATCCCCGCGACGTGACCAATCCGTTGCTCGGCTCCGTGCACGACCCGATTTATCAGGGCGCACACAAACAGCTTGCCGACAGCGGAATCCCCGAACCCAAACCCGGTCTCGTCACCGACGCACACGGCGGCATTCTCTTCATCGACGAGATTGGCGAAATGGACATCATGTTGCAGAACAAGCTGCTCAAGGTGCTGGAAGATAAACGCGTCTTCTTCGAGTCGAGCTACTACGACCCCGCCGACGAACGCGTCCCGCCGTATGTGAAGATGCTTTTCGAGAAGGGTGCTCCCGCCGACTTCGTGTTGATTGGTGCCACCACCCGCGAAGCCTCCGCGTTGAACCCTGCGTTACGTTCGCGCTGTGCAGAAATTTATTTCGAGCCGCTCACGCCCGCGCACATCGTCGACATCGTCAACAACGCCGCGCAGAAATTGAACGTCGAGCTGGAAGACGGGCTTGCCGAAATCATCAGCGAATACACAATCGAAGGGCGCAAGGCAATCAACATCCTCGCCGACGCTTACAGTCTGGCTCTTGACCGCGACGAAGATAGGGCTCTGCACACAAATCTTCCCGTGCGAATCGAACGCAACGACGTCTACGAAGTGGCGCAGGTCAGCCGGCTCTATCAGTTCGTCACGCGCAAGGCGTCCAGCAAACCCGCCGTCGGTCACATCTTCGGGCTCGGCGTCAGTGGTTTCCTCGGCTCGGTGATTGAGATTGAAGCCGTCGTCTTCCCCGCCGAAAAGGGCAAGGGCACCATTCGCTTCAACGAGACTGCCGGCTCCATGGCGAAGGATTCGGTCTTCAACGCGGCGAGTGTTCTGCGGCAAGTGACGGGCAAGGACATTCACGACTTCGACGTCCACATCAACGTTATCGGCGGCGGCAACATCGACGGCCCCAGCGCGGGCACGGCTATCCTCGCGGCCCTGGTCAGCGCAGTCACCGGCAAACGCATTCGTCAAGACGTGGCAGTCACCGGCGAAATTTCTTTGCAAGGGCGAGTTCGTCCCGTCGGCGGCGTCTTCGAGAAGGCTTACGGCGCGAAGCAGGCGGGCATCAAAATTCTCGTCATCCCCAAGGAAAACGCCAAGGACATTCCGCGCGCACACCTGGGCTTGAAAATTTTTCCGGTGGAGACGGCTGAAGACGCCTTCAAGAAAATTTTCGCCGACGCCGTGGAATTTGCCGACGAGAAAAAATTTTTCCCCGCCACCGACAAGGTCGACACCGTAAAAAAAATTTCCGCCACGACCGTCACTGCAGAGGAACTGGAAATGCTGACGGGTGTCGAGAAATCTTGACGCTTTCGTCACCCGTCTCCTTAGCTGACAACCCGGCCGCCCATGGACGGGCGGCCGCCGGCATACGACGACGTGATGCGTCGTTGCCGGCTCGGAGGTCCTTTCTTTTGCTTACTTTTCTTTGGACCCGCAAAGAAAAGTAAGACCCGCCGCTGTCTGCGGCAATGAATCCGCAAATTTAAAACCGCTCGAAATTTTTCGGGCGGTTAAATTTTTTCGGTCACCAGAGTTTTGCACGCAGGGGCTGTCGCGGCTCAACATACAGCGCGCGAACGCTGATATCCACCGCTTGGACGATCATGCCCGTGGTGAATTCGACTGCCTCACGAATTTTGCTCTGCGTCTGCTGAATCAGCGTGGGAATGTGGTTGCCGTAGCTCAAGACGACTTCGCAAGAGATGGTCAGCCCGCGATCCTCTTCGCCGCGGCGCAGGTGTTTGACGGTGACATTCTTGAGCGTCTTGACGAATTCACGCGCCTTGACGATTTTCTCGACGATGGAGCGGATAACCGTATCGTCGATGATGAGCTTGCCGTAGTAGCTGAAGACCGGGCGCACGATGGACTTTTCGCCGAGCTTGCGTCTGCGAACGTTGGACTGCTTGAAGATGGACTGCAGAGGATTGACGAGGTAACCGCTGAAATGCGGCTTGAGCTCGATGGTCGGCACGGGAATTATGTGTTTGCCCTCTTTAAGGCGATGGAACTGCGCGGTGGCAATTTCCGCACGCGAGGCGATGTCTTCTATGCGAACGATGAGTTGAATGGACGGCAGACGCAGCGTCTTGGTGATTTTGTGCACCATGTTTTCCGATGTGCCGATGACTAAAATCCTGTGCGGCTGAATGCGTTGGATGGCGTTGCGAACGTCGTCGGCATGACCTGGCAAAACGAAAATCGCTCGGCGCACCGCCATGATTCGGCTCTTCTCGGTCTTAGCACTTTCGCCCGCGACGATGTGCCCGTCCTTAATCAGGATGCCGTCGTCGATGATGGCGTCGGCACCGTGTTCACGCGCCACCTGCAACGCTCGATGGCTCTTGCCGGTGCCGCTCGGTCCAACCAATGCTATAACGTCCATGAAAATTTTCTCCTCTTTGCTCGTAACCATTCGCCGCGTAGAATTTTACATTGCAAGCCCGTCAAAGTCAAACACGGCGGACGACTTGCCCGACAAGATATTCCGCTTGGCGAAGGATTTTCGTCGCTCGCGTCAAAATATTTGGCGTGAAAGGAGTGCTCAACATGAAAGTTCTGATGATCAACGGCTCGCCACACACAAAGGGCAACACCGCCGTCGCGCTCAACGAGATGGTGAAAATTTTTGACGCCGCGCAGATTGAAACGGAGATTGTTCACGTCGGCAACAAAATTATCCGCGGGTGCGTCGGCTGCGGACAATGCTTCAAGCTTGGTCGGTGCGCCTTCGACGACATCGTCAACGAAACTGCGCCAAAGTTCGCCGCGGCTGATGGGCTCGTCGTCGGTGCGCCCGTCTATTACGGCTCTCCCAACGGCACGGTGCTCGCGTTTCTGGATAGATTGTTCTTCAGCACGTTCAACGTCGACAAGACCATGAAGGTCGGCGCAAGTGTCGTCATATGTCGGCGCGGCGGAGCAAGCTCGTCGTTCGATGTGCTCAACAAGTATTTCACGATAACGAACATGCCCGTCGTCTCCAGCCAATATTGGAATATGGTTTACGGCATGGAACCGGGCGACGCGAATCAAGACGCCGAAGGCTTGCAGACGATGCGAACCCTCGCCCGAAACATGATCTTCCTGATGAAGTCGATTGCGCTCGGTCGTGAACAGTTCGGTCTGCCCGAAAAGGAAGAGTGGATCGGCACGCACTTTATCCGATGAAAGTTCTGCGCCCGACTTACGTCAAGGATTTTCGTTGCGACGGACGACTTTGCGACGCGCGCTGTTGCCACGATTGGAACGTCGTCGTTGATGAGGATACGCGGCAAAAATATTCCGAGCTGCCCGACGGCGATGAGTTCCTGCGCCACGTCACCGAACTTGACGGCAAGTGCGTCCTGCAGATGAAACCTTCGGGCACGTGTCCGTTCCTGGACGAAAATTTTTTGTGCGGACTGCAGCTCAAGCGCGGCGAAGATTTTTTGGCGGCGGTCTGTCAAAGTTTCCCGCGGGTGACATACAAGCTGACCGACGAAATTTTTCTGCAGGCAATGACGCTGACTTGCCCGTTGGCGGCGACGGAAATTCTCCTGCGCCCGATTGCCTTCGAGACCGTCGACAGTTTGACCGCGCGAATGATCTTCGACTTCACGACGAAACTCTCAATGCCCGCCGAAAAATTTTTATCCGAACAGCGAGCGGCAATCGACATCCTTCAGCGGCGGGAGCTGTCGATTAATCAGCGGTTGCGAAAACTTTGCGAGCACTTCGGCGAAAAATCCGCGCCCGTGGAATTCGACGCCGAGAGCCATGCCGCCGCTGTGGTCGAAATTTTTGGCGAGACGTACGACGCGAACCTGACCGTCGAAAAAAAATCGCGGCTGGTCGAAACGTATCTGACTGCCCGCGAAAAAATTTTGCCGAACCTGCAGACCTTCGCGCCCATGCCGGAAAATTATCTCGTCAACGAATTTTTCATGCGGCTCTATCCGTGCGCGTTCGTCGGCGATGTGAGGCTCAACGTTCGCGTCTTCGTGACGGCGTGGCGCGTGGCTGAGTTCGCGGCGGTGTTGACGGCGGTGGCTAAGTCGCGGCTGACCGTCGAAAATTTTTTTGAACTGCTGTGCATGCTGAGCGACAAACTTGATCACAGCCGCGGCGGAATGTCGGCAATCAGAACCTTCGCCGAGCTGCACGACGCGGAAATTTTTTATGCGCTGATGATGGAATGAGGTGGTCACATGAAAGAGATTTTGGAACTGCTTGAGCACAACGCGCGCCTGTCGACGGGCGAGCTGGCGAGCATGTTGCAGAAGTCCGAGTACGAAATCGAGAAGGACATCGACGTTCTGGAGAAGGAGAAAATTATTCTCTCGTACGGTGCGCTGATTAACTGGGAAAAGTTCGGCGACGACATCGTCACGGCGGTCATCGAGATCAATTTGACGCCGCAACGTGAAGTCGGCTTCGACGCCATTGCCGAGAGGATTTATCGCTTCGACGAGGTGCGCACGGTTTATCTTATGAGCGGCAACTTCGACCTGCTGGTCATCATCGAAGGCAAATCGCTAAAGGACGTGGCAAACTTCGTGGCGACGCGGCTGGCACCGATTGAAGGGGTAACGCAGACGCGCAGTCACTTCATGTTGAAGGCGTACAAGAAAGACGGCGTGATTATGGAAGACACCGAACGAGACCGCAGGCTGGTGGTTGCGCCATGACGTGGGCTGACAAGCTGTCGCAATCGGTCAAGTCTGTCGCGCCGAGCGGCATCAGAAAATTTTTCGACATCGCCGCCAAAATGCAAGACGTCATCTCATTGGGCGTGGGTGAACCTGACTTCGTGACGCCCTGGCCGATTCGTGAGAGTTGCGTCTACGGTTTGGAACGCGGCTACACCAGCTACACAGCCAACCGCGGCATGCTCAAGCTGCGCACGGAGATTGCCAACCACTACGCCGACAAGTTCAACATCAGCTACGACGTCGACACGGAAATTTTGGTGACCGTCGGCGTGAGCGAGGCCCTTGACATTGCGCTCAGAGCCATACTCAACCCCGGCGACGAAGTTCTGATTCCCGAACCCTGCTACGTCTCCTATCAGGCTTGCACATTTTTGGCGAACGGTGTGCCCGTGAGCGTGCCCGCCAAAATCGAAAACGAATTCCGCATTACGCCGGAGGAATTGGAACCGTTCATCACGCCGCGCACCAAAGTTCTGCTCATCGGCTACCCGAACAACCCGACGGGCGCGATTATGGAACGCAACGATTTGCTTAAGCTTGCCGACTTCGCCGAGGCTCACGACCTGGTTGTTATCAGCGACGAGATTTACGGCGACCTGACTTATGGCTCCGTTCACGAATGTTTTGCCGCCCTGCCGAAGATGCGAGACCGTACCATTCTGCTCAACGGCTTCAGCAAGGCGTACGCCATGACCGGCTGGCGAATCGGTTACGCGCTGTCGAACCCCGACTTCATTGCCGCGATGACCAAGATTCACCAGTACACGATCCTTTGCGCACCGATAACCGCGCAGATGGCGGCGGTCGAGGCTCTCAAGCGCGGCGAAAAGTACATGCTCAAGATGGTTGCCGATTACGACCGGCGACGCCGACTGATTTACGACGGCTTCAAAACTTTGGGCATGGACAGCTTCGAGCCGCGCGGCGCGTTCTACATCTTCCCCGACATCACGAGGAGCGGGCTCACGAGCGAAGCTTTTGCCGAACAACTGATTCAAGCCGAGCACGTGGCTCTGGTGCCGGGCACGGCGTTCGGCAAATGCGGTGCGGGGCACGTGCGCTGTTCATACGCCACGAGCGTCGAAAAAATTTCCGAGGCTCTGAATCGAATCGAACACTTCATGAAATCCCACAAGTGACCGACACGAAAAAACCTCCCGACGAATTTCGCCGAGAGGTTTTTGATTTGCCGAACGCACCCGTCATCTTAGCCGACAACACGACCGCCCAAGGATGGGCGGTCGCCGGCATACGACGACGTGATGCGTCGTTGCCGGCTCGGAGGTCCTTTCTTTTGCTTACTTTTCTTTGGACCAGCAAAGAAAAGTAAGACCCGCCGCTGTCTGCGGCAAAAAAACTTAAAGGAGATTATCGCATTGAATTACTGACGCGTCACCCGTCACCTTAGCCGACAACACGACCGCGAGCAATGACGTAAGACCCGCCGCTGTCTGCGGCAAAATTTCAGATGGGTACGCGGTTTTCAATCGCCTTCGCCAACGTCAACGAGTCTGTGCCCGCGAAGTCTGCGCCGACCGCCAGACCCCGCGCAAGCTTGGTGACTTTGACGCCGACAGGATTTAGCAGCCGCGCAATGAACAGCGACGTCGCGTCGCCCTCAACCGTCGGTTCAAAGGCGATGATGACTTCTTCTATGCTGTCGGTGCCGACGCGGTTGACCAGTTCGCGCAGACGGATATCATTCTGCGAAACGCCCGCCAACGGCGATATCAGCCCGCCCGTGACGTGATACTTGCCGTTGAAAGTTCCCGCGCGTTCAATGGCGTCGAGATCTTTGGCGTCCTTGACGACGCAGATAATCTTGCCGTCGCGTTTGGTTGAGGCGCAGATGTCGCAGACGGTTTTGTCGGCGTCTATGGTGTTGAAGCAAATTTCGCAGGCGTGCGTGTCGAGCTTGACCGAACGGATTGCCGAGGCAAGCTCCTCCACGTCGTCGGACTTCATCGCCGCGATATGATAAGCAAGCCGAGCAGCGGTCTTGGCACCGACGCCCGGCAATTTTGTCAGCGACTCCACCAGAGCCGCCATAGCTTTGGAACTCATGCGTCAGGCTTTGGGACCGCCGAGGAACTTGCCGAGCAAATCGTTGACGTTGCCCATGTCGCCGAGGTTGAGCCCGCCGAGCGCGTTGCTTGCGAAGGCACCCATGTTCGCCGCGACCTTCTTGTCGATCTGAGCGTTGGCGGCATTGACCGCGCTGACAACCAAATCTTCAATCGCATTGACGTCGCCGTCTTGAACGAGTTCGGGCGCGATTTTAATTTCCTTGACGACCTTCTCGCCGTCCACCGTGGCAGAGACCATGCCGCCGCCAACTTGAGCCGTGGCTGTCTCCTGCTTGAGTTTCGCCTTGTTCGCCTCGAAGCTCTGTTGCAAAGCCTGCGCCTGCTTGAGAATCGCGTTGATGTCGAATCCCTGTTGTGCCATAGAAAACATCTCCTCACTCGTTGATTATGGTGGCGTCGGACGCCCGAAAAATATTCATCGCGTTTAACAGATGGGTTCGGTCCGGTTCTGCCATGTTGTTCAGAATGGGCGGCGGCAAGTTCTCATCGACGGCGACGGAAATTTTTATCGCACGCCCCGCCGCTTGAGAAGCCTCCCGTTCGAAATTCGTCAGCTGTGTGCTCTTGAACGTGCTGGCCATCGCCGAAGTCTTGAAAGTCAACGTCAAGGTGTCGTCGCTGAAATTGGTGACGACTGCCTTTTGGAGCATCGACCTCAACGCGGCGTCGGTCCCGTCAGAAGTCACAACATCATAGAAAATTTTTTGACCCGCGTCAAGATTTTCGGGCACGGGCGTCGACGTCGGTTGCACGGTTGGAATGGGCGCGGCGAAGTTCTGTGCGGGCGCGACCAGCTTCATCAGCGTCATCTCCAAAATTATTTCGGGAATGCCGGAGCCGTACATCTCGCCGACGGATTTTCGCAGCGCGTCAATGAGTCTGTCTTGCTCGGAAAAATTTTTCTCGCCGCGTGCAATCATCTCGAACTGGATATCGCGCAGACGAGTTATCAGAGCTTCGGCAATGGCGTTGGCTCCGAGCCCCGAACTGAACGCGTTGGTGACGGCGGCGGCGACGGCGGCGCGATCTTTGGCACGGACGGCGGCAATAACTTCGTCGAGCCTCTCGTCGCTGATGAGCCCAAGCGTTTCGTTGACGTCGTCGAGCGTGATTTGCCCGTCAGCCATCGCATAACACTGATCCAGACATGTCAGGGCGTCTCGCATGGAACCTTCAGCCAGCCGCGCAATTTTTTTCGCCGCGTCCTCGTGCAAGTCGACTTCCAGCCGCCGAGCCAGCTTCATCAGATACGGCGCGATTGTCTGTTGCGGAATCAGTCGGAAGTTCAAAACCTGGCACCGCGAACGAATTGTCATTGGCACCTTGTTGATTTCGGTCGTCGCCAAAAAGAACGCAACGTTGGGCGGCGGCTCTTCGATGAGCTTGAGGATTGAGTTGACCGCCTCGAACGAGAGCATGTGAACTTCGTCGATGATGAAGGTCTTGACGCGCGCCCGCAACGGAGCCAGATACGCCGTGGACAGCAGGCGGTTGACGTCCTCGACGGAACGGTTGCTTGCGGCGTCGAACTCAACATTGTCGGGCGACGAATCGAAATTCAAACACGAATCACACTTGTTGCAGGGAATCTCCTTCTTTTCGAGTGGACGCCCTGCCGATTGTGCCTCGTGCACGGTATCGCAGTTCATCGCCTTGGCAAGCAGCCGCGCCGTGGAAGTTTTACCGGTGCCGCGTGTGCCGACCAGCAAATAGGCATGCGAGAGCTTGTCGCCGGAAATCGCCCGCGCCAGCGCGTTGGAGATGTGTTCCTGCCCAACGAGCTGCAAGAGCGTTTTGGGTCTGCCGCGGGTATAAAGTGCCTCGTATGCCATAAAAGCTTTCCCCTCCGAAAAAAATTCCAGTCGCGAATCATGAGGCCGCCCAAGGATGGGCGGCCGCCGGCATACGACGACGTGATGCGTCGTTGCCGGCTGAAGGTCCTTTTCTTTGCTACTTTCTTTTGGACCAGCAAAAGAAAGTAGATCTAAACGCAAACGCAGTGAGCAACCGCAACAGCCGCTGTCAACCGCCGACACCGTCATTAGAGACGCAACCGATAACGCCCGAAAAAAATTCCAGCCGTCAACGCAGAGACTCAATCTCGATCCGAAGCTGCGCTACAATAACCTCTCGTTGCTGCGTATGCCCTGGCGAGATTGTCAGTACAGTTAGTGTTCGGCGAAACCAAGTCTCTGCGTTCACGGCTGAAACCGAAAAAATTTATGGCGGAGAGTGAGGGATTTGAACCCTCGGTACGCTATCAACGTAACACACGATTTCCAGTCGTGCTCCTTAAGCCGCTCGGACAACTCTCCGCGACATTGCGCAGTTTACCATTCGCAACGGTTGCTGTCAAGAAAATTTTACTCGGTTGCGGGCGGAATGAACATCTTGTTGATCGGCACCTCGTCCAGAGGAAGATTGCCGTCCTCCTCGCTCAAATGTCCACGCGAACGCCCAATGATAAGCTCGTTGTTCTTGCGCGCCCATTCCAAAATCGTGCGATAGAACTTGTAGCGGATGTCTTTGACGGGAATGTTCTTGAGTTCGACGGGCTCGCCCGAAGTGTCGGTATCCAGGTGCGCCCAGGTGTCGTCAAGGTCGACGCGCTCAACGACTTGCACGGTGCCTTTGGACAGGTCGAACTTGAGGAAATCTGCGCGGCCGGCAAGACGGTCGTAACCCTTGACGGAAAGTTTCTTCCAGCGGCGTTTCTGAATGACGTCTTGAATCTGAACGTTGTCGTACATGCACACGGTCGGCACCATCAGCGTGTTCAGGTCGAGCGTGCCGTCTTCGCGGACGCGATAGCCGCAGTGTTTGTGGTTGAACCAATAATTGCCGCGCGGCGTGGACTGAACCCACATGTAGATATCGGTCGGCACCTCGCGGATAATTTCGCCGTCGTCTTCGTAAGCTGCAAGGGTCGGCGTCGTGCTGAAGAGAATAGCGGCCGCAGCCAGTCCCGCGAAAAATTTTTTGCGTCGGTTAAATTTCATGACCGTTCATCCTTTCCGCGGCAATTATAACATCTGTCGGCGGGCGGCGCAATTATTTCGGCTTGGCAACGTCGACGCGCCCCGCGAAGTTTATGTAACCGTCCAGCTCGTCGGTGCGGAAGCGTGCGCAACTTTTGTCGTTGCCCGCGGCGGGAAAGACCGTGTCGAACCTTTCAAGCGACGCGTCGCGATAGATGGGCACGCCCTCGTTGACGGCGAAGGGACAGACTCCGCCGACCGCGTGACCGATGAAACCTTCCACCTTGTCGACGGGAATCATTTGCGGGCGGCAATTGAACTGCGCTTTGAACTTGCGGTTGTCGATCTTCATGTCGCCAGACATCAGAATCAGCGCGGGCTTCTTGTCGACGAAGACGGAAATAGTTTTGGCTATGCGCCCGACTTCGCAACCGAGAGCTTCGGCGGCAAGTTCACTGGTGGCGGTGGATTGTTCGAACTCGATGATGCGTTCGGGCTCGCCGATGGCGGAGAAGTGTGCGCGAACTTTTTCGATGGACAAAATTATCTCCTCCTCAGGATTTTTCACGCGGCGGCTGTCGTTATGTCGTCATGTCTGCTCACTGCGTTTGCGTTTAGATCTACTTTTCTTTGCCGGTCCAAAGAAAAGTAGCAAAAGAAAGGACCTCCGAGCCGGCAACGACGCATCACGACGTCGTATGCCGGCGGCCGCCCGTCCATGGGCGGCCGTGTTATCGCTGACTTCAACGGGTGACGAGCGCGGCGGTCAAGCAGAAGTGGTTTATGTTCTCGGCATAGAAATTTTCAGGGCGTCGCGGAGATTGTCGACGGGCAGGAAGTTTGCCTTGCCCGCGTGAGATTTGGCGACCTCCGCGAAATTTTTTTTCGGCAGGACGATGTTGGTGAAGCCCATGCGAACGGATTCGTCCACGCGCTGACGACACTTGCTCACGGCACGAACTTCGCCGCTCAAGCCGACCTCGCCGAAGATGACGCATTGCCCCAAAAGTTTCCGATTCGCGAAGCTCGACGCCAACGCAACTGCAAGCGGCAGATCGGTGGCGGGCTCGTCGATTTTGATTCCACCGGCGGTCTTGACGTAGACGTCGCTCGCGCCAATCGACAGGTGAAGGCGTTTCTCCAGCACGGCAAGTAGCAGCTGAATGCGCTTGATGTCGACGGCGTCGGAGGTCCTGCGCGGCGGCATGAACGGCGTCGGCGCGACGAGGGCTTGCACTTCGACGAGGAGCGGGCGTGTGCCTTCGACGGTGGGCACGATGACTGAACCGATGTCGTCGGCACGTTCGGGCAGAAACAATTTCGACGCGTCGGGCACATCAATCAAACCCGTGTCGCGCATTTCGAAGAGCCCAATCTCGCTGGTGGCACCGAAACGATTCTTGATGGCTCGCAGGACGCGGAAGTCGGCTGTGCGTTCGCCTTCGAAGAACAGCACGGTATCGACGATGTGTTCAAGCACGCGCGGTCCCGCCAATGAACCGTCCTTGGTCACGTGCCCGATGACGAAGGTCGTCACGCCCAAAGACTTCGACAGCCGCATCAGCCCCGCCGAACACTCGCGCACCTGCGACACGCTGCCGGGCGCACTTTCAATCTCGCTGCGGTAAATCGTCTGAATCGAATCGACGATGAGCAGTTCGGGCTGAATCTTTTCGACGTGGCGCGTGATTCGTTCGAAATTATTTTCCGCGCAGATGTACAGCTCGTCGGCAAGGGCATTCAATCTTTCGGCGCGCATTCGTATCTGCCGCGAACTTTCTTCGCCGGTGATGTAGAGAACTTTTTTGCCGCCGCGTGCCACGTTCGCGCAGACTGCCAGCGTCAAGCTCGACTTGCCGACGCCGGGGTCGCCCGCAATCAAAATTATCGAACCTGGAATCAATCCGCCGCCAAGCACGCGATCCAATTCACCGGAGCCCGTCGCGAACCGCGGCAAATCTTCCATGTCCACGTCGGCAATCCTGCGCGGCGTCTCGAAGGCGGTCAGCGCATGTGCACTGTCGACTTCGGGTGCGTCGTCCTCTTCGACAAGCGTGTTCCAGTTGCCGCACGTCGGACACTTGCCCATCCACTTGACAAATTCCGCACCGCACTCTTGGCAAACGTAACGAGTCTTCTTCTTCGCCATTGAGCTCACCTCCGCGCCCATGTTAGCGACAAAATTCCGCACCGTCAATCGATAGGCTTTGCCGTCGTGAATGCCGGCGAGATTGAACTGTTCAATGGCGCGAACTGTGTCTGGTAATCTCCACGAGCCCAAGCGGCGTCATGTCCACAATTTTCGTTTGGTTACGGTCGAAGCGTGCGCTCTCGCGCAGGAAGTCCATCAGCTGTTGACGGTGCGCGTCGCTTTCCATGTCGATAAAGTCCACGATGACTATGCCGCCGACGTCGCGCAGTTTCAGTTGCTTGAGGATGACGGCGGCCGCCTCCAGATTCGTCTGCAAAATGGTCTCGTCAAAGTCCGTGCGCCCGACGAATTTGGCGGTGTTGACGTCGATGGCGGTGAGGGCTTCGGTTTTGTCGATGACGATGCGCCCGCCGCCGGGCAAGGGCAGTTCGCGTTCGCTCGTCGCAGAAATTTCCGCCGCCACGTCAAAAGCCTCGAACAGCGGCTCGGTGCTCTCGTGGAAGGAAATTTTTTCGGACGGAACAAATTCTTCCAGCCGCCGACGAATCTTGAGGTTGTCGACGATGAAAACGGTCTCGGCTGTGAATTCGTCGCGGAAAATTTTTTCGATGATGTCGTTGTTGCTCAGCAGTAGCGCGGGCGGTTTACGTTTGCTGTTGCGTTCGGAGATCTTCGCCCAAAGTTTCTGCAAGCCCTTAAGGTCGGCAAGCAGTTCCTCTTCGCCGCAAGCCTCTGCCGCCGTGCGAACGATGAGACCGGAACTTTGCGGGCGAATTCTTTTGGCGATGGCATGCAGGCGCAAACGTTCTTCGCCGAAGATTTTGTTCGACACGCCGATATAATTCGACGCCGGCAAAAAAATCAGCAGCCGCCCCGCCAAGCTGATGTTGAGCGTGGCGCGTGCGCCTTTCGTGCCGACCGCGTCCTTGTCGATTTGGATCAGCACGCTCTGCCCCGTGGAAAATTTTTGCTCCGCGCCGAACTGCAGGAAAACATTTTTATCGCGACCGATGTCCACGAACGCCGCTCGCATTCCCGGTAAAAAATTTTGCACGCGACCCTTGTAAATGTTGCCGACCAGATGCGGCGCGTCGAGTTGCTCGGAGTAAATCGCTTCGAGCTCACCGTCGACGACAACCGCCGCCCGCGTCAAATTGTTCTTGTGGCTAACCAGTATCCGTTTCATCGTATCAACTCGCTTTCGGCGACATTTTAGCACAGCGAAAAAATTTTTTGTAACGAAACTTGCCGCCCGTCGTATAACGTGCAGAAAGACATTTAAACCTACACCAAGGAGACGATAATCATGGCAGACGAAAAAATTATCAGCGAACAGCTCACCGAAGAGCAGCTTGAAAACGTGGCGGGCGGCACTCACGAACAGACCTATGACGACATGGATCGCCTGTACAGACGCTACGGCGTTCAGTGGCCGCAGAATTGGGACAGAGCCGTCGGGCAGCTCGGCGAGATGTATAACCGCGCGGGCATCAAGCTCGACACCAGCGAAAGGCACGACAACACCTACTACGACAACTACCGGCGCAAATACATCGGCCACGGAGAGGCCTTTGATATCCTGTGCGACTACGTTCGCCGTCACTGAAAAAATTTTCCGCGGCGGCAACGAAACTTGACAGCCGGCGTATAATGAATCCGAAGGTTTCAGTCGGCAGCAAGGAGACTACAATCATGGCAGAAGAAAAAATTGTCAGCGAACAGCTCACCGAAGATCAACTTGAAAACGTGGTGGGCGGTGTTCACGAACAGACCTATGACGACAAGTATTATCTGTAGACACAAAGCGGCGAAGTGAAGATCGATCATAATGAGGCACGCAATCGCCTCACCGTCTATCTCGGTCACTACTGTTGACCGCAACTGAATATCGGGGAGCTTGCAAACAGGCTGAGAGGACGTTGAGCACGTCGACCCGCACACCTGATTCGGATAATGCCGACGTAGGAAAACGACAACACGGGAAGACCTCCGAATCGGGGGTCTTTCTTTTTGATTGGAGGAATGTTTATGGCAACACAAATGCAACTGGCTCGCGAAGGCAAAATCACCGACGCAATGAAACTCGTCGCCGCGCAGGAAAAAATTCCCGCCGAAGAGATTCGCACTCGCGTCGCCAACGGAACCGTCGCAATCTGCGCCAACATCAATCACGCCGCGTTGAAACCTTGCGGTGTCGGCAGCGGCTTGCGCACGAAGGTCAATGCCAACATCGGCACGTCAAGCACCTTCCCCGACATTGAGCCCGAACTGCTCAAGCTGGACGAGGCTGTCAAATGCGGCGCGGATTCGGTCATGGACTTGAGCACGGGCAACAATATCGACGTGTCGCGGCGCAAAATCATTGAGCACTCGCCGATAATGGTCGGCACCGTTCCGATTTATCAAGCAACTGTCGAAGCCATCAGGAATCACGGCGCAATCGTTGCGATGACCGAGGACGACCTGTTGCACACGATTGAAGCTCAAGCCAAAGACGGCGCGGACTTTATGACGTTGCATTGCGGAGTGACACGCGCGGCGATTGAAAAACTTCGCACACAGCGGCGGGAGATGGACATCGTCAGCCGCGGCGGAAGTTTCATCGCGGGCTGGATTCTTCACAACGAACGCGAAAATCCGCTGTACGAACGCTACGACGACCTGCTGGACATCTGCGCCAAGTACGATGTGACGATCAGCCTCGGCGACGGAATGCGGCCAGGTTGCATTGCCGACGCCACCGACCGCGCTCAACTGACGGAGCTGATTACGTTGGGAGACCTCGTTGACCGTGCGTGGCGGCGCGGCGTTCAAGTCATGGTTGAAGGTCCCGGTCACGTCCCCTACGACCAGATTGAAGCGAACATGAAGCTGGAGAAGCGTCTTTGCCGCAACGCCCCGTTCTACGTGCTCGGCCCCCTCGTCACGGACATTGCGCCGGGCTACGACCACATCACTGCGGCGATTGGCGGGACTCTGGCGGCAGTCAGCGGCGCGGATTTTCTGTGCTACGTCACGCCCGCCGAACATCTTTGCCTGCCGACGATTGAGGACGTGCACGACGGCGTTATCGTCAGCCGAATCGCCGCGCACGCCGCCGACCTCGTCAAGGGAATCAACGGCGCACGCGACTGGGATTTGCAGATGGCTCGCGCCCGCAAAGTTTTGGATTGGGAAGCGCAACTGAACCTGGCGATTGATCCCGACCTTGCCCGCCGCAAACGCGGTGCCCGCAACAAAGCCGACGAAACCGCTTGCAGTATGTGCGGCGAATATTGCGCGGTGAAGATCGTCAGCAAATACTTCGACGCGCCCGCTTGCCCCTGCGCCGACTGATGGACGCTGAACGTTATCGGCGGCAGAGGATGTTGACCGGCTTCGACCAGAAAAAAATTTTCGCGGGCAAAGTGCTCATCGTCGGTGCCGGCGGACTCGGCTCACCCGCGGCAATGTATCTGGCGGCGGCCGGCGTCGGAATGCTCGGCATCGTTGACGGCGACCGCGTGGACATCTCCAACCTGCAACGCCAAATTCTTCACGCCACCGACGACATCAATCGCCCGAAAGTTTTTTCCGCACGCGACACGTTGACCGCGCTCAATCCCGAAGTCGAAGTCATAACCTACGCCGAACGCGCCACCGCCGACAATCTCGCCGACATCGTCCGCGACCGCAACTTCGACATCGTCCTCGATTGCACGGACAGCTTCGCCGCAAAATTTCTCATCAACGACGTGTGCGTCGCGCTGGGCAAGCCGTTCGTGCATGCGGGCGTTGAAGGTTACGGCGGGCAGCTCATGACGTGTCTGCCGCGAAGGAGCGCGTGTCTTCGTTGTGTGTTCGAAGAGCCGCCGTCGATTCAAACCCGCGCAGAAATTTTCAACGTCGTCGCCGGAGTCATCGGCACGTTGCAAGCGGCGGAGGCTCTGAAATTTTTGCTGGACGTCGGCGAGCTGCTGACCAACCAAATGCTGACCTTCGACGCGTTGACGTCAACGTTCCGCCGAATAAAATTCGCCCGCAACAAAATCTGCGCGGCGTGCAAGGAGGTGACCTGATGCTGAAGATTAACGGCAAGCCCGCGGACGCGGCAGGGCTCACGGTGGCTGAATATCTCGCTCGCGAAAATTTTGACGCGCGCAAGGTTGCAGTCGAAATCAACGAAGAGATCGTCCCCAAAAAAAATTTCGCCGAAGTCGTCTTGCGAGACGGCGACATCGTCGAGATTATCGGCTTGATGGGCGGCGGCTGAAAGGATGGTAACATTGGAAGACAAATTCACACTCGGCGGGCACGAGTTCACCTCGCGGTTCATACTCGGCTCCGGCAAGTATTCGATGCGGCTGATTGAAGCTGCCGTTCGAGACGCCGGCGCACAAATCATCACGCTGGCGGTGCGCCGTGCAAATACCCGCGAACACGAAAACATCATCGACTACATTCCCAAGGGCGTCACTCTCTTGCCGAACACTTCCGGCGCACGCAACGCTTCGGAGGCGGTGAGAATCGCGCGGCTGGCTCGTGAGCTCGGTTGCGGAAACTTCGTCAAGATCGAAATTATGCGCGACTCGAAGTATCTGTTGCCTGACAACTCCGAGACCGTCAAGGCGACGGAGATTCTCGCCAAAGAAAATTTCATCGTGCTGCCGTACATGTATCCCGACCTCAACATTGCACGCGACCTGGTCAACGCGGGCGCGGCCGCCGTTATGCCTCTGGCGTCACCAATCGGCTCGAACAGGGGCTTGGCGACGCGTGACTTCATACAAATTCTCATCGACGAAATCGACTTGCCAATCATCGTCGACGCGGGAATCGGCAGACCGTCTCAGGCGTGCGAAGTGATGGAGATGGGCGCGGCGGCGGTCATGGCGAACACGGCTCTGGCGACGGCGGGCGACCTGCCGTTGATGGCGGCGGCTTTCCGTCAGGCAATCGAAGCCGGACGCAAAGCTTACCTGTCGGGGCTCGGACGAGTGCTTTCACGCGGCGCGGCGGCTTCAGACCCGTTGACCGGTTTCTTGCACGATTGAGGGGCGAACATGGACAATCAATTCATTTTCGACGCGGACTTACCGCAATCGGTCTTGGAGCTTAAGCATCGGCTGGAAAACGATCCGTCGGCTCGGACGAACCACATGGAATTTTTGCCGGGCATGGAGCAAATCACTTCCGACGTTCGCGAAAAAGTTTTGGCGCAGGCAGAATCCTTCGACGCCGAAAAATTTTCCGCACGAGACGTCAAAGCCGCTCTCGACCACGAACGCTGCACCGTTGAGGATTTTATGGCACTGCTCAGCCCCGCCGCCGCACCGTATCTTGAGCAAATGGCTCAACGCGCAAAGTTCGAGACCGCCAAACATTTCGGCAACACCGTCTACATCTTCACGCCGCTTTACATCGCCAACTACTGCGACAACTACTGCGTCTACTGCGGCTTCAACCGCTACAACAAGATTCGCCGCGTCCGCCAATCCCCCGACGAGATTGAACGCGAAATGAAGATCATCGCTGACAGCGGCATTGAGGAGATTTTGATTTTGACGGGCGAGAGCCCCACGGCAAGCAGCGTCGAATACATCGGCGAGGCGTGCAAGCTTGCGCGGAAATATTTTCGCATGGTCGGGCTGGAAGTTTATCCCGTCAACGTCGACGAATATCGCTACCTGCACGAATGCGGCGCGGATTACGTCACGGTCTTTCAGGAGACATACGACGCGGCGGCTTACGAACGGCTTCATCTGCAGGGGCGCAAAAGAATTTTCCCGTATCGCTTCGACAGCCAAGAGCGTGCGTTGATGGGCGGCATGCGCGGCGTGGGATTCTCGGCTCTGCTGGGGCTGACGGACTTTCGGCGTGACGCTTTGGCTTCGGCTCTGCATGTCTACTATCTGCAACGCAAATATCCTCACGCGGAGTTTTCGCTGTCGTGCCCGCGGCTGAGACCCATCATCAACAACGACAAGATTCGTCCGACCGACATCGGCGAGCGCGAGCTGTGCCAAGTCCTTTGCGCGTATCGAATCTTCCTGCCGTTCGTGGGGATAACGGTTTCTTCACGCGAGAACGCGAACTTCCGCAACGGCATCGTCAAAATCGCGGCGACGAAAATTTCTGCGGGCGTCTCCACCGGCATCGGCGACCACGAGAAGAAATACACGGGCAAGACCTCCGAGCACGAAGGCGACGAACAGTTCGTCATCAGCGACGGCAGAAGTTTCGCGGCGATGTATGACGACATGGAGCGGCGCGGACTTCAGCCCGTGCTCAACGACTATGTCTACGTTTGAAATCGTCTGCGTGACGAGCCGACGGTTGTGCGCGGAAAATTTTTTGTCGCGTGTGGAAGAAATTGCCGCTTGCCGACCGTCAGCCATCGTCCTGCGCGAAAAAGATTTGTCGCCCGAAAATTATCTGCGGCTGGCGGCGGACGTCGTCGACATCTGCGAACGACACGGCGTCGATTGCGTCCTGCACAATTTCATCGGCGCGGCAAAGGCTCTGAACGTGCGGCGGATTCATTTGCCGTTGACGGTGTTGCGGACGTTGACGGACAAAAATTTTTTCGACGTGATCGGCGCGTCGTGTCACAGTGTCGCTGAACTCATCGAGGCGCAAAATCTCGGCTGCACCTACGCGACGGCGGGTCACGTCTTCGCCACGGACTGCAAAAAAAATCTCGCGCCGCGCGGGCTGAAATTTTTGGCGCAGATGGTTGACGCGGCGTCCGTTCCCGTTTACGCTATCGGTGGTATCAACGCGGCGAACATCGCGCAGGTTCAATCGGTCGGCGTCAATGGCGCGTGCGTGATGAGCGGCTTTATGACGTGCGCTCACGTCGCGGGTCTGTTCAAAAGTTTACGGAGGTGTTGATTAATGGCGTTCCCGAAAAATTTTCTCTGGGGCGGAGCAGTCGCGGCTCATCAGCTTGAAGGCGGCTGGCAAGAAGGCGGCAAAGGTCCGAGCGTCGCTGACGTTATGACCGCCGGAGCTCACGGCGTGCCGCGCCAAATCACTGACGGCATTGTCGAGGGCAAGAACTATCCAAACCACACGGGCATCGACTTCTATCACCGCTACGCCGAGGACATCGCGCTCTTCGCGGAGATGGGCTTCAAATGTTTTCGCACGTCGATTGCCTGGACGCGAATCTTCCCCAAAGGCGACGAGCTTGAGCCCAACGAGGCGGGCTTGAAGTTCTACGACGATTTGTTTGACGAGCTGTTGAAACACGGCATCGAGCCCGTCATAACGCTGAGCCATTTCGAAATGCCGTTGCACCTGGCGAAAGCTTACGGCGGCTGGACGAATCGCAAGCTGATTGATTTCTTCGTGCGCTACGCCGAATGCGTGATGACCCGTTACCGCGACAAGGTCAAGTACTGGATGACGTTCAACGAGATCAACAATCAAGCGAATGTCGGCAACGACTTCTTCAGCTGGACGAACAGCGGCTTCAAGTTCAGCGACTGCGACAATCCCTATGCCGCGATGTATCAGGCAGCACATCATCAGTTCGTTGCCAGCGCGTTGACCGTCAAGCGCGGTCACGAGATCAATCCCGACTTCAAGATCGGTTGCATGGTCGCTTGGGTGCCGATTTACCCGTTCAGCTGCAACCCCGACGACATGATGACTTCCGTGGAGGAAATGCACGACAGAGCTTACTTTGCCGACGTTCAGGTTCGCGGACACTATCCCGCCTACGCCGAGAAGATTTGGCAACGCACCAATTCCGCGCCGACGATTCTTGACGGCGACGAAGAAATTTTGGCTCAAGGCACCGTCGACTACATCGGTTTCAGCTACTACATGAGCAAGACCGTCAAAGCCGACGCCGCCAACGAAACCGCCAACTACGGCGAGAGCGAACACACCGTCGCCAACCCCTACATCAAAGTCAGCGATTGGGGCTGGTCGATTGACCCCGTCGGCTTGCGCTATGTCCTCGCCACGCTGTATGAACGCTACGAGGTGCCGCTGTTCGTCGTGGAGAACGGCTTCGGTGCCATCGACGTCAAGCAACCCGACGGCTCCGTCAACGACGACTATCGCATCGCCTATCTCGGCGCACACATCGCCCAAATGAAAAAGGCCGTCGAGGAGGACGGCGTTGACTTGATGGGCTACACGCCCTGGGGTTGCATCGATTTGGTCTCGGCGACCACGGGCGAAATGAAGAAACGTTACGGCTTTATCTACGTCGACAAGAACAACGACGGCTCCGGCACGCTCGCCCGCAGCAAAAAACTTTCCTTCGGCTGGTATAAGCGCGTCATCGCTTCCAACGGCGAAGAACTCTGAACATCGGCACGAAGCTTCAATCCCGTCACCTCGGCGGGAATTTTTTTTGAGGAGGCGATTTTATTTTGACGGCAATCTTCTGGCTGGCGTGCGCAATGTTCTTCGTCGTCGGGCTGTTCATGATGTTGACGTCCGCGCGAAAGCGTATGCTCGACATGGTCAACGGCAACGTCTTGGCGTTCATCTGCACGGCACTGTGCGCGATAATGTTCGCCCTCGGTTTCGTCTATCTGGCAATCAAATCCTCCGCCCCCGACCTCGCGCTCGAAATCAAACAAGCTTACCGCAACTGGAATCTTCAATACTTCGTCGACGGGAGTCTGTTTCTGATGTTCACGTATGCGTTCGCCAACATCGACGACGAAAAACTTTCGCGGCTGAACAATTCATACTCCCTCGAACGCGCCCGCCGATATCGCACGCCGGCTTTGATTATCGGCACGACGCTGGGGCTGATGTCAATTGCGTTCGGGCTGAGCAAACTGTTCAGGTGATGCGCCGATAAAATTTTCCGCCGCCTCGTCGAGACCAAGGACATTGCCCGCGTAATCGACGAGAATCGTGGCGACCTTGATCTTCCCGAAAACAAATCGTTCGGCGCGCAAGCTCACGCGTCGGGCGATTTGTTTGTAGACGCGCTGCAGACCGTTGGCGTTGATGATTTGCGCGGCGTCCTCGGCAGTGTTGGCGTCCAAAATTTTTTGCACGTCGGCGGCGGGCAAGCCTTCTGCGGCGGAATATGCGGCGAGCGTCTCCAATCGGGCGTCGGCAATGCGATTGTGCGTGTGGAAGATTCCCGCGGCGACCTTGACGAGTTTGCCGATGTGCCCGCAAAGAATCACGCGTTCGACGTTCCTGTCAGCTGCCGCCTCCAACATGAAGCCGATAAAGTTGCTCGTCTGGATAATCGCGCTGACCTCGAAGCCCAGCCGTCGGGCGATGGTCTCGCCGATTTTGCCGGGCACGAAGATCAGCGTGCGATGTCCCGCGGCAAGTGCGACGTCAATCTGCGGCACCAGAGAATTCTTGAACGCGTCCTCGCTCATTGGTCGCAAGACGCCCGTCGTGCCGATGACCGACAGTCCGCCTTCCACGCCGAGCACGGGGTTGAGCGTGCGCTTGGCAAGCTCGACGCCCGCGGGGATGGAAATTTCCACGACGAGACCGCGGACGTTGAAGTCAGCCGCGACGTTGCGAATCAGTTGCCGCGGACCGGGATTGATGGCGGGTTCACCGATTGGCAGCTGAAGCCCCGCCTTGGTGATGTGCCCGACGCCGATGCCCGCGCGAAAAATTATCTCGTCGCCAAAAATTTTCACCGTCGTGATGACGGACGCGCCGTTTGTGATGTCGGGGTCGTCGCCCGAAAATTTTATGACTTCAACCGTTGCGCCGTCGGAAATTTTTTCCACGCGTGCAATCGGAATCGTCAGCCGCGTTCCGTCCAGCGCAGTCAGTTCCACCGCGTCGACAGCCTTGCCCGCCGTCAGCAGTGTCAGTGCCGCCTTGACGCCGGCCGCCGCGCAAGCTCCCGTCGTCCAGCCGCCGCGAAGGATTTTTTTCATCGGTCGCCATACATGCGGGCATAGTACGTCTGATACTCGCCGCTGATAATTTTTTCCCACCACGCGCGGTTCGACAGGTACCAATCAACCGTGAGCCTGATGCCGTCGTCGAAAGATGTCTGCGGCGTCCAACCGAGCTCCGTGGAAATTTTTGTCGGGTCAATGGCGTAGCGGCGGTCGTGCCCTTTGCGGTCGGTGACGAATTGAATCAGTTCTTCGCTCTTGCCGAGAATATGCACGATGGTCTTGACGACGTCGAGGTTGGTGCGTTCGTTGTGCCCGCCGATGTTGTAGACTTCGCCGACGGTTCCGCGCCTGATAATCAAATCAATCGCCGCGCAGTGATCTTCGACGTAAAGCCAATCGCGAACGTTGTCGCCCGTGCCATAGACGGGCAACGGCTTATCGTTGAGCGCGTTGATAATCATGAGCGGAATGAGCTTTTCGGGGAAGTGGAACGGCCCGTAGTTGTTCGAGCAGCGGCTGATGGTCGCGGGAATTTGATACGTCCGCTGATACGCCTGCACGAGCAAATCGGCGGCAGCCTTGCTCGCCGAATACGGGCTTGAGGTGTGCAAGTTGGTCGTCTCGGTGAAGAACAGATCGGGTCGGTCGAGCGGCAGGTCGCCATAAACTTCGTCGGTCGAAACTTGATGGAAACGTTTAATGCCGAACTTGCGGCAGGCGTCGAGCAAAACACTCGTGCCGATGATGTTGGTGCGCAGGAAAAGTTCCGGATCTTCAATCGAGCGATCAACGTGACTTTCCGCCGCGAAATTGACGACGACGTCGGGCTTGACGTCCGCGAAGATTTTGTAGACGGCGTCGCGGTCGGCGATGTCTGCACGAATGAAACTGAACTGCGCGGACTTTAACGCGGCGTCGAGAGTCTCAAGGTTGCCGGCGTATGTGAGCTTGTCCACGCAAACGATTTTGTCGTCGTGGTGCTTGAGCTGATGATAGACGAAGTTTGCGCCGATGAAACCCGCGCCGCCCGTCACGATGATGGTCATGTGAATTCCTCCCAAAAAAAATTGCGACGCTGCATCACAGACACGACGTCGCGTGAAAAATTTTTTATCCGAAATAATCTTCGATGCCGTCAAGGATGCCCTGAGCCGCGCGCTTAACGCCGTCTTCGCTGTTGAGGAGTTTTTCTTCGTCCTTGTTGGAGATGAAGCCGAGCTCAATCAACGTGGCGGGCATGTCGGTGTTCTTGACGACGTAGAAGTTGCAAGGCTGAGTACCGCGGCTGGGCGTGCCGAGCTGTTCGACGAGATTGCGGCGTATGCAGTCGGCAAGGCGTTGCCCGTGACCGGTTGTGCTCTTGCTGTAGTAGTAGCCGGTGGTGCCGCGTGCTTCGGGTCGGGTGAAACTGTCGGCGTGAATCGACAGGAAGATGTCCGCGCCCGCACGGTTAGCGATGTCGCAACGTGCACCGAGCTCTTCGATGTCGGAGGCCTTCGCGCCCTTTTCGGAAACGGTTCGGTCGTCGTAGCGGGTCAAGATGACGTCGGCACCTTCGGCTTCGAGCAAATCTTTCAACGCCAACGACACGCGCAGTGTGACGGTTTTCTCCATGACGCCCGTCGGACCGATTGCACCCGAGTCATTGCCGCCGTGACCGGGGTCGATGACGATGCGCCGCCCGCTGAGCGCGGTGATCTCGTTTAGATCCTTGTCGACTTCGGTGACGGGCTGCTTATCTTTGTCGTCGTCTTTGGATTTGGATTTCTTCTCGCGTTCACGACGCTCCTTCTTCTCCCGCTCGCGACGTTCCTTCTCCTCCCGCTCACGTTGCTTCTTGAGCTCCTTAGCCTCGCGCTCCTGACGTTCCTTAAGCTCGCGTTCCTGACGTTCCTTAAGTTCGCGTTCCTGACGTTCCTTAAGTTCGCGTTCCTGACGTTCCTTAAGTTCGCGTTCCTGACGTTCCTTAAGTTCGCGTTCCTGACGTTCCTTAAGTTCGCGTTCCTGACGTTCCTTAAGCTCGCGCTCCTGACGTTCCTTAAGCTCGCGTTCTTGACGTTCCTTAGCCTCGCGTTCCTGACGTTCCTTAAGCTCGCGTTCCTGACGTTCTTTAAGTTCGCGTTCCTGACGTTCGATGTCGGCTTGCTTGATGGTCGCGCCCTTGCCGTCGTTCTTGCCAAGGTCGATGACGAATCGTTTGCCTTTGGGACCGCCGTCCAGGAAGAACAGCTTCGTCTCGCCCATAGTCTCGATGACCAGACGCACGGTCGTCGGGTTGAATTGCGCGATACGAACTTTGGTCGCGACGACGGATTTGAGCGTGAGCTCGCGCTGAACGGTAGGATTGAGCCATGTGTCCTTGAAGTCGAGAATCATGCGCGAAGGGTACTCGGCGTAGCTTTCGGTGTATTCGACAACCTTACCGACGTCCAAGACGATGCGCACCATCTCTTTGCCGTAGCCGACGCGAATGCCGCCGATCTCGGTGAGGTTTGCCTTGCGCGCGTTGAAGTCGGGTTCCGCGTGCGCTGCCGATGTCGCCGCAAATAAAATGAGGAGACTCAGCAAAATTTTTCTAATCAACTCAAAGCCTCCTCTGTTGATTCAAGTTTCGTATGAGCCGTAACGTTGTTCGAGCTTCTTGAACAGCCACGTCAACAGCGCGGTCATCACCAGATAGAACGCGCCGGCTATGACGAACGGCGTCATGTCGAATTCGCGCTGGACAATCGTTCGGGCGACGCGCAGCAGGTCGTTCATCGCGAGGATGTAAATCAGCGACGTGTCCTTGACGAGGTTGATGGTCTCGTTGGATATCGGCGGCAACACGACGCGCAGCACTTGCGGGAAGATTATGTAGCGCATCATCTGCCAATGCTTGAGCCCGAGAGCCTTAGCCGCTTCGTATTGACCGCGGGGGATTGCCTGAATGCCCGCGCGGAAAATTTCTGCGAAGTACGCCGCGTAGTTGAGCGTGAACGCCAGAAGTGCCGCCGCCACGTCGGGCAACATGATCCCAACCATAGGCAAGGCGAAGTACACGAACAACAGTTGCAACATCAGCGGCGTGCCGCGCATGATCCACACGTAAAATTCCATCAGCCAGCGAATCGGCGCGAAGCTTGAAATTCTGCCCAAGGCCGCCAGCGCACCTATGGGCAGGCTCAAAATTAAAGTCACGAAGAAAATTTCCAACGTGACTTCGGCGCCCTCCAGAATGAGCAACGCCATATCGAAAAATTTTTCCATAACAGGTATTCCCTAACTCCCGTCGCGTTTGACGGCGGTCACTGTCGAGATGTTAACCGTCGATTATTTGCGTTTGATGAGGTCGGCACCGAACCACTGCTCGGAAATTTTTCCGGCGGTTCCGTCCTTGACCATCTCGTCGAAGACACCCTGAACTTTGTTGCGCAGCTCGGTGTCGTCTTTGCGGAAGGCAATACCAAATTCGCTCACGGGACCGACAGTGACATCAAGGGCGTTGAATTTTCCTTCCTGCTTGCTCATTGCGTTGCGCCCGACAATTTCGTCGCAGACCAGCGCATCAATCCTGCCGTTCTCCAGATCCATGAAGGCGGCAACGTAATCGCCATAGGTTTTGAATTCGGCGAAGCTGCCTTTGAGGTCGGCTTTGCTGTCGATGTAGGTTTCGGCGGTGGAGCCGGCTTGCGTGCCGACTTTCTTGCCTGCCAGGTCAGCCTCTGCTTTGATGCCCTGGTCGTTGCCCGCCTTGACGAAGACGATTTGGCGGTTGTCCATGTAGGGATCGCTGAAGAGCATGTTTTCCTTGCGTTCGTCGGTGATGTCCAGACCGTTCCAGATGATATCAATGCGTCCCGATTTGAGCTCAGCCTCCTTGGAACTCCAGTCAATGGCTTTGAATTCGACGTCGGTGCCGAGACGTTTGGCGGCCTCTTTGGCAAGGTCAACGTCGAAGCCGACGATTTCATTCTTCTCGTTCTTGAAGCCCATCGGCGGATATTCGTCGTCCAAACCGATAACGATCTTCTTGACGTCGGCGGAAGGTGCGGGCTTGTCATTAGAGGCGGGTTTATCGCCGCCGCCACACGCCGTCAACAACATCGTCACCAGAAGCAACGCTGCCACAAAAATCTTTCTCATACGCCAAAAACTTCCTTTCGCTGAAAATGAAATAAACCGCGTTGCATTATACTTTACCGACAACGGCATTGCAAGCGCGGTTTGAAATTTTGAAAACGGGCTGAAGAATCGTGCATCATTTGTGAACGTACTTGATGAGGTCGGCTTGGAACCACTGCTCGGAAATTTTTTTGGCAGTGCCGTCCTCAACCATATCGTCGAAAACTTCTTGGACACGGTCGCGAAGCTCGGTGTCGTCCTTGCGGAAGCCAACAGCCATTTCGGTCAGGAAGCCCGTCGTCACGTCGATTATGTCGAACCGGTCGGGATTGGTCTTGACTTCGTAGCGGGCGATCATTTCGTCGCAGATGAAGACGTCGACTTCGCCGCCCTTGAGAGCGTCGAGCCCGCTGTCGAGTTTTTCATAGAGCTTGACGCCCGCAAGGTTGCTCTTGAGGTCTTTGTTGTTGTTGAAATAATTTTCCGCAGTGGAGCCCGATTGCATGCCGACAACTTTGCCTTCAAGGTCGCCTTCGGAATGGATTTGCTGATCGTCGTCGTGCTTGACCAGAAGAATTTGGCGGTCCTGCATGTAGGGCTTGGTGAAGATCATGTACTCTTTGCGCTCTTCGGTGATGTCCAGCCCGTTCCAGATGATATCGATATTGCCGCCGGTGAGTTCTTCGCGCTTCTTGTCCCAGTCAATGGGCTTGAATTCAATGTCGACATTCATGCGTTTGGCGGCTTCCTTGGCAAGGTCGACGTCGAAGCCGACAAGGTTGCCCTGCTCGTCGCGGAAACCCATCGGCGGGAATTGGTCGTCCAGCCCGACTACAATCTTCTTGCTTGAATCGTTGCCGCAGCCCGTCATAAACAGCGCGAACAGCAACATCATTAACATCGACATAAAAATTTTCTTCACGACAGAAAAACTCCTTTCAGCAAAATTTTTTGGAATGGGTCAGCGTTTGAGTTTGATGAGGTCGGCTTGGAACCAATGCTCGGAAATTTTCTTGGCGGTGCCGTCCTCAACCATGTCATCGAAAACTTTTTGGACGCGGTCGCGAAGCTCGGTGTCGTCCTTGCGGAAGCCGATGCCAATTTTCGTGACGGGACCAATCGTCGCCTCCACTGCCTCGAACTTTCCGGGGTGCGCGGCAATTTCGTAGCGGGCGGCAATCTCGTCGACAATAAGAACGTCCACGCCGCCGAGGCTCAAATCCTCGAAGGCGGTCTTGACACTGCGATAGGTCTTGAAACCCGCGAAGGAGTCTTTCAAGCTCGGCGTGGCGTTGATGTATTCGGCGGAATTGGAACCCGCTTGCGTGCCGACGACTTTGCCGGCAATCTCGCTGTCGGAATGAATGCCCAACGGGTTGCCGTGCTTGACCAGGAGAATTTGGCGGTTGTCCATGTAGGGCTTGCTGAAGATCATGTAATCCCTGCTTTCGTCGGTGATATCCAGACCGTTCCAGATGATATCGACATTGCCGCTTGTGATTTCCTCGCGCTTGTTGTCCCAAAGGATCGGTTTGAATTCGATATCGACGCCCATACGCCGCGCAACCTCCTTGGCAAGGTCGATATCAAAGCCGACAAGCTTGCCTTGTTCGTCACGGAACGCCATTGGTGCAAATTCGTCGTCCACACCCACCACGAGTTTCGGTGTCTTGCCCGAAGCCACGCAACCCGTCACGAACAGAGCAATCATCAACAGCAAAAAAATTTTCTTCAACGTAAAGATCTCCCCTGGTGAATTATCGTCTGCGTTTAATCAAATCGGCTTGGAACCAATGCTCGGAAATTTTTCCCGCGGTGCCGTCGGCAATCATCTCGTCAAAAACTTTTTGGACTTGGTCGCGAAGCTCGGTGTCGTTCTTGCGGAAGCCGATGGCGATTTCAGTGACGGGTCCAACGGTCGCCTCGACGATGTAAAATCTCGGCGGAATGGTACTCATCTCGTAGCGGGCAAGAATTTCGTCGCAGATGAGCACGTCCACGTCGCCGTTGTCCAGCTCCTTGAAGGCATCAACGAAGTTGCGATAGGTCTTGAACGCGGCGAAGGTGTTCTTCAAGCTCGGCGTGGCGTTGACGTAGTTTTCGGACGATGAGCCCGCCTGCGTGCCGACAACTCTGCCCTCAAGGTCGCCGACGGTGCGAATGCGGTCGATGTTGCCGCGCTTGACCAGGAGAATCTGGCGGTTGTCCATGTAGGGCTTGCTGAAGGTCATGTACTCCTTGCGCTCTTCGGTGACGTCCGTGCCGTTCCAGATGATATCGACGTTGCCGCTCTCAAGCTCTTCGCGCTTCTTGTCCCAGTCAATCGGCTTGAACTCGAAGACTATGCCCAGACGTTTGCCTACTTCTTTCGCCAAGTCGACATCAAAGCCGACAAGCTCGCCCTTGTCGTTGCGAAAGCCCATCGGCGCATAATGGTCGTCCAGCCCGACAACCAGTGTATGCGTTTGTTTCATGCTGTTGACGTTTTCGGAGTCATTGTCCGCGCCGCAACCCGTCAACAACGCAATCGCCAACAGTAGCGGCAGAAAAATCTTCCTCATGCGCAAAACCTCCCAAGTACCGAAGATTCGTCCGAAGTCTAAATTGCATTATATTTGCCCGCTGCATGCTTGTCAAAAAATTTGTCGACCGAAAACGCGCGATATGTTACAATTCGCAAGGGGGGATTCGTCATGAGCAAAAAGTTTTTCGTAATCTGGAGCATCATCTATCTGCTCATTATGGTCATTCTGATCTTCGGCTTCGGCAAAGTCAAAAGCTGGCTCGACCTGTTCACGGGCTTTGTGATGGGCGTGACGTTCTGGTCTCTGCTGATAATCTATCGCGACCGCAACCGCAAGACCCGCAACTTGAGATGAGGTGTCGCCATGAAAAAATTCTTCCGCAAACTGACTAAGACGCAATGGATCGTCCTGTGCTTTATTCCGTTCGGCGTCTGCGGCTTCTACTTCAACGGCGTACGTGGCTTCGTCGGCTCGGTTGTCGGCTGGCTATTCGGCTGGTGGCTCGGCAGCGTCCTGTACAATTGGAAGGAGAGCAAACGTCGCGTCATAAAATTTCTGCGGCGGCTGACGCACTTCCAACTGCGGCTGCTCTGCCAGGCGGTAATCTGCTTGCCCGTCGCGGCGACGTGCGTTTACTACCACGGCTGGAAGGGGCTGATTGCGGCAATCGTCGGCTGGTGCATAGGCGAAATGATTTCCAGGCGGCTGTTCAAATAGCACGAAAAATCCTCGCGGCGGCGGGGATTTTTTTTTATGATGGAAAACTTTCACACGCCATTGACCCGCAAACAAATGTGATATAGAATGACCGAAATGTTTTCAGGAGAATTTCAACGAAGGGTGAGCAGTATGGAGAAAACTACGGTCGTTGTCATCGGCGGCGGAGCTACCGGACTTGGAATCCTGCGCGATTTGTCCATGCGCGGCGTGAAGGCTCTGCTCGTCGAGAAAAACGATTTGGTCAACGGCGCAAGCTCCCGCTATCACGGGCTGCTACACAGCGGTGGACGTTATGCCGTCAAAGATCAAGAGGCCGCCAAAGAATGCATCATCGAAAACCAAATCATGCGCAAAATCGGCAAGTCGTGCGTCGAACCTTGCGGCGGAATGTTCACGCGCCTGGACATTGACGACCCCGCTTACGAGGAGCTTTGGGTCAAAGGTTGCGCTGACAGCGGCATTGAGGCGACGCCGATAACTTTGGACGAGGCTTTCAGGCTGGAGCCGCGACTTTCCCGCAAACACGTCAAGAGCGCGTATCTTGTGCCCGACGCGGCGGTTGACGGCTTCCGAATGGCTTGGCAACTTATTGATTCGTCGAAACGTTACGGCGGTCAGCTCAAGACTTACACAGAAGTTATCGGCTTCGATACCGTCAACGGCGAACTGCGCGGCGTCAAAGTTCGCAACCAATTCACCGGCGAAGAGTACGAAATCGGCTGTGACATCGCGGTCAACGCGGCGGGCGGCTGGGCCGGCTTCGTCGGCAAACTCGCGGGCGTCGAAATCGGCGTTCAACCCGACAAGGGAACTTTAATTGCGTTTAATCAGCGCATTGTCAATCATGTCGTCAATCGGTTGCACAAGTCTTCCGACGGCGATATTTTTGTTCCGCACGGCTCGATCACAATCCTCGGCACGTCGTCAATGAGTGTGCCCGACCCCGAAGACACTTCAACTTCCCGCGCCGAAGTCGAAAGCCTGATTAAAATCGGCGAACAGACATTTGAGGACTTGCGCGACTTTAGAATTCTGCGGACGTTCGCCGGCTCAAGACCGCTTTACATTCCGCCCGGCGGTGCAGTTGGGCGTTCAGCGTCTCGCGGCTTCGCAATCGTCGACCATGAGCAAGACGGGCTCAAAGGTCTGTTCACAATCGTCGGCGGCAAGTTCACGACGTATCGGCTGATGGCGGAGAAGATGTGCGACCAAATCTGCGCCAAGCTCGGCAACAATACACCTTGCCGGACTGCTGATGAGCCGCTCGTCGAAGAAGTTTCGCAAGCCGACAAAGACCGCGCAAGAAAATTTTTCCCGTCTTATGGTACGAACCTTGCGGCAACTCGTTTAGGCGTCGACCGTTTCAAAAAAGTTGTCGAACGTCTGGAAGCTGACCCCGAAAGCCGCGAACTTGTTTGCGAATGCGAAAACGTCACCCGCGCAGAGGTCGAGGAAATTTGCAAGGACGACACCAGCTTTATCGTCAACGACGTCAGACGCAGAACTCGTATCGGCATGGGCACCTGCCAAGGAAATTTCTGCGCGTTGAGAGCGGCGGCTCTCTTCGCGGAGCTGGGCACCGAACCTTCCGCAAAAGATTCTTTGGCACGCATGAAAGAATTTCTGCAAGGACGTTGGAAAGGTATTCGTCCCGTACTTCTGGGACGGACGCTGCGTGAAACGGAAATGACGCGTTCGATTTATGAGCTGTCCATGAACGTGACGGGAGGCGATGCGCGATGAAAATTTCCGATGTGATCGTTGTCGGCGGCGGACTCGCGGGCTTGATGGCGGCGGCAGTTGCGGCCTCTCGCAAGCAAAGCGTCACTGTGCTGACGTACGGCTCCGGCTCGTTGCCGTTGGCCAGCGGCACGATTGATTTCGGCTCGCTCAAGAATTTGCCGGCTCACCACCCGTACAAAAAAATCGGCGTGAGCAATCTCAACGCCGCCGCGAAATTTTTGGTCGACATAACTGCGCAGGCTAATTTGCCTTACGTCGTCGGCGAAAAAATTCCGGTCGTGACCGCTGTCGGCACGCTCAAATATTCCGCGCTTGTGCCGGAAAGTATGGACGCCTCTCAACTTGCCGGCAAGAAGAAAATTTTCGTCGTGGAGCTCGCGGGTCTGAAGGATTTCTATGCGCCGATGCTTGCCGACAATCTCAAAAAATTTTTCCCCGACAAAACTTTCGAGACCGCCAAAATTGATTTGCACCTGCTCGGCGGGCGCGATATCACCTGCATGGACGCCGCCCAGCTCATCGCCGACAACGAACAACCGCTCGCCAATGAACTCAAAACGCTCAACGCCACTGCCGACGACGCGATTATCCTGCCGCCGATTTTTGGTGTGATGGGGAATTTTTCGCGCTCAACCGTTCAAACGCAAATCAAAGCTCAAATCATCGAGACAACTTGCTTGCCGCCTTCGCCGCCGGGGATCAGACTGCAACGCGCGTTCATGAAGTTTCTGCAAAGTTCGGGCGTCAAGTTTTTCGAGAACACCAAGGTCGTGCGCGGCGTCGTTGAAGGGCGCAAAGTCACGGGCGTCGTCGTTGAGAACGTCGTCCGCGAAAAAATCTTCCGCGCAAAAAAAATTATCCTCGCGACGGGCGGCTTTTACAGCAGCGGAATCACAATGCGCGACTTCGATAATCCACGCGAGCCGATTTTTGATTTGCCGGTGTTTTTCCCGACGGGCGCGGAGAATTGGAGCAACGCGCAACTTTTCAGCGACAAGCCGCAAGGTTTTGCGACGACGGGCATTTTCACGAACGAGCGGCTCAATCCGATTGACGCGGACGGCAATGTTCTGTTCGACAATCTTCACGTCGTCGGCAACAATCTCGGCGGCGTCGACAAAATTTTCGAGCGTTCTGCGGGCGGCATCGCAATCGCTTCGGCTTACAAGGGGGCGACATTATGAGCGACACCAAAGCAATTTTCACCGGCGACCGCTGTTTGTCGTGCACGTCGTGCATGGCGAACTGTCCCGTGATGGCGGCGATTAAAGATTACCGCGGTCCCAAACTTGTCGGTCCTGCGCATGGTCGAATGCATTTTTCTCAGGAGGACGTCGAAGAGAGTTTGAACTACTGTTCGAACTGCAAAAGCTGCGACCGCGCTTGTCCTTCGGGCGTGGCAGTTTCGACGCTCAACATGTTGCAACGCGCCGAGTACTACAAAAATCATCCGCACCTGCGCTCCGAAGATATGTTGGCTCACGGCGAACGCATGGCGAATTTGATCCGCAAAATTCCGTTCGGTGCGACGTTCTCCAATCTCGGCATGAGTATCGGCAAGGCTCTCGGAGTTTTCAGCGCGCTGGGCATCGCCGGCGAACGCAACATGCCCGCTTACGCCGCGACGCCTTTCAAAGACGCGTTCAGCTCAATCAAGCAAACGTCCTCTGCCAAAAAAGTCGTGCTGTTCACCGGCTGTTTCATCAACGACAACGAGCCGCAAGTCGGCAATGCTTTCGTCAAAGTCATGAACGCCAACGGCTACGAAGTTTTGATTGACCGCCGGTTCAAATGTTGCGGCTCACCGTTGGTCGTCACCGGCTTCCTGGACGAGGCTCATCAACACGCCGATAACAACGTCGCTCGGATTTTGGATTGGAAGCGGCAGGGTATTCCGGTCGTCACGCCGTGCACAAGCTGTTCGCTCATGCTCAAGGAGGAGTATCACGAACTTTTCGGCGACGACAAATTTCACGAGGCGGCGACCAATGTCTACGACGCCTTCGAGTTTTTGGAAATGTTGCAGGAGCACGGCGAATTCAACGACAACTTCAAGACGCTCAATCAACGCTTGCTGTATCACGTGCCGTGTCATCTCAAGTCGCAAGCTATCGGCTTGCCCGCGCAGGACATACTCGAAGAAGCCGGAGCAAAAGTCAATCTCGCTGACGCGGGTTGTTGCGGCATCTCCGGCAACTACGGCTTCCGCAAGGACAAGTACGAAATCTCCATGAAAATTGGCGCGAAACTTTTCGAGCGCGTCAAGCAACACGACTTCGACAAGGTCATCTGCGACTGCGGGACGTGCCGCATGCAGATTCATCACGGCACCGACATCAAGCCAGTTCACCCGATTGAAATTCTCGCGCAGGCTTATTGAGGGGGTGATATTTTTTCCGCGGCAGTTGTTAACATTTTGAGGAGGGGTATTTGAATGGCAAAAGAATACGTAATGGCTCTCGACGCAGGCACGACGAGTAACCGCGCCATCATCTTCGACAGGAACTCGAAAATTATCGGCGTGGCGCAACGCGAATTCACGCAACACTTCCCGAAGCCCGGCTGGGTTGAACACGACGCCGACGAGATTTGGAGCACGATGGTTGCCGTCATGAAAGAGGCTATGGAGTACGCCGACCTTAACGGCAGCGACATTGCGGCAATCGGCATCACCAATCAGCGCGAAACCACCGTCATCTGGGAAAAGAAGACCGGTCGCCCGATTTACAACGCAATCGTCTGGCAGTCACGTCAAACCGCGCCGATAGCCGAAGACCTCAAAGCTCGCGGGCTTGCCGCCGAAATCAAGGACAAGACCGGTCTCGAAGTCGACGCATACTTTTCGGGCACGAAGATCAAATGGTTGCTCGACAACGTTGATGGCGCACGCGAAAAGGCTGAGGCGGGCGAGCTGCTCTTCGGGACGATTGACACCTGGCTGATTTGGAAGCTCACGGGCGGCAAAGTTCACGTCACCGATTATTCCAACGCCAGCCGCACGATGATCTACAACATCAACACGCTGCAGTGGGACGAACAGCTGATGAGCTACCTCGACATTCCGAAGGCGATTCTGCCCGAAGTCAAACCGTCCAGCTGCGTTTACGGCGAGAGCGTCCCGACAATCCTCGGCGCGGCAATTCCCGTCAGCGGCGCGGCGGGTGACCAACAGTCCGCATTGTTCGGGCAGAACTGCTTTGAGCCCGGCACGGCGAAGAATACTTACGGCACGGGCTGCTTCATGCTGATGAACACTGGCACGGAGATTCACAAGTCGAAGAACGGTCTGGTCACGACCATCGCCTGGGGTCTCGACGGCAAAGTCGAATACGCTCTGGAAGGTTCCATCTTCGTGGCGGGCTCGGCTATTCAGTGGTTGCGCGACGGCGTTCGCATGGTCGACAGCGCGCCCGATTCCGAATGGGTTGCCAAGAAGGTCAAGGACACCGGCGGCGTGTACTTCGTGCCCGCCTTCGTCGGACTCGGTGCGCCGTATTGGGACATGAACGCCCGCGGCATGATTATCGGCTTGACGCGCGGCACCACGAAAGCTCACATCGTCCGCGCCACGTTGGACAGCCTGTCCTATCAGACGCGCGACGTGCTTGAGGCTATGGAAGCCGACAGCGGCGAAAAACTTTCCGCGCTGAAAGTTGACGGCGGAGCCTCGGCGAACAACCTGATGATGCAGTTCCAAGCTGACTTGCTCGGCGTGCCCGTCGACCGCCCGCAAATCGTCGAGACCACGGCTCTGGGTGCAGCGTATCTTGCCGGTCTTGCCGTCGGCGTCTGGAAGAACAAGGACGAACTCAAATCCGCCTGGCAACTGGAGACGCGCTTTGAACCCGAAATGAAACGCTACGAGGCGGACGCGCTCTACAGGGGCTGGCGCAAAGCAGTCAAGCACGCGATGAACTGGCTCAACGACGACTAATTTTATTCGGCGCAAAATTTTCGGCGGGCAGTCAACGTCACGTCGTCTGCTCGCCGATTTGCAATCATTCATTCCCGAAAGAAGGTATCATTATGGATAACTTGTTTGGCGAATTCATGGGCACGATGGTGCTGATCGTCTTCGGTGCGGGCGTCTGCGCGAACATGTCCCTGAACAAATCCAAAGGTCAAGGCGGCGGCTGGATATGCATAGCTGTCGGCTGGGGATTCGCAGTCACGCTCGGCGTCTTCACCGCTACAACGCTCGGCGCACCGCAAGGCGACCTCAACCCCGCAGTCACGTTGGCAAAGACTATGGCGGGCATCTACACCTTCGGGCAGTTCGTCGCGACATCTGCCGCGCAAATGGTCGGCGCAATCGTCGGTGCGGCAATCGTCTGGCTCGCCTATCTGCCGCATTGGGAAGAGACTCCTGACCCCGCAACCAAGCTCGGCGTCTTCGCCACGGCTCCGGCAATCCGTAGCGCGGGTGCAAACTTCCTGTGCGAAATGATTGCGACGTTCTTCCTGATGTTCGTCATCTGGATGATCTTCAGCAAGCCGATTGGCACGCTGCCGCCCGGCTCAGGTCCGTATCTGGTTGGCGTGTTGATTTGGGCACTGGGTCTGTCGCTCGGTGGTCCGACGGGTTACGCAATGAACCCCGCCCGTGACCTCGGTCCGCGCATCGCTCACGCAATTCTGCCCATCGCCGGCAAAGGCGGCTCCGATTGGGGCTATGCCTGGGTGCCCGTGGTCGGACCGCTCGTCGGTGCTCTGCTCGCTTACGCCGTCGCTTCGTCCTGCGGCGTGCTGTAAATCTTCGACGATCTCAACTCGCCGCGTTCAATCCGCCCGACGCCGAGAAATTTTCCGTCGGCTTTGACGCGAACAATCGGCTCGTCCGCCGCGGCAACCGTCGTCGGCAAACCGTTCATGAAGGCGCGAACTCGATGGGCGGGCAACTCGAACGTCGGCAAGTGATTCAAACAAACATCAATCGGCAGGAGGCAACTCCCGCCGATTTTTTCTATGGCGTCGAAGGTCAGCGCGTCCGTCAACTTGAAGTCGCCAACGCGCGTGCGAATCAAACTCTTGAGCGTCGTCGGAAGGTTGAGGCTCTCGCCGATATCGATTGCCAGGCTGCGGATGTAAGTGCCCGCGCCGCATTCGACGTCGACCGTTGCAATTGAATCGGTCAGCGCGACGAGACTGAGCCGAAAAATTTTCACGCGACGCGTCGGCATCTCGAACGGCAAATTTTTCCGCGCCAGGTCGTAGGCTTTGCGCCCGTGAATTTTTATCGCGGAGAACTTCGGCGGCCGCTGCTCAATCTCCCCGACGAAATTCGACAGAACGTCGGCAAGCTGTTCATTCGTCGGCGGGATGAAATTTTCTGCGCGGGCAATGACTTCGCCTTCGAGGTCGCCGCTGTCTGTGGATATGCCGAAGAGAATTTGGGCGCGGTAACTTTTTTCGCGGGCGGCAAGATATTCGATGAACTTGGTCGCTGAGCCGACGGCGACGGGCAAAACTCCCGAAGCCTGCGGATCGAGCGTGCCGGCGTGACCGACTTTGCGCGTGCCGAAAATTTTCCGCAGACGATTGACGGCGTCGTGGCTGGTCATTCCCGCGGGCTTGTTGACGTTGACGAAACCGTCGCTCATTGCTTGCAACCGACCGCCGCGCAGATTGCGTCGACCAAAATTTTTTCTGCGTCGGGCAATGACATCTTCAGCGTGCAACCCGCCGCGCGAACATGTCCGCCGCCGCCGAGCTGAGCGGCAACCTTCGACACGTCGGTTGATTTGGAACGCATGCTCACGCGGCAGACGTTCGGCGATTTTTCCGTGATGAGGAAGGCGACGTCCACGGTGTCAATGATTCGAATCTCGTCGATAATTCCTTCGGTGGACTCGAACTTTTTCGCGGTGGCGTGGTCAATGGTCATGCCCGCAACTTTTGCGCCGCAATGCATCTTCAACGTGTTGAGGGCGTCGCGAAGACCGATGACTTCCGCCAGCGTCTTGCTCTCCATCTGTTCGGAAATGAAGTTCGGGCTCACGCCGAGCGTTATGAGTTCGGAAGCGATTGCCAAGGTTTCGGCGCGGGTGTTGCTGAATTGGAAGAAGCCCGTATCCGTCGCCAGACCGGTGTAGAGGCACGTGGCGATGTCGGGCGTGATGTCGGCGTCGAGTTCGCGGGCAAGCTTGTAGACGATTTCGCAGGTGGCGGCAGCTTTGGGTTCGTCGTAGAGTTCGATGCCTTCGCCGCGGTTGGTGACGTGATGGTCGACGTTCAAAATCGGCGCGTCGGTCATGCGGCGGACGTTGCCAATCCTGTCAATCGACGTATCGAGCACAAGCAGAAGGTCGGCGTCGAAGGTCTCGCCCTCAGCTGGTCGGCGAATCTCGTCAAAGTTCGGCAGGGCGTGCAGGTTGCGTCGAACGGTGTCGTCGATGTAAACGCTGACGGTCTTCCCCAACGAACGCAGAATCATCATCATCGCCAGCGTCGAGCCGATTGCGTCGCCGTCGGGCTGAATGTGCGCGGTCACCAAAATTTTTTCGGCGGAATTAATTTTCGTCGCCGCCTGTCGGAGCGTTATCAACATCTTTACGTTCCCCTTCCACTTGCAACAAAAGCTTCTGAATGTGGTCGCCATAATCAAGCGACGTATCGAGCGCGAAAGAAATTTCCGGCGTGAAGCGCAGACGAATGCGTTGACCAATCTCGCGGCGAATGAAACCCAGCGCGCTGTTCAATCCGTCGAGCGAGCTTTGAACTTTATCCGCGCCGCCCATCACGCTGACGAAAATTTTCGCCTCGCGCAGGTCGCCTGTCATCTCCACGCCGGTCACCGTGACGAAACCGATGCGCGGGTCTTTCAGGTCAGTCAAGAGCATCTTGCTCATCTCCTGCTTGATAAGTTCTTGAAGCTTTTCGATTCGCAGTTGCTTTGCCATGCTTACACCTCGCAAAAAATTTTCCGCGATTATACCACAAAAAAAACCGCGGCGTTCGTGTCGCGGGAATTTTTTATCGGCGCGTCGTCAATCGGCGGCCTCGATATAAATCGCCAGAACTTTGGCTTCGATTTCCTTGTAGAGCTTGTAGCGTCGGGTCTCGTCTATGGTGACGACGATGTCCTTGTAGGTGGGCGCGTCGACGAACTGACCGATGCCGCGTTCAATGGCGGGCTGATTCTTTTGGAAGGCGGCTTCGTCCAGTGCGGCAATGACCTTAGCGACGAAGGTTGCCTGCGAATTTTTTTCGGCGTCGGCGTCCAGATACAGATCAACCTCGACGACGTGATTGCTGCGCGGATCAACGTGAACCACGACGTTTGGCAGCTCCTTCGACAGCGCAAGCGGCTCTTCGGGCAAGATGGTGCGGAAAACCATTTTGCGATCAATGCGTTCGAAGTGACTGCAATCGACCTCGTAGCCCATGTTCTGATAGAAACCGTAGGCATCGATTTCCGCCAGCGGCGTGAGTTTCGCGGCTTGAGCCGTCGCCGTCAACCAAAGCACCGAACACATCATCAGCGCGGCAAAAATTTTTCTCATGTCAACATCTCCTACAGCGAAAGATTTTTCAGGCGGGCAAAGCGCAGCTCGTGCAGGGCAATGGGCGTGGCGATGAATTCGTGTGCGCCGTAGAGCTCGGAATATTTTTCGCGGCAATGCAGAACGCGCTTGACGTAGTCGCGGGTCTCGGCGTAAGGAATTTTGTCGACGTCAGAAAAATTTTCGCCCCAATGATTGCGCTCCATCCACTCGCGAACATTTCCGCGCCCGGCATTGTACGCCGCCAAAGCCAAAACGTCATTGCCGCCAAACTCGTCCTCAAGCTCCGCCAAATACCACGTGCCATAGCGAATGTTCGTTTCGGGCTCGCGCAGGTGTTTGATGTCGTCGGCAATTTCGTCGGGGGACTCGCCGAGCTGATAGGCAATCCACGCGGCGGTTTCCGGCATAATCTGCATCAACCCAACCGCGCCGCTGTGTGAGTGAGCCGACTCGGAAAAATTACTCTCGACCTTCATCACCGCCACAGCCAGGAACTTGTCGACCTTCCAACGCGCCGAATAGCTCTCAACCGTCGTGCGATACGGGAACGGATACAAAAATTTTTTCTGCACGCAGCCCGCGCTCATCATGAAATACATCGCCAGCACCGCCGCGCAGACTGCCAAAAATTTCTTTCGCATCAGTTCACCTCCGCCCAATGTCTTGAATGAATTTTAGCTGATTGATTCGCGGCTGTCAAATCTTCGGCGGGCGGCAAAAATTTTTTTCAGCCGCTATCCATGTACGCGGAAACTTTGTGCTATAATCTGCGCGAAAGGGGGCGGCGCATTGCTGACGAAATTTTTGGAGACGATTGGCGCGTTCGTGATTCGATGTTTCGAGGGCTTCGGCACGATAGTTTTGCTCTATGCCGACACGATGAAGCAACTTAAGCACAAGCCACGGTTCAAACACATCATCGCGCAGATGGCGCACCTGGGCGTGGACTCATTGACAATCGTTTCGTTGACGTTGCTGTTCACGGGCGTGGTGTTCACGTTGCAGACGGCGCACGAATTTATTCGCTTCGGTGCGCAATCGACTGTCGGCGGGATTGTCGCCATTGCCATAGGCAGGGAACTCGGACCGGTGCTGGTCGGCGTTGTGTGCGCCGGCAGGGTCGGTGCCGCAATCACCGCCGAGATCAGCACCATGAAAGTCACCGAACAAATCGACGCGCTCAAGGTTATGGCGGTCAGCCCCGTCAATTATCTCATCGTCCCGCGAATGATTGCCTGCATGATAGCCGTGCCGCTGTTGACGGTTTTCGGCGATATCATCGGCGTCGTCGGAGGCTGGGTCGTCGCCACGCAATACGCCGGCATAAGTTCCTATGTATATATCAACTCGATCAAGATGTTCGCGGAGATTTACGACTTGACGGGCGGAATGATCAAGGCGATTTTCTTCGGCAATGTCATCGCGGTGCTCGGTTGCTATTACGGATTGAACTGCCCAGACGGCGCGGAGGGCGTCGGCATTGCCACAACCAGAACCGTCGTAATGTCGATTATCGTTATATTCATTCTCAACGCGCTGCTGACGTTTGTTATCTACAGGTGACGTAAATTTTTGCGTTGTTGTGATCTACTTTTACGTTTCAGGATCTACTTTCTTTCACCGAGGAAAGAAAGTAGCAAAGAAACTCGCCACTGCGCGTGGGGCGGATACCGTCCACCAACGAAACGTCCGCGCTACCCGAAACCGATCGTGCCGCCTATGACGCCATCCATGGCCGTCATACGGCGGCGGGCCGACATCACGTCGGCCTTTCCATCCGAAATTTTTCTGCAGGTGACACATGATTAAAATTGTTAATGTGACCAAGACTTTCGGCAAGAAGGTCGCGCTCAACAACATAAATCTGACTATTGCCGACGGCGAGACCCTGGCGATTATTGGCGGGTCGGGTTCCGGCAAGTCCACGCTGCTGCGGCTGATGATTGGTTTGATTCAGCCGACGCAAGGCGAGATTTGGATTGGCAACGACGAAATTTCCCGCCTGGACGAACGCGAGATGATGCGTATCCGCCTGCGCATGGGCATGGTCTTCCAATACAGCGCGCTGTTCGACTCGATGACCGTCGGCGAGAACGTTGCCTTCGGGCTGGTCGAACACACCGACTTTAGCCGCGACAAAATTCAATCCATCGTCCGCGAGAAGCTCCATCAGGTCGGCTTAGATGGCGTGGAAAACCGCATGCCCAACGAGCTTTCCGGCGGCATGAAGAAGCGCGTATCCTTGGCGCGGGCAATTGCCTTCGGTCCCGAAATTATTTTCTACGACGAGCCTTCAAGCGGGCTTGACCCCGTGACTACCACGAAGATTGACGATCTGATTATCGAGACGCAACGCGCCCTCAAGGTCACGAGCGTTGTTGTCACTCACGACATGGTCAGCGCGTGCCGAATCGCCGACAGAATCGCTATGGTCTACAACGGCGATTTGATTGCAGTCGACACGCCCGACAACTTCAAACGCATTCAAGACGAGCGCGTCCGCGCGTTCTTCCGCATGATAGATTGAGGAGGCGAAACTTTTGTCAGTTGAAGCAAAGGTAGGGGCATTCACCGTTGGCGGGCTGATGATGTTGGGAGCTGCCACAGCGGGGCTTGGCAATTTCCATTTCGGTCCGAGCAACGATTACACTTTGTACGCGGGCTTTAAGCAGGTGGTCGGGCTCCAGCCGCAGTCCGACGTTCGATTGAGTGGCGTGCTCGTCGGCAAGGTCACCAAAATCGCCAACGAAGGCACGGGCGTCACCGTCACTATGGATATCAATCAGGATGTGCAAATCCCCAAGCAGTCCAAAGTTTCCATTGCCTCCAGCGGCGTGATGGGCGAGAAGTTCATCAACTTTCAACCCAAAGTGGACAACGGCGAATATCTCAAGAACGGCGACTATCTGCACGGCGTGGACGAAGCGGGCATGGACGCAATGTTCGACGGGCTCAGCAAGGTTTTGGACGAGGTTCAAGCTCTGTTAAAGGACGTGCACGCGATTATCGGCGACGACGTCTTCAAGCAGTCTGTCGTTGAGATGAGCGACAATATGCGCCAATCCTCCGAGAGCGTGAAGAACATGATGGGCACCTTGGAGCGGACGGCGGCCGGCAACGAAGAAACTTTCAACAACATGATTCAGCAGATGAACGGCGCAATCGAAGGCATGAATCGCACAATGGCGAACGTCGAGCACATGTCGGCGAACATCGACAAATTTGCAGGCGACCCTCAAACCGCCGCCGATTTAAAGACCACGCTGGACAACATTGCAAAAACTTCCGCCGACGTCGCCAACATTGCCGACAACATGAACAAGTTCGCCGGCGACCCCAAAGTTTCCGAAGATCTCAAAGCCACGGTCAGCAACGCCCGCTCCATAACCGAACGCGCCGACAAACTTTTGGGCAAGGTTCAGGGCACCGCCGACAAGGTTGCAAAGATTGACGTAACCCCGTCCGTTGATATACTATACAGCGGCAAGGCGCACGATTGGAACACGAACTTCAACTTGGACGTGACGAGCGGCGCGAACTCTCTGATTCTCGGCGCGGAAGACATCGGCGACCACACCAAATGGAATCTGCAAGGCGGTCACAAATTCGGCAGCGACTTCGGCGCACGTGCAGGAATCTTCGCGGGCAAGCCTGGCATTGGGCTCGACGCTTACGTTGGCAGCCGATTTAAATTCTCCGCCGAAGCCTACGACCCCAACGACGGCAAGTTGCGCCTCAAGTCTCAATACCGCATCGCCGACGCCACGTGGCTCTTGGGCGAAATGCACGACGTCAATCACAAACGAGACCGCGCTTTCTACTTCGGGCTCAAACAAGAATTCTAAAATTATGCGCGACGCGCACACGGAATGGGGTATCGTGATGAAAAAATTTTTGGCGACAATCTGCGCGGCGGCTCTGCTGATGTCGGGCTGTGGCGGCGAAGAAGCTGCCTCTGACGATATGTCCGGCGGTATGCCGACCCGCGTCAAGGCGATCAAAGTCCTGTCGACCGACGCGCCGTTGACACTCTCTTACAGCGGGCAAGTCGTTGACCGCGACGAGGTGCAAGTTCAATCCAAAGTCAGCGGCAACGTCGTCGAGAAATACGTCAAAGGCGGGCAAGACGTCGTCGAAGGTCAAATGCTGTTCAAAATCGACGACCGCCAATATGAATCCGCCGTCTTGCAAGCGAAGGCAAATCTCGCCAAGTCAATGACGACCCTGGCGAAAGAACGCGTCGACCTTCAGCGCGACGAAGAACTTTTGAGATCAAACGCCATCTCCGAACAGACGCTCACCAATCAACGCGCGGCGGTCGAATCGCAGGAATCCGAAGTTGCCGCGCAGCAAGCTCTGCTCAAGAAGGCTGAAGACGATTTGGCGGACACCATAGTTTATGCGCCGATGAGCGGGCGGCTCGGCATTGACGACGTTCCTGTCGGCACCTTCTCCACCGCCGGCAATACCGCCCTTGCGACAATCGGCTTGGTTGATCCCGTATACGTGCAGTTCGCCGTTTCCGAGCAGGAATATCTGCGCCTGTCCAGGGAAGAGCGTGAGGCAAAGGAACGCGGTCAAGCTCAACCGGATTTCAAAATCTCGTTGACGCTTGCTGACGGCTCAAGCTATCCGTATCAAGGGCAGTTCGCCGAAGTTGACCGCACGCTTGCCAACGAGACCGGCACGCTTACGGTTCGCACGGTATTCAACAACCCCGAAGGTCTGCTCGTTCCCGGCATGTACACCCGCGTCGAAATCACGGGAATCAAAATCCCCAACGCAATGCTCATCCCCGAACGCGCTCTTCAACAGTTGCTCGGCGAAACTATGGTTATCGTCGCTCAATCCGACAACACCTCCGCCATCCGCAAAGTCACGCTCGGCGAAAAAATCGGCTCCTACTACGTCGTCAAGAGCGGCTTGAAGGCTGACGATTGGGTCATCGTTGAGGGGCTGACAAATCTGCGCGACGGCATGCCTTTGGAAGTGACGCAGGTCACCGCCAACGATATGGATTTCTCGTTCAACCCCAGCGATAAAGTTTTCGACGTCGAACACAACGCGACGGCGGCTAAGTGACAGGAGACCTTCTATGGCAAAGTTCTTTATTCACCGACCGATTTTCGCCATCGTCATTGCAATCATAATCAGTCTCATCGGAATTATCGCGGGGCTCAACACGCCTGTCGCTCAATATCCAAACATCTCACCGCCGACGATTAACGTCAATGCCTACTATGCGGGTGCCAACGCCAGCGTCGTCAACCAGGCAGTCGCGCAAATCATAGAGAACCGCGTCAATGGCACGCAGGGCATGGACTACATGAGCTCCAATTCCAACGACGACGGCAGCTACTTGCTCAGCGTTTATTTTGAAGTCGGCTCGGACGGCGACATGGATTCCGTCAAAGTTCAGAACAACGTCGCCTCCGCCAACGCCAACCTGCCCGAAACCGTTATCGCCTCCGGCGTGACGACCGCAAAGTCTTCGCAGGATATGTCAATGATCTTCGCGTTCTACTGCGACAACGGGCTCTACGATACGGCGTTCATCAAGAACTACGCAGACATCTACATCGCCGACGATCTCAAGCGCGTTAAGGGCGTCGGGCAAGTTCAAGTCTTGAGCGCGGATTACGCCTTGCGCGTGTGGATCAATCCCGAAAAGCTCGCAAACTTCGGCTTGACTGTCGCCGACGTTCAGAACGCCATCAAGACGCAGAACGCTCAAGCCGCGGCGGGTGCAATCGGCAAGCTTCCCGTGGCTCAAGGTCAAGAGAAGGAATACACCGGTCAAATTCAAGGACGACTGGAGACGCCCGAACAATTCGAGAACATCATCTTGAAGACCGGCGTCGCAGGTGCGTTCGTTCGCTTAAAAGACGTGGCGCGTGTCGAAATCGGTCAAAAGTCGAATACTTACGTCGGCAAGTTCAACGGGCATACTTCGGTGCCGTTCATAATCAACCTGACGAGCGACGCCAACGCCCTTGAGACAATCGGCGAAGTCAAACAAATCCTCGCCGCGGCAGAAAAAAATTTGCCCGAAGGCATAAAGTACGGTCAAGTCCTCGACAACACAGAGTTCATCAAAGCCTCGATTGAGGAGGTCGCTCACACCTTCTTTGAGGCTCTGGTGCTCGTCGTGCTGGTCATCTTCATCTTCCTGCAGAGTTTCCGCGCGACAATAATTCCGCTCTTGGCGGTGCCTGTGTCATTGCTGGGGACGTTCGCGGCGTTCACGGTGCTCGGCTTCACAATCAACACGCTGACTTTGTTCGCAATGGTCTTGGCAATCGGTCTGGTTGTCGACGACGCAATCGTCGTCATAGAAAACGTCGAACAGCACATGGAACGCGGGCTCAATCCCGTTGAAGCAACCGAAGTCGCAATGGCAGAAGTGCAAGGTCCCGTCGTGGCGATAGCGTTTGTCTTGTCTGCGGTGTTCATTCCGATAGCTTTCCTCGGCGGCATGACCGGCATTTTGTATCGGCAGTTCGCCCTGACAATCGCGGTGTCAATGGGCTTGTCGGCGTTCGTGGCGTTGACGTTGACACCGGCACTTTGCGCCATAATCCTCAAGCCACACGAGCACGGCAAGAAAAATTTCTTCAGCAAGTTTTTTGACGCCTTCAACAACTGGTTCGACCGCACGAAAAATTCTTACGTCGGTGTCGTCGCCAAGGTCATCTCCGGTTCAAAGCTCGCGGTAATCTTCATGCTGATTGTCTGCGGGCTGACGGGTCTGCTGTTCAAAGTTTTGCCGTCGACTTTCGTGCCCGACGAGGATCAAAGCTACTTCGTCGCCGGCGTTATGTTGCCCGAAGGCACGTCGCTCAACCGCACGTCAATGACGACGGACAGGGTAGCCGCCGCCATTCGTGAGAACGTGCCCGGTATAAAAAACGTCATCTCAGTCGCTGGCTACGACGTAATTTCCAACGGCACGAAGTCTTCTGCCGCGGCACTGTTCATTAGCATGCACCCCTGGGCTGAACGTACCGCCGTCGAAGAATCAGTGCAGGTTGCGCTTCAAAATGTTTTCGTCGTCGGCAACGGCGTCGCGCCCGAAGCGTTTGTCATCCCGTTCAATCCGCCGGCGCTGCCGGGGCTCGGTCAAGTCGGCGGGCTCACAATGCAACTGATCGATTTGGAAAGCCACTCTGACGGCGAACTCTCCGACATAACCGACAAAATCGTCAAGGCGGCGAACACTCGCCCCGAACTGCAAGGCGTGATGACGACGTTCAACGTGACTTCGCCCAGCTACAAATACGACATTGATCAGGAACAAATCGAAATGCTCGGCGTACAGCTGTCGGACGTTTACAGCGCGTTGCAAGTCAACTTCGGCGGCATGGAAGTCGACGATTACAACAGGTTCGGTCGCACGTACAAAGTCGTCATGCAGTCGGACGTTTACTTCCGCGGCGAAGTCGACATGCTCAAGTTCATGTTCGTCAAGAGCGCGAGTGGTCAAATCGTTCCGCTCGACACGCTGATAAGTCACAAGCTCAACACCGGCACGACGCAGGTCACTCGCTTCAACGGCAAACGCTCCGTGCTGATTCAAGGGCAACCGGCTGATGGCTACTCATCGGGGCAGGCGATGGCGGCGTTGACTGAAGTCGTCTACCAAGTCGCGCCGACGGGTTTCGCTGTGGAATGGTCGGGGCAATCTCGCGAAGAGCAGAAAGCTTCGGGCTCCACGGGTCAGGTTATGGCGTTGGCGTTGGTGTTCGTATTCCTGTGCCTCGCCGCGCTCTACGAAAGCTGGTCGGTGCCGTTCTCGGTGTTGATGACGGTGCCGACGGGAGTCTTCGGCGCGCTGTTGTCGGAATTCGTCTTGAACGTCTACACGAACACACTCGGCGTGGGCAACCCCGGCTTTCAGAACAGCATTTACATGCAAATCGGCGTGATAATGATCATGGGGTTGGCGGCGAAAAACGCAATACTCATCGTCGAATTCGCCAAAGTCCGCACCGATAAGGGCATGGATGCAATCAAGGCGGCTCTGGAATCGGCAAGCTTGCGTCTGCGCCCGATACTGATGACGTCGTTCGCGTTCATAATCGGCTGCCTTCCCCTGGCGACAGCCTCCGGCGCGGGCTCGGCTGCTCGCAACTCCATGGGCGTGGCGGTCGTCGGCGGAATGACTGTCGCGACCTTCCTGGGGATATTTTTGATACCCGTGTTCTTCGTAATCGTTCAGAAGATCGTGCAGAAACTTTTCGGCAAGAAAGATAAAGTTTTGGAAGCCAGTCAGCATTCGGCGGCAACAAAATAAATTTTAGCGAACGGGAACCGGCAACTGGTTCCTGGTTCCTAGTTCCTAAGGAGGAGATCGAGATGAGAATTTCCAACCGCATCAAGAAAAATTTTCGCAGAAAGCTGGCGGCTCTGCTCGTGGCGGGGATGACGGCGGTTACTGCGGCGGCGGAGGCGGCCGACATCGTCAACGTCACGCTCGACGAAACGATTCAACGCGCCTTTGAAAACAACCGCACAATTAAAGAATCCATTGCCGAACGCGAACAGGCTTATTGGAACTTGAGCGAAGCGCGCCGTCAAACAAACCCGCGCCTGTCGTGGAGCTTGAGTGCTATGCGTCGCGGCGGTATTTATTACGGCGGCGAAGACAACAACGCCTTCTCCAACAGCGGCTCGCTGACCATGCCCATCTATCAGGGCGGGCGGCTCAAGGAAGGTCGTCGCGCGGCACGCTACGCTTTGAGCTCGGCCGATCTGTCGTTGGAAAACACGATGCAGACCGTCCGCTTGCAGTCCACGGTTTATTATTTCGACGTGCTGCAATATCGCAACCTCATCAACGTCTACGAAGAGGAAGTTCTCACGTTGCAGGAACATCTGCGCAACGTCAACGCTCAATTCCGCGTCGGCACCGTCGCCAAGGTTGACGTCCTCGAATCGCAGGTTGAGCTTGCCAACGCTCAGCAGAATCTCGTCAACATTCAAAACCGCTACGATGTCGCCGTCGCCGAGCTGAACAATTACATCGGCTTGCCCGCCGACACGATTATCCGCCCGCAAGACACGCTGACCTATCGCCGCTACGATTTGAAGTTGGGTGACTGCACCGCCTACGCTTTGGAAAACCGAGCTGACGCCGCTATGGCAGATTACGCCGTCAAGCAGGCAGAGTCCGCCAAAAAATCCGCCAAGGCAGGCTGGCGTCCGAGCATCAACGCCGAGATAAGCAAGGGGCTCACCACTGAACACTTCGCAAGCGGCAAGACAACCGACCAATGGACTGCGGGCTTGAGCATGAGCTGGAATATTTTTGACGGCGGCATAACCAGCGCACAAGTCAATCAGGCGGATGCCGCACTGACCCGCGCAAAGGAAGTCGCCGCGCAGACCCGCGAACAAATTCAGCTCGAAGTGCAATCATACTTCCTGCAACTGCACGCCGCCGAAAAAAATATCGGCACGACCCAAGCGTCCGTTACTCTTGCCGAAGAGAACTACAAGATTGCGCAGGTTCGTTACGCCGCGGGCGTCGGCACCAACCTAGACGTCATGGACGCTTCCCGCAAACTCACAGAGGCCCGTTCAAATTACTTCACCGCGCTTTACAACTACAACACCGCCAAAGCCTCGCTCGATAGATATATGGGCGTGCCCGTCGAAATTGATGTCGTGCGCTACATTGAAAGCGAACAGAAGGGCAAGAAGGCCGCCGAGAGCCGCGAAGACGCCGCGCTTACTGCCGAAGCCTCCGCCGTGCCCGAAGCCGAAGAAGTCGCTCCGGTTGTGATGATTGATTTCGAAAACGATTCGCCGTTGCCGTCAGAGAGCGTTGACCACGGCGAACGCAACGCCGCGTTCCAATAATTGCTCGGAGGTGCTCGCCGTGCTCAAACTCTTCAAGATCCTCGGCGGCGCGTTGACCGTCTTGGCAGTCGGCGGCGGGCTTTACATAAATTCACAGCGGGCGACAATCATTGAACACGCCATGACCCGCGCGGAGGAAATTGCCACGCAAAAGCTCGGTGTGCCCGTCAAAATCGGCGGCGTTGAAGTTGGCGAAGTTCGTTTCCTCAAATCGAACGAAGACAGCGACATCACCATTCGCGACGTGGAAATTTTCGACAAGCGCGACGAACTCATTGCCCGCGCAGACGAAGCGAAGATTAAGTTCAAACTGCTGACGCTGACCGACGACCCGGTTGCCGCGTTGGATGAGATTCACGTCAACGGCGCGACCGTCAACATCACTCAGCGCGACGAAAGCTCATGGAACGTGGACGACATCAGCGTCGAGAGCGAAGGCGAATCAACTTTCGGCGCGAAAATTTTTTTGCACGACGGCACGTTGAACGCCGCGTTCGACGGGAAAAATATTTCGGTCGAAGAAATTTCCGCCGCCGCCGACTGCGCCGACATGAACGCCATCGCCGCCGAAGCCACCGCCAAAACTCTCGGCTCGTCCGTGAAAGTTTCGGGCACGCTCGGCAAGGACAGTCAGTTCATCAACGCCGCGGTCGACGAGATTTTTTTTGCCAAGGTGTTGCCGTTCCTGCCCCCCGACAAAATTCCCGACGGCGTGGAAATTCTCGGCGGCAAAGCTCGTGACGCATCGATTCATCTTTTGCGCCGCGGGGAAGCTTTGACGTTCACGGGCACGACCCAAATCGCCGACGCTTCCGTTCACGTGGAACAGACCGACGTCACCGACATCAACGGGCTCGTCACCTTCAGCGAACGCGAAATCATCTTCGACGCAACCGCCGCCGCCAACGCTCAGCACGCCGCGGCATCGGGCACCGTGCGCCTGGACACCGACGAAGTTTTTTTTGATGTTCACGCCACCGCCGACGACTTCGCGCCCGCCGCCATCCTCACCGACATCGGCATAGAAGGCGCAGGCTCCGTTCGCGCTCATCTCGTCGGCACCGCAACCAATCCCCAGGTCGACGCGGAAATTTTTTCTGACCGGCTCGGCTACGGTGAACTGTCCGCCACTAACATCAGCACTCGCTTGCGTTTCGTCGGCGACATGATTTACCTGTTCGATACCAGTGCGCGAACTTTCGGCGGCAACGTCACCGGCACCGCGGAGATCCGTACGGGCGATCTGTCGTTCAATGCCAACATCAAGGCGAACGGATTGGACGCGGCGACTTTGTGTGCCTTTGCCGACGCCGAACAGAATATCAGCGGAAAAATTTCTGCCGACATCGGCGTCAACGGCATCGGCGGCGACGTCAAACACATCAAACTTTACGGCAACGCCCGCGCGACGAATCTCGACGTCGAAGGTCTGCACGTCAACGAGGCGAACGCCTCTTTTTATTTCCGCGACGAAGACATCACCATCGATTACTTGACCGCGAACCTTCCACACGGCGGCACGCTCGGTTTGGAAGGCACCGTCAGCAAATTGAGCCAACTCGATCTGGATTTCTATGGTGCGCACGTCGATATGTCTATCCTGCGGAATTTTGACGACGCGCTGGACATGAGCGGGCTAGCCGACTTCAAGGGCACGGTGCACGGCGACGCCGCCAATCCCGCCGTCGCGCTGGAACTGTCCGCTGTTGATCGCGTGGAAGACAGCGCACACTTCGCGGGAAAAATTTTCAAGCAACCGTTCGATTCGATTCAGCTTGTCGCCTCCGGCAGTCTCGACGGCGTGCACATCGACAAATTCAACCTTGAACGCGACGGCAAGCTCAAGTGGACGGTCGTCGAAGGCTCTGTCGGTTTGACGGGCGAACGCCGCGTTAACATCAAGCTCGACACCACCGACGTCCGCGCCGAGGATATTGCCGCGCTCGTCGCTCCCGACCAACCGATTACCGGCAACGTCAGCAACACCGTCACCGTCAGCGGCACGCTCGACAATCCACAGCTCGTCGGCAACATCAAGTTCAACCGTGGCAGCTATCGCGGCTTCCTGCTCACGGACATGCACGGCGATTATTTTCTGGAAGGAGACACGCTGCGCCTTCAGGACTTCGAGATCACCTCGCCGATGGTCGATATGGTTCTGGACGGCACCATTGACAAGACCACGCGCGAGATGAACTTCGTCGTGCGCGGCAAGGACATTCGGCTCGAACGCTTCAAGGCAAAGTTCCCCGAAGGCTACATTGCCGAAGGTCACACGACGTTTGAGGGGTTGATTCGCGGCACGCCCGACGTCCCGCTCTTCGACGGCGAACTCAAAGCCGACACGATCAATCTCAACGGTGTGACGATAACCGACGTCTACGGGCACCTGACGAGCCGCGGCTCCGACGTTTGGTTGGATAACTTCAGCTTCCGCGACGGCGACGCCTCCTACAAAGTTCACGTGGCGACGAACTTGGACAGCGAAGCAATCAACGGCACGGTCGAAGTCACGGGCGCGGACATCTCTCATCTGCTGACTATGGCGGACAAAGAAACCGACCTCATCACCGGCACGCTCAACAGCCAAATTTTTTTGAGCGGCACCTTCGCGCGTCCGACCGGCTCTTTGAGCGGCGAGATTCTGCGCGGCACCTTCGCAGGCTACGACATCCACGACATCATCATCGACGCCGGTCTTGCCAACAACGTCATCACCGTCAATCAGCTCAACGGTCACCAGGGCGACAAGGGCACGATTAATCTGCTCGGCACGGCGGACTTGGGCGGCGCGTTGAACATGAAGCTTGAAGCGCGGGAAATTGCTCTGGGCATTTTCAGCAAGGCGGCGGGCTTTGATGTCGACATGGTCGGCACGAGCAACATCGACGCTCAAATCGGCGGCACCGTGGACAATCCCGCGGGCTCCGTCATGTTGACGGCGACGGGCGGCATTCGCGGCTCCACGTTCGATCTTCTGCGCGGGCATTTCACTTTGCGCAATTGGCGCGTCAACATCGAGGAACTGGTTGTTCAGCGCGAGCTCAGCGGAAAAATTTACGGCGCACGCGCTCAAGGCTTCGTCCCGTTGAAAGCGTTGACTGCCCGCACGAAAGAGGCTCTGCCCGACGACGAACAGCTGAACGTTACGGTTTCGCTCGACGGCGCGGACTTGAGCCTGTTGCCCGTGATGAGCAAGCAAGTTTCTTTCGGCGTGGGCAATCTCGAAGGCTCCGTCAAAATCACCGGCACCGCGGCGCATCCTCTCGTTGACGGGAAAATTTCTCTCATCGACGGCTCCGTCAAAATCAAGGGCATGCGCAAGCTCATCGAACACATCAACATCGCGACGGTCTTCCGCGGCGACAGATTCGACATCGAAAAATTTTCGGGCAACATCGGCGCGGGCACCTTCGACCTGACGGGCGGCTTCAGCTTCCCCGCGTTGGAACTGACCAACTACAATTTCGACTTCGTCGCGCGCGAACTGGACATCGATTACGAAGACCTTTTCCGCGGCAAGCTCAACGCCACGTTCAACTTCACCGAAGGCGAACTTATGCATTGGCACCTGCCGAAAATTTCCGGGCAAGTCGATTTGGATCACTGCCGCATCGGTCTGCCGAGCCTGCCCGACGACGACAGCTCCATGCCCAACATGATACTTGACGTCACGGTTAATCTCGGCGACAAAGTTCATTTCTACAGCTCGCGGCTCTTCGACTTGTACCTGACCGGCTCGGCGACCTTCCAAGGCACAAGCGACCATCCAAAGACTTCGGGCACCATCACTGCCAAACGCGGCGGCACCTTGACTTATCTTGAATCAGTGTTTAATATTCGGGAGGGCGAGGCGTACTTCAATCAATTTGGCACCTTCATGCCGTCGTTGCACCTTTTGGCAGAGACGAAGATTGACCGCACGAAAATTTTCCTGTACGTGGACGGTCCGCCCGACAAGATGACCTTCAAGCTGACCTCCAGCCCCGAAATGAACGAGACGGAAATTTTGCGGTTGCTGACACTGCGCGAGGCGTATTCCCGCGGAGGAAACAATCTGTCCGCCGCAGACGCCCTGGCAATCGGTTTGCAGATGACCATAATCTCCGAAATCGAAGACGCCTTGAAACGTTCGCTCGGCATCGACCAGCTCAAGGTTGCCCGCGGCTCCGGTTCCATGTTCGAAAGCCACAGCCCCGCCGAACAGGGCAAGCACGACGAATACGACTACAACGTCACTATCGGCAAATACATCAACGACAAACTCATGGTTCGCTATACTCGCGGCTTCGGCAGCCACAAAGTCAATCGCTATGGTCTGCAATACGACTTCAACGACAACCTCGGTTTCACCATCGAACGCGAAGGCAAGGATTACATCTTCAGCCTCGAAGCGCGATATAAATTCTAGTGGCACGCGGCCACTGATGAAGGAGGATTCATTGTTGAGAGCAAAAAAAATTTCGCGGCGGCGTGCAACACTGATTGCGGCGGCTATGGCGATGCCTGTGATATTCGGGTTCGGTGTTGGTGAAGCGGCTCCCGAAGTCGGCAAACCATTCGAGACTTCAACGGAAACTTCCACGCCGACAACGGAAACATCTAAGCCGACGGAAACATCTAAGCCGACGGAAACATCTAAGCCGACGGAAACATCTAAGCCGACGGAAACATCTGCACCGACGGAAACATCTGCACCGACGACGGAAACTGCTAAGCCGAAGACTCCGCCGCCCGAACCCTATCGTTCGCAGACCGACTACGTCCTCTTGGATTACATGCGCCAATTCGAAGGCAAGACCATCGTCGATATCGAGTTCGAAGGCGCGGGTCCCGCGACGCTCCCCACAGTCAAAATGGCGGTCACTGAGAACGTCGGCGACACCTTCAGCGCGTCGGCTGCACTGCGCGACAGAAACGCCTTGATGAACACGGGCTACTTCTACGAAGTCTATCAGACGTTCGAGACTATACCCGAAGGCGTGGTTATCACCTTCCACGTCATGGAAAACGCCATACTCAAGGACGTCGTCTTTACGGGCAACACGCTCTACACCAACGAGGAGCTTGACGAGTTCATCACGATGAAACGCGGCGAGATTTTGAACAGCAACACCTTGCACGACGACATCGCCAAGATTCAGGAGGATTATCACAACGAAGGCTTTATCCTCATGAAGGTCACCGATATGAACATGGACGCCGACGGCGTGATCACGCTCAAGATCAGCGAAGGCATTTTGGAAGGCTACGCCGTCAAGGGCAACAAGAAGACCAAGGACAAGGTTATCCTGCGCGAAATGCGTCAAGAGCCAGGCACGCCGTTCAACGCCAAGCTCGCCCGCCGTTCAATGCAACGCGTTTACAATCTCGGCTTCTTTGAGGACGTCAACATCAAGATGAACCCCGGCATTGAACCCAACGCCGTCATCATGGAGGTCAACGTCAAAGAGAAACGCACAGGCACCTTCGGCATTGGCGCGGGCTACTCAACGTCCGACGGCATCATCGGCATGGTTTCAGTGAGCGATACGAATTTCCGCGGGCGCGGCGACTTGATTCAAGTCATCTACGAAAAGAGCGGCGACGAGACCGACGCTCATGGTTACAACTTCACCTATCGCCACCCGTGGATGGATCGCCACGAGACCGCCTTCCGCATCCAGCTTTACAACCGCACGTATTCCTACAACGACTACGATACGCACGGCGACTTCAAGGAAGAATACATGCGCAAATATTCGGGCGGTGAGTTCACGTTCAGCCGACCCGTCAGCGAATATTCCACCAACTACATCACCTTCCGCAACCGCAAGGACAAGTACGTCCGCCACGTCTCCAGCGGCAACGCCGGCAACCGCGAAGGCTCGGCATACGACGATTGGCGCAGGAAAAATTTCGGGCTCACGCGCTCAATTATCCTCGAACATATCACCGACACCCGCGACAATATTTACATGCCCACCGAAGGCAACAAGGTCAACATCGCGCTGGAGATTGGGGCTTTCGGCGGGGACTTTGACTTCCAGAAAATTTCGCTCGACCACCAAAATTATCGCAGGGCGGGCGACCACGATCAGGTTTGGGCGATACGCGGCATGGTCGGCTATGGACGCGGCGACTTGACGGAATTCAACCAGTTTCGCGTCGGCGGTCAAGGCTCCTTGCGCGGCTACCGCGACGACCAATTCCGCGGCAACCGAATGATTCTCGGCTCGATTGAATATCGCTTCCCGCTGGCGAAGAAAATTCAGGGTGCGCTGTTCACGGACTTCGGCACGGCGTGGGACGGCGGCTTTAGCCCGCACAACTTCAAGGCGAGCGTGGGCATTGGCGTCGCGTTGAACACGCCGATGGGACCTTTGCGTCTGGATTACGGGCGCGGCTCTCAGGGCGGCAGGTTCCATTTCTCCGTCGGCACGTCGTTCTGAGGAGGTCATCACATGAAGATTGGAGTTATCAGCGACACGCACGGCTACGCAGACCGCGTGGCATTGGCGATGGAAAAATTTTTCGCCGACGCCGATTTGATTCTGCACGCGGGCGACGTCCTCAATCACGGCGCACGCAACCCCAACTTCCGCGGCGAAGATTATAACCCGCAAAAATTGGTTCAGCTCATCAACGGCAGCAAGATCCCCTTCGTCATCTGCCGCGGCAACGGCGACAGCGAACTTGACGCCGACGTCCTCGAAACGCCTGTGCAAGTTCCCTACAGCCACGTCTTCGCGGGCGGCAAACGAATCGTCGTCAATCACGGGCACCTGCTCCCCACCGACGCCGACAAAGATCGTATGGCGGCTCACTTGCACGCGGATATATTCATCACCGGTCACGTCCACAAAACAGTTCTCGAACGCCGCGGCTCAACCGTCTTCCTCAACCCCGGCACCGTCAGCCCGCACCTTAGCAACCGCCCCGACAAGAAGACCGGCGTCGCAGTCATCACCGACGACAAGATTCAAGTCTTCGACCTAGACACGGGCGAAGTGCTCATGCAATGCGAACTCTAACGTTGACAGCGCAATCGAATTCGGACCTGCGGGTCCGTTTTTTGTTGACAGCTTGCGGGCGTTGTTATATTCTGCAATCCAAAGGATGTGAACAACTTGATTCAGATAGAACATTTGGGGCTGATGCTCGGCAGGCGCGAAATTTTTTCGGACTTCAGCTTGACGGTCAATCGCGGCGAAAAAGTCGGCATCATCGGCGGCGAAGGCGCGGGCAAGTCTACCCTCCTCGACATCATGGCGGGCAGGATATTGCCTTCGGCGGGCTCCGTGAAAATCTTTGGCGAGGTGCTCTCCGTCAACGGCAGCGTCTACGCGGATTTTTCCGAACTGCGCATGGCTGAAATGTCCGCCGTCGACAAACTCAAGCGGGCTCTGCGCGGGCTAAACGACGACGAAATAATTTTGCTCCTGGACGAGCCGACGAAGAATCTGGACGCCGACGGAATCGATTGGCTGATAAGTTTTCTGCGCAACCACGAACACTTGACCGCGGTCATAGTCAGCAGCGACAGATATTTTCTGCGCCACACCTGCTCAAGGACGATTCAGCTCGGTGATGGACACGTCCCGCCGATAAAAATCGACTGCGCACAGCTTCTGCCGCAAATGCCGTCAGGCGCGGTGCCCGTTGTCTTGGAGGCGAATGACTTGTTCAAAACCCGCGACGGCGAACCGCTCTTCCGCGACGTGAGCTTCACCATCCGCCAGGGGCAGAAGATCGCTTTCGTCGGGCGCAACGAACGCGGTAAATCCAAACTGCTCAAGGCTTTGGCGCAGGCGTTCCAGACGGGCGACGAAAAGGGCGGTTGCTCTCAAGGGCAGATAAAATTTTCCGACGGCGTGAAAGTTTTTTCCCTGCCGAGAGTTTACACACCTGCCGCGGCGAAAACCGAGTTCGACAAGCTTTCGTTCGGCGCGGCAAACTTTCTCCTGCTCGACAACCCGACGGCTTGCCTGGACTTGCCGACGATTGAGGCTCTGGAAAAAAGTTTGGTCAGCTTCCCCGGCACGATAATCTTCGTTGACGAGGATCGCGCGTTCATTCAAGCGATAGCCAACCGAATCATGGACATCACCCCGCAGGGCACCGTTGACCGAATCGCAACCTACGAAGACTTCCTTGCTAACGAGTCGGTGCGCCTGCAGATTAAGACCAAGTACAAGCTTTGAGGTGGTAGCGATGGCAATGCGTGGAATTCGCGGCGCGGTGACTGCCGACGAAAATTCACAGGAACACATTTGGCAGGCGGCGCGGCATCTGGTCACGCAGATAATGTCGGCGAACGAACTGCACGCCCAAGACATCGGCGCGATAATTTTTTCCACGACAGAGGATTTGACGGCGGCGTTCCCAAGCTCGGCGATACGTCAGTTGCCCGCGTTCAGGTGCGTGCCGCTGTTCGATACGCGCGAGCCCGCAGTCGAAGGCGCGTTGCCGATGTGTGTGCGCGTGCTGATTTTGGCGAACATCGACAAAACACAAACCGATATCCGACACGTCTACCTGGGCGGAGCAAAACATCTGCGCCCCGACCTAAACACGGCGTGAAAATTTTTTTGGAGGGTTCAACATGGCTTATCTCGGTGAGGACATCAAAAAGCTCGGCTTCGGGCTGATGAGACTGCCGCGGCTGGCAGACGAGACCATTGACCTTGAGCAAGTCAAACAGATGGTCGATCTGTTCCTGTCGAAGGGCTTCACCTACTTTGACACGGCGTGGGCATATCCCGGCAGCGAGGACGCGATTCGTCAGGCACTTATCGAACGGCACCCGCGCGACAGTTTCACGTTGGCAACGAAGAACGCCGCTTGGATCAACTGCAAGAGCCGCGATGACGCCATTGCGCAGTTCGAGACGTCACTCTCTCGCACGGGCGCAGGCTACTTCGACTTCTACCTTCTGCACAATCTCGGCGAGACGCGCACGCACTTCTTCGACGACTTCAAGATGTGGGATTTCGTCGCCGAAAAGAAGCGCGAGGGTCTCATCAAGCACGTCGGGTTTTCGTTCCATTCCACGCCCGAAGAGCTCGAAGAAATTTTGTCGGCGCACCCCGAAGCGGAATTCGTTCAGCTGCAGATTAACTACGCGGACTGGGAAAATCCCGCCATTCAATCGCGCGGCTGTTACGAAGTCGCCCGTCGCCACGGAAAGCCCATCGTCATCATGGAACCCATCAAAGGCGGCTTGTTGGCAAATCCGCCCGAACAAGTCGCCAAAGTTTTCACGGACGCCAATCCAGACGCGTCGCTTGCTTCGTGGGCGATTCGGTTCGCCGCAAGTCTGGACGGAGTCATCGCTGTGCTTTCGGGTATGAGCACGCTGAACCAGATGAAAGACAACGTCGGCTACATGGAAAATTTCAAGCGGCTGGACGATTCCGAACGGGCGACAGTCGACGAGGCACGCAAAGTTTTGGCGAGCATCCCAATCATTCCGTGCACCACCTGCGATTACTGCGCGAAGGTCTGCCCGCAACAAATCGGTATCAGCGGCTCGTTCACGGCGTACAATGTCCTGACGCTCTACAACAATCCGAAGTTCGCCGCGGGGCAATACAATTGGCTCGTCGAACGGCACGACAGACGCAACGCCGGAGAGTGCATCAAGTGCGGCGCGTGCGAGAGAGTTTGTCCGCAACACATCAAGATTCGCGCCGAGCTCGTCAAAGTCGCCAAAGCCTTCGGCAAATGATTCGCTGACGACAAAAAAATTTTCCCCGACAGTCACCGTGACCGTCGGGGATTTTTTTATTGGTTGAGGTCGATGCCCGCCGATTGAGCCAGCCGCCGCAGTCGATAGACGGGCAGCCCGACGACGTTTGACCAGTCGCCGTGAATTTTTTCGATGAACTTCGTCGCGCCGCCTTGCAGAGCATACGAGCCGGACTTGTCGAGCGGTTCGCCGGTGGCAACGTATTCGCGGATGTCCGCCGCCGTCATTGCGCCGAAGAAAACTTCCGTGGTCTCCGCCGCGGTGAAAGTCTTGCCGCCCGCGCAGATTGCCACGCCCGTGATGACTTCGTGCCTGCGACCCGCCAGCTGAGTGAGCATTTCGAACGCACCGCTCGCGCCGTCGGGTTTGCCGAAAATTTTTCCGTCGAGCACAACGATTGTGTCCGCGCCGATGACGACAGCGTCCGAATGTTTTGCGGCGACGGCTTGAGCTTTGTGCACGGCGTTCAACACGGCGAGAGCCGCGGGATTTTCTGCGGACTGAATCTCTTGGGCGTCGCTGACTTCCACGACGAAATTGGTGCAAAGCTTTCGCAAGAGCTCATGCCTGCGCGGCGAGCCCGATGCCAGAATGATCATTGCGTTGCCTCCTCATGATTGAGCCTTGAAGTTGTAGACGGGCTTCATAACTTCGACGATGTCCACGGTGTCGCCGATGACGTCGATGATGTCGTCGAGGGATTTGTAAGCCATAGGCGATTCGTCGAGCGTGCCGGCGTTCACCGACGTGGTGTAGATGCCAGCCATAGTCGCGGCGTATTCGTCGAGGCTCAGGCGGTTCATTGCGTCGGAGCGGGACATGATTCGTCCGGCACCGTGCGGCGCGGAGAAGTTCCATTCGGCGTTGCCCTTGCCGACAGCGAGGACTGATCCGTCGCGCATGTTGATGGGAATGAGCACGCGTTCGCCTTCGTGCGCGGCGATGGCTCCCTTGCGGATAATCATTTCACCGACGTCGATGTAGTTGTGAATCGTGTGGAAGGCGTCAACGGCCGTCAAGCCCGCCTTGCCGAGCAGAATCTTTGCGATGAGTTCACGGTTGCGCCGCGCGAATTCCTGACAACGTTCCATATCGTGCAGATACTGATGAAAATATTTTCCGTGGACGTAGCACAGGTCTTCGGGCATGGAAGCCTTGCGCCCGCGATATTCCCGTTCCAGTTCGTCGAGCTTGGATTTGATTTCGGTTTTGCGGCCGAGCGATTTATATACGGCGATGATCTCGTCGCGTTGGGCGAAGTATTTGTCTTTGCCGCGAGCCAAATCGATTGCCAGCCGCTGATAAATTTCGGCGACCTGCTTGCCGAGATTGCGGCTGCCCGTGTGAATGACCAAGTAGTTCGTGCCGTCGGAGGCGCGATCAATTTCGATGAAGTGATTGCCGCCGCCGAGCGTGCCCAAACTTCGTTCCAGTCGCCGCGAATCTTTCAGCTCACGAAAACATTTAAGGTCGGGCAAGTCGAATCGCTCCTGCCGAAAATCCCAGACGTCTTTGCGCGACGGAATGTAATGAGCCGCTTCGTCCACCCGCGCGAAGTCGATTGACGTTTCGGCGAGGCGGACGGTGTACATGCCGCAGCCGATGTCGACGCCGACGATGTTGGGGACGGCTTTGTCGACGACGGTCATTGTCGTGCCGATGGTGCAACCGGCTCCCGCGTGGACGTCGGGCATGATGCGAATCTTGCTGCCGGCGGTGAAGTCGTAGTTGCACATGCGCCGAATCTGTTCGCGAGCCGTCGGCTCAATGGTCTTGGCAAACGATATCGCCGTGTTGAACTTGCCAACGATCTCTTCCATGTCGAGTCTCCTTCCGAAAAAATTTTCTGGTTAGCGTTCGCCCGATATGATACAATACGCCGCATGAAAAAGAAACTCAAACTTCTAACCTACGGTTGCCAGATGAACGTCGCGGACTCGGAACGGATGGCGGGTCTGCTGGGGCAGATTGGTTACACGTTGACCGATGACGCCGACGAGGCGGACTTGGTGCTGATCAACACGTGTTGCGTGCGAGCCACGGCGGAGGACAAAGTCTTCGGGCAAATCGGCAGGTTCAAGGCTCTCAAGCGGCTCAAGCCGTCGCTGATATTGGGCGTGGTCGGGTGCATGGCGCAGAAGGAAGGAGCGAATCTCATCAAGCGTGCGCCGCATGTCGATTTCGTCCTGGGCACGGGGCAAAGTTCAGAAGTCGCCCGCGTCGTCCGGAGCCTTGAACTTGAACGCCGACACGTCGTCGACACGTCGAATGTCAGCGGCGAAATTCCCGCGGAGGTTTTCCCTCTGCGCGGCGGACGGGTCTCGACGTTCGTGCCGATTATGTACGGTTGCGACAACTTCTGCACGTATTGCATCGTGCCGCACGTCAGGGGCCGTGAACGCTCCCGCAAGCCCGAAGAAATTTTCGCCGAGGTTCGCCGGGCAATTGCCGAGGGTTTCAAGGAGATCACGCTCCTCGGACAGAACGTCAATTCTTACGCGGGCGGCATGACCTTCGCCGAGCTGTTGAGTGCCGTGGACAATTTGGGCGTCGAACGGTTGCGCTTCATGACCAGCCACCCGAAGGATTTGTCCGACGAATTGATTGCCGCCATTGCCGACGGGCGCGGCGTCTGCGAACACATTCACCTGCCCGTTCAGCACGGCAGCGACGACATTCTCCGCCGCATGAATCGCGTCTACACCGCCGAAAAATATCTGCGCCTCGTGGAAAAAATCCGAGCCGCCGTTCCGAACATCAGCTTGACGACGGATTTGATTGTCGGCTTCCCCGGCGAGACCGACGACGATTTTGCCGCGACGTTGGATTTCGTTCGCGCAGTCAAGTTCGATGCGGCGTTCACGTTCATTTATTCGCGACGCAGTGGCACGCCCGCCGCAACCTTCCCGAATCAAGTCGACGATGCCGTCAAGCACCGCCGCCTGGAAATTTTGATGGACGTGCAAAACGAGATCAGCCTCGCGAAAAATTCTGCGCTGGTCGGCAAGGCGGTCGAAGTCCTCGTTGAAGGCGCAAGTAAGACCGACGAAAAAATTTTCACGGGACGCACGCGCTCCAACAAGCTCGTCCTGTTTGCTCACGGCACCGAACGCGCAGGTGATCTCGTCAACGTCCGCGTCGAGCAAGCTCAAACGTTCCTGCTCAAAGGCGACGTTTGCTGAATGCGCGGCGAAACAACTTCGGTCGTCGCAACGTCATTCGCGAAATTGGATGCAACGTCACGTTGCCTCAAACGTTCCTGCTCAAAGGCGACGTCGTCAGGTAATCGCCGATGATTTTGCCGAGAATCATTTTGCCGCGCTGGGCTGGGTGCAGTCCGTCGGGCGTGAGGTGCGCGGCGAGGTAACCCTGTTGGTCGGTGAGCGCGTCCGCAACGTCGATGAAGTGCGGCGTCTGCATAATCCACGCGTTGATTCGTTCGCGTTGAGCTTGCCAATCGCCGTCAGTCAGCGGAATACCGCGGCTCCTCATGATGTCGGGGTTCATTGATGTCAGCGTGCAAAAGACGGGCGTGATGTTGTTGGCGATGCATTTGTCGCGCAGGGCTTGCAGGTTGGCGATGACGGCTTCGGCAGTCGCGCCCGTGCGAATGTCGTTTATTCCGCCGAAAATTATCAGCACCTTCGGCGCGAACGGCAACACGTCGCTTTCGAAGCGGGCAAGCATCATTTGAGTCGTGTCGCCGCTACGTGCAAGGTTCTTGACGGGCACAGGCGAATACGTCTCCCATTGGCAAGCGAGCTGACCGGCGGGAATGTAGGCCGCGCCGCCGTGGCTGATTGAGTCGCCGAGGACGGCAACTTCAACGGGCGCAGTCACCGTGAAAAATTTTTTCTCCGACCAGTCCGACAGCTGACGGCCGCGCTTGTCGACAACGCACACCCGCCAAAAATATTCGCCGGGTTCAATGAAAGGCGTCGTGTCCGTCACGCGATTGAACGCTTCGGAATTTTTCAGCTCGCGCACGATTTGGTTGGTGTCGACGCGCACGACTTGCACGCCATAAAATTCCGTGCCGACAATCGGCGACCAAGAGTACGTCGGGTAAAGTTGCATGAAGTCCATCTGCTCAAACTCGGCGGTCAGTTCGGGCGGCGAAAATTTTGCGGCGTCCCCTGCCGAGCCCGACAGCAACACGCCCGTCAACAGCACCGACGACAAAAATTTTTTCCACGTCATAACGTTGAGCCTCCTCAAAATTTTTTGCGGGGGAATTGTATCACACTTCGGGAGGATTGTCCGATGAGAGTCTTTAAATTTTTCGCGGCGGCATTGCTGATGATTCTGTTCGCGCCGGCCGTCGCCTTCGCCGAGATGCCGGAGATTTCCGCGGGCGAGATGTACTTCGACGTCTTCCGCGGTTGCTACGTCCTAAAGGGCAATGTCTACGTCGCGGCGAACAACCACGGCTTCCGCGCCATCGTCACTGCCGACGAGGCTCAGGTCAGCGTCGTCAAGCAGAAGTGTTGGGCGACCGGCAACGTCAAGCTCACGCAGGAGAACATAACCTTCAGCTGCTCGCGCGCCTATCTGCAGTGGCAGACGAAAACCGCTGAGGTCGTCGGTGCCGTCACCTTCAGCGGCAAGGACAGCCTCGACATCACGAGCGACAGCGCGGTCTTCAATTGGCAGGACAAGATCGTTGA
>JADEZQ010000021.1 GCA_015206785.1 Quinella sp. 2Q5 | reverse complement strand
TTCCCGACGACGAAGACTGACGCAAAAAAAATTATCGCCACTCGACATGAGCGGCGATTTTTTTGTTGACGAAAACGTTGCGGAGTAGAGGCCGACGTGATGTCGGCCCGCCGCCGTATGACGGCCAAGGATGGCGTCATAGGCGGCACGAGCGGTTTCGGGTAGCGCGGACGTTTCGGCAATGAGTGGTATCCGCCCCGCGCGCAGCGGCGAGTTTCTTTGCTACTTTCTTTCCTCGGTGAAAGAAAGTAGATCACAACAACGCAGAAGAAAATTTTACGCTTGAACAGGTGAACGCCATGACCGACAACTTTGCCGAGCTGACAACCGAATGCATCAACCCCGCCACGGCTCATATCGACGAATGCACGACGCTTGAGATGGTCACGCTCCTAAACGCCGAGGACAAGACCGTTGCCGCCGCCGTCGAAAAAATTTTGCCCGACATCGCTCGCGCAGTCGACGCCGTTGCCGACAGCTTCAAACGCGGCGGAAGGCTCTTCTACATCGGCGCAGGAACATCGGGGCGACTGGGCGTGCTCGACGCTTCCGAATGCCCGCCGACCTTTGGCGTGCCGCCTGAGATGGTGCAAGGGCTCATCGCCGGCGGGGACGGTGCTCTTCGCAACGCAATCGAAGGTGCCGAGGACAATCGCACGCTCGCCGCGGACGACCTGACTGCCCGAAATTTTTGCGCGGCTGATGTTCTCTGCGGCATCACGGCTTCGGGGCGCACGCCATACGTTCTGGGCGGAGTGGACTTCGCGAAAACTTTGGGCGCGGTGACGATTGGTCTGTCCTGCGTGGAAAATTCCAAACTCGCTCGCGCCGTTGACATCGCCTTGACGCCCGTGACCGGTGCCGAAGCTCTGACGGGCTCCACGCGCTTGAAGGCGGGCACTGCAACCAAGATGGTTCTCAACATGTTGACCACCGCCGCAATGATTAAGCTCGGCAAAGTTCGCGGCAACCTGATGGTCTGCGTGCAAGCGACCAATGACAAACTCCGCGACCGCGCACGACGAATCACCGAGCAATTGGAAAGGGGGAATCACTGATGGACAACGGCATTTCGGTTTACGCGGGGCTTGACTATGACCACGCCGACAATCTCGCGCTAATTGAGCTCGCCGCGTCGATGGGCTTCAAGCGGCTGTTCACCTCCGCGCAGATCCCTGAGGCAGCCGACGCCGAAAAATTTATCGACGACTTCACCGACATCTTGACCAAGGCAGTCACTTGCGGGCTGGAAATAATTCTGGACGTCAACGCCGAAAACTTTGCGCAATACGACATCGACGGCATCACCCTCCGCCTCGACGACGGCTTCACGCCCGAACAGGTTGCCGAGCTCAGCCGCTCCCGAAGGATTCAGCTCAACGCTTCGACCGTCACCGAAAATTTTCTGCGGCAGCTGAGCGAACACAATGCAAACTTCGCCAACGTCGCCGCGTTGCACAACTTCTATCCGCATCCGTGGACGGGGCTGGAGACTTACTACTTCGACAACCAAAACCAAATCCTGCGCGAATTCGGCATTGAGGTCGGCGCGTTCGTTCCCAGCCGCGACGGCAAACGTCGTGCGCCGCTGTGTGAAGGTCTGCCGACGTTGGAAGACTGCAGAAATTTTTCGACCGACCTGTCCGCGCGATTCCTCGTTGCTCTCGGCGTCGACTTCATCATCATCGGCGACGGACAGCCCACGCAAGATGAGCTTCAAGCCGTGGCGACCGTTCGCGCTGACGAGATTGTCTTCCGTGCGCAGCTGTTGAGCAACAATCTGACTGTCGCTGAAATTTTGAGCCGAACCTTCACGCGCCGAGCCGACGTCGCCAAATCCGTCATCCGCGGCGTGGAAGGGCGTGCTTACCTGCGCGAAGTCGGCGGCACCATTCCCCCCGACGAGCCGCAGATTGAACGCAGCTTCGGCGACGTGACCATTGACAACGAAAACTTCGGACGGTACGCCGGCGAAGTTCAGATAGTCCAAGATGTTTTGCCTGCCGACGGGCGCGTCAACATCGCGGCACGCATCTTGGACGAAGAAATTTTTTTGACCGGGTACCTCAAGCCGCGACGAAAGTTCTCGTTCAAATTCGTCTAGGGAGCACCGTTCCCTCGGCAGGAGGTTGATGCGGATTGAAGTTTAAGGTTGTGATAACGGCAATAATTTTACTGACACTCATGAGCCCGACGGCACTTGCCTCGCCGACGCTGTCGAAGAATTCCCGCGGGGACGACGTGCTGACCTTGCAGAAGAAACTTTATCTCGTCGGCTACGACATCACCGAGTTCGACGGCGTCTATGGCGACGAAACTGCCAAGGCTGTCTCCGCCTTCCAACGCGACCACAAAATTTCCGTCACGGGCATCGTCACCAATGTGACGTGGCGTGCTCTGCGCAAGGCGAAAGAGAAGAAAGGCCGCCACCTGCCCGCCATCAAATCGAAGACGACCGTCAAGCCCGCACCGACCGAATACGTTATCGGTGACGCAAACGCCATCGTCTCTACCGCGCGGCAATTTCTCGGCGTGCCGTACGTCTTCGGCGGGACGACCCCAAAAGGTTTCGACTGCTCCGGTTTGGTGCAATACGTCTTCAAGCTCAACGGCGTTTCAATCCCGCGCCTGGCTGACGATCAGTACAGGTTCGGCAAGGCGGTCTCGCGTCATCAGATGAAGGCGGGCGATTTGGTTTTCTTCAAGACGGATGCAAGCGGCGTCTCTCACTGCGGCATTTATGTCGGCGAAGGAAATTTTCTGCACGCGTCGTCCAGCCGCGGCGTTCGCATTGACAGCTTGGACAACGAATATTGGAAGCCGAAATACGTCGGCGCAAGGAAGGTGATTCACGGTTAACGGAAAAATTTTTATCGTCGGCATCGGACCGGGCGGGCTCGACCAAATGACGCCGCGCGCTCGGCTGGCAATCGAACAGTCTGAAATCATCGCGGGCTACAACACTTACATCGGGCTCATCAGCTCAATCATCGGCGGGAAAAAAATCATCGGGCGGGCAATGAGGCAGGAAGTTGAACGCGCACGCCTGGCAATCGACGAAGCTCTGGCGGGTCACACCGTGGCTGTTGTCTCCGGTGGCGACGCGGGCGTCTACGGTATGGCGGGGCTCGTCGTCGAAATGATTATGAACCTGCCGGAAAACTCTCGGCCGCAATTTGAAATCATCGCGGGCATCTCTGCCGTCAATGCGGCGGCGGCAATCTTAGGTGCACCGCTCATGCACGACTTTGCAATCATAAGTTTAAGCGACCTCATGACGCCTTGGGAACTCATTCAACGGCGCGTGCGTTCGGCGGCGGCTGCCGACTTCGTCATCGCGCTGTACAACCCCAAGAGCATTCGCCGCGTCACTCATCTCGACGACGTTCAAAAAATTTTGCTCCGGTTCCGCGACGAAAACACGCCCGTCGGCATCGTCACCAACGCGGGGCGCGAGGGCGAATCCAAAATCATTTCCACGCTGGCGGACTTCACGCGCGAAGATATCAACATGTTCTCGCTCGTCATCGTCGGCAACAGTCAAACATTCGTCGAGGCGGGCTACATGATCACACCGCGCGGCTACAAAATCTGAACTCATACCAAATCGAAAAGCCCCTTCCAACATCGGAGGGGGCTTTGTCGTTCGGAAAAATTTTAGCGCACTTCCATCAGCAACGACAGGTAGCAATCGTATCGTTCGTGTTGAATGTCGCCGCGCTCGACGGCGGCTTTGACGGCGCAATCGGGCTCGTGGCTGTGGCTGCAGACGTTGACGAACTTGCAATCGCCCGCGAAGTTTGCGAATTCCTTAAAGTAGCCGCGCAGATTATTTTTGTCGATGCCGGCCTCAACCAAATCAACCGCGCTGAAGCCCGGCGTATCGACCAGATATCCGCCGCCGAAGGCAATGAGCTCGGCGACGCGCGTGGTGTGCTTGCCGCGCAAAATTTTTTCGCTGACGGTGCCGACTTTGAGCCGCAGACGATTGTCCACGGCGTTTAGGATTGACGACTTGCCCACGCCGCTCGGTCCCGCGAAGACCGTCACGCCCGCCGACAAAATTTCCCGCAGACTGTCGATGCCCGCGCCCGTCTTCGCAGAGACTCGCAGCACTCGATACAGCGGCTCGTATGCCGACAAAAATTTTTCGTCCGCCAAATCGATTTTGTTCACGCAGATGATGATCTCGCCGATTGATGAACGTTCAGCCAGCGCGATGAACCGATTGAGCAGCAACGGGTGCAAGCGCGGCGCGTCCGCGGCGAAGGTCAGAATCACTCGGTCGATGTTGGCGACGGGCGGGCGTATCAAAAGATTGCGGCGCGACTGAACGGATTCAATCACGCCGCTTTTATCTTTGAGTCGGGAAATTTCCACGAAGTCCCCGACGCAGACCGCACTGCCAGATTTTCTGTCGCGCTTGAGTAGCCCGCGCAGTTTGCAGGGAATGAGCTCGCCGTCCACCTGCACGAAGAAGAAGCTGTTGTAGAATTTTATCACGCGTCCTGTCATGTTACCGCCTCTTTGATTGGTCGTCGTCACGGCTCGGCTCGTTGATGTTCGTCGGGATGTCGGGGAAGTTCTGCGTCGATGAAGTCTCGTTCGTCGTGGAAGAGGTCGTCTCGTGTTGAGGCTCAGACTCGGCACGGCGGCGGGCGATGACCAAATCAACAGCGGAACCAAGCTCGACTTCGGCTTCGGGCGACGGATATTGGCTGATGACGGTGCCTTCCGCCTGAGAACTTTCTTGCTCGGTGACGTTGCCGACGACAAGCCCGCGCCCGATTATTCCGTCAGAGGCGACGGACAGGCTGGCACTCTCGACGTTGGGCACGCGGGTGACTTTCTTGGTGACGCGGACTTCCTCAACCTTCTGTTCGCCGCGGGAAACCACCAGGTCAATCGTCTGTCCGCGCGTAATCTTCGTGCCGGTCGTCGGGTCGTGGGAAAGGACTGTGCCCGGCTCGGAAGGCGAATCTTTCTCGTAGACGCTGCCTAAGTTCAAGCCGAGCTTCTGAATCCGTTCAATCGCCGCGGATTTGGCGAGCCCCGCAAGGTCAGGCATGTCGATTGCCTCGCCGCCCTTGCTCACGTAAATCGTGACGAGTCGGTCGCTCTTGACGGTCTTGCCGCTGACGGGGTCTTGCGAAACGACTTGACCGGCGGGGACGTTTGCGTCGTAGGTCTCGGCGACGTTGACGCGAAGTTTGTTGTCCTCAAGAATCTGTCGGGCAAGGGCGAGCTGTTTGCCTTGGACTTCGGGAACGGTGACGGTCTCCTCGTTGCCGATGACTTTGCCGAAGGCGGCGAAAATTCCAACGCCGAAACCCATCAGCAACACGAACACCATCATCAGCAGGAAGACTTTGGACTTGTAGAACGGCTTGGGGTCTTCGTCGGGCTCACGGACTTGTTCAACGGGCGCGGGCGTTCCTTGCGTGCCCAAACCCTGGCGGACTTGTCGGCGCGGCGGAATTTCTTTGCGCGGCAAAACCTGCGTGGCGTCGGGGTCGCTCTTGACGGTGACGCTCAAAGCCGCTTCCACGTTCGACAGCTCCTGCACCAGCTCGAAGCTCGACGGGCGAATTTCGGGGCTCTTGCTCATGGCGCGGCAGATGATCGCTTCCAACATCGGCGGAATTTGCGGGCGATAACGGCTCGGCGCAATCGCTTCCTCCTCGATGTGCTTCATTGCGATGGCGACGGGGTTGTCGCCGGTGAAGGGCAGTTTGTTGGTGAGCATTTCGTACATCACGATGCCCAGCGAATAGACGTCGGACTTGGGCGTGATGGCTCCGCCGCGTGCCTGTTCGGGCGAGAAATAATGCACCGAACCGATGACAGAGCCGCCATAAGTCAACGTCGATTCGGTGACGGCGCGGGCGATGCCGAAGTCTGTAATCTTTGCTCTGCCGTCGTCGGTCATTAGGATATTGTGTGGCTTGATGTCGCAGTGAACGATGTTGTTGGCGTGCGCGTGGGTCAAACCGTTTGCAATGTCCTTGGCGATTGAAACCGCCGTCAACAGCTCAAGCGGCCCCTCGTCCAAAATTTTTTTCTTGAGCGTGGAACTCTGCACGTACTCCATCACGATATAGTGATCGTTGCCCGCGACGCCGACGTCGTAAACGCTGACGATGTTCGGGTTGGAAAGCCGCGCCGCCGCCTTTGCCTCGCGGTGGAAACGTTCAATAAACTCCACGTCCGCGCGATAGGCTTCGTGAAGAATTTTTATTGCGACGGGTCGGGCAAGCAGTCGGTCGTGCGCCTTGTAGACCTCCGCCATGCCGCCGGAGCCGATCTTCTCTTCAAGCTCGTATCGCCCGCTTAAGACTCGCTGAATCATGATATCAGCCCCTCAAGTCAATGCGTCGTGCGCAATGCGAAAGGCACAGTCGAACGTGCCGCGCAGTGCGTGATAAAAGTTCAACGCGCAGTAAAAAATTTCCCGACACATGGCTAATCAACTCCTGCGACGATAACGGTAACATTGTCCTTGCCGCCGTTTGCCAATGCGGCGTCGATGAGCGCGTCGGCGGGATTTGTGGCGGTCAACAAAATTTCGGCGATAGCCGCGTCGTCGACCATGTTGGTCAGCCCGTCGGTGCACAGCAAAAATTTGTCGCCGCTGTGCACGGGAAAGCTCGCCGCGTCAACGAAGACCTCTTCCACCGCGCCAACCGCCTGAAGCAAAACGTTCTTCATCGGGTGGACGCGAGCTTGTTCGGGCGTCAATTCCCCGCGCCGAACCAAATTTTCAACGTACGAATGATCTTGAGTTACCTGCTCCAGATGTTTGCCGCGCAAAAGATACAGGCGGCTGTCGCCCACGTGCGCGAAGTGAGCCGTCGTCCCTTCCAAAGACAGAATCGTTGCCGTGGTGCCCATGCCGCGCAGATCCTCGTTTTGCTTTGCCGTCTCGAAAATTTTTGCGTTGGCAACCATAATCGCCCGCGCTAAAAGTTTTTCGTCACGCGGCGCGGAAACATTCTCCAGCACGATTCGAACGATCTGTACGAGCATTTGGCTGGCAACCTCTCCCGCAGACGCGCCGCCCATGCCGTCCGCCACCACAAATGTCTCCGGCTCTATCACTGTCAACGAATCCTCGTTGTTGCTGCGAACTTTGCCAACGTGCGTCGCTTGAAATACCTTCGCCAAGACGTTCACCTTCTTCACAAATCCGACGAGCATTGTTGATTGATTGTAGCAAATACTTATCTTTCAGTCAATATTCAGGTTGTCTTCATGCGAACAAAAATCGCCGCACTCAGGCGACGATGTGCGGTGGTCAGTTTGCGTCCCTGCTGACGGTATCTGTCACTGCGTCTGTCTTTGCTCACTGCGTGTTTAGGATCTACTTTCTTTTGCGGGTCCAAAAGAAAGTAGCAAAGAAAAGGACCTCCGAACCGGCAACGACGCATCACGTCGTCGTATGCCGGCGACCGCCCTTCCTTGGGCGGTCGTGTTATCGCTCACTTCAACGGGTGACGTGTCGCTACGGAAAAAAATCGCCGCATTCAGGCGACGATGTGTTGACATTTCAGTTGCCGCTAAGTAGCAGATTTTTCGCGGAGGAATCGTCGATGTGATATCCGTGGGAAGTGAAGTCCGTTCTGCCAAAGTTGTCGAAGGTGCCGCATTTGGTTGGGGCGTTGGGCAGAGCCATGTATTGAACGTTGCCGTAATCGTCGACGTACATTTCGATACCGTTGGCGGGGTTGACGATTTTGGTGTAGAGCCACTTGATGGTTTCGGGCTCGCCGTTGTCGCGGATTTTGATGACTTTGCCGTCCTTGTCGGTGTGGTTCTTGCCGTAGTAGGGATTGCTGACGGCTTTAGTGCTTTGGAAGGAGTCGCCGTCGCGGGTGTACTTGCCGGGGTCGTCTTGCAATTCCGCTTCAAAGTCGGCAGTGGTCTTTAGGCGCATGTACTTCTTGGCGACGATGAAGCCGCGGAAACTGTCCTTGGCGTCGCCTAAGATGACGACGGGGCTGTTGGGTGCGTAGAGTATGGCACGAATCGGCGCGTTGAAGTTGACGATGATCGGTTTGGAATCGCGAACGGTGGTCAAGGTGTTGTAACGTTCCGGCCCGTCGTAGAAGATGATGACGGGGCGATACTCCTTGCCGGCGGTGTCGAAGTTGGACTTGTTGAAGCAGATGATGATTTGGCGCACGGAGTTCAAGCTACGGATATCGATGTTGAGCTTGGTGTAGGGGTCGGGGCTGTCGGGGTAGCGCAACATTGGTTCGCTTTCGATGCGTGCCCAAAGGATGTCGGGGAGATTGGGACTTTCGCGGCGGGCAGTTGAGCGTGCGGGGTAGGGGTCTTCGAAGTTCAGCGTGGAATGAATGCGCAGGTGGTCATGCCAACCGTAATTGCCGAGCTTGCCGACGCCGACCTTTGTGCGGCCGGAGCCGTCCTGATAATTGTTGTGCGGGTTGTCGGAGCCGAAGGGCAAATCCCAATCCTTGGTGAGGTACGGGCTGCCCACGTCGAAAGAAGTTTCTGCCTGGAAGTCCACGTCGATGGAATCCAAATCTTCCGCGGCGTAGGGGTTGCCGGCGGTGTTGTAGGTGTAGGGCTTGTACTTCTTGCCGTCCGCGCCGACAAGTTCTTTGCCGTTGGAGGCCGCCTTCGTTTTGTGAACGGAGCTTTCTTTGGTGGAGCTGTCCCAAGATTTTTTTCGCCGGTGACTTTGTACGAGCCGAAGGAGACGTTGTCGTCCTTGTACTTGTCGACCTGCGCGGCGTTGGGATTTTTGAGCACGACGTTATCCAAGATGTTGATGGTCTCCGTGCGATAGAGGTCGCCCTTGTAATGAATCCACAGGTCGGAAAACATATTCCACGCCGAAACGTAGACTTCGTAGCCGAAATTCTCCTTGTACTGCTCGGAACGCGAGACGTTGACTTTTTTGCCGGTGACCGTGTCGGTGTAGGTGTAGGCGGTGTTGTCGACGTAGCGGTAATAATTCTGCACTTCCCAGTTGCCGACGATGACGTTGGTGTTGACGGCGGTCTCTATCTTCTCGATGACTTTTTCGGGCACGACGACGGGGTCGACGGGATCTTCGGGGTCTTCGGTGGCGGGGTTCATCAAAGCGACGGCGATGACGGGCGCGTCCATTGCGGGGAAAATATTTTCCAGCCCTGGCATGAACAGGTGATGAATCTTTTCCACCAGATGAATGACGTAGTAGTAGCTGTTGCCGACTTTGTAGAGCGTTGGCGTCATGGTTATCTGCGAGCTTGCGCCGAGCCCCCAGTTGTCTTCCATTGTGTATGTAGTCACGCCCGTGACGCCGGTGGCGGGCACAGCTTTGGCGTCGGACGAAAGATTTTTCAGCACGTACTGCGCGGCAACCTTGTCGCCCGCGTCGGTGGCGACGGTGGTGCCGGTTTCGTCAGTGGCGTAAAATTTCCCGACGAGTTGAACGGTGCCGCTGCTGTAGTCGGAAAAGTCTTCGCTGTCTTCAATCAGCGCACGTGCTCCGGCAATGACGGCGGCGTCCGCGGCGTTCTGCAAGCGAGAGACGTTCAGGTAGTACCAGCCCATATCCAAGCCCACTCCGCACGCCATAAACAGCACGGGAATCATCAGCGCATAGAGCAACATCACTTGCCCGCGGCGAAAAAATTTTTTGAACCGCATGACGAGATCACCTTCGCAAAAAAAAAATTGGTCGTGCCGATGTCGTAGCACAACCAATTTTTTTATTCAACGGATTTTGCCGTCAATCAATCCATTCGGCGCGCGCCGTCGTGAAGAACATATCCACCACGTCAGAGCCGCTGTCCAGATATCTGTAAACTCTGCGAATGAGCGATTCGATACCGAATGAGCTGTAGCTGACGTTGCTCAAGCCGAAGGGCGGTTTGCTCTTATCGGTCGGGTCGACGTAAACGACTTCCAACGAACGGTCGGCTATCCTCTGCGTGTCGATAGGTTGTTCGTCATCATTGGTCGGGCGCGTGGAATTCGCGGGCAAAGTTTTGGTGAGCATGTTACCGTTCTGGTCGACTATGATGTAAGCGTTTTTGTCGGAAGCGTTGTTGAAAGCTTTCATGTAATATTTCGTGTCGTCCTTCAAGAAGAATTCTTCGCCCTTGCTGTTAGTGACGCGGCGATACGAGGCGACTTTGAACGTGGCGGTGCTCTTCTTGACGAAGTAACCGATTCCGTCTTTTGCAGCGACAGTCACTTGGTTGGCGGTATATTGCTTGTCGTAGATATTCTCCAGGTACCATCTATTGACGCCCCAGCTGTTGTTATAGGTGGTCGTTGGGTTAGTGTCGTAGGGATTGATGTAGACGTCCGCCTTGGCGTCTTTGCCTGAAACGTTAATGCTGTCGTCGACGATGCGAACGGAAGCGTCCTCGGTGTTAATCCACGCCGTCTTTAGGTCGTAGAGGCAGACGTAAGGATAGTTGCCGTTGCGGCGAATCTTGACATAGGGCAGAAGGCTCTTGTTGATGAAGCGGTCTTTGCCGTCGGAAATAACCTTGACGTATTTGTCGTCCTTAACTGCGGCGTCGGGGTCGGGGTCAAATTCCAGCAGGTCGTCTTTGGCAACCCAAACGATAAGACCGGTGTCTTTGCCGTTTTCGTCGGGGAAGGTGATCGAGGTGATCTCGTCGTCGGTCAGACCCGTGAACGCCTTAAACTTTTCCTTATAGCTGTCGTTGAAGATTCGATTGGTTGCGGCGTGATAATGTTCGAGCGATTCGGGCGACTTGGTCTTGTAGACGTCCTCGTCTTTGAGGAAGTTGAAGTCGTCCTTCTTGAAGCTGACGATGATGTGGTTGCCGCCTTTGAGTTCATCTTCGGCTTCGGTGCCCGTGGAGTAGCCTTCGGCGTAATTGAACGTGACTGTTCCCGTCGTGGTGTCTTCAGTCTTTGTGCAAGCCTTGAACTTTTTGTTGACGGTTTGCGAATCCAGAAGGTCTTCGCGCTTGACGTAGAGAGTGTTGCCGTAGCTGTCGACAACTTCAATGCAATTTCCCGCAAAGGTCGTCGGCGCGTGGAAGCCGTCGTTTAGCTCGAAGCTTGAGCCGTTGGTCAGGTCTTCAGCCGTGACTGCCGCGAGAAAACATTTCGCGATGATGAAGCCCGTCCAATCGTGTCCGTTGCCGTTGATGACCACGGGGCTTTCGGGCATGTAGAATATGGCGTTGAGGTCTGCGTTGAGATTGATGACGACGGGCTGAGAGCGGCGAATCAAAACTCCGTTCGCGTCGGTGGCGTAGTCAATGTGTTCGGGTCCGTCATAGAAGATAACATACGGGCGGTACATGTAATGACCTTCGTGCTCGTTGCCTTCGGGATAGCGAGCGGTGTTGTCTTTGTTGAAGTTGAGCGTAATCTGCCGCACGGAATTGAACGCTATGGAATCTATCCCCAGGTACGAGAACGAAATTATCGGGTCGCTTTCAATGCGTGTCCACAGCGGGTCGGCAAGGCTTGCGGGATAACGCGTCTTAAACACGTCGTCGAACTCCGCGTTGTAGAGGATGCGCTTGTCCGCGCCGTTATCCTTGCTCCACTTGCCTCGCTTGTCGATGTGAGCGTATTTGGTGATATTGACGCCTTTGAGCCCGAGATCCCAGTCCGACTGGAAGTTGTAACGCAGTTCGGCTTGAAAGTCCAAGTTCAGCGAGTCCACTTCGTTCCACGCGTAGAACTTGTTGCCGTTGGCTTCGGTTTTCTGTCCGCCGTCTTTGTAACTCTCCGTCGACTTGACGCTGAGGCTTTCCGTGCGATAAGTTTTGCCGTCCGTGTACATGACGCCCGAATCATTCGCCGTGGTGCCCGCCTTATAGTGATTCCATTTGCCGTCATAAACGCCCTGTTGACCTTTGAACTTATTCTGATACTGCCAGTTGTCTATGACTTCGGTCTTCTGCAGTTTCTCCATTGCCATGACCAAATCGTTGTCGTGCGGATCCAACAGCACAACCGCCCTGACGTCGGCGTGCATGTCCTCAAACCAGCCTGGCATAAACAGATGTTGAATGTCTTCCGAAAGCGACACCACGTAATATAGCGAACCGTGATTATCGTTCTTGCCGTCGACGAGCTGATACTTTAGCTCAACCGTGCCGGTGACCTGTTCGTCGTTGTAGCCGTCGGTGGCGTCGGCACTCTTCCAGCTGTCGGAGAGCGTTGCCGTTGCCGAGGCGTCGGACAAATTCTTCCGAACGTATTCTTCCACGGTATCGCGCCCGTACATCAGCTCGTTATTGATGGCGGCAACTTCCTTGTAATTCTGCAACGTGCCGAAGTTGTGCTTGAAAACATTTTCGTAGTCGTCCCAGTAGTCGGGGATGTCGTTGTTCTTGAGTGCCACGACGTAATACAGCTCGCCGAAAGCTTCCCTGCTTCTGTCGGCAAGGGCGTGTGCCCCCGCTAAGGCGGCCGCGTCCGCGGCATTCTGCAACCGAGAGACTTTCAGGTAATACCAGCCCAAATCCAGTCCGGCACCTAGGCATATGATCAGCGTCGGAATGAGCAGGGCGTACAAAACCAAAACTTGCCCGCTACGGTTGAAAAAGCTACCATGATGCATGCCTGTCACCTCTCCAAAAAAAATTTTCGATTGAATTAATACTTTAGCACAACCGAAATTTTTCTTCAATCCGTTTTGAAGGTGACCGCCTGTCGTCAATCAACCCATGCGGCGCGAATCGTCGTGAAGAACATATCCACCACGTGCGAGCCGACGTCCAGATATCTGTAGACCACGCGCCTGAGCGAGGGAATTTCGAACGAGCTGTAGTTGACGTTGCTCAAGCCGAAGGGCGGTTTGCTCTGATCGGTCGGGTCCACGTAAACGACTTCCAACGAGCGTTCGGCTATCCTCTGCGTGTCGATAGGTTGTTCGTCGTCATTGGTCGGGCGCGTGGAGTTAGCGGGCAAAGTTTTTGTGAGGATATCGCCGTTCTGGTCGACGACGATGTAAGCGTTGCTGTCGGCGGTGTTGTTGAAGACCGTCGTGTAATATTTCGTGTCGTCCTTGATGAAGAACTCTTCGCCCGTGCGGCTGGTGACGCGGCGATACGAGGTGACGTAAAAGGTGGCGGAGTCGTCCTTGACGAAGAACTTGACGTCGTTGCGGGTGTCGGGCGTGAGGTTTTTGTATTGATCGGTGTAGACTGTGCGTAGCTTAATGTTGAGCCCCCAGCTGTCGCCCCAAGTCGTCTGCGTCTCCTTGCCCGTGTTGGGGTCGATGAACTTGACGTTGTCGGGGTTGATGTAGACGTCGGCGGTGTTGTTCGAGCCGCTGACTGCGATGCTGTCGTCGACGACGCGAACGGAATCGTCGACGGTGTAGTCCCAGCCGTGTTCACCCGCGGGCACGTTGTCGCGGCCGAAGCGTAAATCGTACAAGCAGACGTATGGATATTCGCCGTTGCGGCGAACCTTGACGTAGGGCAGCTTGGTCTTGTTGACGTAGCGAACTTCGCCGCCGGCAAGAACCTTGACGAACTTGTCGTCCGTTGGCAAGGCGTTGGGGTCGGGGTCAAATGTCAGCAGGTCGTCAGTCGCAATCCACAGCCTCAAGCCGGTGTTCATGCCGTTTTCGTCGGGAAAAGTTATCTCGGTGATTTGATCGTCAGTCAGACCCGTGAACGCCTTAAACTTGTCCTTGTAGCTGTCGTTGAAGATTTGGTTGAAGCGGGCGTAGAATTCGGGGAGACTTTTTTTGTTCGTGTAGGCGGCAAAGTCGTCCTTGCTGAAGCTGACGATGATGTGTTCGTGTTCGACGAAGTCCTGATAAACCTTGGCGGTGGTATCGTCGGTAGTTGTGCTGACTTCCACGCGGCAGGTCGGATACTTCGCTTGAAGCTCGTTGAACGTCAAAAGATCTTTGCGGCTGACGTAAACGCTCTTGTTGGTGCCGGACTTGAGGAAGATTTCTTTGCAGTCGCCGTCAAAATTTTTCGGGGCATTGAAGCCGTCGTTGAGCTCGAAGCTTGAGCCGTTGGTCAGGTCGTCGACAGTGACCGCCGCGAGAAAACATTTTGCGATGATGAAGCCCGTCCAGTCGTGTCCGTTGCCGTTGATGACCACGGGGCTTTCGGGCATGTAGAATATGGCGTTGAGGTTTGCGTTGAGGTTGATGACGACCGGCTGAGAGTGGCGGATAAGGACGCCGTTCGCGTCGGTGGCGTAGTCAACGTGTTCGGGGCCGGTGTAAAAGACGACGTACGGGCGATACATGTAGTGACCTTCGTGCTCGTCGCCTTCGGGATAACGGGCGGTGTTGTCGCTGTTGAAGTTGAGCGTAATTTGCCGCACGGAGTTATACAGATTGAAGTCGGGCTTGCCGATGTAAGCGAGCGAGAGAATTGGTTCGCTCTCTATGCGTGTCCACAGGACGTCGGATTGGCTGTTGGGATAACGCGTCTTGAAATCCTTGTCGAAGTCGAAGATGGCGTGAATTCTCTTGTCCGCGCCGTCAGTGGCAGTCCAGCCGTCCATGAAGCGATAGCCGTCGAGTTTGAAACCTTTGAGGCGTAAATCCCAGTCCGTGGTGAATTTTTTCTTGACGTCGTAGCGGAAGTCCAGGTTGATGGAATCGACTTCGCCTTCGCCGTAGAATTTGTTGCCGTTGGCGGAAGTTTTGTCGCCGCTTGAATCTTTGGCTGTGGGTTTGATGATGATTTTTTCGGTGCGGAAAGCGTCGCCTTTGTTGTAGTGGATGGTGCCGGCGGCGTTAGAAGAATTTGGAGTGCCCGCCATGTAATGGTTCCAGTTGCCCGCATAGACGCCGGGCTTGTCCCTGTTTACGTTTTGGTACTCCCAGTTGTCGATGACCTCGATGCTTTCAAGGTTGCTCATTGCCATGAGAAGATCGTTGTCGTGCGGCTGAAGCAAGACGACTGCTCGGACGACGGCGGGCATGTCGTCAAACCAGCCTAAAAAAAATGACGGACATTTTCCGAAAGCGTGACCACGTAATACAGCGGACCATGTTTGTCGTTCTTGCCGTCAATCTTCTGATACTTTAGCTCAATCTTTCCGGTGACGTGTTCGTCGTTGTAGGCGTCGGTGGCGTCGGCACTTTGCCATTTGTCGGAGAGCGTTGCCGTTGCCGAGGCGTCGGACAAATTTTTTCTGGTGTATTCTTCCACGGCATTGCGGCTTATCATCAAGTTGCTGTCGTCGTCGGCAAACTGTCTGTAATTGTGCAGGTCACCGAAGTTGGAATCGAAAACCTTTTCGTAGTCGTCCCAGTAGTCGGGGATATTGTTGTTCTCCAAAGACACGACGTAATACAGCTCACCGAGAGTGGCCTCGCTTTTTTTTTGCAAGGGCACGCGCTCCGGCTAAGGCAGCCGCGTCGGCGGCGTTTTGCAAGCGAGAGACTTTCAGGTAATACCAACCCAGATCCAGCCCCACGCCCAGACACATAATCAACAGCGGAATGAGCAGGGCATACAAAACCAAAACCTGTCCTCGTCGTCTAAAGCGAATCCTCATGACGGTACCCTCCCTTGCAAAATTGTTTTAGGGAATTATACCAGTCGCACAAGGATCTTTCAACGACGAGCGGGCTTTAGGCGTTTGATGTGATAGATGTATGCGCCGACCAATACAATCGTGGTGATGACCCAGCTGACGGGATAGACCGCCATCAGAGCGGCATACGTCGGGATTTTTGCAAAGACCGTGAATACCCAGGCGACACGTACGCCGCACACGCAAACCAGCGTTATCACGGCGGGCGTCAACGAAATTCCGTAGCCGCGCAGAGCACCGCTCAAACCTTCCATCAGCACGTTGACCAGTTCGGGCGCGACGATATACCACAGACGAACGACGCCCAGGCGAATGACTTCGGGGTCGCTGTTAAAGAGGCTCAAGACTTCCTCGGCGAAGAACAGAATCACCAGGCACAGCGTCTGCATGAAAGCCGCGCTCAAGCCCATTGAAAGCCAAGTAACGCGCTTGCACCGACGCAGATTTCCCGCGCCGTAATTTTGCCCGACGAAAGTTGTTGCCGCCTGACCGAAGCCGTTGACGACGCAGAAGACGTTGATCTCTATGGTGAACGCCGCCGCCGACGCCGCCATTGCGTCGGGACCGAGCGCGTTAATCGCCGCCTGAATCAGCAAATTCGACAGCGAGAAGACCATGCCTTGAATGCCCGCGGGCAGACCGATGCGAATGATTTCCCTGAACTCGTCGCGGTCGACAATCAGCGCGTTCATGTGCAAGCGTATGATGCCTTCGGCTTGAATCAATTCTCGGAAAAGAATCACCGCGCTGACGACGTTGGCGATGACGGTTGCCGAAGCCACGCCCGCGATTCCCCAGCCGAATTGCAGGACGAACAGCCCGTTGAGCACGATGTTGACGCCGCTTGCAATTGCCAAAGCCATGAGCGGCGTGCGAGTGTCGCCCTTGCTGCGGAAGATTGCGGCTTGAAAGTTGTACAGGCTCATTGCCGGCAGACCCAGCAGGAAGATTCGCATGTAAGTCTCTGCCATGCCCTCGACGATGTCGGGAACCTCCAGCAGGAAAAAAATCGGCGCAACCATAATTTCGCCGACGACGCAGAAAAAAATTCCCGCCGCCAACGACAGGACGAATGATGTGCTAACCGCCGCATGTGCACGGTCGAGACGTTTTGCACCGATGTTCTGAGCGATGACGACGTTGGCTCCCAGGCTCAAGCCCATGAGCAAGCTGACGATGAGCCCGACCATTGATATGTTGTTGCCGACGGCCGCCATTGCGTGTTTGCCGACGAACTTGCCCAGCGTCAACACGTCCGCCGCGTTCAACAGCTGTTGCATCACACCCGTCAAAGCCAACGGCAGAGCGAACACGATGATCTTGTCCCACAGCGAGCCGCGTAACATGTTGATATCTCTTGCGTTCAAAAAAAATCCCCCAAACCGTAAGACGTTGAAGGGAATATATCACCCGCCGCGCAAAATCTCAACCGAAACTTGTGCTTGAACACGGAGCACGATGAACGCGACAATTGACGGCACGCGGCAACTAAGCTATAATCGCCGCAAGTGATTCACGAAAATTTCAGCGACGGAGGATAAAGCTATGTGCGGGATTGTCGGATACATCGGCGGGAAGAAGGCGGCTCCCATCTTGGTGGACGGGCTGACGAAATTGGAATATCGCGGCTACGATTCGGCGGGCATTGCGGTCGATTGCGGCGAAAGTGTCTTCGTTGAGAAGGCTGTCGGAAGGTTGGACGCGCTCAAAGATAAACTGCGCAACAACATTCCCGAAGGCACGGTCGGCATTGGTCACACGCGCTGGGCAACGCACGGTCGCCCGTCCGACTCAAACGCCCATCCTCACACCGACTGCCACGGCGATTTTGTCGTCGTGCACAACGGCATCATCGAGAACTATCTGTCGCTCAAGGAAGGGCTCATCACTCGCGGGCACAAGTTCACGTCCGAGACCGACACCGAAGTTGTCGCTCACCTGCTGGAAGAAGCTTACCGCGGCGATTTCGTTGCCGCCGTCCGTGAAGTGCTCGGCAAGGTCGAAGGCTCATACTCTCTGGCGTTCATGGCGAAGGCTCACCCCGACGTTTTAATCTGCGCCAAACAGGACAACCCTCTGGTCATCGGCTTGGGTCGCGGCGAAAATTTCATCGCCTCGGATATCCCTGCCATCATCAACCACACGCGCCAGACTTACATCCTCAACGACGGTGAACTTGCCATCGTCCGCAAAGACAGCGTCGAGATCCTCAACCGCCGCGGGCAGCGCATCGACAAAAAAATTTTCCACGTCACCTGGAACGCCGAAGCTGCCGAGAAGGGCGGCTACGAACACTTCATGCTCAAGGAGATTAACGAGCAACCCAAGGCAGTTCGCGACACCATGAGCAAACGCATCGCTAAGGACGGCGCGTCCATCACCCTCGACGAACTGAACTGGTCGCGCGAATTTCTTGACGGCGTGGACAAAATTTATATCGTCGCGTGCGGCACGGCTTATCACGCCGGTTTGGTCGGCAAGTTCTACATCGAGAAGCTCGCGCGCAAACTCGTCGAAGTCGATTTGGCGAGCGAATACCGTTACCGCGATCCCATCGTCGACGAAAAAACTTTGGTCATCGTCGTCAGCCAGAGCGGCGAAACTTCCGATACCCTTGCCGCGCTCAAAGAATCCAAACGTCTCGGCGCGAAGACTCTGGCGATAACCAACGTCGTCGGCTCGTCAATCGCCCGCGAAGCTCATCAGGTCATTCACACCTGGGCGGGACCCGAAATTGCTGTCGCCTCCACCAAAGCCTACACCACGCAGCTGATTCTGATGTTTATGCTCGCGTTGTACATGGCGCAGATCCTCGGCACGCTGTCCGACGAAAAAATTCGCGAACTCATCTCGTTGCTAAGGAAGATCCCCGCGCAGATTTCCGAGACGCTCTCGGACGTCGAACCCATCAAAACTTTCGCGCGGCAATACGGCTTCAACGAGGACGTGTTTTACATCGGGCGCAGTCTCGATTACGACGTGGCGTTGGAAGGTGCGCTCAAGCTCAAGGAAATTTCCTACATTCACGCCGAAGCCTATGCTTCCGGCGAACTTAAACACGGCACGTTGGCTTTGATTGTCGAAGGCGTTCCCGTCATCGCGCTGGCAACTCAAAAGTCCGTCTACGAAAAAACTTTGTCGAACATCAAGGAAGTCAAAGCCCGCGACGCCATTGTCATCGGCATTGCCGCGGCGGGAGATGTCGAATTGGAAAAATATCTCGACCACGTTATCTTCGTGCCCGACACAGACGAGCTGTTGATACCGCTGCTTGCCGTGGTGCCGTTGCAATTGCTGGCGTACTATGCGGCGATAACCCGCGGTTGCGACGTCGACAAGCCGCGCAACCTCGCCAAGTCCGTGACGGTCGAATAAATGGAACGTGTAGACATTCTCGGCGTCAAGGTCGACGCGGTGACGATGGCTCAAGCGGTCGAACGCGTGGCAGAATTAATCGCGGCTCGTACCCCGTCAATGGTGGCGACGGCGAACGCGGAAATGCTCTTGCGCACGACGCACGACGCTGAATTGAAATCGATCTTGAACGCGGCGAAGCTGGTCGTCCCCGACGGCGCGGGAACTGTCTGGGCGGCTCATCATCTCGGCAAACGAATGCCCGAACGCGTCGCAGGAGCTGATTTGGTTTTGGAACTGATGCGTCTGGCACCTGCGCGGGCGTGGAAATTTTTTCTGTTCGGTTCAGCACCAGGCATCGCCGACAAAGCCGCGCTCAAGGCGCAAGAGCTTTGCCCCGGCATAAAAATCGTCGGCACCCGCAACGGCTACTTCACCGCCGAAGACGAGCCCGACATCATCGCGCAGATAAAACATTCCCGCCCGGACGTGTTGCTAGCCGCGTTGGGCGTGCCCAAGCAGGAGAAGTGGCTTGCCGCGCACATGAACGAACTGGGCGTGCCCGTTTCAATCGGCGTGGGCGGCACCTTAGACGTGATGGCGGGAGCCGTCAAGCGTGCGCCGGTTTGGATGCAACGCGCTCGGTTGGAATGGCTCTTCCGCGCAATGTTGCAGCCTTCCCGCGCAGGAAGATTGGTCGCCCTGCCAAAATTCGTCTGGCAGGTTCACAAGCAGAAGGTCAACGGTTGAAATTTTTTTGGAGCGTGAAAGTTTTGAGCATCATTCGTGAGGGATACTATTTTGCGGGCGTCGCGCTCCTGATTGCGCTGTTTGTCGGCGTGCTGATTCATCCCTACGCCGCGGTCTTGCCGACGGTTCTCGCCTGCTACTGCATCTACTTTTTCCGCAACCCGAATCGCACGATACCCGCCGACGAAAGTTTGATCGTCTCGCCCGCCGACGGCACCGTCCAAGATGTGGTGGAGCTCGACGACGACGATTTTGTCCGCGGCTCGTGCAAGAAGGTCATCATCTTCCTTTCGGTCTTCGACGTGCACGTCAACCGCAGCCCCATCGCCGGCGAAATCAAAATCCAAAAGTACATCTGCGGACGCTTCCGCCCCGCCTACAAAGATTCGGTCGGCTTCGAAAACGAGCGACATCTCATCGGCATTGAGAACGAACGTCTGCGCGTGACGGTCACGCAGGTTGCCGGAATATTGGCGCGGCGCATCGTCAGCTGGGTCACGCTGGACGACCGGCTGGAGAAGGGCGAACTCTACGGGCTGATTCGTTTCGGCTCGTGCACGGAGATTGTCGTGCCCTCTGATGTTGAAGTCCTCGTCAAGCGCGGCGACAAAGTCCGCGGCGGCGAATCAATCATCGGGCGAATCAAGTGAGGTGAGCGCAATGAAACACTTACTGCCAAACATGTGCACGGCGGCTAATTTGTTCTTCGGCATGCTGTCGATCCTGGCGACGTTCGAAGGAAACTTCGTCCACGCTTCGGCGTTCATACTGTTCGCGCTGATTGCCGACGGATTGGACGGACGCGTTGCCCGCGCATTGAACGCTGCCTCGGAGATGGGCAAGGAGATGGATTCTCTGTGTGATCTCGGCTCGTTCGGGATTGCCCCCGCGTTCCTGGCGTATGCCTTCTGCATGAACACGTTCGGTCTGCTCGGCAAGGCGGCGGCGATAATTTTCGCGCTGTGCGGCATGTGGCGGCTGGCAAGATTCAACGTCAACACCGGCGTCGTCCACGGCTTCTTTATGGGGCTGGCAATTCCCGCGGGCGGGTGCATTGTCGCAACGACCACGCTGCTGTTCACGGCAATGAACATTCGTCCGGAAAACTTCGGGCTCGTCTATCCGATAACCGTCATCATCGTCGCTTACCTTATGGTCAGCCACGTGCACTACCCCGACTTCAAAGGCGGCGGCGAAAAAATTTTCCTCGTGTCGAAAATCTTCGCGCTCGCAATGTTCGCGGGCATAATCTATCTCACGCGCGACGTCCCCGTTCAAGGCGTGCTCTGCGCAATTTTCTCAACGTACGCGGTCTTCGGTATTGTCAACTCGCTTATGGCTCTGATGAATCGCGACAGCCTGTGAAAAATTTTCGCCGAAGTCCGACGCGAAGGCAAGCACAAAAATTTTTTTCGCGCCCATCGACTTGAGAACCTTGGCGCATTCGCGGCAGGTCGTTCCCGTCGTGAAGATGTCGTCGACAATCAGCACGCTCTGCCCGCGCAGATCGACAGCCTCAGCCGCAGCGAACGCTCCGACCAAAATTTTTTCGCGCTCGGCTTTGTTCAGGCTGTAGAGCTTGGGCGTCGCTCGCGTGCGGGTCAGCAGATTCCGTAGCGGCAAATTTTTTTTCGACAGCCACTCGCCGAAGATCTCCGTCGTCTGATTGAAGCCGCGCTCGCTGAAACGTTCGGCATGCAACGGCACGGGCACCGCGAAGTTCACGCCGTCCAATAACGAAAAAATTTCCTCGCGACTAGCAACGTCGTCGAGGATTTTTTTCATCGCGGGTATGACGTTCAGGTTGTTGTCGAACTTGAGCTTGCGCAGAAGGTCACGCGTCCCGCCGCGGTACTTCGTCACGCGAAGAACTCTGTCAATCGGCGCGAAGTTTCCGGCGTATGTGTCGAGGCGCAAAATTTTTTTCTCGCACGCCGCACACAAACGATAGCGTTCGTCGGAAATCTCTCGGCAGACGGGACAGCGTGGCGGAAACAGAAAGTAGATCAGCGCATCCCACAGCTCGCGCAGAAATTTTTCCACGGCTCAAGCCTCGGTGATCTGGCTGAACTTGTCGCCGTAAGCCAACGCCAAATTCTTGCGCAGCCCGACGAAGTAGTTCAGGTTGTCGTCGGTGATGAACTTCTCGGCGGCGTCGCGAGCCTGAATCAAAACTTCCACGTCGCGGAAGACATCGGCGATCTTGAGGTCGGGCAAACCGTGTTGAGCCTCGCCGAAGAACTGACCGGGGCCGCGCAACTTCAAATCCTGTTCGGCAAGCTTGAAACCGTCGGCAGTCGTCTCCAAAATTTCCAGGCGTTCCTTCGCGACGGAGGCGGTGCTGTCGGAAACGAGTATGCAGTGAGATTTCGCCGCGCCACGACCGACGCGCCCGCGCAGCTGATGAAGTTGCGCAAGCCCGAAACGTTCGGCGTGCTCGACGACCATCACGGAGGCATTGGGAACATCAACGCCAACTTCAATCACCGTCGTCGAGACCAAAAGCTTCGTCGTGCCGTCGCGAAATTTTTCCATGATGTCATCTTTGTCGCGGGGCTTCATCTTTCCATGCAACAGAGCGCAGGGCACATCGCTGAAGACACCGCGGCTGAGCTCGTCGAAAATTTCTTCGGCGGATTGGATGTCGGCAAGGCGTTCGGATTCACTGTGCTCAATCAACGGGCACACGACGTACGCTTGACGACCCGCCAAAATTTCTGCGCGGACGAATTCGTAAATCTTCCTGCGTGAGCGACGACTCTTTGCCACGGTTTCAATCGGCTTGCGTCCCGGCGGTAACTGTTTAATCAGCGAGACGTCCAGGTCGCCGTAAACGGTCAGCGTCATTGTGCGCGGAATGGGCGTCGCCGTCATAACCAACATGTCGGGCACAGCGTCCGATTTTTTTTCGAGCGTCGAGCGTTGCGTCACGCCGAAGCGATGTTGTTCGTCGGTGACGACAAGACCGAGCCGCGCGAAGTTGACGCCCTCCTGAATCAGTGCGTGCGTGCCGATGACGATGTCGAGTTCGTGTGCGGAAATTTTTTCGTAGAGTTCTCGCCTCTGCTTGGGCGAGCGGGTGACCTTTGCGCTCAACAGCCCGACGCGAATTCCCAGCCCCGTCAGCAGCGCGGAAAATTTTTCGTAGTGTTGGTTCGCCAAAATTTCTGTCGGTGCCATGAACGCTCCTTGGCAACCGCTTTCGACGGTCTTGACCAGAGCGAGCAGAGCCACGACGGTTTTGCCGGAGCCGACGTCGCCCTGCACGAGCCGACGCATCGGCAGTTTGTCCTCCATGTCGTTGGCTACGGCGCGGAAAACTTTTTTCTGGTCGTCCGTCAAATCGAACGGCAACGCATTGAGTGCCGCCTTGACGAGCGCGCCGCTCTTGCTGTGCATGATGCCGAGCCTTTCGTCGCGAGTCTGCCGCTTGATCAACATCAACCCGCACTGAATCAGGAACAGCTCATCAAACGCCAGACGACGCCGCGCCTCGTCGAGTTGAAGATAATCTTTCGGGAAGTGGACGGCGCGCATTGCCTCATCGAGCGAGATCAATTCCTGCGCGTCCAAAATTTCTTGCGGCAAAATTTCTTTCAGCGGCGGCATGGACTCAAGCAAACTCTTGATCGCCTTGCGGAAGTTCGATTGTGTGACGGCGGCGGTTGCGGGGTAAACGGGCGCGATGCCGAGTTCGGGCTCTTCGTCGGGCTCAAGGACGCTGAACGATTGGATTTGGTTGACGCTGATGCCGCCGACTGCCCACTGATCGTATTTCGCTTTGCCGATGACGAGCAGACGCATGCCGTTGTGTAATTTGCGCAGGAGATAATCTTGATTGAACCACGTGAGCTGAACGGCACCGGTCTCGTCCATAAGCAGCGCAGTGATGATTGTCAGCCCGCGCGAGGTTTTTCGCGACGACAAATCGCCGAGCCTGCCGACTATGACAACGCTCTCTTCGGGGACGATGTCAGCTATCGCCGTCAGGTCGGAATGATTTTCGTAGCTGCGCGGGTAATGAGTCAGCAGGTCGTACTTGGTGCGGATGTTGAGCTTTTCCAGAGCGACCGCCCGTCGCGGACCGACGCCCTTGACATACATGACGCTATCGGTCAGTTCAAATTCTGTCTTGCTCACGGCTTGCCTCCGAAAATTTTTTACGGCGATTATATCAGACAGCGAACTCATTTCAAGCCCGCGCCGTTGGGAAAATTATTTTGTCACCCGCCGCGTTGAGGAAAGTGTCTGCCGCGACGTTGAAGACCGTGCCGAGAGTTTGCGCCGTCAAAATTTTTTTCGGGTCGCCCGCCGCGCAGATTCCCCCGCCTTTGACGACGACGACGGCGTCGCTGTAAAGCCGCGCGTGATTGATGTCGTGCAAGACCATGACAATCGTCGTGCGGAATTTTTTATTGACGGCGGCGATGATGTCCATGACGTCGAGCTGATGAGCGATGTCGAGGTAGGTCGTCGGTTCGTCCAGGAGCAAAACTTTCGGGCGTTGAGCCAGAGTCATTGCCAGCCACGCGCGTTGACGTTCGCCGCCCGACAATGACGATACTTGCCGCGTTTGCAGGTCGGTGAGCTTTGTCAGGGTCAATGCCTCGTCGATTGCGTCGGTGTCTTCGGAAGATTCGCCGCCGAAAAATTTTCTGTGGGGGAAGCGGCCGAACGAGACGAGTTGGCGGACGGTGGTGTCGTGAGGAGCGTCGCGCTCTTGCGGAAGGATTGCCATTACCCGCGCGAGATTTTTTCTGCCGAGCGTGCGAATGTCCGTGCCGTCGATTGTGACCGTGCCGGAAAATTTTTCGTTGAGCAGACACAGCACTTTGAGGAGCGTGGACTTGCCCGCGCCGTTGGGTCCGATGATTGCCGTGCGTCGTCCGGATTCAAACGCACACGTCACGGAGCGCAGGATATCCTTGCCGCCGATGTTTACGCTGATGTTTGTCGCCGTCAAGTTCAACGTTATCACCTCTGTTTATGCTGCTCACTGCGTTGCGTTTAGATCTACTTTTCTTTGCCGGTCCAAAGAAAAGTAGCAAAAGAAAGGACCTCTGAGCCGGCAACGACGCATCACGTCGTCGTATGCCGGCGGCCGCCCGTCCATGGGCGGCCTCGTTGTCGGCTCAGGAAACGGGTGCGATTTACAGTTCGCGCCTCAACAGGTACAGGAAGAATGGTGCGCCGAGCATAGCCATTAAAATCCCGACGGGCAGTTCGGTCGGTGCGAAGACGGTTCGGGCGATGGTGTCGCTGACGGTGACGACAGCCGCGCCCAAAGCCGCCGAGCCCGGCAATAGCGTTCGATAGTCCGAGCCGAGAATCAGCCGCGCCGTGTGCGGGACGATCAATCCTACGAAGCCGAGCAGACCGACTACACAGACAGCCGAAGCCGCCAGCATTGCCGCAGTCGCCGTCAACAACGAACGCACGAGATTGACGCGCAAGCCCAGCCCCGTTGCCACCTCGTCGCCCAGCTGCAGGATGTTCAGGTGCCGCGCAGATATGAAAGTCGCCAGCGAGCCCGCGATTGAATACGGCAACAAAATCTCCACGTGCTGCCATGAACGAGCCGACAATCCTCCGACCATCCACATCAACGCGCCGTGAACTTTGTCGCCCGCAAAGATGAGCAGTGCCGAGATTCCCGCGCCGAGGAACGCGCTTACTGCCACGCCCGCCAAAATCACGCGGATCGGGCGAATGCCGTCCTTCCACGCCAAAACGTAAATCATCAGAGCCGCAAGCATTGCCCCGACGAAAGCCGCAGGCGTCACCAAAAATCCCGCGTCGTTGAAGATCATCATTGCGAAGATGCCGAACAGCCCTGCTCCCGAAGATATTCCGATGATGTGCGGGTCTGCCAAAGGGTTCTTCATCACGGCCTGCAATATCGCGCCCGACAGCGACAGATTCACACCAACGAGCACGGCGACGATTGTGCGCGGCAAGCGAATGTTTTCCAGGATTTGCCGACGCGTCTCGTCCATTGGTGCCGAGCCGAAGACCTGCGCGGGCGAGATGTCCACCGAGCCGTTGATCAGGCTCAAAAAAAATCCCGCGACTGCCGCCGCGAGGATCAGGAGAAATTTTATCGTCCTCATGCGTTCAAAATTTCTGCGCCGCGTTTGTCGACGTTGAGTATCAGAGCCTTCGAGCGGACGCCGTGAGCTTGGAAGGCGTCAACCATTGCCGCGGAAATTTTTTCTTCGAGCCCGCTCTTTGCCGTGGTGAAGGCTATCAGGCACGAGCCCGCGCCGCTGATTGCCGCACCTAACGCTCCGGCGTCAACCGCCGCGTCAAAGACCTGCGTCATGCCCGGCACGAGCTTCTTTCGATACGGCTGGTGAAGTGCGTCGCCGAAAGCTATCGGCAACAAATCTTCGCGACCTTCAACCAGCGCGGCTATCAGCATTGAGGCGCGGCTGACGTTGAACACGGCGTCGCGCATTGAGACGTTCTTTGGCAAGACTTTTCGCGCCAACCTCGTCGACAGCTCGAACTCCGGCACGCTGACGATGAGCTTGAGTTTGATGCGCGGCATGAAGCTGAACGTTTGAACTTTGCCCGCGTCCATCACGCTGACGGTGAAGCCGCCGAACAGAGCCGGCGCGACGTTGTCGGGGTGACCTTCGATATCCGTCGCCAGAGTTAACAGGTCGTTGCGATTCAAGGGCGAGCCGAGGATTTCGTTTGCCGCCACCAAGCCCGCGACGATTGCCGCAGACGACGAGCCGAGCCCGCGCGAGACGGGGACGGTGTTCTTCGTGCGGATAATTGCGCCGCGGAATTCGTCGGCGTGACCGGTGACGTCCAAAAGTTTTTTCACTGCCTGCCACGTGAGATTTCGTTTGCCGCGGGGAATTTTATCGGCACCGTCGCCCGAAGACTCGACGACGATGCGGTTGCTCTTCAGAAGCGTCAAGTCAAGGTAATTGTAAATCGTCGCCGCCACGCCCAAACAATCGAAGCCAGGTCCGCAGTTGGCACTGGTGCCCGGCACGCGAACGACGGCACGATATCTGTTGTCGGAAAAATTTTTCATGGCTCACTCCACGCGCAGGACGTTGATGATTTTGTCGACGACGGACAGCTCAGCCAATGCTTCCTGCGCGGCGACGATGTTCTTGTGCTTGACGGCGTGCGTGATGACGACCAGCTCAACGTGAGCATCGTCCTGGGTGCGAGTTTGAACGACGGACTTCAAGCTGACGTCGACGTTGCCGAATGTCGCCGCGATTTTGCCCAGGACGCCTGGCTTGTCGTCCACGAGCAGACGAATGTAGTACGACGAGACGGTTTCAGCCACGGGGCAGATATTGCGCTGATGATAGCACGTGCAGCCGAAGCGACCTTCTGCACCGCGCGAGAGCCCGCGAGCAATCTCGATGATGTCGCTGACGACGGCAGAAGCTGTCGGGAAGCCCGCGCCCGGTCCGAAGAACATTGCCTCTTCAATCGGATAGCCGCGCACGAACACCGCGTTCATCACGCCGCTGACAGACGCGAGCGGATGTTCTTTGGGCAACAGCACGGGATTGACGCGCACGTCCACGCCGAGATCGGTGTCGCGCCCGACGGCGAGCAGTTTGACGACGTAGCCGAGCCCCGCGGCGTAGGTGATGTCTTCTGGCGTTAGGTGCGTGATTCCTTCGACGGTGACGTCCTCGAACTTCACGCGGCTGTTGAAGGCGATGGACGCGAGAATTGCAATCTTGCGAGCGGCGTCCTTGCCTTCGACGTCGGCTTCAGGGTTGCGTTCAGCGTAGCCGTGAGCCTGCGCCTCCTTCAAGACGGTCTCGTAGTCAGCTCCGCTGTCGCGCATTTTGGTGAGCATGTAGTTCGTCGTGCCGTTGACGATGCCGAGTATCTCCGTGATTCTGTTGGCGGTGAGCGAACGCTTCAGCGGCATGATGATTGGAATTGCTCCGCCGACCGCCGCCTCGAACAGGAAATCGATTTTGTGAGCGGCGGCCGCGTCGAACAGATCGTGACCGAACTGCGCGACGACGTCTTTGTTCGCGGTGACGACGTGTTTGTCGTGCGCCATTGCCTTGAGGATAAAATCTTTCGCGGGATTGACGCCGCCCATCAGCTCGACGACGATTTTAATTTCGGGGTCGTTCAAAATCTCGTCGTAGTTGTCGGTGGCGGGCAGACCTCGTTCTTGCAGAGCGGGAATCTCTCGCGGCAAGACGAGAATCTTTTTGATGTCGATATCGGTGTGTGCGCGTTGGCTGATGATGTCGCGGTTCTTCTGCAGGACTTCGATGACGGAGCCGCCGATTGTGCCTGCGCCGAGGAGCCCGATCTTTACGCTGTTCATGAAAACTCATTCCTTCCGGTTAAACATTAATCGGCGTGAAATATTCTGCTGCCGAAAAATTTTTCCTGCCGCGCCGATAAATCTTCGCAGGTTTCGCCCGCAACATTTCTTGACAGCTCAACCGATCGACAGATATAATTTCTGCGAATGATGATATAATCCCAAACGTCGCTTTGACGACAAGTTAAAGTTTTCTGAAATCTTGACGAGCTCACTTCTTGCGCAGTAAAATTAGCCGATTGAATCAGCTTCCTTTTGACGTGGAAGGAGCGATGCCCATGAATACATCAAAAACTCGCGGCGATTTCTCCTTATGTAATTGGAGATCAATCGCCGCAGTTTGTATCTGCTTCACCACGTAACACCCGATAGCCCAAGCCGTACAAAGGAAGGGGCTCAAGCTTCGCCATCGGCAGCCAAAAATATTTCAAATCGGGCGCAATTGTTACCTTAAGTGCAGGCGACGGAACTGCGATAAAATTCGTAGAGGGATTTTCTGGAACCAACAACACCGACGGCACTTACACTGTCAGCGTCGGCACTCAAAACGTCAAAATCACTGCGGCAAACGTCTACTACTCGGTCACCGTCCCCGACGGCTTCGAGAGGGACGACGCCGCAGTTGATGAAGTTTATAGACACCAAATCGGCACAACGACCTATTACGCCGGAGGCACCCAGCTCACGCTCAAGCTCAATGACGGCTACGTAGCCAACGGCTCGGTCGCAATTGGAGGTGATACCCTTATTGCCAATGAGGACGGCACCTACAGCTTCACGGTGGGTGGCGTCACAACAATCACAGGAATCTCGGGGAGGGATCCAAGTATGGCTTATCAATTTACAGTAAACGGTCAAGACTACTACTTCGACGGTACAGACTCAAGCGTCTACAAAGGAACTGCTGTAACGACGTACTTTACCGTTGACACAACCAACAAGATCGTCAAGGTGACCGATTCGTCTGTTCTTCCAGCTACGTCATCTGCAGGCACTGTCGCCACCATCACCACCACAGACGGCACGACACCAGCGGATTACAAGTTCAAGTTCGCTTTTGACGACAGTAGCGGCGTCAAAATCTACGGCTCAGGGGCAGAGTGGACGTATAACGGCTCAAAGTTCAGTCTGGCTAACAATACCAGCATAAACGCCGGCTATGCCGTGGATGATAGCGGGCAAATTATCTGGAAAAAACCACCCACAAAAGGCAAGACCATCACCCTCAACGGTCTGCCAATTGATGCGCAAGGAGATAGCACTAACTGGAACAAATACGTCACCATTAGCGGCTTGACTCTCACGCTTACACCGGCCGCGATAACTGCGCTACAACCTGGTTCCTCGCTCACCACAGGCGGCGGCTACTACTTCGAGCTCCCGTCCACCGAGCTCCCGGCCGACACCGAGATGGCGACAACCTATGCCGGCAAAGCGTGGGGCAAATCAAGCGAAGGCAACGTCTACACCTACTACGACGCGGGCTACACTACGGCGGGCTTGAGCTTGTCGAACAGCACGACCACTTCCACGCTCACCAACAGTAGCGGCAAAGACACTACTAGGCAACGCTTCTCGCTCACGTTCACGGGAGAATGTAAGCCCGACATCAACAAGGACGGCTTAATCGAAGGCATCACGGTTGATGATGAAGCCAATAACGGCGTGTATACCATAACCATCGGCGGTGATGTGTTGACTCAGCTTCAGACTGAAACGGTCAAAATCAAGCTGGACGATTTGGACAGTAACGCCAACTACGAGTTCAAGATCAGCGGTGAAGACATCCTCACGGAAGCACCGGCGGCGGGGATGCTCGACACTACCGCAGTCAACAGACAAACCTACACGCTGGGCAGCAAAGCTTATTACCTGTTCACCGACAACACGTTGAGTTATACCAAGGAGTCGACAGGCGCAGCCTTCACCATCAGCGGCTTGGAGGGTAAACTCGAGGCGGAGGCTTTCAGCCTCAACGACAAAACGTTGACCGTCACGCTGAACAAGTCCGTTCTCTATAGTGAAAATGAACACTCCAGCAATGTCACTGCCACGGCTCCCGCGGACTACAACGTGGTCTTCGTGATAGGCAATGACGTCAACACAGGTTCATCGACCAAAGACCCGACCGTCAACGGCGAAAATGGGCAGATCACTTACATCGCACCGCATGGATCAGCCGGTTTCCAATCCAGCGGCGACACCGTCAGCTTTGTGAGCCAAACCGGCGGCGAGACTCTCACCATCATGGGTCTCATCGACCTCAGCGGCTACACGTTCAGCGTCGCTAATAGCGGTAAAATCACCGCGAAGAAGGAAGGTGCTCCCGAAATCACCATCGGCACTGTCACCGTCAACGGCAGCACCTTCAACGTCGCGCTGGATCCGAGTGTCGTCGATAACACCAAAGCCATCGAGTTCATTTCCAGCGACTCTATCACCGTCAACCTCACTAAAGCCGGCAACCTAAATGCCTACGCTGACGATAGCTACCTCACCGCGACTCTCGCCAAAAAAGATTCAGACAACGGCACCTACATCTACACGGACGAACACGTCGCGGCGAACTGCTACCACACGACGACCTCCACGACCGAAAACTCCAAGGGCAGATACATCTACGAGGAGAAAACGCCGGACGCGTCCCTCACGTCCCTCACCATCAGAGGCTTGAAGACCGACGCCATCACGGGCACCGTTACGGGCAAAGACATCAGCAACTACATGACGGTTGACGGGAATACCATCAAGTTGACGGAGAAAATCCTGCCCGCCAAAGACAACATCACGCAAAGCATCACCGTCAGCTACAACACCTACACGTTCAGCTTCCCCGACGCCTCTTGGACGACAGGTACGAAAACTGACGCTTCCTTCAAAAACGGCGTCTTCAAGACGGAGGGCATCTCAGCCCACTACAACGACGACGGCACGTTTGAGTCCGCCGTTGCGCAGAAGACTTTCACCTTCAAAGGCATTACCCTCAGCGGCGACGTCGTTCTCAAGACAGACGGCGGCATCGACACCTACACCGTTTACAAGAGAGGTGCTGATCAAACCGATGAAAAAAACGTCCTGTTCACCTGCACTGAAAATCTTGGTAGCTATATCTTCAAGATTGGTAAAGGTCTCCTCGAAAGTGATAGCGTTAAAGCCGGCAAAGAGTTCACCATCAGCACTGACGACAACACCACCACCTTCAGCGTGAGCGCAGACGGCTACAGCACCGAAGAAAACGTGACTAAGGAAAGCTTCACCATAACCAACGACACTGCCACCTACACCGCCACCTACAAGCCGTACCATTCCGATGCTTACTACGACATCACGTCGGGCACTGACACGTCTGCCAAAACCATCAGGTACCATGCGGAGGTCGGTGACACCACAGAGTACAAAATCACCAGCAGTGGTTTGGACAGCAGGATCGATGACTTGAAGAAAGCTTTGGAAGGCAACTTGACTTTGACTCCCCACACCATCGAAAGCGTAAACGATCTGAATTCTACCAACGGCGTGACGTCTGACAATGACGGTTATATCTTCGCTTCGGGCTACTACAAGATCACGGACACCATTAAACTCAATAAGCGCATCTTCATTCCCGAAAATGCGACGGTTGTCCTCGACGTGGCAGAAGGCGTCACCATCACGACCGACAACTCATCTAGGGTCTGTTGAAAAAATAAAGCCATGAAAAATCTGATAAGATAAGTTTGCAAAAATCCTTAAAGGAGATTCTCATGGCAGACAAATCTTATCATGAATTAACCGACGAAGAATGGAAAATAGTA
>JADEZQ010000034.1 GCA_015206785.1 Quinella sp. 2Q5 | reverse complement strand
CCGTCTTGTTCGGGCGGTCGGGGCTTTGCCTGCTTGAGTGACAGCGCGATCTTGTTGCCGTCCACGTTGATGACTTTGACTCGAACGGTGTCGCCCTCGCTTAAAAAGTCTCGCACGTCGTTGACGTAAACGTCGGCAACCTCGGAGATGTGCACCAACCCAACCTTGCCGTCTCCAAGCTCAACGAAGGCTCCGAAGTTCGTGATGCGCGTGACTTTGCCTTCCACAATGCTGCCTGCTTCCATTACCAAAATACCTGTCCTCCCAGAAAAATTTTATGGGCGCGCCGCCTGATAGGGCATCTCGCCTTCTTTGACCATGCCTAAGTTTTCGCGTGCCAAGCGTTCGATATTGTTTAGGTCTTGCAGTTCCGCCAGCTCCTTGCGCAACTTTTCGTTGGTCTCCTTTGCTTTCTCCAGCTTCTTGTCGGCAATGCGCTGGCTTTCGTTTACCTGAGCAAGGTGCATCTGTTGGGAAACCAAAATCGTCGAGAAGTAAGCAACCGTGGCGAACAACAGCACTACAAACCAGTTGAAACCATTCCTCTTGCGCATTGAGCCGCCTCCTCGTTTTTTGCATATGATAGCAGTTAGCCCCCGCTTTCGCAAGGTTTAGTTCACGGCGCGTCCGTCGGCCGGATGATGGTTGCCTTACGCCGGAAAAATTTTGGGCACTAATTCCACGGGGCGCAATGTATTTCCTGCCGCGGGCGAAAGTTTTTAAGTTTGACAAATCTCGCGGGCGCGTGTTACCATGGCGGAAAATTTTATGGGAGGTCATACTTATGAACTTTCTCGGCAAGTTGAGTTTCCGTCGCGTTGCGAAGGTGTTGGCGGTAGCAGCGGTGAGCGGTTCGCTGTTCTTCGGCGGCGATGTCGTCAATGCGGCAGCGCAAGATGGTATGTGGGCTTTCCGTGAAGCTTACTTGGCGCAGACGAGTGCAACGCGCACCTTCAGCCAAGATTTCAACCTGTTTTCGCCGAACTTCCACATGGACTTCGATTCCGAGGCTCAGGTCTTCCAAGACGGTTCGATGAGGATGAGTGGCAACCTCACGTGGACATATACAAACACGCAGAAAAATTATTCGACGAACAACAAAATCCCGTTCTTTGTCGAGCAGACGAACAACGCGATGACGTTCTACGTGCAACGCAACGGCCGCTGGAACAAGATGATGTTGCCGGGGCTGCCCGCGGGCATTGCGCTGATGTGGAAGTCTACCGACCCGGCGATTTTGCAGGGGAACATGGACGCCGTTAAAGCCGTTGAACTCGTGCGCGACACCCCCGATGTCCGCATAATGAACGTCACGCTCGACGGCGCGAAGGTTGCCGACATTCTGCAAAAGAACAGCGCGGCATCGTTCGCCAACCTTTCGGGCACCGCGCTCAAAGAGCAACAGGAAATCTTCAGCAGATGGCTGGCAGCGTTCCGTTCCACCGACATAACCTTTATGTGGACGGTCAATAAGCCGACGTGGGAAACTTCTTCCGCCGTGTTCGACCTGACCAACATTCTGCGCGCCTATTCCCGCCACGTGCTCGATGAATCCGCCGCAGGCCGCGTCGTCCTCACCGACGAAGAACGCGAACTCCTCGACGCGATGGGCTATTACAGCGAACTCAAGGCTTACACCGCAGCTATCAACCCGAACAAAGCTTATCCCGTCAATCTGCCCGACGATGTGAAAGCCGCGCAGGAGAATGACGGTGCGCTTGACGATATCTTCCACGAGATGACAACCGTCGTCGTCAACAAATAATCGGACATAAATTCACGGGCGTCGTCGCCGGATGACGCCGAAGGCATTTGCACACGAACCGTAGGCAAGGGCTACCGCCTCGGAAGGTTCGGTGCAGGTGCCTTTTGTTTTTGGAGGGGTCACGATGATTTTCCCGATTGCATTGGCGGTCGTCGCCAACGTCTTCTATCACGTGGCGAGCAAATCAATCCCCGCCGAGCAAAACGCTTTCATGGGGCTGGTCGTCAATTACGCCACGGCACTGATTGCAAGCGCGCTGATGTTCTGGCTGACACCGCACGAAAAATTTTTGGCGGAGCTGGCGCGGGCGAACTGGGCTTGCGTGCTGATGGGGCTGTCGATTACGGGCGTGGAAGTCGGCTTCGTGATGATCTATCGGTCGGGCGGCGAGCTGTCGACGGCGTCTTTGATCGTGAGCATTCTAATCGCGCTGGCAATGCTCGTCGTCGGCGGCGTCTTCTATGGCGAGCAGCTCACGGTGCGAAAAATTTTCGGCGCAATGTTGTGCATGGCGGGCGTCGTGTTGCTGTCAACGCGATAAAAAATTCAGCCCCTGACAAAGCGTCGGAGGCTGTGTTAATTGCTGATGGTGTCGACGGAAAAATTTCTGTCCGCCAAAAGATTCATGGCGGCTCGGACGTCGCGGCGCACGTCGAAGTTTATCTCCGCCGTCAAAATTCCGGTGTCGCGTCCGCCTTCGATGATGACTTCGCCGCGCGGATCGACGACCTCGGAAATGCCCGCGCTGTTGGCAAAGACGACGAACAGCTGATTCTCGATTGCTCGCGCCTTAGTGAGGATTTGCCGCGGACGCAGACGCTTGAGGCTCCAGGCAGCGGGGACGAAAATAATTTCCGCGCCGCCTAGTGCAAGCCGCCTTATGGTCTCCGGAAAGCGCAGGTCGTAACAAATCGCCGCGCCGCAGATGACGCCGTCAAGTTCAAACGTCGTGAGCTCGTTGCCCGCGCTGAAAACGTCGTCCTCGCCCGCGAAGCCGAACAGGTGCGTCTTGTCGTAGGCGGCGACGATTTGCCCGCTTCGATTGGCTACGTGGCAGCGGTTGAAAATTTTTCCGCCGTCGTTGACGATGACTGAACCGCCGACGATGTTGACGGAAAATTTTTTTGCCGCCGCGCAGATGAAATCAATCGTGCGGTGCCCGACGTCGTCCGCGAAATTTTCCACGGGCGTCGGATAATAACCCGTCGACCACAGTTCGGGTAGGACGATGACGTCGCAAGGTTGAGCCGCCTCAATGAGCCGCGCCGCCGTCGAAAAGTTTTCGTCCGCCGCGCCCAATGCCGACTTGAACTGCGCGATTGAAACTCTCATGATTCCTCCCGCAACCGATATCGCGCAAAAAAACAGAGCCCGTCCTTGGACGAAGCCCCGAAAATTTTTATGCCGTAATCGCGTTGACTTTCAGCGTGAGCTTGGACTTTTTGCGAGCAGCGGCGTTCTTGTGAATCGTATTGTTCGCTGCCGCCTGGTCGATGGCTTTGTGCGCCGCCGGCAAAAGTTTCTGAGCCTCTGCCGCGTCGCCGGCCGCCACTGCCGCCAAGACGAGCTTTTGAGCCTTCTTCAGGCGCGTCTTCTCGAAGATGTTGCGGGCGCGGCGTTTGGCGTCGACTCTCATGCTCTTGATGGAAGATTTAATGTTCGGCAAGTGAAGCACCTCCTTGCGAGAATTTTTACAGCTGTGGAAGTTTATCATAGCGCGTTGCAAATTGCAAGGGAATCGCGGCGCGGCGGTTGACAAAAATTTTTTCGCGGGATTAAAATTGACGGCGACAACACGATTGGAGGGGATGACCTTGAGACGAATTGTTCTTTTGCTGGCGACGCTGTGCCTGCTGATTTTTTCGGCGGAGACGGCGGCCGCGCAGGGCAAAAAAATTTTGTACGTGCCTATCGACAACCGCCCGTGCAATCTCTATCAGGTGGCGCAGGCGGCACAGATGCTCGGCTACGAAGTTTTGACGCCGCCCGACGAAATTCTCGGCGGACCGAAATTCCGCGGCGACCCCGAAAAACTTTGGGACTGGGTCAACGCCACGGCACCACAAGCCGATTATGCCGTGCTGTCGACAGATTCGCTTATCTACGGCAGCCTCGTCGCCTCGCGCATGCATGACCTCGATAACGCCACGATTATGGAACGCGCCGAACGATTTAAGACCTTTCGTGAAAAGTTTCCGTACGTGACGACCTGCGCGATTGGGACGATTATGCGCACGCCGCGAACGGGTAGCCACGCCAGCGCGGAGCCCGAATACTATTACGAGTATGGCGCGAAAATTTTCCAATACACCGCGCTCGTCGACAAGCAGGAGATGGGTTTGCTCACGTCGTCGGACGCGCAAAAGCTCAAGAAGTTGGAAGCCGACATTCCCCGCGAATATCTGGACGATTGGTTCAAACGCCGCGCCAAAAATTCCGACGCCAACGAATATCTGATTCGCCTGACTCGCGAGGGTGCCTTTGACTTCTTCTTGCTCGGTTGCGACGACAGCGCACAGTTCAGCCAGACGCACCGTGAGAGCCGCCACCTGACAGAGCTTGCCGCGGACATGGGCAAGACCGTCGTGCAGGTGACGTCGGGTGCGGACGAACTCGGTATGCTCATGGTTGCCCGCGCCATCAACACCGATATGCACTTCCGCCCGTTCGTCTCGGTCAAATACAACGACGGCACCGGCGCGAAAACTTTCCCGTCCTACGGCAACGAGCCCATCGGCGTTTCCATCGACGACGCAATCATCGCGGTCGGTGGGCTGAAGATTCCCGCGCACGAGCGAGCTGATCTCGTCGTGGTCGTCAACACACGCCGCAACGGAAAAACTTTCGAGTCCGCCAACGCCAAACGCAATACCGGCAAGCCGCGCTCTGACCTGCGAACTTTCATCGAGCCCGTGGAAAAATTTGTGGCGGCGGGTTATCCGGTCGGCGTCGCGGATATCACCTTCAGCAACGGCTCCGACAACGCCCTGATGAAACGAATGCAACGCGACGATTTGCTCTACAAGATTCGCTCCTACAGCGGCTGGAACACCGCTACCAACACGACGGGCTTTCTCATCGGCGCGGGCGTTTTGACTAAGCACATGACCGACCGCGAAGTCGCTGAGCTTTTGACTACGCGCTATCTGGACGAGTGGGCTTATCAGGCGAACATCAGGCAAGAGATCGTCAGCGAAGTCTACGCCCTCGGCGACAAACCGTTGGGAATCGACAGCAAAAACCTCCCGCGCATTGAACAGCTCCTCAACGAGAAGATGCGTGCCTTCGCCGAAAAAAATCTGCACCTGCCAAACGGTTGGCACTTCGCCGCGTTCAACGTGACGTTGCCTTGGCAAAGAACCTTCGAGTGTGATCCGCGCTTCGAGTTCACGAACTGACATCAACGCAACAAAAAATCCCCCGTCACTCATCGCGAGCGGCGGGGGAAATTTTTTGTCGCCTTGAAAATTTTTTCGTGCGTGATAGAATAATCGCGTGCTTGTCGCCGAATGCGGCAAGGCGGTTTAGTCAGCCCCCGGAAAGGGGGGAGTTGAATGATGCTTAGATTCATCGTTCAGGTGGTCATCATCACGGTTGTAATCCTGTTGGTGTTCACAAAGACGGCCGCCTAAGCTCTAGCACAGCACGGGCGACCAAACATTGCTCCGTATATACGATGTTGAGGGCGAAACCGCCTGACAAGCACGGCGTCCCGCACATGCGGTGACGTCTTTTTGTTCGCCGAAATTATAATCGTCGCGGCGAAAAAAATCAAGATTCACTTCGTGAGCAGGTCGGTTACTTTGTTGACCAGGTCGGCGGGATTTTCGGGCATAACGCCTTCGGTCAAAAGTGCCAGCGCATAGAGCGTGGTGCACATGTCGCGGAAAGCGGGCGTGTCTTTGCCGGCGGCGTGCAGACGTTCAAGCTTGCTGAAGAGCGCGTGGTTTGGATTGAGTTCCAGAATCAGCGTCGCCTTGAACATCGGGTTGTTCATAGACGCGAAAGTTTTTTCCATGATGAGCGAGGGACCTTCCGTCGTCGCCAGGCACACCGCGCCCGATTTGAGCCGCGAAGTCAGCCTAACCTCCTTGACGGCGTCGCCGATTGCGTCCTTCACGTCGCGCAACAAATCTTCACGCGTCTTGGCAATCTCGTCGACTTCGGCCTTGACCTTTTGGGATTCGGCGTCGTCCAGCTCAAAGTCGTCGCGGGTTATCGACTGGAATTCTTTATCGGCGTAGGTGCGCAGAATGTTTGTCGCCAGCTCGTCGACGGCGTCGGTCAGGTAAATGACTTCAAGCCCGCGTTCGCGAATCAGTTCCATCTGCGGCAGCCGTTCGATTGCGGCGGCGTCTTTGCCCGTGGCGCAAAAAATTTTCGTCTGCGACTCCGGCATTCGTTCGACGTATTCAGCCAGCGTGGAAAATTTTCCGTCCCGCGACGTTCTGAACAGCAACAGGTCTTTCAACGCGTCCTGCGTCTTGGTGTCGAACATCGCGTTGTAGACGCCGATCTTGAGCGACTTGCCGTATTCGAGCCAAAATTCTTCGTAGCGGTCGCGGTCGTCGCGGAGCATCTTGCCGAGTTGCTTGAGGATATTTTTTTCCAACGCCTTGCCGATGACTTTGACGCCCATGCTCTGCTGAAGGAGTTCGCGGGAAATGTTGAGCGGCAGGTCGGGCGAATCAACCAGCCCCTTGACGAAACGCAACCAGTCCGGCAGAAAATCTTTGCACTTGTCCATGATGAAGACGTGGCGCGAATAGAGCTGAAGCCCCGCGTCGTAGTCGGTGTAATACAAATTCGGCGCGGCGTGCTTGGGTATGCAAAGCAGCGCGGTGTATTCGGTGGTACCCTCGGCTTTGACGTGGAAAATTTCTTGCGGCGGCTCCCATTCGTGCATCTGTTGCTTAAAGAATTCGTCGTACTCCTCGCGCGTGATGTCGGACTTCGGGCGCGTCCACAGCGGCTTCATGGAATTGACCGTGCGGATTTCAAGCGACGGCGTGTCTTCGGACGAGCCGCTGACCTCGAACTCCATCTTGATGGGATAGCGCACGAAGTCCGAATATTTTTTGATGAGCCGTTCCAGTTCGTAAACGTCGGTGAAATCGTATTCGACGCCCTCGCCGCAGAATTCAGGCTTAAGGTGCAAGGTGATCGTCGTGCCGCAAGAATCTTTGTCGCCCTCTTCAAGCTCGTATTCGCCCGCGCCGTCGCTGATCCATTTCACGGCGGAAGCGGTGCCTACTTTGCGCGTGACAAGCTCAACTTTCTCGGCGACGATGAACGCGCTGTAAAAGCCCACGCCGAATTGACCGATGAGTTCCTGCGCGGCGGCGGCGGTTGATTCACGCAGCTTGTCGAGAAAATCTTTGGTGCCGCTCTTGGCAATGGTGCCGATGTTGGCGATGACCTCGTCGCGCGTCATGCCGATGCCGTTGTCGCTTATGGTGATGGTCTTGGCTTTGGCGTCGGGCGCGATGAAAATTTCCGGCTCCATATCGGAGGCGATGTCGGTGTTCGTCAGCGATTCGATGCGCAGTTTGTCGAGCGCGTCGCTGGCGTTGCTGATAAGTTCGCGCAAAAAAATTTCCTTGTTCGTGTAGATTGAGTTGACCACCAAATCGAGCAAGCGTTTGGTCTCGGCTTGGAACTGCAACTTTTCAACGGGCATGATAAACGATCTCCTTCCCAAAAAAAATCAGCGGCATTCACCGCCGAAAAAATTTTGTCGCCGTTCACCTGAACAGCTGGCTGACCGAACGATGGGATTGGATGTGGATGATGACGTCACCGATGGAACCCGCCATGCTGAGCACGGTGATTTTGTCGGATTGCTTTTCGGGCGGCAGGGCAATGGTGTCGGTGATGACGAGCTGTTCGATGTCAGAGTTGTCGATCTTCGCGACGGCATTCTTGCTCAAGACGGCGTGGGTGCAAGCAGCGATAACTTTGCTGGCACCGAGCTTGCGCAATGCCTTGGCACCTTCGCACAGGCTGCCGGCCGTGTCAACGATGTCGTCAACCATGAGCGCGACCTTGTCATTGACGTCGCCGATGATGCTCATAACTTCGGCTTCGCCGGGGCGGGGACGGCGTTTCTCGATAATGGCGATGGGTGCCTTAAGGTAGTCGGCAAGTTCGCGTGCACGAGTGACTCCGCCCAGGTCGGGCGAGACGACAACCAAATCGTCGCTGAAATTCTGACGCTGGAAGTATGCGGCAAGAACGGGAGCCGCCTTGAGATGATCGACGGGAATATCGAAGAAACCCTGAATCTGCCCCGCGTGCAAGTCGACGGTGATGACCCGCGTCATTCCCGCGGCAACCATGAGGTTGGCAACGAGTTTTGCGCTGATGGGTTCGCGGCCGCGAGTCTTGCGGTCTTGGCGGGCGTAGGCATAATACGGGACGATTGCCGTGATGGAATGAGCACTGGCGCGTTTGCAGGCGTCCGCCATAATCAGCAGATCCATAAGGTTATCGTTGACGGGTTGGCTCGTCGGCTGAACGATGAAGATGTCCTTGCCGCGGATGCTGTCGCTAATCATCACCTGCGTTTCGCCGTTGTTGAAGCGTCCGACGAAGGTATCGAACAGCTCAACGCCGACGTGCTTGGCGATTTTGCGTGCCAATTCAGGATTTGCGTTACCCGTCATCAAACAAAGATTCCCAATCGGATTGATGCTCTGATTGTTCAAACTGAACAGCTCCCCAAAAAAATTTTTTGCGCCTCAAAGAAGCGCGGTCTTCTTGCCGTAAAGCAACAGATCCCAAACGTCGTAGGCTCCGTTGTCGCCCGTGATGATACCTTCGGCCGCGTGCAGGAGGTTGCCGCCGAAAGCTCCGGTGTCGACGTAAAAGCCCGACTCAAGTTTCGTCTCGAAGGGCACGAAGCAAGCTTTCTTCGGATACGGCAGGCAGTCAAAACGTTCCAAAACGGCGGGGCTCGTCGTGTGCATGGTGACCAGCACGTTTGACCAGTTGATTGAATCCTTGCGCGCGTTCCAAGCCTCAAGAGCGTCGGCGTCGTTGGTGAAACCGTTCATGAACCACTGCGTGCCGTCCAGCCAGAAGATGGGAAAGTTCGTGCCGAGGTCGGCGTTGTATTCCGTGCGTTCGAAATGCAAATCCTTCTTGAGGTGCCAGCGGGCTTCGGGCAGGAAGTTCATGAAGTGTTCTTCCGAAGTGTACATGCCGACGGTCGGGCTAAGCGCGGGCAGACCGAGCTTGTGATAGGCGATGCCGGCCCACCAGCCCATAGACAGAATCGACAGGTCGGAATGGCGCAGAGCCTTGTACTTGTCGAGCGTGAAGCCTGGAATCAGAACGGTGCGGTCGAGGACAAATTTGTCGGCGTCCAAACCGAGCGATTGAGCTTCTGCGAGAATGGGCGCAAGGTCGA
>JADEZQ010000005.1 GCA_015206785.1 Quinella sp. 2Q5 | reverse complement strand
TGCCCAGACTCAACGCGACGGGCAGGAACAGCGGCGTGAAAATCAGCACGGCGCTCGTTGCGTCCATGAAGCAGCCGGCGATAAGGAAGATGATGTTGGCGATGAGCAAGAACATGATGTAGTTGCCGCCGGTGATTTCTGTGAGCCCGTCGCTGATTGCCAGGTCGAGGCGCGCACGTGTCAGGATATACGCGAACAAACTTGCCGTGGCGGTGATGAACATGACGACCGCGGTGGTCGTGGTGGAATTGACGAAGATTTCGTAGAGATCCTTGAGCTTGAGCGTGCGATAGATGAAGAAGCCGACGAACAGACCGTAAACCGCAGATGCAGCCGCGGCTTCGGTCGGGGTGAAAATACCGCCGTAAATGCCGCCGAGGATAATACCAGGCATAAGCAGTCCCCAGAACGCTTCTTTGAACGACTTCCAACGCTCGGCACTTGACGCTTTGGGGAGCAGCTCGATCTTCAAGTTGCGCGTCGTCCACATTGCCACGATTATCAGCGCGATACCGATCATTGCGCCGGGGACGATGCCCGACAGGAACAGTTTGCCGATTGATGTATCAGCGACGGAGCCGTAGACGACGAAGGTTATCGACGGCGGAATAACGATACCCGTCGCGCCGGCCGCCGCCATCAATGCCGCGCTGAATGCCGGAGGATAACCGACCTTGACCATCGCGGGAATGAGGATCATGCCGAGTGCCGCGACCGTTGCCGGACCCGAACCGCTGATTGCCGCGAAGAAACATGCGACCGAGACCATGACGACAATCAGACCGCCGCGCAGATGTCCGACGCAGCTCTGCGCGAAGTTGATGAGCCGTTCGGAAATGCCAGCCTTCTCCATGACGTTGCCGCCGAGAATGAAGAACGGCACTGCCAGCAGGACGAACTTACTTGTCGCCGAGGAGAAGATACGCGGCAACATCGTCATAATCGTATCGAGCGGACGACCCGCGCCGTCAATCAACATGCCGAAGACGCTTGAGACGCCCAAGCAGATGGCAATCGGCGTGCCGACCAGCAGGAAGACCGCAAAGCTCAGGAAAATTACCGGACCGATCATTTCGCGTCGCCCTCCTTGCCAGCTATCGTGTCAATTAACATGAATAGGAACTCAATCGTGATGAAGAACGCGCCCAGCGGTACGAATGAGCCGAAAATCCATTCAGGCCACTGCATGCCCGCGGTAACTTGCCCGTGGAAGATTTGGCTCTGAACCATGCTGATGCCGTACCAGAACAGCGCGGCGGAGAAGAACGTTGCCAGCGCATAGCTCATGATTTGAATCGCGCGTTTGATGCCGGCGGGCATTAAGTCCAGAATCGCCGTAAAGCCCAGGTGAGCCTTCCTGCGAGCCGCCGCCGCCGAGCCAATCAAGCTCAACATGACGAACAGATACGTGGTGATCTCTTCCGAGAATGAGAACGACGCGCTGAAGACGTAGCGGGCAACAACGTTGGCGAAGGTCAGCGTCGTCATTATGATCATGCAGATTGCGCAGATGATGTCTTCGATTTTGCCGAGAATTTCTCGCATAACGACTGCCCCCTTACTTCATGCGGAAGGCTCTGCAAGCCTCGTCGCCGTATTTTTCCATGAGCTCTTGACGGACGCCCTGCACCTTGTCTTGGAAGGGCTTCAACTGTTCGGGGCTCAGCACGATGACTTCCATGCCGCCCTGCTCGAATTTCTTGCGCAGATTCTCTTCGTCGTTCTCAACCAGGTCACGACCCCATTCGCAAGCCTCTTTGGCTTTGGCGCGGATAAGTTCTTGCGTCTTGGGCTCAAGGCTGTCGAAAATCTTCGTGTTGGCGACGAACAGATAGTTTTCGTAGGTGTAGTTCCAAACCGTCATGTACTGCTGAATCTCGTTGACTTTGGCGGAGTTTGTGACGGAAAAGCCGTTCTCCTGCCCGTCGATTGTTCCCTGCTGAATGGCGGTGAATGCTTCCGACCAGCTCATTGCCACGGGGTCTGCGCCAAATGCCCGCCAGAATTTAAAATAAACCTCGCCGCCCGGCACGCGGATCTTCAGACCGGCAACATCTTCGGGCTTGAGCACGGGGTGCTTGCCGTTGGTGATTTGTCTGAAACCGTTGTGCGCGGAGGCGAGGAAAGTCATTCCCTGTTGCGCCAAAATTTTCTTGTAGTATTCGCCGCCCGTCGTGTCGATAATTTCACGAGCCTCTTGGTAGTTGTTAAAAGTCCACGGAATGGTTGCAATCAGAAGGTGTTCGTCCATAACCGCCATAACACCCGCCGCATACGCCGCCAAATCGACTGCGCCGTCAGCAATCATTTCGATGCCCTTGGATGCGTTGCCACCCGCAAGCTGGTCGTTCGGAAAAACGTCGACGGTGATGTTGCCGCCGCTCTCTTGTTCAACAAGCTCGGCAAACTTCATGGCAACCTTGGTGTCGGTGGCAATGTTCGTGCCGTTGACGCTCATGACCAGCTTGATTTTCTGGTAGTCGCCCTCTTTGCGCGGACCGTCGGCAGCTTGTTCGCCGCAACCCGTCACGGCGAGCATACCGCAGATGAGCAGCACCGACATCAGAATTTTTTTCAACATCGGCTTCAACCTCGCTCCCTCCTCTTCGAAATACCCCTCTACACTCTTCACCAACATAGGACGTTGGCTCGATTGGCGGCATAATATCACAGCCGCCGTTAATGTGTCAACCGATTGCGGAAAAATTTTTCGGCGGTGTATAATTGCGACAAAGGAGGCGATTTTTATGCCGATGAAGATTTTGTCCGAGGACATCACGCGCCTGAAAGTCGACGCCATTGTCAACGCGGCGAACACAAATTTATTGGCGGGGGGCGGCGTGTGTGGGGCGATATTCCGTGCGGCGGGGCAGCGTGAACTGCAGGCGGCGTGCGATAAGTTGGCACCGATTCGGACGGGCGAGGCGGTCATCACGTCGGGATTCAATCTGCCGGCAAAGTTCGTCATTCACACGGCGGGACCGATTTGGCACGGCGGAGATCGCGGCGAAGCTCAACTTCTGCGCGCCTGCTACACAAACAGCCTGAAACTTGCCGCCGAAAATAATTTGACGAGCGTCGCTTTCCCGCTGATATCGAGCGGCATTTACGGCTATCCGCCACGCGACGCGCTTAAAGTTGCAGTCAGTGCCATCGAAGACTTTCTGCGCGAACGAGACCTTGACGTCGTGTTGACGGTGCTCAATCGTTCGCTCCTTGACAGCGCGGCGATAGACGATTAGAATATCCCGCGCGGGGTGTAGTTCAGCTTGGCAGAACACCTGCTTTGGGAGCAGGGGGTCGCAGGTTCAAATCCTGTCACCCCGACCAACAACGACAACTCAAGCCGTGTCGAAAGGCGCGGCTTTTATGTTGCCGACAACCCGAAGACGCCCGCGGCTGTTGAAATTATCGGGAGCCTCTGCTACAATGTCGACAGAAAAAATTTTCGAGGGGGTAACATCATGGACGACAGGGATTGGGAACTTTTCAAGGACAAGCTCAACCGCAAGACCGGCATCGATTTGCAGCTGTACAAGGAACAGCAAATGCGCCGCCGCATCAACAACCTGATTCAGAAGACGCCGTTCAAATCCTACACGAGCTTCTTTAACGACGTGGTCAAGGACAAGCAACGCTTCGCCGACTTCATCGAGTATTTGACGATTAACGTCTCGGAATTTTTCCGCAACCCCGACAAGTTCGATACCGTCGAGACTGATGTTATCCCGTATCTGCTGAAGCGCAGCGATTCGCTCAACATCTGGAGCGCGGGCTGTTCAATCGGCGCGGAACCCTACACCCTGTCGATCATCATGAAGGAGCTTACGCCCAACAAACGCCACCGCATTTTGGCGACCGACCTGGATATCGAAATCATCGGCAAGGCAAAGCGCGGCATCTATACCGCCGACGAAATCAAATCCATGCGCGCCGACCGCAAGGCAAAATATTTCACCAAGACGCCCGACGGCAAGTTCGCCATCAAGCCCGAAATAAAAATGCCCGTCGACTTCCGCCGCCACAATCTGTTGAAAGACAGCTTCGAACGCAACTTCGACCTGATTCTTTGCCGCAACGTCGTCATCTACTTCACCGAGGAAGCAAAGGCGCAGCTCTACCAGAATTTCTTCCGCTCGCTGAAGCCGGGCGGCATCCTCTTCGTCGGCGGCACGGAATCAATTCTAAATTCGCGGCAGATGGGCTACGTCACCTATAAGCCGTTCTTCTATCAGCGACCGATTAACGACTGACATAAACCGCAACGCAAAAAGCCCGAGGGTTTGACCTTCGGGCTTTGTTGTTGTCTTTGGTGGAGATGAGGAGAATCGAACTCCTGTCCGAAAATGTTGCCGCAAGACTTTCTCCGAGCGCAGTCATTGATCGATCTCAGCCGGACGAAGTTCAATGACAACCTTCGCACGACCCAGCACTTTGGAAGTTCCCGCGCCCTGCAGTGCTCTCAAGCGCGGTGAGCCCGTTGTTGGCGTCGCGACCGACCTGACGGGCGGAATCAGTCGGGCGACGTGGCGTTAAGCCGCCAGTGCGTACTCTTCGTTCGCAGTTATGATTAAGTTTTCCCCTTGCTAAGGCGGTTCGAGGAGCCCGCCGCTCGCTTATCGAACGTCATCCATCCCCGTCGAAACCATTACATCCCCTTCGATTGAAGTCTGCGGATTTTATCACGCGTCGGGAACTTTGTCAAACATCCAGCAAATTTTTTCCCGCATGCAAAAGTTCCGTGCGGTTGATTTTGGCGGCGGTGAAGTCGTTCGGGAAGTCGAAACGCTCGCGCAAAATCTGCAGAACTTCTGACGGTTTGATTGAGCCTTCGGGCGTGATGCGCGTCGAAAATTTTATGATGAGCTCGTCCGACATCGACAGGCGAACATCTTCGGCAAGGTAGCGTTTGAGTTCCAGCTCGCGAATTTTTTTCGGGGTCACGCGCGTGAATGGAATCTCCCTAGCGGCGTTGAAGGCGTCGACAGAAATCTGCGCGGCGGGGAAAAATTTTTCGTCGAACGGCAGACGGACCTCGTAGCGCGACGTGTCGACCAGGCTCATGACGGGTTTGGGCTTGCCGCGAAGTTTCTTGAGCCGAAGAATTTCTGCGCCACTCGGAAGTTGTTCGTTGAGCCGCTCGGCAACGGTCAGCTCGTCAATCGGCGCGGTCAGCTCGAAGTCCACGTATTCGCAATCGCTCGCGCAACCGACGGCAAGCGCGGTGGCGAACGAAACCTTCAGGTGCGGGTTGAAGCCCTCGCTCCAGGCGGCGGGCAACTTCGACCGAATCAGCGCGCGCATGAAGACGTTCATGTAATCGAGATGGCTCAACACGGCGATTGAACGACCCTTGCGAATCTGTGCGCGGTATTTCGTCGGGGCAAAGGTCTTCGGCTCGGCTTCGGGAAAATTTTCGGGCGGCGGAAGTTCAGCGTTTGCAAAGTCCACGACGTTTGCGCCCAAGTTCATGCAGACGCCGCAACCCGTGCAACTCGTTCGCCGACAATCGCGCGTGGTCTGTGCAAGCTGCGAACGTTCCCACTCGTCGCGAAGGAAGCTAACATTCACGGCGGGCGATGTGTGTTCCCACGGCAGCGGCTCCCAAAAATTTCGTTCGCGCTCGCTGAAATATTTCGGGTCAATGCCGCAGATGGCAAACGCCTCAGCCCACACGTCGGGCTTGAACAGATCCGACCAGCCGTCGAACTTCGCGCCGAGTCTCCACGCCGTTTCAATCACTCGCGCCAATCGCCTGTCGCCGCGTGCCAAAGCTCCTTCCAAAACCGACAGCCGCGCGTTGTGATAGTTGTAGGTGATTGCCTTGTCGCGTATCAAAGACTTCAGCAGAAGTTGTCGCCGCTCGAATTCCTCTGCCGAAATTTGTCCCGACCATTGGAACGGCGTCCACGGCTTGGGCACGAAGCAGGAAACGCTAATCGTGACTTTGACGTCGCGGCGATGTTTTATCGTGCGGTAAAGCTCGGCAACCTTGTGCGCAAGCTCGGCAATGCCCGCGATGTCCTCGTCGGTCTCCGTCGGCAAACCCATCATGAAATACAGCTTGACGGTCTTCCAGCCCTTGGCGAAGGCGGCGGCGCAGGCGTCCAACAAATTCTGCTCGGTGACGTTCTTGTTGATGACGTCGCGCAGTCGTTGCGTGCCGGCTTCAGGCGCGAAGGTCAGCCCGCTCTTTCGCACGGCTTGAACTTTTTCGGCAAGGTCAATCGAAAAGCTATCGACGCGCAGGCTCGGCAATGAGAAGCCAACAAACTCGGCGCGGAAGTCTCGTTGCAAATCGTCAATCAGCCGCGCCAGACACGAGTAGTCCGCACTCGACAGCGACGTCAAGGAAATTTCGTCCCAGCCGCTCGAATCAATCAGCCGCCGCGCAATTTTCCGCAAAGTTTCTTCGCGACGCTCGCGCACCGGTCGATACGTCATGCCCGCCTGACAAAATCGGCAACCGCGTGAACAGCCGCGGAACAGCTCCAACATCGCGCGGTCGTGAACGATTTCCATGAACGGCACAACGGGTTTGTCAACGGTCGGCGTGGCGTCGAAGTCGCGGACGATGCGCTTGAGAATCTTCGGCGGGGCAGATGGCTCGGAAATTTTCAGCCCGATGAAGTCTTCGCCGTCGTAGCTCGGCTCGTAGAAGCTCGGCACGTAAATTCCCGCAATGCCCGCCAAAATTTTCAGCAGACCACGCCGTCCGCCAATGCGTCCCGAATTTTTCCACGCGATGAAAGCTTCGACGACCTCGGCGAAAATTTCTTCAGCCTCGCCGACGATGAACAGATCAAAAAAATCGGCGACGGGCTCGACGTTGTAGACGCACGGACCGCCGCCGATGACGAAGGGCTCGTCGTCAGACCTGTCGGCCGCGTGCAGATGAATGTTCGCCAGGTTCAGCATGTTGAGGACGTTGGTGTAAATCATTTCGTATTGCAAAGAGAAGCCAACGAAGTCGAAATCACGGACGGGGCGTTTGGATTCGAGCGCGAACAGCTTATGTCCTTCGGCTCGCAAAATTTCTTCGGCGTCAGTCCACGGCGCGTAGACCCTCTCGCAAAGAGTATCGGCGCGGTGATTGAGGATCGAATACAGAATCGCCAAGCCCAGGTTGCTCATGCCGACCTCGTAGACGTCGGGCAGGGCAAGGACTATGCGACAGCTCGTCTGGTCGAAATTTTTAGTGACGCTGCCGAATTCGCCGCCCGTATATCTGGCGGGTTTGGTCAGCTCAAAAATATTTTTCATGTCGTCACCTAGAAGATAAATTTTTGCTTGTGCATGTGGATGTTCATCAGGATGGCAATCGCTAAGATGTTCGTCGTCAATGAACTGATACCGTAGCTCATAAGCGGCAGAGGAATTCCCGTCACGGGCATAATGCCGGTCGTCATTCCGACGTTAACCAGCACATGGAAGGCAAGCATTGACGTTATGCCCACGGCAAGCAGACGCCCGAAGACGTCGCCGGCGTCCTTGGCAATTTGTATGCCGCGCCAAAGAACGATCAGATACAGCAACAACAGAATGACCGCGCCAACGAAACCGAGTTCCTCGCCGACGACCGCGAAGATAAAGTCCGTGTGATTTTCGGGCAGGAAGTTAAGCTGGCTCTGCGTGCCCTCGAACAGCCCCTTACCAAAGAGCATGCCCGACCCTATGGCTATCTTCGATTGGATGATGTGATAGCCACTGCCGAGCGGATCGACGTTAGGATCAAGGAAGACCATGATTCGCATTTTCTGATAATCCTTGAGGAACTGCCACAAGAGCGGCAACGACATTATGCTTGCGAGGATTATGCCGATGAAATATTTCCACGGCATGCCGCAAGCGATGACCATTCCGAAGAAAATCGCCATGAACACAAGCGACGTGCCAAGGTCCGGTTGCTTGAGCACCAGCAGGAACGGCAGCCCCACGTAGCCGGCAATCGGCAGCAAGGCCTGCACAGAATTGAGCCGACCCATTCTATCTTCGAGTATCGACGCCAGGCAGATGATCATTATGAGCTTGCTGAACTCCGAAGGCTGAATGCTTATCGGACCGATTTGTATCCAACGTTGTGCGCCCAAGGCCGCGTGACCGAACAACATAACCGCCACCAACATCACCAGGTTGAAGACGTAGAGAACTTTTCCGTGCTGACTTAGCCCGCGATAATCGAACTGCATGAACAATATGCCCACGAGCGCATTGACCAGGGCAAAGAGCCCTTGCCGTTGCACATACCAAAAACGTTCGTCGCCTGGCGTGTTGATGTGCGTCGCGCTTGAGATGATGACCAGCCCGTATATCACTATCGCCCCCGCCGCCAAAAGAAGCGGCAGGTCTATTCGTCGCAAGATACGTTTGCTTTCCGCCGAGAAGATTGCCAAGACCTTCACCCCCAAAATTGCTACGCGTGGAACTTTCTGCCGAATACGTGATTTTCCTGCTGCCGAAAAATTTTTGGCAACCAACAATCGTCACCCGTTGAAGTCAGCGACAACACAACCGCACATTGCCGGCAAAAGAAAGTAGATATAACCGCCAACGCAGTGAGCATACATAACGCCGCGAAGACAATCGCCGCCGAAAAATTTTTGCACCGCGGTTGGTTGTCTGATATAATGCCCGCGTGAAAAAGGAGGCAAACATTTTGGCAAACGTATTCGACACTTTGACGGAGCGCGGGTTCATCGCGCAGTGCACCGACGCCGAAGAAGTCCGTAAGCTCCTCGGCTCGCAGAAGGTCACGTTCTATATCGGCTTCGACCCCACGGCCGACAGCTTGCACGCGGGGCACTTCATCGCGCTGATGGTGATGGCTCACATGCAACGGGCAGGGCACCGCCCGATTTGCTTGGTCGGCGGCGGCACGGGCACCGTCGGCGATCCTTCGGGACGCAGTGATCTTCGCAAGGTTATGACTGACGAGACTATCGAACACAACTGCAATCGCTTCAAAGAACAAATCGCACGCTTCATCGACTTCAGCGACGGCAAGGCTCTGATGGTTAACAACGGCGATTGGCTCCGCAAGCTCGGCTACATCGATCTGCTGCGCGAAGTCGGCGCACACTTCACCGTCAACCGCATGCTCGCCGCCGAATGCTACAAGCAACGCTGGGAGAAGGGCTTGACGTTCCTGGAGTTCAACTACATGGTGATGCAGGCTTACGACTTCTACAAGCTCAACGGCGATTACGATTGCGTCTTGCAGATGGGCGGCGATGATCAGTGGTCGAATATCATTGCGGGCGTTGAACTCACCCGCCGCAAAACCGGTCGCGCGGCTTACGGGCTGACGAACAAGTTGCTGCTAAAATCCGACGGCACGAAGATGGGCAAGACTGCCGGCGGTGCGCTCTGGCTCGACGCCGATAAGGTTTCGCCCTACGACTTCTATCAGTATTGGCGCAATGTCGACGACGCCGACGTCAAGACGTGCCTGAGTTTGCTGACGTTCCTGCCGATGGACGAAGTTAACCGCCTGTCGAGTTTGGAAGGCGCGCAAATCAACGATGCGAAGAAAATTTTGGCGTATGAAGTCACCAAGCTCGTGCACGGCGTCGAAGCCGCAGACCAAGCTCAAGCCGCCGCCGCAGAAATTTTTGCGGGGCAATCGTCCGAGAACATGCCGCGCGTCGAAATCTCTGACGCCGTCGGTCGCAAGTTGCTGGACGTCCTGCACGCGGCGAAGATCATCGAATCCAAGGCGGAGGGTCGTCGGCTCATGGCGCAGAACGGTTTGACGCTCAACGACGAAAAAATTTCCGACGTCGATTACGTTTTGTCGGCTGACGATTTTGTCGACGGTGCTGCCGTCGTCCGCAAAGGCAAGAAAAAATTTTTCCGAGTGATGAACGCATGACCAAAAAAATTTTTGCGGCGGTGATGTTCGTTATGATGACCGTGATGAATTCTTCGGCGCAAGCAATCGATTCGCGCGTGGAGTCCGCCGTTAGCTGGGCGATTGACATTGCCAACAACCCCGCGTGCGGCTATTCGCAGGGCGCAGAGAACGCTACGCCCGCCAGACCTTACACGGGCAGCCGCGAAGGTCCCGACTATGACTGCTCGTCGCTGGTCTATCACGCCTTTCAACAAGCGGGCTTCGATATCATCGGTGCCTGGGAAAAAAATCCCGCGTACATGGCTCGATACGGCGGCAGACAGCTCAGCGGCGACGCCGATACCATTTGGGCGGACTTGCAAACGCTCGGCGGCTGGCAAAAATTTCCGTGGGCTCAAGTTTGCAACGACCTGCGCCGCGGAGATATTCTTTGCCGCCCGCAATTCCACGTGGCGATTTACATGGGCGACGGCAAGACGGTTGAAGCTCGCGGCGTGAACAATCCCAAAAATCAAGGTCACTATGAGACGGGCGACCAAGGCGGCGAGATCGACTTCTATGAAGCGCAAGGCAGAGGCTGGACGGAAGTCTATCGTTATGTCGGCAAGTGACCGTGCCCGTTTCCTGAGCACACAACCCGACCGCGTTGCGGTCAAAATAATTTCAGCAGAGGAGCGAACAAGATATGTCAGGACATTCCAAGTGGGCGACGATTAAACGCAAGAAGGGAGCCAACGACGCAATCCGCGGGGCAATGACGACCAAGATCAGCCGCGAGATCACAATCGCCGTGAAGATGGGCGGCGCAGACCCGACCGGAAACATGCGCCTAAAGCTCGCGCTGTCGAAAGCGAAATCCAACAACGTCACCAAAGACAACATCAACCGCGCGATTCAAAAGGGGCTCGGCGCGTCCGACACGTCAAACTACGAAGAGATCACTTACGAGGGCTACGGCCCCGGCGGCGCGGCTCTGATGCTCGATATCCTCACCGACAACCGCAACCGTACGGCGGCGAACATTCGCCACATCTTCAGCAAGCACGGCGGCAACCTCGGCGAGAACGGCTGCGTCGGCTGGATGTTCAAGCAGAAGGCAGTCTTCACCGTGGACAAGGAGACCTTCGACGACGAAGATGCGCTGATGGAAATTGCCATGGACGCCGGTGCCGAAGACTTCAGCGCAGACGACGACGCCTTCGAGATAACCGCTGACCCCGACGACTTCAACGCGATTGAGGCCGCGCTTGCCGAAAAGGGAATCGAGACCGCCACCGCTGAGATTACGCAGGTGCCCGACACGACCGTCACCCTGTCCGACAAGGACGCCGAGAAGATGCAAAAACTTTTGGACGCGCTCGACGAGGACGACGACGTTCAAAATGTTTACGGCAATTACGAGTTCGCCGAGTGATGTTGGCGTTGGGAATCGACCCCGGCTCTGCAATCTGCGGCTACGGTTTGGTTGAACACGACAACGGACGGCTCGTCGCCAAAAGTTTCGGCGTCATCACCACCAGCCCCAAAGCCCGCATGCAAGACCGTCTGCTAAAGATTCACACGGAACTTGACGCGCTGATAAAATCTTTCCACCCCGACGTTATGGGCGTGGAAAAACTTTTCTTTGGCAGGAACGCAACCACCGCCATCCCCGTCGGTCAGGCTCGCGGCATCGTGCTGTTGAGCGCGGCGCAAAATAATTTGGACGTCATAGAGATCACGCCCAACGAGGTCAAGCAATCGATCACCGGTTACGGCGGCGCGGACAAGGCTCAGGTCATCGGCATGGTCACGAGAATTTTGGAGCTGGACGCCCCGCCCAAGCCCGACGACGCTGCCGACGCTTTGGCTATCGCAATCGCCGCGGGGTATGAGGCTAACTCGCCCATGCGCAGGAATTTTTTGGAGGCGTGAGCGATGATCGGTTACCTTAGCGGCAAGGTCAAGTTCGTCTTCGGCGACGCCTGCATACTCGACGTCAACGGCGTCGGCTACAGAATTTTCGTTGACGAGAGGACGCGGCAAACTCTGTCGGTTGGAGCGGCGGCGGAATTTTTCATTCACACCGCCGTTCGCGAAGACGCCATCAATCTCTTCGGCATGACGGAGCGGACGACGTTCGAGCTGTTTGAATTGTTGCTGACGGTTTCGGGAATCGGGGCAAGGTCTGCGCTGGCAATCGTGTCGAAAATTTCCGCGGCAGACTTCGCGCGCGCCGTCGCCGCTCAAGACGTGAAGACCCTGACGCGGCTGCCTGGCATCGGAAAAAAATCCGCCGAACGAATCGTCTTGGAGCTCAAGGAAAAAATCCTAATACTCGCCGAAAATTTTCCCGCGCAGATTCAATCGGCACCGACCCCGTCGGCGGCATTGCAAGAGGCGTCCGAAGCTCTGGAGGCTTTGGGCTACAGCGCGGCGGAAATTTCAACGGCGTTGCAAAATTCCCCGCCCGATGCCACAGTCGACCGGCTCATCAAGCTGGCACTGGCGCAACTGAATCGGTTCGCGTGACGTGTACAATGATTTGCAAATGGAGGGAGAGCTGTGGACGAGAAAATTTTTGCGCGGATACCTTTGCGCTCGTGGCGGTGGCTCGGCATTAACGACATGGAGACAGCCGCGCCCGTCGACGAAAAAATTATCAGCGTGCCCGACGGACAGACGCACACCGTGTTTGACGTGAACACCGCTGACGACGACAGAGCTCGCCGCGTGAGAATTTCCGTCGGCAAGGGCGCACGTGTTCAGTTCGTCGCGGCGGACGTGGGCGGCGGCAATTGCTCGGCGGACGTGGAGATTGATTTGACCGGCGACGAAGCTACTGCGGACTTGACGGCGGTTTACTTCGGCTTCGGCACGCGGCGGCTCGATTACAATTATGTCATTCGTCAGCGCGGCAAACAGACTTCGGCGACGATGACTGTGCGCGGAGCTTTGACCGACAGCTGCGATAAAATTTTCCGCGGGACGCTCGACTTTCAACGCGGTGCCAAAGGTTCCGTCGGGCGCGAAGTGGAAGAAGTCGTCGTTTTGTCGTCGGGCACGCGCAATCGTTCCGTGCCGTTGATGCTCGCCGCCGAAGACGAAGTGGACGGTCATCACGCCGTTAGCGTCGGCAAGCTGGACGAGGAAAAAATTTTTTACCTGATGAGTCGCGGACTCGACACGTCGCAGGCTCGGCGGCTGATTGTCGAAGCGGCGTTCGCACCCGTTGTCGACAAGATCACCGACGAAAATCTTCGCGCCGAACTGTCCGACACGTTGAGGAGGAGGCTTGACCGTGACTAAAAACTTTTTGAACGACTTCCCGATATTGCGCGGCAAGATGAACGGAAACGCGCTCGCCTATCTCGACAACAGCGCGACCACTCAAAAGCCCGAAGGCGTCGTTCGTTCCATCTGCGGCTACTACGGCGGTTGCAATGCCAACCCTCACCGCGGCGTTTATGAGCTGAGCGTCAAGGCGACCAAAGTCTACGAGGACGCCCGCCGCAAAGTTGCCGACTTCATCGGTGCTGACGGGCGCGAAATTATTTTCACCAAGAACGCCACCGAATCGTTGAACCTGGTCGCCTACAGCTATGGGTTGACTAATCTTCATGCCGACGACGAAATTCTGATCACCGTTGCCGAACACCATTCCAACCTGGTGCCCTGGCAGATGGTTGCACGCGCGACGGGTGCCAAACTCAATTACGTCTACCTCGACGCGGACGGCAACCTTTCCGCCGCAGACATCGCTGCGAAGCTGACGCGGCGAACGAAAATTTTCGCCGTCACTCACATCTCCAACGTGCTCGGCATCGTCAACGACATCAAAGCTCTGGCGGCGCGTGCTCACGAAGTCGGCTCGGTCATCGTCGTCGACGGTGCGCAATCCGTTCCGCACGTCCCCGTTGACGTCGGCGACCTTGACGCGGACTTTCTGGCGTTCTCCGGTCACAAAATGCTCTCGCCCATGGGAATCGGCGTCCTCTACGGCAAGCGTCATCTGCTGGACGAAATGCCCCCGTTCCTTCGCGGCGGCGATATGATTGAGTACGTCACCGAACAGGAAACGACCTTCGCCGAGCTGCCGCAAAAATTTGAGGCGGGCACGCAGAACGTCGGCGGAGCGGCCGGCTTGAGCGCGGCAATCGACTACATCAACGGCGTCGGCTTCGACGAGATTGAACGCATTGAACGCGACCTGACGACCTTCGCCATCGCCGAGTTGAAACGTCTGCCCTATGTCGAACTGTACGGTTGCGACGTCGCCAACAAAATCGGAATCATCTCGTTCAATATCCGCGACGTTCATCCGCACGACGTGGCAACGATTCTCGACGCGGCGGGCGTCGCTATTCGTGCCGGTCATCATTGCGCACAGCCGCTGACGAAATATCTTGGGCAATCCGCAACGTGCCGAGCCAGCTTCTACTTCTACAACACGCGCCGCGACGTCGAACGCCTGCTTGACGCCGTGCAATCCGTTAGGAGCGTGATGCATCTTGCTTGAAAACATTTACACTGAACTCATCGCCGAACACAGCCGCTCGCCCGAAAACAGACGAACCTTGCCGCACGCCACGCACACCGAACGCGGTCATAACCCATCTTGCGGCGACGACATAACCTTGCAGCTGGAAATTGCCGACGGAAAGATTGTCGACGCGTCGTTCGGCGGGACGGGTTGCGCAATCTCTCAGGCGTCCACCGACATGATGATTGAGCTTCTGCGCGGCAAACCCATCACCGAAGCGAAGAGGCTTGCCGAAATTTTTATCGCGATGATTCACGGCGACATCACCGACGACGACACACTTGCCGCCCTCGACGACGCCGCCGCGCTCAAAAATATTTCGACCATGCCCGCCCGCGTCAAGTGCGCGACGCTCGCTTGGCACACGCTCGAAGCCGCAATCACGGACGGTGACGCGCATGCTTGAAAAACTTCGGGCGGTGGAAGATCATTTCGGCGAAATCGAATCGCGCCTGGGCGACCCGTCAACAATCGCGGACGTGGAAAAATTCACCGCACTCACTCGCGAACACGCTGCGCTTGAACCCATCATCAAGAAGGTGCGCCAATATCGACGACTGCTTGAGCAAATCGACGAGGACAAAACTTTGCTGGAGACTTCGCGCGACGACGACCTGAAACTTTTGGCGGCGGAAGAGCTGAACGACCTGCGCCACGCCAAAGCCGAACTTGATGCCGAATTGCCGCTGTTGCTGTTGCCAAAAGACCCCAACGACGACCGCAACGTTATCATGGAAATTCGCGGCGGCGTCGGTGGCGAAGAGGCGACGCTCTTTGCCGGCGACGTCTTCCGCATGTACACACGCTACGCCGAGCGGCAAGGTTGGCGCGTGGATGTCGTCGAGTCCAACACCACGACGTTGGGCGGCATCAAGGAAATTTCTTTCACTGTGGACGGCGCGGGTGCTTACAGCCGACTCAAGTACGAGAGCGGCATTCATCGCGTGCAACGCGTGCCCGTCACCGAGAGCGGCGGCAGAATCCACACCAGCGCGGTCACCGTCGCCGTCATGCCCGAAGCCGCTGAAGTCGACGTCACCATCAACCCCGCAGACCTGCGAATCGACACTTACTGCGCGAGCGGCGCGGGCGGTCAATATGTCAACCGAACGGAAACTGCCGTGCGAATCGTTCACCTGCCCACGGGCGTCGTCGTTCAATGCCAAGACGAAAAGTCCCAGCTCAAGAACAAGGAGAAGGCTATGCGCGTCCTTCGTGCCCGCGTGAAAGATTTGGCGTTGCGTGAACAGACCGAGGCAATTGCCGCGGACCGGAAGTTGCAAGTCGGTTCGGGCGACAGAAGCGGCAGAATCCGCACATACAATTTTCCGCAAGGACGCGTCACCGACCACCGAATCGGGCTGACGCTCCACAAGCTCGACGCGGTTTTGAACGGCGACCTAGACGAAATCATCAACGCCCTAATCACCGCCGACCGTGCGAAGAAATTATCCGCCGCAAACTAAAAAATCCCCGTCACGCAGCGGGGATAAATTTTTTTCAGCGGGATTGTTTCAGCGCGTTAAGTTCCTGCTGAAGTTCCATTATCTGCAATCGGTAAATATTGAGCGTGTTGAACATATACGCGGCAAGCGGCGCGTCGTCGGACGAAAATTCTTTCTTGAGCATGTCGTCGAACGCAAATAAAGGGAGTCGCAAATTATGCGGCGACAACTGCCAAAACATTTCTTGCGCAAAAAAATTCAGCACGGCGTAATGATAATCGGGTCGCTTGTCGAAAAAATCCACTGACGCCATGATGCGTTCAAATTCGTTGATTCCGTCACGCAAAACGTGGAACCATTTGTTGAAGTGTTGCTCCGGCGTGGGAAATTTTTTATGTGAGACCGAATCGGCTCGCTGTCTGAAAATGTAAATAACGTTCGGCACGCGCAAAAATTTTTCGGTCAAGCACAGTAGCCGGAAGCTGAACAATCTGTCGCCGTCATTGAGCATTTCCGGAAAATAAATTTGCTTGGCAATCAAAAAATCTCTTTTGCAAAACATCGTGAACGGCTCCCAGTTGTAGCCGCGATTTACCCATTGACGAATTCGTTGTGCCAGGTCGGGCGTTTCAAACGTCGGCGCACTCAAAGGCGGCAGTTTTTGTCGCTGACAGATTATTAAATCGGCGGGCGAGAAATTTCCCGGCTTGTCATTTGCCATGAAAAAAGTATCCGTGTGAACGACGTCCGCCTGATGTTCTTCGGCAAGCGCAGCCAATTCCTCAAGCGCGGTTTTCGTGTAATAAAGGTCGTCGCTGTCGAGGAACGCGATATACTTTCCGCGTGCGAACTGAATGCCAACGTTGCGCGGAGCGTTGGGGGTGCCGCTGTTTTTTGGAAGCTTGAGGACGTGGAGTCGTCTGCCGAAACGTTCGGAAAAACTTTCAACGACTTCGACGCTGTTATCGGTGGAGCAATCGTCGACGACAACAACTTCAAAATTTTGGAAGGTCTGCGCCAGCAAACTGTCTAGTCCGTCGGCGATATATCGTTCGGAATTGAACATTGGGATAATGACGCTGACGAGCGGAATTTTTTCCGCGACGGGTGCGACGGATTTTTTCGGATGACGATTTTTCTTTTGCATGAGACGACTCCTTTACGTGGCGGCGGGCAAATCATTTCGTTTCGGGCGGAAGCTTGGCTTGAAGCTCTTTGACCTGCTTGTCGAAGTTGATGAGCCGCTGGCGGTAGTTGTGAATCGCGCCGTACAGATACGCGAAGAACGGCACGAAGTCCCCGCAATATTTGCTGAGCTCCTTGCGAATCAGCGCGTCGAGCTGCGCGGTGGTGTATTTGTCGTAGAAACGCTGCGTCCAGATCAAATGTTGCTGAACGATGTAATCAATCGGCAGCTGGCGATAGGCGGGGTTCTTGACGAAGAACGTGTAATCCGCCATGAAGTCGTCCATAACCTTGGAGCCTTCGATCATCAGGTGAGTGAGGGCGTGCAGGCTCTGTTCAATGGAAACCATCTTGCGCGTGATTGAGTTGGGGTTGTGGCGATAGATGTATATGATGTTTGGTACTCGCACGAGGCGCGGGGCAGTGCACACGACCTTGAAGTAGAAGACGATATCCTCGCTGGTCAACAAGTCGTCGAAGCGCAGATTTTTTTCCATCAGGTAATCGCGGCGGTAAAGTTTGTTGTGCACCCAACCGAAGAGCCGTCCCGTGCAAAACATCTGGACGCGCTGGGCAAGGTTGTCGGTCTCAAGCGTCGGCTCGGTGCAGAAGCCGCCCTTCTCCTTGCTGAAGGTGGTGAACTTGGTTTCGGGCGTCACGTCGATAACTTGATTTTCGGGGAAGTAGACCTGCTCGGTGTGAACGACGTCGGCTTGGAACTTTTCGGCGACTTCGACGAGTTCAGCCATAGCCGTGGGCGTGTACATGTCGTCGCTGTCGAGGAAGCCGATGTATTTGCCGCGGCTCATGCGCATGCCGGTGTTGCGCGGCTGACCTGCCGCACCGGAGTTCCTTCCGTGGCGAATGAGACGAATGCGGTTATCCTTCTGCGCCATCTCGCTGACGATTTTGACGGTGTTGTCGGTTGAGCAGTCGTCCACGCAGACAACTTCCAAATTCTTGAGCGTCTGGTTGAGCACGCTTGCCACGCACGAGCCGATATATCGCTCGGAGTTGTACATCGGGATAATGACGCTGACGGTCGGCACTGCCGCGACGGGCGCAATCGGTGCTTGAACGGCGGGCGATGCTTCGCGCGGTTTATGTTTGCCGGCAGACGATTTGATTCGTTTCAAAGTGGTTCCTCCTCATGATATTGATTGACGCCTAAAATATCACAGCCGCCGAAAATTTTCAATCGCCGTAGCCGAACGGATGGGTCGAGTGCCAACGCCAGGCAGTGGCGATAATTCTTTCCACGTCGTCGAAACGCGGCGTCCAGTTCAAAATCCGCCGAGCTTTCGCGCCCGAAGCAATCAGTCGCGCGGGATCACCGGGTCGCCGTTCGCCGAAGACAGTGGAAATTTTTTTGCCGACAATTTTTTCCGCCGCGTCGATGATTTCGCGGACGCTGAAGCCGCGTCCGTTGCCCAGGTTGAAAAAATCTGACGAGCCGCCGCCGCGCAGATAGTTCAACGCGTTTAAGTGCGCCGCCGCCAAATCCAACACGTGAACATAATCGCGAATGCACGTGCCGTCGGGCGTGGGATAGTCCGTGCCGAAGACGGTGATGTTGTCGCGTTGACCGAGCGGCACCTGCAAAATCAGCGGGATCAGATGCGTTTCGGGGTGATGGTCTTCGCCGATGGAACCGTCCTCAATCGCCCCCGACGCGTTGAAGTAGCGCAGGCTGACGAACTTGACGGAGTGAGCCGCGGCAACCGAACGCATCATCATCTCCATCATCAGCTTGGAAGAACCGTAGGGGTTGACGGGCAAAGTCTGATCGTCCTCGTCGATGGGAATGCGTTCGGGCTCGCCATAGACCGCCGCGCTTGAGCTGAAGATAATTTTATCGACGCCGCCTTCAACCATAGCCTCCAACAAAATTTCCGTGCCGCAGACGTTGTTGTCGAAGTACTTGAGCGGCTTTCGAACGCTCTCGCCCGCCTCAATGAACGCCGCGAAATGAATGACCGCCTCAATTTTTTCCGCGGCGAAGATTTTTTTCAGCGCGTCCTTGTCGCGGATATCGCAGCGGTAAATTTTCGCGGCAGGATCAATCGCGCGTCGGTGCCCCGTGCTAAAATTGTCGGCAACGATGACGTCCTCGCCCGCCGCAACGAGCTGACGCACCGTGTGCGAGCCGATGTAGCCCGCGCCGCCGCAAACCAGTATCGCCATATAAATTCCCTCCCGAAAAAAAATTCTGTCGCGCCAAAATTTATCACGCCGCCCAAAATTTTTCAACGCCGCCGCCATCACCGAAGCCGACAACACGGCCGCCCATGGATGGGCGGCCGCCGGCATACGACGACGTGATGCGTCGTTGCCGGCTCGGAGGTCCTTTCTTTTGCTACTTTTCTTTGGACCGGCAAAGAAAAGTAGATCTAAACGCAAACGCAGTGAGCAACCGACAGCAGAGACCGCGCCCGCCAAATTATTCTTGCAAAGTGTAAAATGTATGATAGAATGATTCCGCTTAGCGCAGGCAGAAAATTTTTCACCGAAGAAGGGAGCATTCAGATGTGGGGTTTTTTTGGCGGATTGTCGCACGACATGGGAATAGACCTGGGGACGGCAAATACTCTTGTGCACGTCAAGGGTCGTGGGATTGTCCTGCGTGAACCTTCTGTCGTTGCAATAAAAAGTGACACGGGCGAGGTGCTTGCCGTGGGCGAAGAGGCAAAGCAAATGATTGGCCGCACGCCCGGAAACATAATCGCGATTCGCCCGCTAAAGGATGGGGTCATTGCCGATTTCGACGTGACGCAGGCAATGCTTCGTTACTTCATTCGTAAGGCAATGAACTCGAAATCTTTTGTGCGGCCGCGAGTGGTCGTCGGCGTGCCTTCGGGCGTCACCGAAGTCGAAAAACGTGCGGTTATCGACGCGGCAACTCAAGCCGGTGCTCGTGAGGCGTACCTGATAGAAGAACCTATGGCTGCGGCAATCGGCGCGGGCTTGCCGGTTGAAGATGCGACCGGCAACATGGTCGTCGATATCGGCGGCGGCACCACGGAAATCGCAATCATATCGCTCGGCGGCATCGTCACCAGCCGTTCCATTCGCATCGGCGGCGACGAGATGGATTCGTCGATTATCCAATACATTCGCCGCGTCTATAGCCTGATGATCGGCGAACGCACGGCAGAGGAGATCAAAATCAACATCGGCACGGCAATGCTGACTTCCGACCGCGATAAATCTATGCAGGTGCGCGGGCGAGATTTGGTTACGGGCTTGCCCAAAAACGTCGAGGTTAAGTCCAGCGAGATACGCGAGGCTTTAAGTGACCCCGTGTTCAAAATCGTCGACGCCGTGAAAAGCACGCTGGAGAAGACTCCGCCCGAACTTGCCGCCGACGTTATGGATCACGGCATTATGATGACGGGCGGCGGTGCGCTCCTTGCCAACCTGGACAAACTTATCTCCAAGGAAACGAACATGCCCGTTATCGTTGCCGACGACGCGCTTAGTTGCGTTGGCGAAGGTACGGGGCGTTCGTTGGAGGATATGAATTTGCTTAAGCGGGTCGTTATGACATCCAAAAAGCTGAGACAATGAGCAACAAAGTTCGCAAGGACAAGCAGACCGGCAAGAAGATTATCGCGCTGATTGTCGTGTTCGTCAGCGTGTTCTGTTGCGTCTTCTTCGCGGCGCGCGGCAAGTTCCACTCCCCCGCCGCCGATAACGCCGCAATGACTGTGCTGTCGCCGTTCCAACGCGTGTTCTCGTGGGTGGGCAGTCAGCTTGCCTTCGTGAAGAACACAATCACGGAAATTTCGCACCTGCACGAACAGAACAAGCTCCTGCGCGAAGAAGTCGAGATCCTGCGTGCGCAAAACTTGACGGCGTCGGAATACGCCTCGGAGAACCAGAGGTTGCGCAGATTGCTCGATTATAAGCAGGCGGCGATTCAATTCGATTTGGTTGCGGCAAGCGTCATCGGACGTGAGTCGGCGTCGTGGTCGGGCACAATCGTCATCAACCGCGGCACTCTCGACGGCGTGGCAAACAACATGGCGGTCGTCACGGAACTCGGTCTGGTCGGGCACGTGACGGAGGCCGGTTTGAATTCGTCGAAGGTGCAGCTGTTAACTGACCCGCGATCTTCGGTTGGGACTTTGATTCAGCGTGCAGAGTCGCGCGTGGCGGGCATCGTCGAAGGCGACATGAAAAATCCCGCACGCCCGCGCATGGTCAACATCCCGAAGGATTCGGACGTTGCCGTTGACGATATGGTCGTCACCAGCGGCTTCGGCGGCGTCTATCCGAAGGGAATCGTCGTCGGCAAGGTCGTCGAGATCCACAACGAGGAAGGCGGGCTGTTGAAGTTCTGCGCGATTGAAACGTCCGTCAACTTCCAGAAGCTCGAAGACGTCGCGGTTATCGTTGCCTCACGCGAAGCACCGCCCGAACCCATTCAGCCGCCCGCACAGACGCCGGGCACCGAGACCGATCCTTATGCGACGGCGGAAAAACTTCAGCAAGCACGCCAACAGATTCTCGACGCCCATCAACAAGTCCTTGAGACTCAGCAGCAACAGCTTGAGCAGGCAGGCTACGTCAATGAACAGCCGCCCGTCCCCGAAGAATCACTGCCGACGCGCACGGAACCTGCCGACGATTACGAACGTTCACCGCGCAATGTCGAGGAGGTCGTGCGATGAAGGTTGTCGGGCTGTGGACGGCGTTGGTCGTCGTGAGCTGTGCATTGCAGACGTCGCTGTTGACGTTCGTGAATGTCGACGGCTTCAGCGCGAACCTGCTTTTGCTCTTGACGGTCTCGGCGGCGTATCTGCGCGGCCACGAGTTCGGAGTGTTCTTCGGATTCATGGCGGGGTTGTTGCAAGATTTGACGACGGGCGGATACTTCGGGCTGGCGACGTTCAGCTACATGACGGCTGGAATGGTCTTCGGGAAATTTTCGACGAACATCTTCCGCGACCGCTCGTTGCTTCCGGTCATCAGCGCAGTGCCCGCGCTTGCCCTGCACTTCGCCATAACGATAATCTTCCTGCTTATGTTGGGACGACAGATAGATTTCATCGCGTTTATGAAGTTTGACTTCTGGCCCGCGGCAATAATGCAAGTCGTGCTCGCTTGGCCGGTGCACAGGCTGATGAACGCGTTAAACGATTACACCAAACAAAGACGATAGGAGGTACAATTGATGAAAGTTTCCGCGCAGGATATCCGAACCGTGGCAAGTTTGTCGCGGCTCAGGATCAGTGACGAGGAGGCACCAGACGTCACAGCGCAGCTCGAAAAATTTTTAACGTATGTGGAAAATCTGCAGGCAATCGACACGACGGACATTGAGCCGACGACGTATGCCCTGCCGATTCAAAATGTTTTCCGCGCTGACGAAGTCAAACCGTCATTGGCACGCGACCTTGCGCTGTCGAACGCGCCGCTCGCCGAGGACGGTTACTTCAAAGTTCCGCGTGTATTGGAGGTTTAATTGTTATGAAGAAGTTTTTCGCAACCCTTGTCGCGGCGGGCATGATGTTCGCCAACACCGTTGACGCCGCTCAACCCGTTCAACATCAAAACCGCGAAACCGTTTATCAGGTCGCGCTGTTGCAGTCGTTGGCTATGGGTCACTTCGACGGCGCGATCACCGTCAAGCAGCTAAAGACCGTCGGCGATACGGGCATTGGCACGTTCGAAGGGCTCGATGGCGAAATGATTGTTCTTGACGGCGTTGTCTACCGCGCGAATCAAAACTGCCGCGTCAACGTCGTCGCCGACAAAGTCACCGTTCCGTTCAGCAACGTGACCTTCTTTGACGAAGACTTCAACATTGACCTTCGCAACGTCAACACGCAGGCGGAGCTGGAAGCGAAGTTCAACGAGCTCGTCGCGGCTCACGGTCCGAACAGTTTCTACGTCATCAAACTGCGCGGCACCTTCGACGAAATTCACGTCCGCAGCGAAGCCGGTCAAAGCAAACCGTATCCCACGCTCGTCGAATCCTTGAAGGCGACGCAGAAGGAATCCGCTCAGAAAAATATCCAAGGCACCGTCGTCGGGCTGTATTGCCCCGCGTTCATGAGCTCGCTCAACTCCGTCGGCTGGCATTTCCACTTCATCAGCGACGACAAAACTTTTGGCGGGCACGTGCTCGGCTTGAACTTGAAACGCGGCACCGCTCGCTTCGACAAGACCGACACCTTCCGCATGGGCTTGCCGGCCGATGAAGATTTCCAGAAGCTCGACTTCAACCGCGACATGAGCAAGGACATTCACAGCGCAGAGAGGGACAGCCACCAAGGGGGCAAATGATTTGAACTTAAACGAGATGACGGCGCACGAACTGCACGACCTTTTGACGGCGAAAGAGATTTCCGCCGCTCAGATCACTGCCGACGTTCTTGCCCGCGTTGATGAAGTTGAAGACGCAATCGGTGCATATGTGACCGTGACCCGCGAGAAGGCTCTTGCCGACGCGAAGGCAGTTGACGAAAAAATTTCCCGCGGCGAAAAAATTTCCGCGCTCGAAGGAATTCCCTGCGCCGTCAAGGACAACATCTGCACCCGCGGCATTCGCACGACCTGCGCGTCGAAAATTTTGGAGGACTTCGTTCCGCCCTACGACGCCACAGCTTACAGCAAGCTCGCCGCGCAAAATCCAATCCTCATCGGCAAGGCGAACATGGACGAATTTGCAATGGGCGGCTCGACGGAGAACTCCGGCTTTCACGTCACGCGCAATCCGCGCAACCTCGACTGCGTGCCCGGCGGAAGTTCGGGCGGCTCGGCGGCGGCTGTGGCGGCTGGCGAAGCTGTCTTCGCGCTCGGCTCGGATACCGGCGGTTCCATTCGTCAGCCGGCAAGTTTCTGCGGCGTCGTCGGAATGAAGCCGACCTATGGACGCGTCTCCCGCTACGGGCTCGTTGCATATGCCTCGTCGCTCGATCAGATTGGCCCCATCACCCGCGACGTGACTGACTGTGCGCTCGTGCTAAATGCCATCAGCGGACACGACGACATGGACTCGACTTCGACCGCCGCGCAGGTTCCCGACTTCACGACGGCTCTCGTCAACGACGTCACGGGCTTGCGCATCGGCTTGCCCAAAGAATATTTCGTCGCGGGCATCGATTCCGAAGTTGAAGCCGCCGTCCGTCGTGTTGCAAAAAATCTCGAACGGCTCGGCGCACACATCGTCGATATCAGCCTGCCGCACACCGACTACGCAATCTCGACCTACTACCTCATCGCACCGGCCGAGGCCGCCACGAATCTCGAACGCTACGACGGCGTCAGCTACGGTGCACGCGTCGACGGCGCGGACGTCGTCGAGATGATGACCAACACCCGCACGCAGAAGTTCGGCGCAGAAGTCAAACGCCGCATCATGATCGGCAACTACGCGCTCAGCGCGGGCTACTACGACGCTTACTACCTCAAGGCTCTCAAAGTCCGCACGCTCATAGCTCGCGACTTCGCCGAAGCCTTCAAGACTGTGGATTTGATTTTGGCACCGACCGCACCGACCGCGGCGTTCAAGCTCGGCGAAATGGTTTCCGACCCGCTCAAGATGTACCTGCAAGACATCTGCACCGTGCCGCTGAATTTGGCGGGGTTGCCTGGAATTTCAATCCCCTGCGGCGTCACGAGCGGCGGTTTGCCAATCGGTTTCCAGCTTATCGGCAAAGCCCTCGACGAAGCGACGATTCTGCGCGCGGCATACACCTGCGAACAAAATTCCTGAACGACGAAAAATTTCCCTCGTGATTGCACGGGGGATTTTCTTTTGCGTCAATGTTCGCGTAAAATTTTCGGGAGGTGCATCAAGATGGATTTTCTGCCCTATCTGCTCGTAATCGTCGTGATCTTGGTGGCGTGGGCTCTTCCAGGCGGCGGCAGTTCCGACGCGGACGGTGCCGACAATCGCGACGACTCGGACAACGACGGCGGTGATGGCGGCGACGGCGGCGACTGAAAAAATTTTTTGAACGCGGGCGGGAATATGTTATAATCGCTCAAAGACAACGGATCGGTTCTGATTAAGGAGGAAGCTGCCATGATTAACGCGATTGCCAATTACGCCGCGGCTCTTTCGGGCAACAACGCGCCCGCCGCAAAAGTTCCCGCGAAAAATTCTTCCGCACCCGCCGCGCTCGCTGACAAGGTTGAAATTTCCGACGCGGGATTGAACGCCCTGACTGTCGCGCAAAATTCCGACGAGCCCAAACTTTCCGCCAAGGCTCAAAAATTTCTCGACGGTCTGCGCGAAAAGTACGGCGACTACAACTTCACGGTCTCGTCCAGCCCCGACGCCGCGCAGGTTGCCGGCAGTTCCAAAGACTACGCCGTTATCTTCACGCCCGAAGAAATTGAGCGCATGGCTGACGACGACGACTACGCGCAGAAAGTTATGGGGCAGGTCGGCGGCGCGGTCGACATGCTCAAAAATATTTCCGAACGCGATCTCGGCGAGGATGTTCGGTTCGCGCAGCTGGCTGTCTCCTTCGACGACGAGGGCAACACCAAACTTTTCGCACAGCTCGAAAAAATTTCCGCTGAGCAACGTGAACGCCTGGAAGACGCCCGTCAACGCGCCGAAGAAAATTCTGACGCCGAGCCCGTGGAAATTCTCTTCAAGCCCGCCGACATCGAAGCCGCCACCGAAGAGGAACTCCTCGCAAAAATTTTCGGCATCGATTGGGACGGCATCGCCGAAGAAATTTTCACCATCTGATTGACGACGGCACCGAAAGAATTTGCCGCCGCGCCCCCTGCGAATTCCGACGGGGGCATAATTTTTTTGCAGGAAGTTTCGCCGTTGCGTCGAATTCGCAGGATAAATGTAGAGCGAAAAATTTCAAAAGGAAGAATGGCTATGGATACAAATTTTTTTCAACTCGGTGAAGACTCTCCGTTGAGCCGAATCAAAAGCTACTTTGACGCCCTGCAAAATTCCGCGGACGAATATTTGTTCGCCATAGACCCGAGCGCGGGGCAGGTTATGCTGTCGAAGAATTTCCTGCGCGACTTCAACTTTCCCGACACTCTCGTTGAAGACTTTGCCGCGCTGTTGACACCGTTCGTTTGGCACGACGACCGCGAGATTTTGGAAGGTGCCTTCGAGGAGCTGAACTCTGCCGCGCCCGGCGTGGAAGTTTACGGCGAATTCCGTCTGCTCAACCGCGACGGCGAATACGGCTGGGTCACCCTGCGCATGACGGCCGGTGCCGACGAATTTGGTCAGCCCGAACTCGTTGCCGGCGTGATTGCCCGCATGGACGTCAAGCAAAAGGCAGACTACGTCACGGGTCTTCTCAACCGCAACGCCTTCCAAGTCGCGCTGATGAAGGAGCTAAACTCTTCGCCCGACGCTCACGGCGCAGTGATTTTGATCGGGCTCGACAACTTCCAGCTCATCAACGAAACTTACGGCTTTGAATTCGGCGACAACGCACTTCGTCAGCTGGCGCAGGACATCACCAACATCCTGCCGCCCGACATTCGCCTCTACAAGCTCGATAACGACATGTTCGCGTTCTTCGTCTCGGAGGTCTACCCCGAAGAGATTGAAATAATTTTCTCCAGCATTCAGCTTTGCATGCGCGAGATCCGCAACATCGACGACACGATTTATTGCACGGCGTCCGCGGGCGCAGCGTTCTATCCCGACGACGCCGACGACGTGATCACGTTGACGCGCTATGCTGAAGTCGCGTTGGAATTCGCACGCCAGAAGGGCAAGGATCAGGTCGCCTTCTTCGACAGCGCATTTTATGATCGTTGGCGTTACGATTTGGGCATGCAGAACTTGATGCAAAATTCCATCGCCCGCGGCTGTGAAGACTTCTTCCTGTGCTATCAGCCGCAAGTGGACGCCAAAACCGGCAAGCTCGTCGGCGCGGAAGCCCTGCTGCGCTGGTATGACCGCGACGGCTCCGTTGTCGCGCCGATGCAGTTCATTCCCCTGCTGGAAAAGTCTCGCATGATTATCCCCGTCGGGCACTGGATCATCGAGAACGCCGTCAAGACCGCCAAGAAGTGGCACGAGTTCATGCCCGAATTCGAAGTCAGCGTCAACATCTCGCTCTATCAGCTGGAGGAGCACGCGTTCTACGATTTCGTCAAGGATTGTCTGGATCGTCATCAAATTGACCCGCGGCGCGTCGTCTTCGAGCTGACCGAAAGCCACAACGTTTACGACTGGGATTACGTCAACAAGCAGTTCCAAGCCTTCCACGACCTGGGCATAAAGATTTCTATGGACGATTTCGGCATGGGCTATTCCAATCTCGGCTTCCTGAAGAATTTCCGTTGCAACCAAATCAAAATCGACCGCGTCTTCGTCGAGGACGTGCTCAACAGCGAATACGACCGCCAGCTCATCAAGCACGTCGTCATGCTCTGCCACGCCGTCGGCATGGAAGTCGTCATCGAGGGCGTCGAGGACGAAGCGACCTACATCTATCTGCGCGACGTGTGCGGCGTCGACATCATTCAGGGCTTCTACTTCGGCTATCCGGAGACCGAGGACGTCTTCGCCAAACGCTTCGCCAACTGAATCGCAAAAAATTTTAATCAAACTGCAATGAAACTCCCGCGACGACGTATAAGGTGCAAAAGAAATATCAACATCAGCGAGGAGGTCATCACCGTGAAAAAATTTTTTGCAACCCTTATCTGTGGAGCAGTCCTGTTCGTCGCGTCGCTGGCTATGGCGGCGGTTGAGCCCGGCAAAGTTATCGTCGGCGGAGTTTTCCCCGGCATGAGCGTGAGTCAATTAACCAGCAACTTCGGGCAACCGCAATATCGGGACGGCGACGATTGGATTTACCAGAACTTCCACGTCGATATCGAACACGGAGTCGTTGAAAAAGTCACCACGTACAGCAACGCAATGCCTACTCCCGAAGGTGTGCGCGTCGGTCAATCGGCGGACGTCCTAAACCGCGCGTATGGTTCGGCGGATTTCGTCGACTATGACGACGGCGGCGTTGAGTACGAATACTACAGCATCGACCACACCAAGAAGATCGAGTTCAAAGTTTACAACGGCGTCATCTCTCAAATTACCTGCAAGTTCAGAGATTGATCGGTTCATAAAAAAAAAACGGCTCGTCCCAACAACGGGACGGGCTGATTTTTTTTGCGGCGGTGGAAAAAAATTTTTTCCCGCCCGCTTGCTTGAAGGCGACGCAATATTTATAATCGAACGGAAGTATTTTACGGTGGTGTTGGAAATGAAACTTACGCGCAGAAATTTTGTCAAGCTGGCGGGCATCGCCGGTCTCATCGGGCTGACGGGTCCTCTTGCGGCTTGCGGAAATAAATCGGCGAACAAAGGCAACGTGGCGGTGGCGAACAAAATTCCTCCCGCCGAAAAAGCTACGGTCTACTTCAGCCGGCACATCGACGCCGAACATCTCATCGCGCTTTACCGCAAGATCAACGCCGACATAACCGGCAAGGTTGCCATCAAATTGCACACGGGCGAGCCGAAAGGTCCCAATATCCTGTCGCCGGAACTGGTGAGCGAGTTTCAAGCTCAAGTTCCCAACTCGGTTATCATCGAGGCGAACGTTGCTTACGGCGGACCGCGCTCAACCACGGAAGGTCATCGGCGCGTGCTCAAAACCAACGGCTGGACATTTTGTCCGGTGGACATCATCGACGAGGATGGCGACGTTGACTTCCCCGTCAGCGGCGGCTTCCACCTCAAGAAGGTCGCTATGGGTTCGCACCTGACAAATTACGATTCTATGATTGTGTTGACGCATTTCAAAGGGCACGCAATGGGCGGCTTCGGCGGCTCGTTGAAGAACATCGCTATCGGTTGCGCCTCCGGCAAGGTTGGCAAGCGGCAGGTGCACGGGCTGGAAGATTTCGGCGAATGGGTTTTGGGCGAACGTTTGATGGAGATGCTCGCCGACAGCGGCAAAGCAATCTGTGACCACTTCGGCAAGCAAATCGTCTACATAAATGTCTTGCAACGGCTCAGCATCGACTGCGACTGCGCGGGGCAAGGTGCCACTGCGCCCGAAATGCCCGACCTGGGAATTCTCGCGTCCACGGACATTTTGGCAATCGACAAGGCTTCCGTCGACATGGTCTACAATTTTCCCGGTCCGGAGAAAGAATCGCTCGTTCAGCGCATCGAAAGCCGCGGCGGTCTTCGCCAGCTGTCGGCAATGGCAGAACACCAGATGGGCACGGAGAATTACGAACTCATCACAATAGACTAAACATTACGAGGAGGAACTACTTATGCTAGATGTTGAACGCTTGAAAGATTTTGGGATTGACGCACGCCAGGGGCTTGCCCGCTGCATGAACAACAAGACCTTCTTCGCCAAGATGTTGGGTATGGCTCTGAAGAACCCCGCCTTCGATCAGCTGGAGGAGACGCTTGCCGCCAAAGACTACGAGACTTCCTTTGAACACTGCCACGCGCTCAAAGGCGTCGTCGGCAATCTCGCGCTCAATACCATTTACGATCCGCTCTCCGAGATGACCGAGATGCTCCGCGCCAAGAAAGACGTTGACTATGTGGCGATGTACGCGCCGATAAAAAAAATCCGCGACGATTTGGTTGCCGAGCTCTGAGGATTGATTGATGGCGGACTTAAAAGCGAATCTCTGCGAAAAAATTTTTGCCGCGCAGGACGTCTGTGCCGTGCTCTTTAAATCGGCGGGCGACGGAAAATTTTTGCCGGTGTGGTGTTCGCCGAGGTTCGCGCGAATGTTGGAAGGCACTGCCGACGAAATTATTGCACGCGCCGACGAATTGCTTGCCCCCGAAGAATTCATTCGAGCCGACGCCGTCAATCTGCGCACGCTCAAAGGCAACGGTCTGCGCGTCGCCGTGAAGTGCACCCGTTTTAATGACGACGGTACCGATTACGTTTACTGCACCGCCGAAGAAAATCCGTCCGCCGAACGCGAAGTCATCAGCCGCGCAGTTTTGGGCAAGGTGCTCGCGGATCAATACGACATGATTGCTTACATCGGCGGGGGCAATTACAGCGTCATCATCGGCGACGACGCCAACATCCCCCGCGGCTCAATCTTCCCGCGCAAACGCACAGGCAGCTACGCAGATTATCTCAACGAGCAAGTCAAGCCCGCCTTGACCGGTTCGACTGTCGAGCGCAAGAAATCCTATCAGGCTCTGACGCTGGAGAAGGTTGCTCAAGCTCCAAAGACCCGCGAGCCCTACGAAGTCAATATCCGTTGCTTCATCGACGGCGAGATTTTTCACAAGCGATTCGTCTTCTACACGATTGACCGCGCCGCACAAAGTTATATCCTGCTCAAAAGCGACATGACCAAGATTCAGCGCGCGCAGTTTGCCAAGAATGAACAGTTGCGCAACGCTTTGGAGATCGCCAATCAAGCCAACGTCGCCAAGACCGCGTTCCTTTCGGCAATGAGCCACGAGATTCGCACGCCAATGAACGCAATCATCGGGCTGGACACCATCGCGCTGAAAGAACCCGACTTGCCCGACAAAGTCCGCGAGTACCTGGAGAAAATCGGAGCGAGTGCCCGTCATCTGCTGGGCATCATCAACGACATTCTGGACATGAGCCGAATCGAGAGCGGACGCATGATCCTCAAGCACGAAGAATTTTCCTTCGGCGGCATGTTGGAGGAGATCAACACAATGGTCGCCGGTCAATGTCGCGACAAAGGCTTGCATTACGACTGCACGATTCGCGGGCGCGTGGACGACTTCTACATCGGCGACGAGATGAAGCTCAAGCAGGTGCTCATCAATATCATCGGCAACGCGATTAAGTTCACGCCTTCCGGCGGCAACATCACCTTCCGCGTGGAGCGCGTCGCCAACTTCGAGGACAAGTCCACGTTGCGCTTCGTCGTGACAGATACGGGCATCGGCATCGACAAGGACTATCTCACCAAAATTTTCGAGCCGTTCAGCCAAGAGGATTCGGGAACTTCCAATGCTTACGGCGGCACGGGTTTGGGCATGGCAATCACCAAAAACATCGTCGAGACCATGAACGGCAACATCTCCGTCAAAAGCGACAAGGGCGTCGGCTCCGAGTTCACCGTCAATGTCACGCTGCGCAACTCACCGAAGAGTTTCGACTCCGTCAAGGGCAAGAAGATTGAGGTCGGCGATTTGGACGTGCTCATCGTTGACGACGACCCCATCGCCTGCGAACACGCCAAGCTCGTGCTCGAAGAGGTCGGCATTGCCGCTGACGTGTCATTGACGGGACGCGAGGCAGTGGAAAAAGTTCGACTGCGCCGCGCACGCCACGAGCTCTACAACATATTGCTCATCGATTTGCGCATGCCCGACGAGAACGGCATCGAAGTCACCCGCCGCGTCCGCGACATCATCGGCAACGAATCGGCAATCATCATCCTCACGAGCTACAGCTGGGACGACGTCATCGAAGAGGCAATGGCGGCCGGCGTCGACAGGTTCATGGCAAAGCCGCTGTTCGCTTCAACCGTCGTCAAAGAATTTCATCAGGCTCTGGAAATGAAGACGCTCAACGAGCCCGAAAAGAAACTCGCCGAGCTGGAAGGGCGTCGCATTCTCATGGCGGAGGATATGCCCGTCAACGCCGAGATAATGATTATGGTGCTATCGATGCGCGGAATGCAGGTCGAACACGCGCCCAACGGTCTCGACGCCGTCAACGCCTTCGCCGCGTCGGAACTCAATCACTTCGACGCCGTGCTGATGGATATCCGCATGCCGAAGATGGACGGGCTCAAGGCAACCGAGGCGATCCGTGCGCTTGACCGCCCGGACGCCAAGACCGTGCCGATTATCGCGATGACAGCCAACGCCTTCGACGAGGACGTTCAACGCTCACTGCAGGCGGGAATGAACGCGCACCTTTCCAAACCCGTCGAGCCCGAACATTTATTCCGAACACTGCAAGAACTCATTCGACCATAAAAAAAATCCCGCGGCGTGCGGGATTTTTTAGTACGTGCGTTTCTTGACGAAGTCGTCGTAACTCATCGAGCGGGTGTGCTGAGTGTGCGCCCATTCGTGTTCGTTGCGGTGAATGAAGCCGAGGAAGATTATCGGTATCCACGAATAGATGAACAGCGGATAGAACAGCAGATACCACCACGACTTGAGTTTGGCGCGAACTTTGACGAGGATTATCATCGGCAGGACGTATTGGGCGATCATGACGACCGCCAGAATCTGCGACGGCAACACGGAATAGATGTTCGTGTAGAGCGTGCCGACTGCCAGCTGAATGTAGCTCATCAGGAAGAAGAACGACGAGAGCATCAGGAAGTGCGGCTGCAACAGATACAGGCAACCGTCCCACAGGCGGATATCGCGTCGACGCCAGCCCTCGCGAAGCATTTTCGGAATGAAGCGGTGCGCCACGTCGAATTGACCCTGCGCCCAGCGTTTGCGTTGCGTCCAGGACTGCGCGAACGTCAGCGGCTTTTCGTCGTAGACAATGGCGTCGTGTGCCCAGGTCGTCTTCAAACCTTCGGCAAGGGACTTCATCGTAAACTCCATGTCTTCGGTCAAGCACGTCGCCCGCCAACCGTAACGCTTGAGCACGTCGATGGTTATGCACATGCCCGTTCCACCGAGCACAGCCGACAAGCCGATATTGGTCTTGGCAAGATGGCTGACGTAGTCGATGACCCAGAAGGCAATTGCGAACGTGCCGCTGACCCAGGTGTCGTAGGGGTTCTTCGCGTCGAGGAAGCCCTGAATAATTTTGTCGCCCTTGCAAAGACGATTGTTCATCTCCGCCAAAAATTTCGGGTGAACGAGATTGTCGGCGTCGAAGATTGCAACGGCGTCATAAACCTGCCCGCGAGCCTCCATCTCAAACAAACGCTCGAACATCCATTCCAGCGCGAAGCCTTTGGACTTCTTGGTCTCGTCCACGCGGCGGCAGACGATTGCTCCGGCGGCGGCGGCAATTTCGGCGGTGTTGTCGGTGCAGTTGTCGGCAATGACAAAAATATCGTAGAGGTCGTCGGGATAGTCGAGCGACTTCAAGTTTTCAATGAGCGGGGCAATGACGGCACTTTCGTTGTGCGCGGCGACTATGACCGCGAATTTTTTTTGCGGCGTGAGAATTTTTTTCTCCTTGCGTCGCCACATGCCGCAGAAGCCGATCAAGCACAGGTAGAACGTGAACACGAACAGTACTGCTTGAATCGGGACCATAATCACATCGAGCGGATAGTTGAACATTATCGAACCTGCCAATGAATTTTTCGCAAAAAAACACGGCGTAAGTCTACACTGCCTGCGCCGCGATTGTCAACGGTTAAACGAGCTTGGTAATCAAAATTTTTCCGACGCGCACGCCGTCCATCTGCGTGACCTTGAAGCGGAAGCCGTTCCATTCGCACGCCTCGCCGACTTTGGGAATGTAACCGAACTGCGAAGTGACGAAGCCGCCCATCGTCTGGAAGTGGTCGTGCTCTTCGTCGGGCAGGGTGTCGATGTTGAAACGTTCCTTGAACTCGTCGATATCGCACAGCCCGTCGACAATCCACGTGTTGTCTTTGCTGCGGGTGAACTGCGGTTCGTCGTCGCCGGTGTCGACAATCTCGTTCAAAATGTCGTCGAGCGTGATGAAGCCGATGACGCCTCCGTATTCGTCGTTGACCATTGCCTCGGTGATGCCGCCCGTGCGAAATTTGTCGACGACGCGGAAAGCCTCCATCGTGCGCGGGACGTAGCTTGCCTTGCGAATCAGCGCGGCAAGGTCGATATTGCGCCCGTCCTTCAACACGGCGTTGAGAATGTCCTTGGCGTAAATCAGTCCGCGGCAATCGTCCAGGCTGCCGACTCCGACGGGAAAGATTGTGTGCGGGCTGGAGCGGACGATTTGCAAATTCTTGTCGATGTCGTCTTCCAAATCCAGCCAGACGAGTTTGACGCGCGGCGTCATGAGCGAATAGGCGGTCTCGTCGCCCACGTCGAAGATCCTACCGACCATCTCCTGTTCGGATTTCTCAATCGTGCCGTCCTCGGTGCCCTGCTCAATCAGATCGATGACCTCGTCCTCGGTGACGGCGTCGTTGGTCGAAGCGTTCACCCCGAAGACGAACGCCACCGCGTTTGCAATGCCCGACAGCAGGGAAACGAACGGATTCATCAGCGCGACGATGAGCCGAAACGATTTGTGATGATTGAGCAGAAAACTTTCTGGGTCACGTTTGGCTGCCAGCTTCGGCAAAAATTCCCCGAACAGCAGGAAGATGAACACCGTGATGCACAGCACCAGTGCCGTGGAAAAAATTTCTTCGCCGTCGAACTTTATCGGCGTGGCGACCGTCGGCACTGTGAGCACCGCACAGAAGCCCGCGAGTATTCCCGCGAAGGTGATGCCGACCTGCGCGACGTTGAGCGGGGCGGGCGCGTCAATGAGCTCCAGCGCGGCACGTGCGTCGACGTTGCCGTCTTCGGAAAGTTTTTCCAGCCGCCCGCGGTGACATTCAATCAGCGCGGTTTCCATCAGCGAAAAGTATCCGCTCACCGCCGCCAACAAAATTATCAGCGCAGGCGGGATTAATCCTGTATCCAAACTTCACACCTCAATCAATCTGCAAGCACATGATTCATTTGCCATCGTTCAATTCCTTTTTGACCTGGTTATAAATCAGCACGGTAAAGATCATCGTTCCGCCGATTATGTTGCCCAGCCCCGTCGGTAGCAGGAACCGGAAGAAGTATTCGATAAGATCCGCGTCGCCCTTTAGGACTTCGTAAGCCATCTCGCACGAGCCAACGACAACGTGAGCAAAGTCTCCCAGCGCAATGAAATACACGAAGAACATTATCATCACGAAGCGGAAGTATTTCGTCTGCGGGGACACCCACACAATCGCCGCGATTATGATGCCGGCGGGAATGCCGCGCAGTATGTTTTCAATCGGTTGCAAGCGCATTACATTCGAGGCGACCTCGTGCATGGCGGTTTCGATCTCCGGCGACAGGGTGTACGGGCTCGCGAAGAATATTGCCGCGATAGCCGTGCCGATGATGTTGAACAGAAACACCGTGCTCCACAGGCGAATGACCTTCAAGAGGCGTTCGGTGGATCATTTGCTCAACAGCGGAACGATTGTGGTTATCGGGTTAGTTGCATGCGCCCCAATATGACGATGAGAAAGCCGACCGTGTAGCCCAAACTTGAGATCATGCCTCCTATCGGATAGTCGCCAACGTACATGTGGAATATCGAACGGAACAGGAACGAGAACGATACGAAGACTCCTGCTGCCAACGCGGAAAACGCCAACGCTCGGAACGAACGCGCCAATTCCTCTTCGCCTTCGTGACGGATAATCTTGAATATCAGCTGCGGCGGAAGCGGCGAGTGTTCACGCAGGGCATGTTGTTCAATCTTGGGTAATTCACGAATGAAATCATCATCGTGCATTTTGGGTATCCTCCGTTGTCAATTTAGCGCGATGCGCGCGTATTCATCCAGCATATCGAAGAACGTCATGTGACCTTTGCTGTCCGACATTCCCTTGCCGATAATTTTAATCGTCGCGGAATATACGGCACTCTCGATGCTGCCGGGCACCAGGCTCTCCCAGTTGCGGTAGTCGTAGGCGCGCTCGTTAATCGTGTTTTGCGGGCGACCGATAACTTCCAGCTCGCAGAGGAATTGAATCTGCTTGGTCTTTGGGCGCAACAGGTAATGCTCCAGCACGTAGGAACGGCTCTGCAAAACCTGCAGGTCTTCGGGCGAATATTGATAGCCCTGCTCGCGGGCGAAGGCGATCTCCGCGTTAAAGTTGTCCTCGCCGTAGGAAGCCATGTCGTCGTCCAAAGGCTTGGGCTCGCGTTCAACCATGCGAATCCAAACGTCAGCCATGTACTCGCTCGCCGAATAGGGCATGCGTTTCCATTGCACGGACGTCTTGTCCAGATAGTAGGTGTAGGTGTCGTCGGCGGCAAGCTTGACGAAGCGCGGCTTAATCGTCCGCAAAGTCTGTTGCTGCGTCGGATGTGTTGACCTGCGCGGCTGAATCGGTGTCGGCTGAATCGGTGTCGGCTGAACGGGCGAGGGCTCGCGTTCACCGGAGATTTCTGTCTGCGCGAACGGGCGTTCAATCTCCGGCAACGGTTCAATCGGACGCGGCTCAACTTCCGCCGGCTGAACTGATTCAATTGGACGCGGCTCAACTTCCGCCGGCTGAACTGATTCAATTGGACGCGGCTCAACTTCCGTCGGCTGAACTGATTCGATTGGACGCGGCTCAACTTCCGTCGGCTGAACTGATTCAATCGGACGCGGCTCAACTTCCGCCGGCTGAACTGGTTCAATCGGATGCGGTTCAGGTTCCGTCGGCTGAACTGATTCGATTGGACGCGGCTCAACTTCCGCCGGCTGAACTGGTTCAATCGGACGCGGCTCAACTTCCGTCGGCTGAACTGATTCGATTGGACGCGGTTCAGGTTCCGTCGGCTGAACTGGTTCAATCGGACGCGGCTCAGGTTCCGTCGGCTGAATCGGTTGTTCGACGGGTTTGGTGACTTTGGGCGCGGGAATGTCGTCATCGAATTCGCCGCCGAAGATTATGACTTCGTCGTCCGCCGAAACCTGCGGCGCGTTCATAAGCAGCGCGAGAACTGTCGCGCCCGCCAAAAATTTTTTTCTCACGCGAATACCTCATTTCAACTGCACAGTTCGGATTACGTTTTCGCGGCGCGGGAACTTCGTGGGCGTCGGTGAAATTTTTTCGACGGTGATGACTGCCCGCGCGTCAGAGAGTGTCGGCAACTTCACTTCGCGCACGGAACTTTTGCCGCCGAGGATTTTTATCGCCGCACGAGACTCGTCCAGCTCCTCGCGGAATGTTCGACCCTTGAGCGCGACGAAATGTCCGCCGACTTTGACGAACGGCAAGCAGTATTCCGCCAGCACGTTGAGCCGCGCCACTGCCCGCGACGTGACGATATCGAAGCGTTCGCGGAAATTTTTTTGGCGAGCCAGCTCTTCTGCCCGCCCGTGAAAAATTTCCACGCCGTCGAGTTCCAGTTCGTTGACGACACGCCGCAAGAAGTCCGTGCGCTTGGCGAGCGAATCAATCAGGCAGACTGTCAGCCGCGGGCGAAAAATCTTCAGCGGGACGGCGGGGAAGCCTGCGCCCGTGCCGATGTCGGCAAGCCGTTCGTCGCCGCGAAAAATTTTGTCGTCCCACGCGCTCAACGAATCGACCACGTGTTTGATGGCGAAGTCGCGCGGTTCAGTCAGCGTCGTCAAATTCATCACGCGGTTGCCGTCGACGACCAGCCGATAAAATTTTTCCAGCCCGTCAAGTTGCGTAGCGTCAAGCTCAAGCCCGAAAGCCTTAGCCGCCGCGTCAATTTCGTCGCGAATCATCAGATCATCTCCGCGAACATTTTAACTGTCGCCTTTGGACTTTGCAAGGGTTTCCAGCCAGACGAGCAGGACGGAAATGTCGGCGGGGTTGACGCCGGAAATGCGCGAGGCCTGACCGATTGAGCGCGGACGAATCTCGGAAAGCTTTTCGCGAGCCTCCACGCGCAGATTTTGCATGGCGTGATAGTCGACGCCTTCGGGAATGAGCTTGTCTTCCAGGCGGTCGACTTTGGCGGCGAGGTCGGCTTGCTTGCGGATGTAGCCTTCGTAGAAAATTGCGGTCTCAACCTGCGCGGCGGCGTCTGCGGAAATTTGCGGCAGGTCGAAAATTTTTTGCAGGTCGGCGTACGTGACGTTGGGTCGGCGCAAAAGTTCTGCAAGAGGCATTGCGTTGCGGATGGCGTCCAAATTCAATGTGCGAAGTTTTTCGTTGACGTCGGTCGATGGCGTGAGCTTGATGTCGTTGAGCCGACGTGTCGCCGTGAAAATTTCGTCGCGTTTGGTCTCGAAGAGTCGACGGCGTTCGTCGCAAGCCAAACCGATTCTGATGGCGTGCGGCGTCAATCTCAAGTCGGCGTTGTCTTGGCGGAGCAGCAGACGATATTCCGCGCGGGACGTCATCATTCGATACGGCTCGTTCGTGCCCTTGGTGACCAGGTCGTCAATCAAAACGCCGATGTAAGCTTCGGAACGCTTGAGGACGAGCGGCTCGGTCTGCTTGACGAAGGCGGCGGCGTTGATGCCCGCGATGAGCCCTTGAGCGGCGGCCTCCTCGTAGCCACTGGTGCCGTTGGATTGCCCCGCGCTGAAAAGCCCCGCGATTGATTTGAACTCCAGCGTCGGCTTGAGCTGCAACGGGTCAATGCAATCGTATTCAATGGCGTAACCGGGTCGCATGATTTTGGCGCGTTCAAGTCCGGGTATCGTGCGCAGGAACTCAATCTGCACGTCGGTCGGCATTGAAGTCGACATTCCCTGCACGTAGAATTCTCGCGTATCCAGACCTTCAGGCTCCAGGAAAAGCTGATGGCGGTCTTTGTCGGGGAAGCGAATGATCTTCGATTCGATGGACGGGCAATAACGCGGACCGACGCCTTCGATGATGCCGTTTGCCATTGGTGCGCGGTGCAGGTTGCGGCGAAGAATCTCGTGCGTGCGCTCGTTGGTGTAGGTCAGGTAGCAGTTCACGCGGTTGACCGGCGGCGTCTTTGTCATGAAGGAAAAATTTTGCGCAGGGTCGTCGCCGCGCTGAATTTCCATCTTGCTGAAGTCGAGCGTGCGGCTATCGACGCGGGCGGGTGTGCCGGTCTTGAAGCGCATGAGCTTGATGCCGAGGTCGCGCAGTGAGTCCGAGAGTTTGATTGCCGCGCGTTGACCGTTGGGGCCGCCGTCGAAGATGCTTTCGCCGATGATGATTCGCCCGCGCAGATACGTGCCCGATGCCAGAATCACCGCCGACGCCAAAAAAATTTCGCCGGTCTCCGCAACGATGCCGACGATTCTGTTTCCGTCAACCAAAATATTTTCGATAAGCAGCTGCTTGAGGTCGAGCCCGTCAACGTTCTCGCAGACGCGTTTCATTGCCGCCTGATAAATTTTTTTGTCGGCTTGGGCACGCAGCGCACGAACTGCAGGACCTTTGCCGGTGTTGAGCGTGCGGAACTGTATGCAGGTTTCGTCGGCGGCAATGCCCATCTGCCCGCCGAGCGCGTCGACTTCGCGGACGAGATGTCCTTTGGCGGGACCGCCGATTGACGGGTTGCACGGCATCATTGCCAGGTTGTCCAAAGACAGCGTCGTCAGCAAGGTCTTGCAACCCAGCCGAGCCGCCGCCAGTGCCGCCTCTAGCCCCGCGTGCCCCGCGCCGATAACTGCCACGTCGTATCTGTCGGCTGTGAACAAAAATTTCCCTCCTCGTATCAACGACAATACAAAACCATTTCGCATTCGCTTGGGCAAAGATAGCCGAGCTCAAAAATTCTGCAGACGGCGCGTTCCTCGTCAGTGAACAGGTAGTTCGTGCAATCGATGCGATAGTGGCGGAATTTGAATTCGTAATCGTCGCGCAGGGATTTTATGTAGGTTGCGAGCGTCCACAAATCTTCGGTCTTGTGGTAAGCACTTATCGCCATCTTCGGCTTCCAGCGGGCAATAGTCTTTGCCGCGCCGTGCAAAACGTCCAACTCCGCGCCTTCCACGTCGAGCTTGATGTAATCGACGCGCGGAAGATTTTTCTGCGCAACGTAAGTGTCCAAGTCAATGAAGTGACCAATAACCCCTAACCCAGCGTTGTTTGCAAGCTTGTGACTGCCCACTCCGCCGCCCGAATAACGCGCCGTGCCGATTTGGTTGCTCAAGCCGAGATTTTCCACAGTGAAGCCGAAGCGTTCTGCGATGGGCAAACATTTTTGGAAGTTCGTCGCGTCCATTTCGAAGGCGAAAACTTCTGCGCCCTGCCGAACGAAATCCGCGGCGGTCGCTCCTTCGTAGGCTCCGCCGTCAATTGCAATGTCGCCCTCGGTGGGCAGGAAGCCGTTGAGAAAATATTGCGGCTCAGCAGCGAAGCGAAAGTTATTGAGCACCCACGTCACCTTAGACAATATCGCCGCGCGGAAAACTTTTTTGGACTCGTCGTCAAGCATCTCGTGCACGTCGTAAAGTTCGGGCAAATGGCGCATGAAGTTGTCGTAGGTATTTTCCGCGACGGTCACGTTCGTGCTAGTGATCATCTTCGTGCCGAAACGGGCAAAATAATCCATGAACATTTCCGCAAAAAAACTCTGCACGATGAAGACGACTTGCGGCTTGTCGGGCAGGGCAGGGAACTCTTCCACGGAGATGAGGCGTTCGTCGGCGGCTGGTTGGAAAAATTTTTTGTCAGCCTCGGTCAGCACCACGACACAGTTTAGATTGATGCCGCCGTTGCGCAGGAAGTCTGCGATTCGCCGCGCGTTGTCGGGGACATTGGGCGCGAAAAAAATTGCGCAGGATGTTTTGCTCGCAACCAATGACTGCATCGTCCGCAAAAGCCTGCGCTCGTTCAGGTCGGCGATCATCTTGACGAATTCCGAACTCACTTAGACGCCTCCTCAAGCTTGGCATACTGTTCGTCGTCGACGGGTTCGAGCCATTCGTTGGAAGAGCCTTCGGCGGGAATCTCAACCGCCAGATGAGAAAACCAGCTGTCAGACGCCGCCCCGTGCCAATGTTTGACTTCGGGCGCGATGTTGACGACGTCGCCCGGCTTGAGCGACTGCGGAGCCTTGCCCCATTCCTGATACCAGCCGCGCCCGCCCGTCACCAGCAGGATTTGCCCGCCCTTGTGGTGCACGTGCCAATTGTTGCGGCAGCCCGGCGAGAAGGTGACGTTGGCTATGGGACCGCCCGTCTTGGTCAGCGGATTCAAATACGCCTGCCCGATGAAATAGCGGCTGAACTGTTCGGGCAACGGCTTGCCCGCGTCGAACACGCTCGGATTCTGAATGTCTGCCATGATAAAAATCTCCCTTCCAGAAAAAATTTCGCACCCGTCTCCCTAGCCGGCAACCCGGCCGCACAAGGATGTGCGGCCGCCGCCGTTGAACGCGTGATGCGTTCTCAGGCGGTCAAAGGTCCTTTTCTTTGCTACTTTCTTTTGGACCAGCAAAAGAAAGTAGATCCTAAACGCAAACGCAGTGAGCAACACCGTCAGCAGAGACGCAACGCCTTCACGTAACGCAGTGCCTCAATCGTGAATCAATTCCTGCAACGTCTTGTAAAGCTGTTCGGGGTCGGCGGGCTTAGTCAGGTGCGCGTTCATTCCCGCCTTGAGTGAGCGTTGAACGTCCTCGTCGAAGGCGTTGGCTGTCATCGCGATAATCGGCACGGTCTTGGCGTCGGGGTGATTGAGCGCGCGAATCGCGGCGGTTGCTTCAAGCCCGTCCATCACGGGCATGCGGATATCCATCAACACGGCGTCATAATAGCCCGACTTGGACGCGGCGAATTTTTCCACGGCGATCTTTCCGTTCTCGGCGTGGTCAGAAATCATGCCGCGCATCTCCAGAATCATCATCATAATCTCGGCGTTGACGGGCATATCCTCCGCGACGAGAATCCTGCGCCCTTCCAACTCGACTTCCTTGCGTTCGGGCTGAATCTGTCGTTTGCGGCTGAATGCCTGGCGGAATTCGTACAGCGCGTTCGTCGGTGCCAAGGGCTTTGCCATGAATGCATCGACGCCCGCTTGGATTGCCTCGTCCTGAACTTCGAACCAATCGTAGGCGGTCAGCACGATTACTGCGGTTTCGTCGCCGAGAACTTGACGGATCTCGCGGGTGACTTGAATGCCGTCCTTGTCGGGCATGAGCCAATCGACCAGAATCAGATTGTAATCCTCGCGGCGAGCGTGGCGCAGCTTGACGAGTTCGACTGCCTCCTTGCCGCCCGCGCAGGTGTCTGCGGAAATGCCGACCTCTTCGAGCACGGATTTGGCGTGTTCGCGGGCAAGCTCCTCGTCGTCGATTATCAGCACGGAAAAATCTTGCGGGCGCATCTCGTGAACGTCGTCGCCTTCGCCGCGTGCCGAGTCCTTGAGCGGAATGTTTACGACGAAGATTGTGCCGACGCCCTTTGCGCTGTCGACGCTGATGGAACCGTTCATCATCTGCACGATGTTTTTGGTGATTGCCAAACCCAGCCCCGACCCGCCGTATTTGGAAGTGGTGGTGTCGTCCTCTTGGCTGAAGGGCTCAAAAATTTTCGGCAGGTAGTCTTTGTTGATGCCGATGCCCGTGTCTTTGATGGTGAAGCGGAAATTTGATTGCCCGTCGAACTGCGCGGTGCATTCGACAATCAGCGTGATCTTGCCGCCCGCGTCGGTGAACTTGACGGCGTTGCCGAGGATGTTGACGAGAATCTGCTCAAGCTTGGTGTCGTCGCCGATGTAGTATTTGCCGATGTCGCCCTTGAGCTCGCAGTCGTAGTCCAGACCTTTTTCGCGGCACTGGTCGCCGATTAGCGTGTTGATTTGATAGACGAACGACGTGAACGAAAATTCTTCGTTGCGGAAGCTCATGCGCCCGCTTTCGATTCGGCTCATGTCCAGAATGTCGTTGATGATGCTCAGCAGGTAACGTGCGCTGGTGCCGATTTTTTCCAGATGGTCACGCGTGGCGGGCGAAAGGTCTTTGTCGTGCAGGGCGATGTTATCCAGCCCGATGATGGCGTTCATGGGCGTGCGAATCTCGTGGCTCATGCGCGACAGGAACGAAGTCTTCGCGACGTTGGCTTGGCGTGCCTGGTCAAGTGCAGCCCGCAGACGATTGTTCTGCTCAATCTGTTTGCGCTGAATGGCAGTGGTGTCGCTCTTTAGGACGATGAAGAAGTCCGCGCGTGGATCGATGACGTAGAAGTCCAGCCGCTTGTAAAAAATTTCTCCGCCGATGTTGCAAGCGATATTGACGACGTAAGGCTCGGCGGTCTTCAACCTGTCGCGTACGGTGTCGAGCTTGAGGGCGTCGGCGTAATTTTTTTTGGCGGCGTCGTCTCCTTCGAGCACGGGGAACACTTGGTTGCGAAGATATTCGTCGTAGAAACCTTCGCGGGTCAGCGGAAAGATTGAGCCTTTGCCGATGAGAGACGCGTCCCCGACGACCACGCTGTATCTTTCGTTGGCGAGGTAGGCAACCATGTCGAACTGCCGCGCCAAAATTTTATCGAGCAAAGCACCTTCCACGCGTTCCTTGCCGGCTTCCTGTTCGGCGACGAAGATGATGATCTCGTTGGTTATCGGGTGCCGCGTGAAGACCGCCCGATAGTTCACGTAGCAATAATGACCGTCCTTGCGCCTGGAGAACAGATAGATGGAAAGCTGCGTGTCTCCGCGACGAAAACGTTCCTTGATGTTCTGTGCGCTGAAGGTGGCAAGAAACTTCGCGCGCTCCTCGTCGATGGGATAGTTCGCCGCGCGCAGGTTGATGAGCTCGGAATACGGGCGGATAACCGAATCCGTGCCGAACATATCGCGCCCTTGGATGTCTTCGACTTTGTTGCGGGTCAGGTTGGCGCGGAACATCGACAGCGTGCGCTCGTTGGCTCGGTAAAAATTGTCGCCGATGGACATGTAAGTCGTCTGCAAGCGTTGGGCATAAGTCTTCAGGCTCGTCACGTCGAAGAAGGTGCAGTAAACAAAATGTTCGCCGAAGTCGTCAATGAACGTGCAGGTGACGTTGCACCAGATCATTTCGCCCGTTGCGGTCATCTGGCGGATAGTCAGCTCGCGCGTACCCTCCTCGGACATTCGGCGGCGCAGCATTCGTTTAACGGCAAGACGGTCGTCGGGGTGGGTGAAGGCAATGACGCCGCCTTCGCCGAAAAAATTCAGCGCGTCCTCAACGGAGCACGCTACCAGCTTGGCAAAGCCTTCGTTCACGCGGACAACCTCAAACCTGCCGTCGTCGTTCTGGCGTATGAGCAGGGCTGCGCCTTCCATCTGCTCAATCATCCGCAGAAAGACAGTCAGCCCGTCAAACTTCGTCGTATCACTCGGCATTGAACCGGTCATAGAAATTTCCTCGCTATCAAAAAAATTTGGCGGTCGGGAGTCGTTGCGAATCCCGCCGCCCATTATAACAGCTATTGAGCTTTTGTGCAGAAAAATTTTCTAGGCGTAGATGTTGTGCTTAACGCGGTCGTGCTCTTCGGATTTCTTGGCGTCGTTCCAGCGGTCTGTTGTGCCGACAAGATACTTAATGGACTGTTCCTTGCCCCGTGGGGCGGACACATGCAGTCTCTACATTTCGATAGATAACGTCGTAACCGTACACGTGGGCACGGTGTTTTTTGAATTTGGCGCGGATATGTTCCACAGAGTTTGCGGACAAGTCAGCTAACCAACGAGCGGCGGCAGTCTGCGATTCAAACACTCGCTGAACGCCGTCCTTGAGCAAAGTTAGCGGCTTCATTCTAAGACGACGTGCGGCTTCCAAATTGGCAGAACCGATTTTGCTGATGCCGCTGTGGTCGCGATTTTTCATTTGCTCGCTTTTGGTCACGTAGCGCAAATTGCTGTAGTGGTTGTTCCGGCTGTTGCGGTCGATGTGGTCAATCTCGTAACCGTCGGGCTTTGCGCCCAACCAACACTCGGCGACGACGCGGGCAATCGGTATGCGCTGAACTTTATGGTCGCGGCAAATGAAAGTGAAACAATATCCTGCGGGCGAATGGTGATAGTCGACGATAATTTTGTTTTGCTTCTTCGACTTGACGTTGCGGAAAATTCGCCCGTCCTCGCTGACTTCATACAAAAATTTCAGTGACGGTATCTTGCGAAACTCGCGATTGGTCATGATGATGACCTCCCCCGAACCATATGCGTTATTTTTTTACTTGTGACTTCTGCCGAAGTCCGGCGCATATAGCGGCATTTTTGCCACAGTGTCACTTGACGGGCTACCTTAGTCGGGCTGACCCGTGATGCGTCTGATACGCTCAAACTTTTCCCCGCGAGCTTGGTAGCTCACGTCGACAAGCCCGTCGTCGCAGAGTTTGACGTTGATGGCTTTGACGGGGGTCTCGACGCGGGCACGGACATAGTCGACGTAATTGGCGGCCTCCTCGCGCGTGGCGTCGTCAATGCCGAAGAAATTTACCTTCACGCCGTCAACAATCATAAGCTATCACTTCCTCAGGTCTACAGATTTTTTATCATCGGGGATATCCAGCGTGCGAATCGGGAACGGAATGTTGATGCCCTCCTCGCGGTAACGCTTGGTTATCGCCTTGATGAACTCGTGTTTGAGCAGATATTGATTGGTGAACGTCTGCACGTGCATGACCGCGTTGAAGTCAATCGACGAATCGTTGAACTTTTGATAGCGAACCACGGGCGCAAGCTTGTTGCGGTCGACGCCGTTCGAATCAAACTCCGGCTCGTAGCCGTCGATTTTAATCTGCAACTCGCGGGCAATTTCAACCGTCACGCGCTCAACCAAATCCAGGTCGCTCTCGTAACCCACGCCGATTGGTACGACGACGATAATGTCGTCGCGCGGCTGCGAAAAGTTTGTCGAAACGGCGTTGGCGATGACTTTGTTCGGGATGACCACGACGCTGCCTTCGTTGGGCGGCGTGACCGTGATGAATCGCCAGTTCACATCAGTGACGCGGCCCTCGTCGCCGGTGGAAAGCCTGATGTAGTCGTTGACGCGGATTTGCTTTGAAACCATGAGCAACAGCCCCGTGGCAACATTTTCCAGCGGCTCTTTCACTGCCAAGCCGAACGCGAAGCTGCCGAAGCCCATTGCCGCCATAATCGGCGCGATTGAAATGTTGAAGTAGTCCAGCACAATCAGCGCACCCGACGCGTAAATAACCGCGCGGAAAATCGTATCGAGCAGCGTGGATTGGTTCAGGTCTATCGTGTTGGAAAACTTCATGCGAATGAAACCTGACAGCGTCCGTTCGCAGACTCGCGTTATCGAGAAGACGATCATTGCGAAGAGCACGTACGAGAAAATTTTTTCCAGACCGGGCGGCAAGTCCGACGTGGTGACCGACCAATACAACCCTATCACGATGGACAGGTAAATCGGCACGCCTTTGAGCGCGCGGAAAAAAATTTCCATGATCTCCGATTCGCTCGACTCGACGTGCCGCGCCAGCTTCTTCGTCAGCATTTGATTGAGCGCGACGCCGATGCACAGCGCGATTATCAGGATGCACGCGGGCATGATGAGCTTGCCGCCCAACACAGACCAGTCAAGATTGCTCAGATAGTTCAAACAAAACACCTCTGCTTGAAAAAAATTTCGCGGCGATATATGATAACCGCCCGCATAAATTGAAGGAGTTGATCACATGAACGCGACACTAATCGAAGGGCGACGGCTCAGGCTTCGTCGGGCAAACGTGACGGACATCGGCTACATCATGGCGTTGCAATATGCGCCGGAGAATCTGAAATTCATCGTGCCGTTCGACGAAGACTATCACCGCCAAATCATTGCGGACGGCACGCGCAAGCTGAACATCATCATCGAAGAGATTGACACCGGCACCGCCGCAGGCTACTTCATGTTGCGCGAGCTCGACACGCCTTGCGCGGAGTTCACGCACGTCGTCATCGGCAGGAAGGGTCTGGGCTATGGTCGCGAGGCTCTGAACCTGCTGTTGGATTGGACGTTCGCCGTCAAAAAATTTCACCGCGTGTGGATCGATTGCATGGAGCACAACGAAATCGCCCTGCACCTGTACGAACGCGCGGGCTTTGTGCGCGAAGGTCTGTTGCGCGAATACATGTTGACCGACGGCGCGTGGGAGAACCTCGTCGTCTTCGGCATGCTCAGCCGCGAATATTCTGCCCTAAGGCCGACGTGATGTCGGCCCGCCGCCGTATGACGGCCAAGGATGGCGTCATAGGCGGCACGAGCGGCTACGGGTAAGCGCGGACGTTTCGGCAATGAGCGGTATCCGCCCCACGCGCAGTGGCGAGTTTCTTTGCTACTTTCTTTCCTCGGTGAAAGAAAGTAGATCACAAAACATCAAAATAGATCACAACGACGCGGACGCAGTCATCACGCCGAAAAAAATTTTCCCCAACGACCGAAACGATCGTCGGGGATTTTTTATTTCGTGCGCTGAAAAAAATTTACACAGCCTTTGCCAAATCCTCGCCGAGCTTGCGGCATTCTTCCAGTGCGGTATCGTCGGGTGCGTTTTCAGCAATGACGGAGCCGACGAACTTTGCGCCGGCCTCTTTGGTACGTTCGCTCCAAGTTTCCATCCAGACGCCGCCGCCCCAGCCGTAGCTGCCGAACAAACCGACGGGCACGCCGTTGAGTTTGGCTTCGGCTTCGGCAAAGAAAGGCTCGAAGGAATCTTCCTCCAGAACTTCGTCGCCCATGGCGGGGCAACCGAACAAGAAGCCGTTATAATCCGCCATGTCAGTTGCGTTGAAGTCGTCCACCTGGAAAACCTCGACGTCTGCGCCCGCCGCCTTTGCGCCTTCCGATACGGCGTTTGCCATCTCCTCGGTGTTGCCGGTGCCGCTCCAAAACACGACCGCGATCTTGCTCATCAGAATCCCTCCAAAAAATTTTAAACTCTAACGCACGCTAATCTTAACATAGCGACCCTAGCCCGTCAACAAATTTCGGCGGCAAAGTCTGCGCTCGGTCAGCACGATATCGACGGGCACGTCGTGAAATTCTGTCGGCACCTCGTCGATGATTTGGCAGTCCAAGGCGAAGGCGATAGTCACGGCGTTGACGGCTTGCGGCAGAAATTTGTCATAGAAGCCGCCGCCGAGACCGAGACGCCCGCCGTTGATGTCGAACGCCGCGCCCGGGACAATCACGCAATCAATCTGCGCGGGGTCGACGAAATTTTTCGGCTCACGGACGGTTTTGATGTTGAACGCGCCGAACTCAAGTGCGTCGAAGTTTGGAACGACCACCGCACGCATCAGCCCCTTGCCGACGATGAACGGTATCGCCAAAATTTTTCCGTCGGCAAAACACGCGGCGAACAGTCCGTCCAGCTGCAATTCGTCCGCCGTGGAAGCGTACGCCATCAAAATTTTCGACGCGTGATAAATTTCCGACGCCAAAAATTTTTCTGTCAACAGGCGGCTGATTCGGTTTCGTTCGTCGATTGGGATTGCCGCACGTCGCCGGAGCATCGCCCGCCGCAAAAAATTTTTTTGTTCAAGCGGGGTCATTTTTCAACATACCGAGTTTTTTTCCGAGCGCGAGCATTTCAAATTGCAGACAGAATCCGTTTATGGCGGGCAAGAAATGTCCAAAAATCGTGATGAAAAGCACGCCGAGCGGCATGAACTCCAAAGGAATCCCGACGCCGGTCATCATAATCGGCAAAACTATGAGTCCCGAACCCGGGATTGGCGGTGCCGCAATGCCGGCGATGACGCCAAGGACGCTGACTTTTATCATCATTGAAGAATCGACCGGAATGCCCGCAAGGTACAGCATCATCCACGCCGCCATTGCAAGAAGTGCCGAGCCGTTGGGCATGTAAAGCACGACGCCCATTGGAAACGCGAAGTCGAAAAGTTTTGGGTCAACGCCCCAATCCTCCTTGCAACATTTTTCGCTGGCAGGATACGCCGCCATTTGCGAAGACGTTGCAAGATTAATCAGCAGAGCGGGAATTGTGGGTTTAAGAATTTCTTTCAGCGGTCTGCCAACCAATCGCCACGTTCGCAAAACGACAAAGCTCGTGATAATTATCCACGCGCCGAACATCGCCATTGCGAACCTGTACAAATCCCAAAGGCGTTCCGTGTTCATTTGCGCGCTGACGGCGATAATCCCGAAGTAAATCAGCACCGGCAAACCTTTGCACGCCAGAGCCATCATTCTGTTGACGAGGTTGGCTAATTCGTCTGTCAGCTTGTCGAATTGCGGAGTTTCGCCCTTCATCATGAGGAGCACCGTTCCCGCAAAGAGGGCAATTACGATTATTTGCATGTCGTTGTTTAATTGCAACGGCGTTACCAAATCGTCCGGTATTATGTCCAGCACGAGCTGGAAAAGATTCCCGAAGACAGACGCGCCCCTTCCGACTTCCGCGGACGGCGGATATGTGACCATGCAGGCGAGCGGAATAGCTATTGCGGCGACAAGATACGTCTTTGCCAAACGCAAACAGACGGTCTTGCCCATATGCCCCAGCGCAGTCACATTACCGATATTTCTGATTCCCGTGATCAGCGCAAAAAAAATCATCGGCGTTGCCAGCATTGAAAGAATACGCACCATTTTTTTGAAGACGCGAACTACAAAATCGTCCGTGAAAATTTTTGCCGCCTCCGCAGGCACGAATCGCAACAAAATCAAAGTCAAAATCGCCATTGCGGCGGCAATCCAAATTTGATGCAACAGCGTTAGTTTTCGTTTGACCGGCAATTTTATCGTGATGACATTGTGACCGCGCAGATACTGATATTGCGTGCCCAAGCCGATGTTGTTCAACATGCGTTGCGTAACTTCGACGATTTCGGCGTCCTCCTCGTCCGCCATGAGAAGGGGATTGCACTCTTGCCCCGCCGAAGAAATTGTCAGCCGTGACCCACGGAAAAAATCTTCTGTCCATACGCAAGATATTCGTTGCTCTTTTCCGAAGGCTGACTGACAATTCAACAAAATTTGCTCAAGAGTGAGCACGAGTCGCAACTTTTCCCGTTCAGGATATTTTTCGGCGGCAGAACTTACTTTGGCAACAAGGTCACGAATATCGCAATCCGTCAACGTGGATTGTTGCCGCAATATTTCCTTAACCATGGATTAATCCCCTCATTATTGTGCGGGTTCCTTTACATTGTCGACCACGCCGTTGATTGCGTTGCGAGAGACGTCGACCTCGACCTTGTCGGCGATTTTGACGGTGACAATTTCGTCGGTGAGTCGGGTTATCGTGCCGTAAATGCCGCCGAGGGTTATGACGCGGACGCCGACCTTGAGCGAGTCCAGCATCTTCAATCGGGCGTCGTGAGCTTTTTTCTGCGGGCGATACAGCAGGAAGTAGAAGATGATGACCATCAAGATTATCGGCGTGAAACTTCCCAATGCCGCGAATTCAGTTTCCAATGTGTTTGCCTCCTTCATATGCGGAAAAAAATTTTTCACGGAACTCGGCGAAGCTGTCGGCAAGGATAGCCTGACGCATATCAGCCGTGAACCGTTGCAGGTAGCGCAGATTGTGCAGAGCCAACAGCCGCAGTCCGAAGATTTCATTCGTGCGGACGAGATGGCGGATATAGGCGCGGGTGAACTTGTTGCGGCAGGTGTAGCAGTCGCAGTTGGGCTCAAGCGGCGCGAAGTCCTCCGTGTAGTCGGTGTTCTTCATAACCAGCCGCCCGCGCGGATTTGTCAGCGGGGAAACCATAGCCATGCCGTTGCGAGCGACGCGAGTCGGGAAGACGCAGTCGAACATATCAACCCCGCGCAGGACGCCTTCAAGCAGATGATCGGGCGTGCCGACGCCCATAAGATATCGCGCTTTGTCTTCGGGCAAAAATTTCGTCGACGCCTCCAGCATGCGATACATCAGCTCAGGCGGCTCACCCACGCTCAAGCCGCCGATAGCACAACCCGCAAAGTTCATTGCGCCGATGACGCGCGAACTTTCTTCGCGCAGGTCAGCGAACATGCCGCCTTGCACGATACCGAAGATTCCCTGCTTGGGATTGGACGCGGCGTTCAAGCTCCGTTCCGCCCAACGGTGCGTACGTTCGGTCGAAGCCTTGGCGTAGTCGTAGTCGGCTCCGTAGGGAATGCATTCGTCGAATGCCATTGCGATATCCGAACCGAGCGCGGCTTGCGTGGCGATAGAAACTTCGGGCGACAAAAATTTTTCCGAGCCGTCTATGTGCGAACGGAATGTCACGCCCTCTTCGGTGATCTTGCGCATGTCGCTTAGGCTGAAGACCTGAAAGCCGCCGCTGTCGGTCAAGATGCCGTGCGTCCAATTCATGAACCTATGCAAGCCGCCGGCTTTGGCGATGAGCTGTGCGCCGGGCCGCAGAAACAAATGATATGTGTTCGCCAGGATGACGCCCGCGCCCAGATTCTGCACCTCGTGCGGCGAAAGGGTCTTGACCGTCGCCTGCGTGCCAACCGGCATGAAAAGCGGCGTCAAAAATTTTCCGTGCGGCGTGTGCAAAATTCCCGCCCGTGCGCCGGTCGCCGCGTCCTTATGTATGAGTTCGTACGATATTGCCGCCATGTAACAGCCTGCTCTCATTTTATTTCCGTTATCTGATATTTTCCGTCCTTGAGTGTGACCGTGGAACCGACGCCCTTGCCGAGGAGCCCGTTGAAAATTTCGGGGTGATTTTTCTTCAGCGTGTCGTTTGGTCTGTAGTGACGAGGCCTGCCGCCATCCATTGAAGCCATCGTCACCAAGTCACCGAATTTTACCGTGCGCCCGCAGCTGACTTCAACACGCGGAATAATTTTTGCGGTGCCAACGGAAATTTTCTTTGGAACGTCGACGACTTTTACGGGGACATTGATAACTTTGCGTGGAAAAATTTTTTCGACGTGCTCAATCATTATCGCGGCAACTTCGTCTTCGGACAGGCAATCCAATACGACTGCGCCGCCGCGCTTGTTGAGTTCAGACATTGCGGGGCGAACGTGATTGTTGATGTTCAGCGTTATGCCGCGCTCTTTGAAGTGTCGCAAAAACTTCATGAAGCCGCCGCGAAGTTTTTCATTGCCGATAAACGAGCGCGTCATTACGGAAAAAATTTTCGTGTAAAAATCCGTCGCGCCCAAAACGTCCAAATCGTCGCTTGAAAAAATTTTTCGCGCCCACCAATATTTGGACAGCGTGTTCGTCAAAAGACGTTGTCGCGCGCCGCCGCTGAAAAAGAATCTGTTCTTGATGCCCGTGATAATTTTGGCGGTGTCGGCTGAAGGGTCGATGCCCTTGTCGTAGCCCCATCGTCGCCGCACATAGCCATAAAACGTGCCGTGACAGAGCCCCGCCCAAAATCTTTCGTCGGCAGCCTGGCGTGGCGTCAGGAAGCTCAACCGGCTGTAGAGTATCTTGCAGTTGTCGAAATCAATCTTGCCCTCCGTCAAGCCCGCGTTCAACGGCGCAAGCTCGAAGTCGGGCACGCCACGGAACTTCACGAAGGGATTTTCGCCACAGATATCGGCAAGCCAGGAGTTATCCCGTTCGGTGAAATATTTTCCAAAGGTCTGCGGCAAGCCCTTCTTGAGCGCGTCGAGTGCGTGCTCCTTGATGAAAGACAGCTCCATCACGAATCCTCCGTTGCGTCGTCGCAGATGAGCGAGAGCCCCTCCAAAGCTTTGGTCACGGGCAAGTTCATGACTTCCTGCGCCAATTTGATCGAAGAGTTTTCTTCGCGCAGGATGTGTTCGGTGAAGTTGATCTTCAGCCGCCGATATGCCGCCGTGAGCGATTTAAACCACGCCGTCCCGCCGTAAGCTTCAAAGTCCGTATCAGCCTTGAGATCCTCGAAGACGTAGACCAGCGCGGGGAAAATTATCATCGCGTTCAAAAGCGGTTGCAGGTCGGGGCGCGAACAGTACCGCCGATAAATCAGGTAATCTTTCGCGCTCAAGCCGATTTTGATTTTGTTTGCGGCAAGTTCAATCTCAAACGGCGCGGCGTCAACGGTGCACCTGTACACGCTGAAAATCGACGCGACGTTTTTGAAGATGTTCGGGTCGTCGTCAATGGTCAGTGGCTCAAATCTCCGGTAGGCGAGCACGTTGCCGCGTTGCAGGTCGAATGTCAGGCGGGCAAAGTCTTCGTTCCAATCGCCGCAGGAAAAATTTTTCACATCGCGCGTCAGCACAATCAAAGCCATGCAGTCGAGGTGGGTCTTTATGCGGCTGTTTGGAATTGTACACGAAAATTTTTGGGAGGTCGAACAAAAAATTTCTCTGTAAAGCGTCGTCGGACATTCGGCGTGCAAAATGTATTGCGCGTCACCGTGAGCAATGAGTTGGAGAATTTCCGCGCAGTCCATCCGAAAGTCGATGTTCAAAACCAAATTACCCGCCGCGTCGCCGAAATAATTCATCTCAGCGGCAAAGGTGCACGTGCGGTAATCGTCGCGTTCTGCGGCAAGGACGGGATAGGTGTACAGTCGGCGCAGGTCAATCTTCAACGACATCAACCCCCAATGCGTAACTTTGCTCGTCGCGCAGTTCAAAGGTGATTCGCGCCTCATAATCGCCGCGCAGATTTGCAAAGGTGATGTTGTCGCCGACAGTCTGCACGCCGCTTATGTTGGCGGAATTTATACATCTGACGGAAAGATTTTCGCGATCGCCGTTCTCGCCGACGGCACTGATAAAAATTTTCCCGCCCGAAATATTTTGCGCGACGTTGAGTATCAGCCGATAAGTCTTGTCGCCGATTTTGATGACGCGAATTTTTTTGCAAGCAACGCGCTTGCCGACGGGTTCACGGACGATGTCCACACCGTCGGGATTCGATTCGCCCGAATGAGTCGCCGAAGTTTTTCGCGGACGCGTGCCCTTGAGCGTTCTCACAGCCGGTAAGCCGCCGTCCGACGTGATATCGCCGCGAGTTTGCCGCGTCTTGGAATTGTCATTGCCGCCCGCCGCCGAAAAATTTTTGCCGACGTCAATGGCGGGCTTGAGCTCGCGGACGGGCGTCGAAGCAACGGGAGTTTCAAGAGTCTCCTGCGTCGTCTGCGAGTTGCCGGCAATCGCGCCGTCGTCGAAGGCAAGCATCTGCCCCAAACCATCGACGTTGACTTCGTCCGAAAAATTTTCCGCGCCGAGATTTGAGATCGTCTCCCGTGTCCAACGCTTAAGCTCCGTCAGATATTCACGCGCCAGCTTGGGATTATCGCAACGACCCGGCTCCCATCTGTCGTGCGAAGGCGTCTCCATCTCGCGGAAGAATTCATTGAGCGCGCGACCTTCAAGTTCCAGAATGCCCGTGAACGACAGCGTCCGCGAAAAATTTTTCATGTCGAAAAGTTTCATGCCGTTCTTTCGCACGACCAAGACCCTGCGGTTCAAGTCCGTGCCGAGCAACACGCGCAAAGTCAGCGTGCCCATGCCGTGAAAATCCCGCGTGAAAGTTTTGACCGCGTCGTCCGTGAGAATTTTGTGATAGTCGGCGGCGGTCGGAAGTCTGTCGGCGTGGCGGGCGACGAAATTTTTCAGCGTGTCGGCGGTGAGGCTCTCGCCTTGAATCCGCGCGTTGAACTTGTTCCTGTGGATGGCGACGAGAAAATTTTCGATGAGTTCGGCGCAAATGTCCGCGTGCCAATCCGCACCGCCGTTGAAGCCGTAAACGAAGACGTCCGTGCCGCAATCGTCGCGCCGGAAAATTTTTTCGAGCGCGTCAATCTTCTCGACGGGCAGAATTCTTTCGGAGTCGCAGTAGTAGCCGATGCCCCAAGAACGTTCGTCGGCATTCACGCGGAAGGTTACCAGGCGGCTGATGCCTTGCGCGGCACGTTCGCGCTTAATGTTGAGCGTGCGATAGAAGACCATGCGCAGGAAAGAATTCGTGAAGGGCGCGTTCTTGCCGATGCCGAAGCTGCCCGCCGCGTCGCCGGTTTTGTTAGAGACGCCGTCGCTGTTTACCAGTGCGTTCCAGCCGCCGTTGTGAGAATCGGGGTTGAAGGGTTCGGCAAGCCCCGTGGTGTTGAAGTCGCTGATTCGCATGACAGATGTCGTCGGCAAATTAATCCGCGCAATCGCCTCGCCAATGAAACCGAGAATCTTACGGTTGTCGCGCCAAAAATCACGGCACCTGCGCAAAATTTCTTTGTAGGCGTCGCAGTCGGGAATGTCCGCGGAAAAAATCTCGTGCCGCTGAAATTCGACAGTCACGGGAAAATTTTCATTGACCGCCGCGTCGAGTGAGTTCTGACAAATTTCGCGGGCGAGCGAGGAAATTTCTTTGCCCCTGAAAGTTTCGATGCCTGCGTCCGAGATGCCGCGCTGTTGCACTATTTTGCTTGACGGGAAGTTCCAACCGATCATGATCCTCGTTTCCTGTTCGTGATAAACATTGCGTCGCCGAAGGAAAAAAATCTGTAGCTCTCGTCCACTGCCGCGCGATACGCTTGCAAGATGAACTGCCTTCCCGCGAACGCGCTGACCAACATCAAGAGCGTGGACTTGGGCAGGTGGAAGTTGGTTATCAGCGCATCGACGATACGGAACTTGTAGCCGGGATAGATGAAAATTTTCGTCGAGTTCGAGCCGACGGCAACGTTACCTTCGTCAACGGCGGCCGCCTCCAAAGTTCTGATTGACGTCGTGCCCACGGCGATGACGCGCGAGCCGCGCTCTTTGGTTCGGCGGATGAGGTCGGCGGTCTCTTTCGGCACGGTGTAAAATTCTTCGTGCATGTGATGATCTTCGATGGTGTCGACGGTGACGGGGCGGAAGGTTCCCAGCCCGACGTGTAGCGTGACGAAGCCGAGATTGACGCCGAAATTTTTCAGGTCGCGCATTTGGTCGGTGGTGAAGTGCAAGCCCGCGGTCGGTGCGGCGGCGGAGCCTCTCTCGCGGCTGTAGACGGTCTGATAGCGTTCGCTGTCGGCAAGCTGTTCGTGAATGTACGGCGGCAAAGGAGTTTCGCCGAGTCGATCCAAAATTTCTTCGAAGACGCCGCTGAACTTGAACTTGACGATTCGCCCGCCGAAGTCCGTGCGCCCGACGACGGTGCAGCTCAATTCATCGCCGAAAAAAATTTCTGCGCCCTCGGTGATTTTCCTGCCGGGCTTGACCAAAGTTTCCCACGTCACGGCGTCGAGCCGACGGAGCAAAAAAATTTCGGCGCGTGCGCCCGTGGACTTGTGTCCGATGAGCCGCGCCGGGATAACTCGCGTGTCGTTGAAGATGAGCGTGTCGCCCGCCGTCAAAAATTTTTGCAGGTTGAAAAATTTTTCGTGAGTAATCGTTTGCCGCGCGGGGTCGAGCACCATAAGCCGCGAAGCGTTGCGCGGTTCAATCGGTCGCTGCGCAATCAGTTCGTCGGGCAATTCGTAATCAAAGTCACTTAGCAGCATTGCGCTGAGGTTTCCTCCCCAAATATTTCGTCTCCAGCTGAGCAAGCCGTCCGTCCATGCGCAGTTCAGCCAGAACGAAGTTCACGTAGTTCAAAAGCTCTTGGTCGCCCTTTGCCATGAGGATGCCGCACGAATGGCGCGTGCCGTCGAATGGTTTGTCGACGAGCGGCGCGGCAAGTCTCGGTTCGCGTTTGACCCAACTGACTGCCTCGACGGTCTCGGTGATCATGATGTCGGCGTTGCCCTCGGCGATTTGCAGCGGGATATCGGCGTTGTCGTCGTGAACAATCAACGTCGCGTTCGGCAGGTTGGCGCGGGCAAATTTCTCGTTGGTGCCGCCGGGATTAATCATCACGCGGACGGTCGGCTTGTTCATGTCGGCAACGGTCTTGAACTTCTTGGCGTCGGCTTTGCGGCAGAGAATCGTCTTGCCGAAGAGCCCTTCGCCGTAAGCATCGCTCATCGCCATCGACTTGGCACGCGCGAAGTTGCGCGAGATTCCACAAAGCGCAATGTCGAACTTGTCGGCTTGCGTATCTGCGGCGAGCGTCGGCCAGGTCGTCGGCACGTACTCAATCGCCACGCCCAAAGACTGCGCGATAATTTTCGACAGCTCCGCGTCAATGCCCTCGTAGTCGCCAGTCGCAGGGTTGAGCCACGACATCGGGATATAGTCGCCGGTCGTGCCGATTCGTATCGTTCCGCGCGCGGCAATGTCTTGCAAATGCCCCGCTTCAATCCGACACGGCAACAGAAAAATCATCAGCGCAATCGCGAACGTCAGTTTGAAAATTTTCATGTCGTCACCTCCGCGCAGATTCTATCACATCACGCCGCGAAAGTAATGCCCGCGCGTGAAGTTTTCAATCTCCGCGCCGCCGAACTTGTAAGCCCGAACGACGTGCGCAGTCTCCTCGGCGGTCAAGTATCGGCAATCGACGCGCACGCGAGCCACGCCGTCAAACTCCCCGCGCTGCTCAATCATCGAGAGCGTCTTTGCGTTGAGAATGTGCATGCGGCAAAATTGATCGGTGACGACGGGGAATAGTTCGTTCATTCGGTCGCGCAGGAAAAATTTTTTCGTGCGGCAAACATGCGGACATCTGTCGACATTGCCGAGAAAACTGCCGAGCACGCAATACGCCGAGACCATCAGCTCCTGTCTGCCGTGAACAATGCATTCGACGGGCAGCGGAGATTTTTTCGCCAGCGCGTGAATTTGCACCAGGTTCAGTTCCGGCGAGAGGGTCACGCCTTCGACGCCGAGTGTGCGCAGAAAATTTATCGTCGCGCTGTTGAAGACGTGCAGCGAAAAATCCGTGCGAATGGGCGCGTCGGTCATCTGTCGGACGGTTCGCAGTGTGCCGACGTTGTGGACGTAGACGGCGTCGGCTTCGGCGAGCGTGAGCTGTTCACCTTCGCGCACGAGCCGCGGCGTCGCCAACGAAAATTTTTTCCCGCGGCTGTGAACGAGTTCGAGAGCTTGCGGAAAATTTTTGGCGGGGCGGTTCGTGAAAGTTTCTCCGCCGAACAAAATCTCGTCGGCACCGGCATCGAGCGCGGCTTGAACTTTTTCGAGCGTGTCGACGTGAGCGACGAGCTTGGTGGCGTCGGCGATGTATGGCGGAAAAATTTTTTCGGGCATCGACTCAACGTGAGGTCGCGTGAATTTTTTCAGCCGCAAACGTTCCAGCTCATCGACGGCACGCCGGCGCACGTCATTGAGTTCGCTGACGGGAATCATCACGTCATCGAGCGCGGCGGAAATTTTGTCGAGCGCGAAGACGGAATTGCCCAGCCGCCCGATTTGCTTGCTCAACGTGTCGACGGTCAGCGGGCGATTGACGGCTTTGGCGGCGACGAAATTCGTGCGGGCAGTGGCGACATTCCCATCGGCGTCGGTCAGCGTCAACGTCAGTGGCTCATCGATTCGGGCAGTCACGTCCGCGGCGACGGGTATCTTGCGGACGGGTGCGCCCGTGAAAAATTTCCGAGCCTCCGCAGTCAGAGCCGCGTCAAAGATTTTGAACGCCCTGTCGTGCACGCGGACGCCGCGAGTGTTCGTGCGGACGGTGCAAAGGTCGCCGCTCAACGTGAAGTCTTCGACGGTGAACGTAACGCGCCCGCCGACCTTGATCCAGATTTCGATTTGGTCGCCGCGGTTGAGGGTGCCGCTCAATTTCAGCACGAGCCTATCGCGCCCGACATCGACCACGCGCCCGATAGCCACGCCGCGATTATTCGGCTTGGTGTCGCTGATTAGTTGACGCCCGGGATTTTTTTCGAGGTAAGCCGTCGTGAAGTCGCGGTTGAAAATCTGCGCGAGGCATCGGCGTTGCTCATCGGTGACGGAAAAATTTTTGTCCAACGCGTCGCGATAAACCTTCACGACCGTGGCGACGTATTCGGGACGTTTCATGCGCCCTTCAATCTTGAGCGAGGTCACGCCCGTTTCGACCAGCCGCGGCAATAAATCCAGCGTGTTCAAATCCTTCGGGCTCAACAAAAATTTTCCCGCGTGCAAAAGATTTTTTCCGTCGGCGTCAACCAATTCGTATGGCAGGCGACACGGTTGAGCACATCGCCCGCGATTGCCGCTGCGCCCGCCAATCATTGAGCTCATCAGGCATTGCCCCGACCAACACACGCAAAGTGCGCCGTGCACGAAAATTTCCGTCTCAATCGGCGACGCGCGGCAAATCGTCTCAATCTCCGTCAGTGTCAGCTCACGGCTCAACACCGCCCGCGTGAAGCCCAGCTCCGCCAAAAATTTCACGCCGTCTAAATTGTGCACGGTCATCTGCGTCGAGGCGTGCAATGGAATTTCCGGCGCGACCTGCCTGATAATTGACGCCGCGCCCAAATCTTGAACGAGCAGCGCATCGACATGAGCTTGCCGCAAAAATTTCACGTACGCCGCAAATTCATCGAGCTCCTCGTCGGCGACAATAGTATTCACCGTGACGTGGACGGCGACGCCGCGCAGATGAGCAAACTCCACCGCACGAGCCAGCTGTTCGCCCGCAAAGTTCTCGGCGTAAGCCCGCGCACCAAATTTTTCGCCCGCCAAATAGACAGCGTCCGCGCCCGCCTCCACAGCCGCCCGCAAAGCCTCAAAGCTTCCCGCGGGTGCCAAAAGTTCAACCAAAACAAATTCCCCCGTTCTCGTTTCGGATTGTCGTAACCCGACCGCCGTGACCGTCACCCGTCTCCTTAGCCGACAACACGGCCGACCATTGCCGGCAAAAGAAAGTAGATCTAAACGCAAACGCAGTGAGCAACAGCAGACGCAGTCATCAACAGCAGACGCAGCCATCAACCGCAGTCGCAGTCATCAACCGCCGACGCAGTGAGCAAACACTGACGCAGTGACCAACCACAAGTTGACAATCCCCGCAAATATATCAGCCCCGCCACGAATTTGCAACGCGCCAAAAATTTTCCGTATATGCGGCAGGATTAATCGCCCGTCTGCAGAATTTCCGCTTAGATTTGTTGGGAAGTTATTTGGTTCACGGGAGGGCTTTCAATGGCGAAAAAATACTACAGCACCAAAATCGTTGGCATCGGCGGCGAAGTCGAAAAGTTCACCAGCCTGGTCAAGATGCTCGTTATCTTCGACGATTCAATGGTTCTGCCGGAGCTGCGCGAGTTTTCCGTCCTGCACAGCGGCAACAAACTCAGCGACGTGATTAAACCCGGCGACGTGCTCAAAATCGCCGACGCCGAATTCAAAATCCTCAAAGTCGGCAACGAAGTCAACAACAACATCAAGAGCCTCGGTCACATCGTCATCAAGTTCAACGACGACCGCGAAGACCTGCTCGAAGGATCCATTCACGTGGAAGACAAACCAATCCCCAAGTTCCGCATCGGCGACGAGATTTCCATCTTCGAGGGCAGCTCCGAGGCATTGGCGGGCAAGACGGCTATCGTCATCGGCGAGGACAAGACCCTTTGCGCGGCGGTCACGCTCATCCTCAACGACAACGGCGCACGCATCGTTGAGGACGAAGACGCAGATATCATCGTCAAGGTCAACTGATTCTCACGGTCAAAAAATTTCGGACTGTCGGTCGAACGATCGGCAGTCTTTTGCGTAAAGGAGCGATTATCATTAAATCAACCACTGCAGACAAAATCAACGAGCTACTCAAACGTTATCCCGCGCTGGAAATTTGTCGGGACGATTTGTTCGAGATGGTCGAGACTCTTTGCGACGGCTGGCGCGGCGGCGGCAAGCTCATCACCTGCGGCAACGGCGGCAGCGCGGCTGATGCCATGCACATCGTCGGCGAACTGATGAAAGGTTTTCTTCTACCGCGGCGCATTGACAAGTTCCGTCCGGAATTCGTGGCGCGTGCCCGTGAAATTTTCCCCGCCGATGTCGAATACTTCAAGGCGAACTTGCAGGGCGCATTGCCCGCGGTGAGTCTGGTCGGCGAAACGTCACTGCTGACCGCCTTCGCAAACGACGCCAAGCCCGATTTGATCTTCGCGCAACAAATCTTCGGGCTCGGTCGTGAAGGCGACGTTCTGCTTGCGATATCGACGTCGGGCAACTCGGACAACGTGCTCTTCGCCGTGGAGGTCGCCAAGGTTATCGGGCTCAAGGTCGTGGCAATGACCGGTCGGCGCGGCGGTCGGTTGCGGCATCTGTCGGACGTGGCGGTCTGCGTGCCGGCTGATTCGTCGCACACGATTCAGGAGTTTCATCTGCCGATTTATCACATGTTGTGCATTGCGGCGGAGAATGAATTTTTTTCGTGCCCGTGAGACGGGCGGGCTCATACTTTCTTTTGCTGGCAATGGGATGTCGTGTTGCCAGCTACCCGCGACGGGTGACGATTGGTTTCGGAGGTGATTTGGTTTGCACGAGGCGACGCTTGCCGAAAATGTTTTGAGCATTGCAGTCGAGGCGGCGCGGCAAAATCACGCGGACAAAATTTTTCGCGTCGGGCTCAGGCTCGGCGATATGGCCGGCGTCGAGGTCGAGGCGTTGCGTATGGCGTTTGATGTGCTGAAAAAATTTTCTCCCGCCGCCGATGCCGAACTCGTCATTGAACGCGTGCCCGTCACTGCCGAATGCAACGGCTGCGGAAAAATTTTTCGGCTTGAACGCTACAACTTCTTCTGCCCCGAATGCGACGGCGTATTGGTTCTGCGCGGCGGCCGTGAGCTTCAAGTTGACTTCGTGGATTGTGAGTAGGTGATTGAACTGGAAATTAAGCTGATGAAAAATATTTTGGGCGCGAACGACGAGATTGCCGCGCTCAACCGGAAACTCTTCGCTGAACGCGGCGTTGCGGTGATGAACTTGATGGGCTCGCCGGGCTCCGGCAAGACCACGCTGCTTGAACAGACATTGCGGCGAATCGTCGGAAGGCTGCGCGTCGCGGTGATTGAAGGCGACCTGTTCACCGCCAAAGATGCCGAACGAATCGAACGGGCGGGCGTCGACGTCATCCAAATCAACACGGCGGGCGGCTGTCATCTGGACGCGGCAATGATTCAGCGGGCGTGCATGTCGCTCAATCTGGACGCACTGGACTTGCTCATCGTCGAGAACGTCGGCAATCTGGTCTGCCCCGCGGAATTCGACATCGGCGAAAACTTCAAGGCGGTCGTGCTGTCGATTACCGAAGGCGACGATAAGCCGTTGAAGTACCCGCTCATCTTCAAGGAGTCGGCGGCGGTCGTGCTTAACAAAATCGACCTGCTGGAGTTCACGAACTTTGATTTGCCTTCCGCGCGGCAAGACCTGACGACGTTGCACCCGACGATAAAAATTTTCGAGACTTCCTGCACACGCGGCGACGGGCTCGACGATTGGGCGGCGTGGCTCATCGGAAGGACGGTGCGCTGATGGACGGGCTGTTTGCGGCGGAAAACACCGTGCTCGGCGTCGGCAACACAATCCTGAGCGACGAGGGCTTTGGCGTGCGCGTGGTTGAGTATTTGCAAAAAAATTTCACGTTCCCGCCAAACGTCGCGCTCATTGACGGCGGCACGCTCGGCGTGGAACTGTTGCATTTCGTCTGGGGCACGCGGCGGTTGCTGATTGTCGATTCGATTGACGGCGGCGTTGAGTCGGGCACGACGTTCCATCTGCGCGGCAACGAGATACGCAAACACTTCGCGCAAAAAATTTCCGCACACGAGGTCGGCATTCAAGACGTGCTCACGATGTTGGAGCTGTCGAACAAATTGCCGCACGTGGAATTAATCGGCGCACAACCCTTCAGCCTGGAAGCGGGCGTCGAACTCACCGAGCCGATGAAAATTTTGGTGCCGAAGTTCGCGGCGCAGGCTCTGGAAATTTTGCGCGGCTGGGGATTGGAGGTTCAGCGATGAAAATTTTTCCTGCGATTGATTTGCGCGGCGGCAAGTGCGTTCGGCTCGTGCAAGGCGACTTCAACCGCGAGACCGTTTATTCCGACGACGCGGCGGCGACGGCTCTGCGTTGGCAAGCGGCAGGCGCGACTTTCCTGCACGTGGTGGATTTGGACGGCGCGCGCGAGGGTCATCCCAAAAATCTCGACGCCATCAAAAAAATTCTCGACGCCGTCACCATTCCCATCGAGGTCGGCGGCGGAATCCGAACGCTCGACGATATCGACGCGCTGTTGACGTTGGGCGTTAACCGCGTGATTTTGGGCAGCGTCGCCGTGGAAAATTTTAATCTCGTGGCGCAGGCGGTCGCGCGTTTCGATGACAGAATCGTCGTCGGAATCGACGCCCGCGCAGGTAAAGTCGCTGTGCACGGCTGGGAAAGGTCGAGCACCGTCACCGCCGCCGAGCTTGCGAAAAAAATTGCGGATATTGGCGTGAGCACCATCATCTTCACCGACATCAGCAAGGACGGCATGTTGAGCGGCGTCGACGCCAAAACGTTTGCCGAGCTTGCAAAGTCTTCCGGCGCGGACGTCGTGGCGTCGGGCGGCGTGAAATCCATCGACGACATCCGCGCGTTGAAAGCTGTCGAGTCTTCGGGCGTGGTCGGCGTCATCGTCGGCAAAGCGATTTACACCGGCGCGTTGGATTTGTCGGCGGCGATTGCGATTGCGGAGGGTTGAACATGTTGACCAAACGAATCATTCCCTGCCTGGACGTGAAGGCGGGGCGCGTCGTTAAGGGCACGAACTTTGTCGGCTTGCGCGACGCGGGCGATCCCGTCGAGCTTGCCAAACGATACGACATCGAACGCGCCGACGAACTCGTCTTCTTGGACATCACCGCCAGCGTTGACGACCGCGGCACCATGATTGACGTCGCACGCAGCTGCGCGGCGCAAGTCTTCATTCCGTTCACGGTCGGCGGCGGCATTCGCACGGTCGAGGATATGCGCCGGATGTTGGCGGCGGGCGCGGACAAAATTTCCGTCAACAGCGCGGCAGTCAAGAATCCACAACTCATCAGCGACGGCGCAAAACGTTTCGGCTCTCAATGCGTCGTGCTTGCCGTTGATGCCAAACGCTCTGCTTCGGGCTGGGAAGTCTTCGTCAACGGCGGCAGAACTCCCACGGGTCTGGATTGCTTGCAATGGGTTAAACGCGGCGTCGCTCTCGGTGCGGGAGAAATTCTTCTGACGAGCATGGACGCTGACGGCACCAAGGGCGGCTACGACATCGAACTGACCCGCGCGGTCAGCGAGGCAGTCAACGTCCCCGTCATCGCTTCGGGCGGCGCAGGTGAGCTTGAACATTTCTACGACGTGCTCGTCGACGGAAAGGCGGACGCTGTACTTGCGGCGTCCGTCTTCCATTACGGCAAGTTCACCATCCGCCGGGTCAAAGAGTATCTGCAAGGTCGCGGCGTCGAGGTCAGGTTTTAGCTCATGAAGTGGATCAATCACCAAATCGTTACGGGCTTCGTCGTTGCCGCGGCGACGGACGACGCGCTGTTGACGGCTTCGGCAATCGTGGGCTCGGTCATTCCCGACAGAGTGGAAGGCTCCCCGCCGCGTGACAGCTCCGCCTATTGGAAGTGGCGTTCTCGTCACCGCACATGGTCGCATTATCCGCTGATATATCTGGCGTTGATTGGCGCGGCGCACTTTGCCAAAGACTACTTCCCCGACGCGACGCTCGCGCTGAACCTTGCGACGGGGGCACTGGTCGGGGCACTGCTGCACATCGCCGAGGACGCTCTCTGCGGCAAAGTCCCCGTCTTCACGCCGCACCGAAAGCACGGGCTAAAGCTCTTCAAGGTCGGCTCGTGGCGGGAATACTTCGTCGCCGCGCTGATAATCGCCGCCTGCCTGTTCGCTCGCTTCGGAAACGTTGACTTGCTTAGGAGTTACTTCCCATGAAAAATTTTTTGACGTTCATCATCATCGCCGCGCTCATGACGTTCTTCGCGCTGTTGGCAATGTATGTCGCCGAGAAGACCGACGTCCTTCAACTCAACGGTCGCGCCCTCAACGTCACGTTCGCTCAATCGGGCGACGATACGCTGATGACTTGGCAAACGTTGCCCTATCCGTGCGTCTACACCGTCACCACAGTCAGCCGCACCACCGGTCTCGTCGAAGGCTCGCCGCCGTATCACATCTTCAAGGAGGACGTTGTCGCCGGCGCAAGCTACATCGTGCCGCGTGCGCCGATTCAGACGTACTACTTCATCACGGCTCGCGGGCTCTTCGGCGAAATTTATCGCAGCGAAAAAATTTACGCCAACCCCAACTTCCCGACGCCGCCTCACCCCGTGAGCATCTATCACTACGGCGCGGACAATCCCGCCTCGCTGATGCCGTTCCTCGTCTGGCATGTCGTGCCCAATGCCGTTTGCTATGAGGTGGAGATTTTGGATGGCTTGCCCGACGTCGAAGGCGGCATTCAACTTTCCACGCGCCATCATCTGTTCGACACGCGCAAGGTCTACACCAACGGCTATCAAGCTGACCTGCGCCCCTACAAAGGCAAGCGCGAACTTTATTGGCGGGCGCGGGCTCTGGGTCTGTACCACGAACCCATCGGCGAATTCTGCAAGGCGGAAAAAATTTTCGTCGACGAGTCGAAGCCAATGCCCAATTGTCCGCTGATTAACAACTTCGACTTCATGGACTGGCTGCCGCAGCCGATTTATCACGTGTTCGATTGGATACCGATTCACGACGCGGCGAAGTACGAAGTGGAAATGCTCATACATCCGCCGACGACAGAGAATGACACATCTCCCAGCCAAGACAGCGTTTGGCGCATGACCAGCGAAGACGTCGCCAGCCTCTACGACGAATATGGGAGACCCTATGCCGGTGCTTATTGGTGGCGCGTGCGTGCTCTCGACGACAACAATCAAACCATCGGCACCTGGTCGAACAGCGAGAAGTTCATCGTCGAAGATTACACCGGCGGCGTGGACGTTGCCATACTCGGCGACTCAATCAGCCACGGCGGCGGAGCAGTCAGCTATTCCCCGCGAGCCCTGCAATACAGCTACGAGACCTACATCGACTTTCCCGTCGTCAACCTGAGCAAGAGCGGCGACACTGCCCGCACGACGTTGGAACGCTTCGAACACGACGTTCTGCCGCTCAAGCCGAAGAACTTAATCATCTCCACGGGTGCCAACTGTCTGCGCGACGCATCCATCTCCGCTCAAGACGTCATCGCCGACCTTTCGGGCATCAGCAAACTTTGCATGCAAAACGATATCCGCCCCGTGTTCCTGACGTTAATGCCCGTCAACCCCGAAAGTCTCATGCGCGCCTTCAAGACGCCGACCGACCCCGATTGGCACGACAAGCTCGTCAAGATCAACGACTACATCAAGCGGCAGGAATTCTTCATTGATATCGAACCGTACTTCTATGACGGCGAAGGCACCATGAACCCCGCGCTCAGCGTCGACGGCATTCACCCCGACCTGCGCGGCAAGATGTTGATCGGCGAACTCATCAGCAAAAACCGTGCGCTGTTCAAGTGATTCGGAGGGAAAAATTTTGTCCAAGTTCAAAGTCATCGCGCCGTTCAATCCCACGGGCGACCAGCCTCAAGCTATCGACTCATTGGCGCAGGGCATCGACGCGGGCTTGCGGTCACAGGTGTTGCTCGGTGCAACGGGCACGGGAAAAACTTTCACCATCGCCAAAGTCATCGAACGCGTTCAACTGCCCACGCTCGTCATCGCTCATAACAAAACGCTCGCCGCGCAACTCGCCGCCGAGTTCAAAACGTTTTTCCCCGAAAATTACGTCGGCTACTTCGTCAGCTACTACGACTACTACCAGCCCGAAGCTTACATCGCCGCCACCGACACCTACATCGAGAAAGACGCCGCCATCAACGACGAGATTGACCAACTGCGGCATTCGGCGACGTGTGCACTTTTTGAACGGCAAGACGTCATCATCGTGGCAAGCGTCTCTTGTATTTACGGGCTCGGCTCGCCCGAAAGCTACCGCAAGCTGCTTCTGCACGTCAAGGTTGGGCAAACCATTCCCCGCGAAAAAATTTTGCATCGGCTGATTGAAATCCGCTACGAACGCAACGACGTCATAATCGAACGCGGCAAATTTCGCGTCCGCGGCGACGTCATCGAAGTCACGCCCGCCGGCAACAACGGCTGCGCCATTCGCATTGAGCTGTTCGGCGACGAGGTCGACAAAATTTCCGAGTTCGAGATTCTCACCGGCAAAGTCATCGGTCGCCGCGACGAAGTGTTTATCTTCCCCGCGTCGCATTACGTCACCGACGCCGACGACATGAACCGAGCTGTCAGCGACATCCGCGCCGAGATGTTGACGCAGGTCGAAAATTTCACCGCCGCGGGCAAATTGATTGAGGCGCAACGAATTGAACAGCGCACCCGCTTCGATTTGGAGATGATGGCGGAGATGGGCTATTGCTCCGGCATCGAAAATTATTCGCGGCATTTGACGGGGCGTCGGGCAGGAGAGCCGCCCTTCACGCTGATTGACTACTTCCCCGAAAAATTTTTGACGGTCGTCGACGAATCGCACGTGACGTTGCCGCAACTGCGCGCCATGTACGCGGGAGATCAATCGCGCAAGTCGTCGCTCATCGACAACGGTTTCCGTCTGCCCAGCGCACGCGACAATCGCCCGCTGACATTCGACGAGTTCGCCGAAAAAATTTCGCAAATCATCTGCGTGAGCGCGACGCCCGCCGAGTTTGAGCTGACCGAATCGCAAAACACCGTCGAACAAATTATCCGCCCGACGGGACTGCTTGACCCGCTCGTCGAAGTTCGCCCAATCGCCAACCAAATCGACGACCTCATCACCGAAATCCGCGGGCGCGTGCAAATGAACGAACGCGTGCTCATCACGACGCTAACGAAAAAATTTGCCGAGGAGCTGACCGATTATCTGCGCGGCGTCAAAGTTCGCGTGCGCTATCTGCATTCGGACGTGGTGACGCTTGAGCGGGCTCAAATCATTCACGACCTGCGCGCCGGCAAGTTCGACGTCCTCGTCGGCATCAATCTGCTGCGCGAAGGGCTCGACATGCCGGAAGTCTCGCTGATTGCCATCCTAGACGCGGACAAGGAAGGCTTCCTGCGTTCGGATACGTCGCTGATTCAAACCATCGGACGCGCCGCCCGCAACGTCAACGGCAAGGTGATTCTCTACGCCGACCGCGTGACGGATTCAATGCGTCGGGCAATGGACGAGACATCGCGTCGACGGACGATCCAGACCGAATACAACGCAAGCCATCACATCACGCCGCGCACGATTCAAAAGCCGATAGCCCCGCTGATTGAACTGCCGCTGAAAAAATCCGCCAAGCGTCCGCAATCGACGACGGAGCTGCTCGAAAGGTTGACGCCGACTCAACGACGCAACCTGGTCAAAAGTTTGACGGCGCAGATGCAAGAGGCTTCGCGGGCTCTGGAATTTGAACGCGCGGCGGAGCTTCGCGACATCATCTTGAAGCTGGAGGAGCACCTGTGAAAAATTTTAGCCGCCCGTCTCGTTCGTGAGGCAGGCGGCTTTTTGATTGCGCCGGTCGTTCAGTGGTGGAAAAGTCTGATGTGCGTGAAAGCCATTGCGATGTTGTACTTGTCGCAGGTTTCGATGACGTTGTCGTCGCGGATTGAGCCGCCGGTTTGCGCGATGAAGTCCACGCCGGATTGATGTGCGCGTTCGATGTTGTCGCCGAAGGGGAAGAACGCATCCGACGCCAATGACACGCCGCGCAGATTCTTCAGCCACGCAAGCTTATCGTCGGCAGTCAACGGATTCGGTTTGGCGGTGAACAAATTCTGCCACGCGTCGTCAAAAGTTTCGCCGCCGATGTAAACGTCGATTGCGTTGTCGCGGTCGGGACGCTTGACGCCGGCTTTGAACGGCAGCTCCAAAACTTTCGGGCACTGCCGCAGGAACCAGTAATCAGCCTTGTTGCCGGCGAGTCTCGTGCAATGAACGCGGCTCTGTTGACCGGCACCGATGCCGATAGCTTGCCCGCCCAGCGCGTAGCAGACGGAGTTCGATTGCGTGTACTTGAGCGTGATGAGCGCGGTCAGGAGGTCGCGGCGAGCTTCGGGCGTGAAGGTTTTGTTGCGGGTCGGCACGTCGCTCAGGCAGTCGGCAGAAATTTTGACGTCGTTGCGTCGTTGCTCGAAGGTCACGCCGAAAATTTGTTTGCGTTCAATTTCCGGCGGCTCATAGTCAGCGTCGACACGCAGCACCAGATAATTTCCGCCGCGTTTGGCTTTGAGGATGTCCAAAGCTTTCGGCGAGTAGCTCGGAGCGATGACGCCGTCGGAAACTTCGCGCTTGAGATAATTGGCAACGGTCTCGTCGCATTCGTCGGAAAGGATCGCGAAGTCGCCGTAAGAGCTCATGCGGTCGGCACCGCGCGCGCGAACGTAAGCGGTTGCCTGCGGCGAAAGCTCGTCGGCGGCGAAATAAATTTTCCTCAGCACATCAGTCAACGGCTCAGCGACGGCACTGCCCGCGGGGCTCACGTGCTTGAATGACGCGGCGGCGGGAAGTTGAGTTGCCTCGCGCAGTTCACGCACCAGTTGCCAACCGTTGAGAGCGTCCAGCAAATTGATGTAGCCGGGTCGACCGTTGAGCACCTCGAACGGCAATGCACCGTCCTCCACGAAAACTTTGGCGGGCTTTTGATTCGGGTTGCAGCCGTACTTCAATTCCAGTTCGTTCATTTTAATCACCTCGGCGGGAAAAATTCTGCGCGGCGGCGTTCAACCCCTGCCGCGAGCGTGATATAATGGCGCAAAAAATTTCGGAGGCAACCTGATGAACAAGACGGAATGGAAAAATTTTTTTGACACGCGGGCGGCGCGTTGCAACGTGCTGGTCATCGGCGATATCATGATGGACAAGTACTACTACGGCGACGTCAAGAAGTTCGCGAGCGATGCACCCGTGCCCGTGGCAAAAATCGTTCGGCGGAAAAATTCTCTCGGCGCGGCGGCGAACATTGCCAACAACCTGGCGAACCTGGGCTGCAAGACTTCGGTGGCGGGCTTCGTCGGCGACGATCACAACTTCGAGACGCTTTCTACTCAGCTGCAAAAGAGCGGCATTGATCAGGAAGGATTGATTGCAACCGATTGGCCAACCACGACGAAAGTTCGCGTGATGAGCGGGCACGTGCAGATGTTCCGCATGGACTTCGAAGACCTTGCCCCGCGCACCGAAGAGCAGTTCGACGCGCTGGAAAGTTTTGTTGAACGGCGGCTCAACGATTCGCTCGACGCCATCGTCCTCGCCGACTACGAGAAGGGCGTCTGCACCGAACGATTCTGCGGCGCGGTCATTCGTCTGGCGCACAATCACGGCGTGCCCGTCGTGGTCATGCCCTACGGTCAGCAGTGGATCAAATATTCGCAGGCGGACTACATCACGCCCAACGTCGCCAAGGTCAACAAGATTCTGCTCAGCCCGATAAAGACCGACGACGATGACGCCGCGGAACGTGCGGGTCGCTACATCATGCGCAAGTTCAACATCAGGAGCGTTCTGGCTACTCGTTCGGCTTCGGGCATAACGCTCGTCACCGAAGACGACGTTCACCATCTGCCCACGCGCGTGCAGGAAGTCTTCGACAGCGCAGGTGCAGGAGACACCGTTGCCGCGGTCTTCGCAATGGCTCTGGCCGGCGGCTTGAAACCCGTGGACGGTGCCTACATCGCCAACATCGCCGCGGGCATCGTCCTTCGCAAATCCGGCACATACGCCATCACTCGCGACGACATTCTGAACGATATGGCAGGCTGAACGCAAAATCCCCCGTCACTCACAACGAGCGGCGAGGGATTTTTTGTTGCAAAATTTTTCAGCGGCGAATGATGTTCAGCGCGTCGCCAACGGGGCGTTCTCTGCCGTCGGAGGGGCTGTTGACCAGGCTGCCTTTGAAGATGAGTTCGGTGGAGCCGCCGCCGTCCAAATTGATTGCCTCCACCGCGCCGAAGTTGTCGCGCAGAATCCGCGCCCATTCCGTCAACGTGCAACCCTTGCTGTGAGCTTGCCGCCCGTCAACGACCGCGAAGATGTAGTCGCCGTATTTGGTGATGCCAAAGGCTGAACGCGGCGCACGTCCCACGCGAATATCGTCGGGGAATTGTTCGGCGTCGACGGTGACATAAACTTCGCCTTGTTTGACGAGAGTCGGACCCGCGCCGATTATGTGAAGCGATTCGTTGAAGTCGCCGGTGTATTCCACGTTCACATAGTCTTCGTCGAAAACCATTTCGTCACCGATCTGCACCGTCGCGAAATTTTTGGAAGCGTCGCCGGTCGCGCTGACGACGAAGCCGTCGGTCGGAATGTGGCTGTTGCCCGCGCCGCTTAAAATATTTTCGACGCGCCCATCAACGACGACGATCTCCACACCGAATTTGTTCGTGCCGGTCGAAGCACCGTTCCATCTGTTGTAAACGACGACGGTGTTGGGGTTGCGTTCGCAGTTCACGCCGTTGACGACGAGTTCATTGCCGCCGAACTTCAAAGCACCATGATAGGCCTGCCGCGCAAAAATCGTGGAGCCGTCCGCGTTGATGCCGACAGCCGAGCGAACGTAGTAGGTCGTGCCCGCGGTGAGCCCGTCGATTTTCGTGTTGCCGTAGAGCGTGCCGCGTGAGCCGAAGTAGCTTGCGTTTATTGTGGCGATTGCGTCGGGCGGGTTCATCTGCGAGACCGTCGCCAGCCCGGGAATTTTTCCGCGAGCCACAATCGGGCGCACAAAATATTTTTCGTGGTCAGCTATCACCGCGAACGCCATCACGCCGTTCTGATGATAGACCAGGAACTCAAGCCCCTGTCCGTCGTCTTCGGGCTGAGCGATTGGCTTCGGCTCGTCGGGAATTTCTTCTGCCGCCGCAACAGCCGCCGTGAAAAAAATTATCGCCGCCGTCACCGACGCGATTAACCTTGTGATCATGTTGATTGCTCCTTTGGAAAATTTTCAGCGCGGTTGAATTCTGTCGCCGCGGAAAATTTCCTGCCCGCTAGAAAAATTTTCGTCCGTGGTATACAATCAGAAAAATTTCTGCGAGGTGAGAGCATGAAGAGAATCTTTGTTGAAGACGTGACGGGCGAGGCAATAACCATCGCGGGCGGCGACGCCAATCACCTGGCGCGGGCACTGCGAGCCAAGCGCGGCGACAGAATCACCGCCGTTGACGGCACGGGCAGATGCGCCGTGGTGGAGCTGATTGACTTCGACAAGCAAACGATAACTGCGCGGCGGGTCAGCGACGTTGAACGCGTGGTCGGCGAACGGAAAATCATTTTGGCGGACTGCCTGCCCAAGCAAAATCGGTTTGACGTCATCATTGAGAAGGCGACCGAACTCGGCGTCGACAGGATAGAGCCGCTCATTTCCGACAGGACGATTGCCCGCCCCGTGAGCGAACGCGCCAAGGCTAAGCTCGAACGTTGGACACGAATTGCCAAAGAAGCAGCCGAACAGTGCGCCCGCAACACCATCCCCGAAATCGGAACCATCCGCGTGCTGGACGATTGGCTCAAGGAAATTTCGTCCGTCGACGATGCGCTTGTGCTTTTCTGTTGGGAACGAGAGCAGACCACGACCGTCCGTCAAGTTTTGGGCGCGTGGAAGTCTTCGGGCGGCGCGGGAGATATTTTCGTGCTCATCGGTCCCGAAGGCGGCTTCACCGACCGCGAAGTCCGCGAAATCAAATCGGCGGGCGCAATCAGCGTTTCGCTCGGCAGGCGCGTGCTCAAGACCGACACCGCCGCCATCAGCGCGTTGGCGATGATAAGCTATGAGCTCATGTAAATTTTTCTTCCGAACGCTCGGTTGCAAGGTCAACCAATACGAGACCGAGGCAATGCAAAAACTTTTCGAGGCGGCGGGCTACACGGCGGCTGAGGAAATTTCCGCGGCTGATATCGTCGTCGTCAACACTTGCACGGTCACCGCGGTCAGCTCGCAAAAATCTCGGCAGATGATTCGTCACGCGGCGGGCGTCAATCCCAACGCCGTGCTCGTCGTCGTCGGCTGCTATGCCCAGAGCGAACCGCGCGTCGTCGAAAAAATTTCCGGCGTGGACGTGATCATCGGCACCAAAGACCGCGCACGCATCGTCGAACTCGTCGGGCAGGCTCTGGCTAATCGCGGCGAAAAAATTTTCCGCGTCGGCAACGTCGACGACATTCGCACGTTTGAGGAATTGCCGCACGCCCCGCACAGAACTCGCGCCTTCCTGAAGATTGAGGACGGTTGCAACAATTTCTGCGCGTACTGCATAATTCCGCACGTCCGCGGCAGAGTCCGCAGCCGCAGTCTCGAAAGTATCCGCGCCGAATGTCTTGCGCTCAAAGCCGCGGGCTACAAGGAGATCGTCTTGACGGGCATTCACATCGGAGCTTACGGACGCGACCTGAAAGGCGTGACGCTCGTCGACGCTGTCAAGACCGTGCTCGACGCCGCCAATCCGTTGAGACTGCGGCTCGGCTCAATCGAATCCGCGGAGATGACCGACGAACTGATTGCCCTGCTAAAGACCGACGTGCGCCTCTGCAACCACGTGCACCTGCCGCTTCAATCGGGCAGCGACGAAATTTTGCGGGCGATGCGCCGACCGTACACGACGAAAAATTTTTCCGAACTGACCGCGCGGCTCGTCGACGCCGTTCCGGAAATTTCTATCGGCACGGATCTGATAGTCGGCTTCCCCGGCGAGACCGACGAAAATTTTTCCGAGACGCTCGACTTTATCAGCAAGCAGCCGTTCAGCAAAATTCACGTCTTCCCGTATTCAGCGCGACCGGGCACGCCCGCCGCTTCCATGCCCAATCAAATTCCGCCGCCGCTGAAAAAATCTCGTGCCGCCGACGCGTTGACCATCTCGCGGCTGAAGGCGAAAATTTTTTCCAAACGACTAATCGGGCGCACGGTTGAGATTATCGCCGAGACTTCCGAGCGCGGCATTGTCGACGGGCTCACGAAAAATTACGTCCGCGTTTACGTCCCCGACGACGGCATTGAGCTTGGAGCGGTCGTCACCGTTCGCGTCGAAAAAATTTTTCGCGACGGCGTCTTCGGCATTCACATCGCGTAAAAAAATCCCCCGCCACTCACGACGAGCGACGGGGGAAAATTTTTTTCCGAGCCAAAAATTATTTGTAGTTGAAGTGACCGAGTTGCCAGACCTTGCCGCTGATGCGCTGAATCGGTTTGTCCGCGGAGATCTTGAGCACGGGCGCGGATTCGTCTTCGGGGTAGACGAGAATGCTGCAAGCCTCTTCGCCGTGTTGCAGGAACAGTTCAATGACGGAGTTATCGACGAACATGCGGAACTGCAAATCCTGATTGGTGAACAGCTTGAACTTGCGAATGCCCAGGTCGACGTCGGTGTTCTTGCCGTCGTTGAACGGGCGAATGCCTTTGCCGCCGAGGTTCATGCCGTTGCGGTCGAGCGTGACGATCTGCGTGTCGCGGTCGTAGCTGATGACGAATTTCTCTTTGCCCCAGTTGACGGAGACTTCAGCCTTGCGAGCCTGACCGAACGTGAGGGTGATGTCGGATTCGGAGCCTTTGGGCAGCTGAATGGGAACGTTCTGCCCGTTGGAGACGTCGACGTCGGTGCGTTCTTTGCGCAGGGCTTCCATCTCTTTGACGGGTTGCGAGCGGACTTTGCCCTGATGAATCGTCAGCTCACGCGGCATCGTCAGCGAATAGAGCCAGCCGTCTTCGGCAGAAGGAATTTTGTCGACGAGGTCGGGCATACCAATCCAGCCAATCATGATGTGGCGAGCTTCGTTGGCGAAGACCTGCGGCGAATAGAAGTCAAAGCCCTTGTCGAGCTCGTGGAACTTGCCGTGAATCATGTCGAGGCTGTCAACCGAGAAGTGACCGATGAAGTAGCCAGCCAGGCAGTGATTCTGGTAGCGCAGTTCCTGATGAACCACGCCCTGCGGGCAGACGATCAAGACGTCCATGTCTTCGAACTGCAACAGGTTGGGGCATTCCCACATGTAGCCGAAGTCGTAGTAATCGGTTTTGACTTCGCCGAGCAATTCCCAGCCGCCTTCGGGCTTTTCGCGATAGATGAGGACTGCGCCGTTGGTCGGGCGGGAAGATTTTGCGGGGTCGCTCATTCTCTGCGCCGCCATAGCGAAATAGCGCACGCCGTTGCGATAGAAGAAGTTCGGATCACGGAAATGCGCGGTGTAGCCTTCGGGGTTGCCCATGAGCTGAATCTCGTCGAGGGTGATGGAGCCGTCGTCTTCGAGCGTGCCGAAACGCTGAGCCACCGTGCGCACATAATTTTCGTCGCGGGCGTTGCAGGTATAGAACACGCGAACTTTGCCGTCCTCAACGAAGCCGCAACCGGAGTGGCAACCGTCCTTGTCGTGGATATCGCGCGGCCACAGCGACAGTTCGGGCATGGTGTAGTTGACGAAATCTTTCGTGGCGGTGTGCATCCAAGATTTGTTCTTGTGCCACTGCTGATTTTCGGGCACGGGGTTCCATTGGCAGAAGATGTGGTAGACGCCGTCGCAACAGCAAAGCCCGTTCGGGTCGCTGATGAGGGAATGCGGCGCGTCGATGTGGAACTGATTATGCCAGCGCGTGGTGTAGGGGATTTCGCTGCGGACGCGTTCATCAACCGCGTGCTTGTTGAACTTCGCCTTGATAGCCTCCAAGGTTTCGCCGGACTTCTTTGCCATAAGAAATTCCTCCTAACTTTTGAGTAACGAAATGATAACGGTAACAACCATTGCGCCGATTGCCGCCATTGCCGTCAATGACAGATTGCGCACATGCCTACCCATGTCGGCAATGCTTGCGCGGATCTCGCGCATTTCTTCCGCGCGCATTTGGTTTTGCTGACGCATTTCGGTCTTGAAGTCACGCATCTCATCAACGAAAGCGTTAAACTTCGCGTCCTGCAATGCAAGCTTCGTTTGGACTTCAACGTTGATTTGCTCCTGATCGGTCATGACGAGCACCTCCTGACATTGACGAAGAGTTTCAGCCCGCGCTGACGTAGCTCCTTTCTTTGGCAGGGATAAGTGTCCAATCGACAGCGTTGACGTTGATGGCGTTTTTGAGAGCGTAAGCCGCCGCGATGCCCGCCGCCTCGCCCATGCTCATACATGTCGGCTGAATTCTGACTGCGGCCTGCGCGGGAAAATCCGTGCTGATACATCTGCCCACGACCAGAAGGTTGGCAAGCTCATTCGTGACGAGCGCACGGAAGGGCACCTCGTAAAATTCTCCCTTGCCCAGAGTGCGATTGAGTTCCAAAGTCTCGTCGTGAATGTCGATGGGATAGGCGGAGCGGCAGACGGCGTCGGGAAACTTCTGCGCGTTGAAATAATCGTCCTTGGTCATAATGTATTTGCCGCGAATGCGCCAGGACTCGCGCACGCCGAGCATTGAGGCTTCGCGGCTGATGAAAGCGTTCTTGAAACCGGGAATGTTCTTGCGGAAAAAATTTGCCAACCGCCGAATCATTATGCGCCCCTGCTGAATTGCTTTGCTGCGGTCGACAACGCTTGTCGCGCTGTAAACGAACGGTGACATTTCGGGGCAGTTCATAGACAGCGTTCCCGGCTTGCCGATGATTGTGAACGCCTGAATGTAGGCGACGTCGTCCTTGGTGACCTCGCCGCGTTGAATGCCCTCGAAATAAAATTTTTCCGTGTGTGTGGTCTTGGCGAATTCGAATTCGGGCGGTTTGGTTTCGCACCAGTCGTCCTTGAGCTTCTTGACGAAGAATTTGTAAACCTTCATCTCCTCAACGCCGCCCATCTCGAAACGGAAACTCATCTTCTGGTTGCGACCAGTGACGTCGGAGCCGCGAATACATTCCACGCCCGCGAACCTCGAAAGAGTCGCGTCGCCCGTCGCGTCGATGAAAGTTTTCGCCACGATTTTTCCGAGACCTTCGATGCTGTGGACGATTGCCGCGGTGATTTTGCCGCCGGACGTTTCGGAGCCGACAAGCGTCGTGTTGTAGAGTATGTCGACTTTGTAATCGGCGCACATCTCGTCATAAATGGCAGCGAGCAATTCGGGCGTGTATTGGCGGGCGTCGCCGCCGTTCTTGTATTTGGGGTCGCTGTCAAAGTCGACGTCGATTCCGTGCATGTAAAACCGTCTGTTCAGGTCGGTAATGTACGGCGTGTCGCTGTTAAAAGTTTTTGTCGGCATTGCGGGATAAACCAGTGCTTGCGTCTGCGAACCGCCCAGAACGATGCCTTGTTCAACGAGGACGACCTTCGCGCCGTTTCGTGCGGCGGTGACGGCGGCGGCTGTGCCCGCAACCCCTCCGCCCACGACGCAAACGTCCGCGTTCATAAGGACGGGAATTTTGTCCGCGTTCAGCGCGAAAGATTGATTCGGAGCGACAGGCGCGGCTTGAGCAGAATCCTTCGAGCTCAACACGGCTCCCGCGGCGGTGAGACCCGCCAGCTTGAGCAAATCGCGTCGCGAGATCGGTATCAAAAATTTTTCCAACATTAGCTTGCCCTCCCTGCGTCCTTCGCGATGAATCTTGTCCGAAAAAATTTCAGCCCGCGCTGACGTAACTCCTTTCTTTGGCGGGAATGGTTGCCCAATCGATTTGGTTGGCGTTGATGGCGTGTTTGATGCCGTAAGCCGCCGCGATGCCCGCCGCCTCACCGATGGACGCGCATGTCGGCTGAATGCGCATTGACGCCTGCAAAATGAAACTCGCGCTGATACATCTGCCCGCGACGATGAGATTGGAGACTTTGTCGCTGATGAGCGCGCGATAGGGAATTTCGTAGTAGCCGCCCTTCGGGAGCTTCTCGGAAACTTTTTCGCCGTGTGCGTCGATGAACCACGCCGTGCGACAGACCGCGTCGGGAAAACGGCTTTGGTTGTGATAGTCGTCTTCGACCATGTAGTACTTGCCGCGGATTCGCCAGGATTCTCTTGCACCGAGCATGACGGCTTCGCGGCTGATGAAAGCGTTTTCAAAGCCGGGCAGATGATTGACCAGGTAGCGGGCGATGTTGCGCATCATTTTGCGTCCGTGGACGACCGCCTTGCTGTAGCTGATGGGGTCGGTTGCTTTGTAGGTGACGGGGATTTCGGGGCAGTTCATGCTCATCACGCCGTTCTTGCCGATGATCGTGTATGCCTGCATGTATTCTGCCTCGTCCTGCGTGATTTCGCCCGTCTCCACGCCGCGAGCCATGAACTCTTCCAACTTATAACGTTGCTTGCGGTGCATTGCCTCGGCTATCTCGAAGTAGGGCAGCTTGGACTTGCACCAGTCTTCCTGCAGTTCGATGGCGACGTAATCGTAAAGCTTTTGCGTGTCAATGCCGCCCATTTCGAAGCGGAAACTCAGCGGCTGATTGTTGCCGGTCTTCTCGTAGCCACGTTCGAAGTCGACGCCCGCGTTGCGAGCAAGATAAGCGTCGCCCGTAGCGTCGATGAAAGTTTTTGCCGTGATAGCCGCGAGCCCAGCAATCGTCTGCACGATGACCGCGGAGATTTTCCCGCCGCTCGTGAATGAATCGACGACGACCGTTTGATACAGCACGTCGACGCCCGCCTCCTCGCACATCTCGTCGTGAATGAGCGCGAGCGTTTCGGGGTTATGCCAGGTTTGTTGAGTGACGCCGTCAAAAGGTTCGATGCCGTGTGCGCGAAGACGTTGCTTGAGTTCGGCGACGTAAGGCGTGTCGGAATTTGGCGCGTGGGTGTCCATGAAGGGATAGACGCAACCGAGTACGCCCAGTCCGCCGAGAGCGACGCCCCGTTCAATCAAGACGACCTTGACGCCGTTGCGTGCGGCATTGACGGCAGCGGCAGCACCCGCGGGTCCGCCGCCGCACACGCAAACATCAGCCGCGCACAGGACGGGAATCTTCTTGCCCGCGTAGGAAACGGTCTTGCCGGAAATTTTTTCCGCCGCGTCAACGTGACTTTCCGACGAGCCGCTGAGGACAGCACCCGCCGCAGTCACGCCCGCCAGCTTCAACAGGTCGCGCCTGGATATCGGTATCGAGAGACTTTCAAACATGCAATCACCTCGTCTGCTTAGAAAACAGCCGCGCCCGTGTGAAGTTCTTCAGCCAAACGAGCGCGGCAGTTTTGTGCGATGGATATAGACGAAGATTATTCGTCGTGCTTAAAGAGCGTGTAGGTCAACGCGAAGCCGACAGCGAAGGCTATGGCGTTGACGATGATGTATTGGACGATTTGTCCGTTCATGTAAAGGAGCATGCCGGGCAGAACGGTGATGCCCATGCCGGTGCCGGCGAGCCCAAGGAAGCTGGAGACTGCGCCGCCGGCCGCACCGCCGACGCAACCGAAGACGAACGGTTTCATCAGGCGCAGGTTGATACCGAAGATTGCAGGTTCGGTGATGCCCAGGAACGCGGGAACGGTCGAAGAGATGTACAGCGCACGTTTACGCGGGTCTTGCGTTTTGAGGGAGACTGCCAAAGCCGCGCCGCCCTGTGCAATCGTCGCGCAGGTGATGATGGCGTTGAACGGGTCGGAGCCCTGCGTTGAGAGCAGATAAATTTCCAATGCGCTGAAGACGTGGTGCACGCCGAAGATAACGATGACCTGTTGCAAGCCGCCGATGATCAAGCCGCCGACGACAGGAATTGTCAGGAAGTTTTGCACCGCGCCGAAGACGATTGATTCAAGACCGTGCATGATGGGACCGACAACGAGGAAGCCGAGCGCCATTGAGACGGTGAGCGTCAAGAACGGAGTGACGATGAGGTCAATCATGTCGGGGATGAAAGTTTTCAACCATTGCTGGAATTTTGCCGCGAAGATACCCAGAACGAGTGCAGGAAGAACGGAGCCTTGATAGCCGACGAGCGGGATGTTAATGCCGAAAACGTTGAGCGGAATCGGCGTCTTGCCGGCGTATTCGGGCAAAGCGGACGCCTCAACCCACGTCAAGCCTTTCTCTGCAATTTCTGCCGCCGCGCCACCGACGACGTACGCATTCGGCAGACCGGGGAAGACGAGCATCAAACCGAGAACGATACCGATAACTGCAGTGCCGCCGAATTTGTTCATTGTTGACCAGCAGACCAGCGCGGGCAGGAACGCGAACGCCGTATCCGTCAAGACCTGCGTCATGAGCAGGAAGTTCGGATCCCATTCCGAGCCGAGCGAAAGGATTGCGCCGCGCGCGCCCATGAAAAGACCTGTTGCGACGAGGACGGGGATAATCGGGACGAAGACGTCGCCGAGCGTGCGGGAAATTTTCTGCATCAAACTCATTTCGGCATACGCGGCTTCCTTACCGCCGCCGCCCGCCAATGACGGCTTGAGCTTGATGAATTCTTCCGTGACCTTGTCGACGAAGCCGGTGCCGCAGATGATTTGGTACTGTTGCGCCGCGAAGAACTGACCTTTGACGCCGTCAATGTTTTCGACTTTCTTCTCCTGGATTTTGGATTTGTCGTTGACGATGAGGCGCAGGCGCGTGGCGCAGTGTTCAGCCGTGCGGACGTTGTCGGGACCGCCGACGTACTTCATGATGAGCTTGGCGACGCGCTCTTCGTCGGGCAGACCGTCGAACTGAGAATCATCGGCGTCCTTTTCGACGGGGCCGGCGTCAGCTTCTTCGGCGGGAGCTTTGGCGGTGACTTCTTGCCCGTCGAGCTCAACGGTGATGTCGCCGAAGTCCGCGTGGTTGGTGACGACGACAGGCGTCGTGGTCTCGTAGCCCGCCTTGGTGATAGCTTCGGGGCTGAATTCGAGCAGGAGCTGACCGCGCTTGATCTTGTCGCCAGCCTCGGCTTTGGGCGTGAAGCCTTCGCCGTTCATCTTGACGGTATCCATGCCGACGTGAATCAGCAGTTCGATGCCGTCGTCCGATTTGAGACCGATGGCGTGCCCCGTGGGGAAGAAGACAGTGATCTCACCGTCGAACGGCGAGAAGACTTGCCCCTTGGGATTCTTGACGGCGACGCCGCGTCCCATTGCGCCGCTGGCGAAAACGGGGTCGTTGATTGAGTTCAACGGAACCAACGTGCCGTTCAGCGGGCTGCTTATTCGGATGTCCTTTGCCATAAAAAAACCACACCCTTCTGAATCTGATAAGTACCCTAAAAAAAATTGGTCATAAAACCAAACAGATTATACTTTCAGAATCTTTAAGCGTCAACTAAAAAATCCCCCCGACGAAAAATTTTGCGAAGGGATTTTTTTGCGGTTAAAGTTCGTTCGTCGACAGGTCAAGCTTGCGGTGGTCAAGGTAGTCCATAAGCCGCAAATCTTTTTCGGTGTTGGGATTGACGTCGTAGTATTCGGAGTCGGAGCCGGGCGTGTATTCGTCGGCTAGTTTGTCGAAGTGGCGGCGGTCGATTTTGAAGCCGAGATGTTTGCGCATGACTTTGCCCAAGCGGTCGGCGTGGGGGATTAGGTAGCTGACGCCGTCGATGTATTGCAACCAGCCGGGCACGACGCCGGTTTTGATGTTGCCGTTGGATTGGGCAACTTTGAGCGAGCCGGCCGCCTCCAACATTTCGCGCGAGCTAAGGTCGGTGTCGATGGCTTTGACGGCGACGCTCAACAGTTCGGGGATCTTCACAATCATAGACGGTTCGGTCAATCTGTCGGCGCAGGCTTTCATGAACGCTTGTTGACGGCGCACGCGCCCGACGTCACCTTCAGCGTCACGGTAGCGAACGTATTCGATGGCAGTCTTCCCGTCGAGATGTTGAATGCCCTGCTTTAAGTCGATGTAAAGCCCGCCGTCGTCGTCCCAAGGGTCTTCGTAGTGCATGTCGCGTTCGACGTAGATATCCACGCCGCCCATAGCGTCAATCACTTCAGCGAAGCGCGATTTGTTGATGGTGACGTAGTGATCGATTTCGATGCCGAGGAATTCTTCGACGGTCTTTTTGGAGAGTTTGGCACCGCCGTAAGCGAACGCGGCGTTAATCTTCTGGTAGCCGTGCCGTTCGATGTAGACCATTGTGTCGCGCGGAACTGTCAGCAACGCCGCCGAGTCCTTCGACAGATTCAGCACCATGAGCGTATCGGAACGACCGACGTCGTCTTTGCGCTCGTCCACGCCCATGAGCATGATCGTCGTCGGCTTGTGGAAGGCGGGCAGAACTTTTTCGGGCGCGACCTTAGAGGCGATGTCGTCGGTGAGCCGCGTGAAGTCGGAATTGAAACCCAGATGCGCCAGTGAGCCGACAACTATTAACGTGCAGATTATGAATGACCAAAATAATTTCCGATTGCGCATCTTTCGTCCGAGTTCGCGGCGTTTTCTTTCCAGGCGTTCGCGCATGAGATCACCTCCTTCCCGCGGGAGTTGTTCAAAATCTAAGCGACGTCTTGAACTTTGTCAAGTCAATGTCGGTGGGAATTTCGGGATGGCGGCGCAGGAAAAATTGTTCGTCGGCGGGCGCGGCTGTGAAGTTCGTCAGGCGGCCGACGCGGGCAAAACATTTGCGGGAGCGGCGCGCGTCGCTGTTGGGGTCGTTGACGGTTATGCACGCGCGGTAAACGACGGGTTCCTTGCCGCGGTTGGCGATGAAATTCAGATGCAGTTCAACTTGCGGCTCGTCCTCGCCGCTCGAATACCACACGCCCAAAGTTTTGTCGGCGTAGGGGTTGAGCACGGTGAACAGCACGTCCATCAGCATGGACAGATCCATCCGCTTCGGGTTGAATTCGATTTGGACGGCGGAAATATTTTCAACGGCTTGCGGCTCAGGCTCAACGTAGCTGTGGACGTTGCGTGCGGAAATTTTCCCGACCGTCACGTCGATGACGCCGGGCACGTCAGCAAAAATTTCCTGCAGTTCACGGACGTTGCCGCCGCTGAAAAAAATTTTCTTGGTGTACAAGTTCAACCCTCCCCAGGTCTGCGAAGTAGTTTGAATCGTGCGTGATGACGATGAGCGTTTGCCCGTTCGATTGCGCGGCGATGAGGTTGGCGATGAGATTGTCCGCGCGGATTTTGTCGAGACCCGCCGTCGGTTCGTCGAGGATCAAAATTTCTGCGCCGCTCGCCACAGCCAACGCCACTTGCAGACGATTGCGCTCGCCGCCCGAAAGTTTTGCGCCGTCAAAGCCAATCTCAGCGTCGATGTCGAAACCTTCAAGCCCGCAAAGTTTCAGCGCGGCAAAAATTTTTTCGTCGGGGATGTCGGCGTGGAGCATACGGAAATTTTCCCGAATCGACGCGGCGAAGATGACATTGGTCGAAGTCGACGCGGCAACCTTCCCGCCGAGGGCAACGGTTCCGGCTTCGGGCGCGAACAGCCCCGTCAGCAGGTAAAGCAACGTCGTCTTGCCGGAGCCCGATTCGCCGACGAGTGCAACGCGTTCGCCGCGCTCAATCGTCAGGTTCAGCCCGCGGAAAATTTTTTCGCCGCCATAACCGAACGTGACGCCTTGCAGTTCAACGGCATGGGCTGTCGGCAAAATCTGCGCGGGAGAAATTTTTTCGTCATAAAGGTTGACGGCGCGGAGCCTCTTCCACGTGCGGATTGCTTGCGGAATTTGTGCGAAGATCTCTTGCGTCGAGAGGAAGAGCAACGTCCACACCGTCAACGAGATTTTATCAACAACGGCGGCGAGTTTCAACGGCATAAAAAAAAATCCCGCCGCGGTGACGATACGAAGGGCTGTGTCGAGATTGATCCGTCGCGCGGTGAGCTTGAGGCTCTGTGCGCTGAAGTCGGTCGCGGTCAGGTCGAGGGCTTTGACTGCGGGCGCGGTGCCGAAAATTTTCAGCTCGTCGCGCCCGTCGTTGAAGTCCAAAATTTTTTCGCGGTAAGCAGTGTCGTCGGCTGCGTCGAAGTTCATCAGCGCGGGCAGAAAATTTATCAGCAACAGCAACGGCAACATCAGCGCAAAGTCTCGCGGCAGGAAGAACGTCAGCAGCCCACACGCCAGCGCGGCAGTCGCTATCGGCAACACGACGCGCGGCAGAAAATCTTTCAGCAGGTCGGCATTGATGGTCAGCGCGTGGAGCAATTCGCCTTCATGCGCACGCCCCGACTTGAGCGGGAAAATTTTTGCGGCGCGGCGGAAAAGATCTTCGCGCAGTTCGTCGAGCAGGCGGAAGATGATTTTGTGCGCGATGAATCGGTCAGCGTATCTCAACACCGCGCGGGAGATGCCGGCCGTGCGAACGAGCGTTATGCCAACCGACAGCGCACTGATTGGCGGATGCAACGCCGCGGTCGCAATCAGCCACGCCGACGACGCCATCAACAACAGCTCCGACAGAGCCGCCGACACGTCAGCCAACACCGCGGGCAGAAACTTCCTAATCATCGAGCGTGACCCGTCCGAGCTTGCCGCCGCGAAAATCCGTCAGCACCAGGCGAATGGCTTTGTCCTCGTCGATGGCGCCGCCCTTGCGAAGACAGCCGCGCTTGACGGCGATTTGATTGAGCAACGCGTGACCGTCGGCTTCGAGAGAAATCTTGTAGCGTTCGACGAGCCCCGCAGGAAATTTTTCGGCGAGAGTCTCCAGCAACTTACACACCGTCGGCTCAAGGTCGTGAATCTCGTCGCTGATTGCGTACGTCCACGCCAGCTTCAAGGCAACGAGAGCGTCGTCGAACTTCGGCCACAAAATGCCAGGCGTGTCCAGAAGGTCAAGCCCGTCAGCAATTTTGATCCACTGCTTGGCGCGCGTGACTCCGGGGCGATTTTCTATCTTGACGTGATTTGCGCCGGTCAGACGATTTATCAGCGACGACTTGCCGACGTTTGGAATGCCGACGACCATCGCGCGAGCGGCGCGGGGTTTTGCTCCGTGGCGAACGAGTTTGTGCGTCTTGGATTGAGCAAGCGACTTCGCGGCGGCAACGAGAGCTTTTATGCCCGTGCCTTTGACGGCGTCGACAGCGACAGCAGAAATATTTTCGGCGCGAAAACGTTTGAGCCAGCCGTCGACGTCCGCGGCGAGGTCGGATTTGCCCAGGACAATAAGCCGCGGTTTGTCGCCGAGAATTTCGCGCAGCATGGGATTTTGGCTGCTCAGAGGAATTCGCGCGTCGAGCAGCTCAATCACCAAATCGACCAGCGACAAATTTTCCCGAATGAGCCGTTCAGCCTTCTTCATGTGGCCGGGGAACCACTGCAGTGTTTCGTTCACGCTGTCACCTCCGATGCGTCATGTGGTGATTTTGTCTTTGATGTCGGCGAAACGTTTGTCGCCGATGCCGCGCACGTTCTTGATCTCGTCGATGGTTTGGAAGGCACCGTTCTGTTCGCGATACTCGATGATTCGTTGGGAGAGCGCGGGACCGATGCCGCTGAGCGACTGCAGTTGTTGGGCGTCGGCAGTGTTGATGTTGACCTTGTCGCCCGAATTCGTCGTGGCGGAAAAATTCTGCGCCGCGAGCAAAATTTCTTTCGTCGGAATGTGAATGTGTTGCCCGTCAGAAATCGGCTCGGCAAGGTTGACTGCGCCGGCGTCCGCCAAATCCGTGAGCCCGCCTGCCTTGTTCACCGCGTCGACACCGCGCAGGTTGCCCGTGTCTTCCAGCTCAACGACCGAAATATTTTTCACCTGCCCCGAAACGTAGACGCTGATCTTCTTGACGGGCGGCTTGGGCGGCGGCAAGGCAGGCGTCTCGTCCGTCAGCCCGATGATAAACAGAATTCCGACTACGCCGACGACCGCGACTGCAAATCCGATAAGAAACTTCTTGTTCATGCTATCACCCCCAACGAAAACACCCGCACCCGTCTCCTTAGCCGACAACGAGGCCGCCCATGGACGGGCGGCCGCCGGCATACGACGACGTGATGCGTCGTTGCCGGCTCGGAGGTCCTTTCTTTTGCTTACTTTTCTTTGGACCGGCAAAGAAAAGTAAGACCCGCCGTCGTTGGCGGCAAAAAATCACACATCGTAGGCAACGGGCGTCACGTCGAAGATCGGTTCAAGGGCTTTCATCTCGGTGAGGACGTGCGGCGGTATCGGGTTGTCGACGGTGAGCACCATCAGGCTTGTGCCTTCGATTTCGGTCTTGCCGACGTTCATGCCGGAGATATTGACGCTGTGGCGAGCGAGCAACGTGCCGACGAGCCCGATGACGCCGGGGCGATTGATGTGCGGGCAGATGAGAATTCGCGCGTGAGGGTCGACGTCCACGCGGAAGCCGTTAATCTCCACGATGCGACCTTCATTGCCAAAGAGCGTGCCCGTGACGGAGTTGCCGTTGGCACTGACCGTGACGAGATTGGCGAAGTCCCGCGCGACGTTCGATTTGATTTCCGAAAGATGAATCCCGCGTTCGGCGGCGAGGATGTTTGCGTTGACGAGGTTGACGTTGTTATCGAGCGCGGCGGAGAGAATTCCCTTGAGCACCGACGTGGATATCAGGCTTGAGTTCATGTCGGCAATCTTGCCGCTGACACGCACCACCACGCTTGAGATCGGCTCCTTGCTCATGCCGATAATTGTGCGTCCGAGGCGGTCTGCCAGGTCGATGAACGGCGCGAGCTTTTCCAAAACATGCGCGGGAATATGCGGCAGGTTCACGGCGGTGGCGACCGGTCTGCCGTTCAATGCGTCGATGATGCCCGTTGCCACGTCCACCGAGACGCCGATTTGCGCTTCCACGGTCGAGGCTCCAAGGTGCGGCGTGAGGATGACGTTCGGCAAAGTTCTCAGCGACGAATCTTGAGCGAGCGGTTCGTTCTCGAAGACGTCAATCGCTGCGCCCGCAACGAGCCCGTCTGCCAGAGCCGTCGCCAAATCCTGTTCGTTGATGATGCCGCCGCGTGCGCAGTTAATCAGTCGGACGGTCGGCTTCATCAGTTTCATTTGCGGCAGGGAAATCATTCCGCGCGTCTGGTTGGTGAGCGGCATGTGCACGGTGATGAAGTCGGCGGATTTGAACAGCTCGTCCAACGCCACGAGCTTGACGCCGAGATTTTTTGCGCGCTCCTCGCTGATGAACGGATCATAAGCCACGACGTTCATCTCGAAGGATTGAGCACGTTTGGCGACGCCCGCGCCGATTCTGCCGAGACCGATGACGCCGAGGACTTTGTTCCTGAGTTCGACGCCGACGAACTTCTTGCGGTCCCACGCGCCGGCGTGCATGGATTGGTTCGCTTGCGGAATGTTGCGGCTGACGGCGAGCATCATGGCGAAGGTGTGTTCGGTCGCGGCGATGGTGTTGCCGTCGGGGGAATTGATGACGATGATACCGCGTTCGGTTGCCGCGGCGACGTCGATGTTGTCCACGCCGACGCCCGCTCGCCCGATGATCTTCAAGTTCGTGGCGCGTGCCAAAACATCAGCCGTGACCTTCGAGGCACTGCGGACAATCAGCGCGTCAAACTTCGGAATGATTTCGAGCAACTCGTCGTGGGAAAGTTTGTCGCGCACTTCCACGGCGAAGGTCTTGCGTAGCTGTTCGATGCCCTCGTTGGCAATGCCGTCTGCCGCCAAAATATTGAACATGGTCGTCTGTCTCCTTCAACGAAAAAATTTTTTTAACGGCGGTTGATTCTGCCGCGCGGCAAAATTTTCCTGCAAGGGCAGGGAAAACTGCCGCCTTAGCGAAGATACTGCCGAAGATATTGCGCGAGGTGGTTGCCGTGGCGACGGAGATCGAACGAAAATTTTTGGTGGACGTGGGCAAGCTGAGTGCGCTGACGTTCGCCGAAGAGGAAAAAATTTCGCAGGGGTATCTTTCGCGCGAGCCGACGGTTCGCGTGCGGCTGACGGGCTCCGGTGCGTGGCTGACGATAAAATCTTCGATGGAGGGAATCACACGCAAGGAGTTCGAATATGCGATACCGACCGCCGACGCCGAAGAGCTGCTCAAACTTTGCGGGCACGTGCTGACGAAATGTCGCCGAAAAATTTTTCACGGCTCTCACCTGTGGGAAATCGACTTCTTCGGCGGGAGACTGGCGGGCTTGGTCGTCGCTGAGGTTGAACTTTCCGCGCCCGATGAAGTTGTCGATTTGCCCGATTGGGTGACGAAGGAAGTTTCGGACGACGCGCGTTACTTCAACTCTAATCTCGTCGAAGGCGGCTTGCCTAAGGAGTGAGTCATTTGGTTTCGGAGTGGGAATTATTTTTGCGGCTGGCTCTGTCTTGCGTATTGGGCGGCATCATCGGCTACGAGCGGCAAAGTCGTCGCAAGTCTGCCGGTCTGCGCACGAACGTGCTGGTATGCTTGGGCTCGTGCTTAATCATGGTTCTGAGTGAGGCTCTGTATTTCCACGTGGAAGGCCGCACGAACGCTGACCCCGCGCGTCTGGCGGCGCAAGTCGTGAGCGGCATCGGCTTTTTGGGCGCGGGTGCCATTATGAAGGAAGGCTTGACGGTCACGGGCTTGACGACGGCGGCTTGCCTGTGGGTCGTGGCGGGCGTCGGTCTGGCAGTCGGCGCGGGCTACTATTCGGGCGCACTGTTCACCACGGCGTTGATCTTTGCCACGCTCGGAACTTTGTCGCGGATTGACGAATGGGTCATGCACGAGAAAAATTTGCTCATCACCATCCGCACGAAGGACAAGCCCGGTCAACTCATGCACATCAGCTCCTGCATCGACGACCTGCAGCTGAAGATCCGCGACGTTAAAGTCAAGGGCGACGACGACTCCGCCGACGTGCTGACAATCGAAATGGAAGTTTATAACCATCGTGCGCTGAAGAACGTCATCGTGCTCGACGCGGTCAAGCGAATCGACGGCGTCATCAGCGTGGACGTGAGCTAAGGGAGATCTGATTTGAAACTCGGCAAAATTTTTGCGGCGGGCGTCTTGAGCTTGAGCCTGCTCACCAACACGGCATTTGCCGCGCCCGCGTGGAAGTTGCCCGCCGGCGGCAAGGTCTTCGCTGCCGACGCCGACAAGCAAGCGTATGTCGAAGGTCACATGAAAAAATTTTTTCGCGGGGAAGTCAAGCTGAACTTTGCCGCGCCCGACAAGTGGACGTACGAAAAGTTCACCGTCAACGGCGTCAAGGTCGAACGGCTCGTCAATCCCAAACAGAAAAGATCTTCGAGGGTCGTCCTGCAACTTCATGGCGGCGGTTACGTCGGTCCGCTTAGCGATTGGTATCGCGACCTCGCCGTCAAGCAGGCGGTGCTCACCGACGCGCGCGAAGTTTGGCTGGCGGATTATCGCACATCACCCGAAAATATTTACCCCGCCGCACTCGACGACGCCGCGCAGATTTATTCGGAGATGTTGAGCCGCGGCATTGACCCGAAAAGCTTGATTGTCTTCGGAGACTCGGCGGGCGGCAACCTGGCGTTGGAGCTGTCCGTTCGTCTGCGCGAAGAAAATCTGCCGCAACCCGCGCTGTTGATTCTGCAATCGCCGTGGACGACCTTCGAAACAAATTTGCCGTCACGAACGGGCAACGTCGACCGCGACAAAATTTTAGGGCGATCGAACGAGTTCATGTATTCCGCCGTGACTTCGGAACAAGCTTACGCCGGCGACTTGCCGTTGAATGACCCGCGCCTGTCGCCGATATACGCTGACCTGTCGGGCTTGCCGCCCATGCTGATTCAAGTCGGCGGATATGAACTTTTCCTCGACGAGGGCATTGAGCTGCTGAAAAAATCCGCGGCGGACAATCTCAACGTCACGCTATCGGTTTATGCGGGCATGTCGCACGATTTTGCAATGCTGCTGCCCGAACTTGACGACAGCGTAAAATCTTTCGCCGAGATAAAAAATTTCGTCAACGCGCATCTTTCCAAATAACCCAAAAGAAAGGAAGTTCCCGATATGAATTACGACATCATCGATACCATCGTTCGCACGGCAATTGACGCCATCCGCAACGCTTACGTTGAGCACGGCTCTTTGGCAACGGGCGCGTGTCTCTTGGCGGCGGACGGCACGCTCTACAAAGGTTGCGCCATCGACAGCGTCGTCTCCGAATTCAAGTTGCCCGCCGAAGTCGTTGTTATGGCTAAGGCAATCTCCGAAGGCAAGCGCGAGTTTGACGCCATCTGCGTCGTCGCCGACATCGACGGTACCTATATGCCCGACGAACTCAGCTACAAGTTCCTGCTCGAATTCAACGTCCAAGAAATCATTCTGGCGGACATGAAGGGCAACACCAAGGTCATGAAGCTCGAAGACTTCACGCCGTATAAGGCTCGCCGCAAATGACAGCCGACCGAAAATTTTTCCGTCACCGACGTGGCGGATTTTTTTGTTGCCCGCGTACGTAACTTCACCCGACAAGATATTGCCGCCGTTCGAAGGATTTTACAGCCCCGCAAACGAATAACCGTTGATAACAAAACATGCGCAGGAGAAATTTCCATGAGCTTCACAGAAAACATCAAACGCAAGATCAACGGCTTTGAAATTTCCACGAAGATAACCTTGGGCTATTCGGCGTGCTTTGCGGTCATGCTCGTCGTGATAAATTTCGCCATGTGGCTCGGCGTGATGAACGCGCTTTATAGTCCGGCGGAGAAGACGATTCGCTTCAGCATGGAACGGATTCAGGAAGTCTTCGTCGCGCTGGAAGACAACTACGACGACTTCAGACCCGACGCCTTCCGCGGGGCACTGGTGGCGGGCGTGGTGATGCGTGTCGTCGACAATGACACGGGCATAGTTTTCATCGACACCGACGAAAATTATCCGTCGATTGAACGCTTCTATGCCAACCTGCTGCTCGACCCGCCAATGTTCGCCGAGGACGATTGGGAAGTTGCCAAGCTGGGCTCCGCGCTGGTTTATTGCGCCAAGATGAATTACACGCACGAGGGCAAGACGGTCACGCTGTACTTCTTCCGAACGATAACCTCCGAGCTGAACTTCTTCGACGGGCTGGAGACCTTCCTGCTGATATTGGACGGCGTGGGAGTTTTGCTGTCCATTGCCGTGGGATATTTTTTCAGCCGCAGAATTTTGACGCCGATAAAAACCATAAACGAACTTGCCCGCGAGATTGCCTTCGAGAAGATGGGCGGGCGAATTCCAATCGGCACGACCGACGACGAACTCAATCAGCTGGCGCGCACCTTCAACGAGATGTTGGATCGCCTGCAAGAGAGCATCAACCGCCAAAGAAAATTCGTTTCCGACGCCTCGCACGAACTGCGCACGCCCGCCGCTGTCATTCAAGGCTACATCGAATTCATCGAACGCTACGGCACCGCCGACGAAGAGCTTCTGCGCGAGAACATCAAAGTCATCGGCTCCGAGGCGCAGAACATGCAAGCCCTGCTGGAGAATCTGTTGTTCCTTTCGCGCACGGATCAGAATCGTCAGCGGCTGAACAAAAAAATTCTCGACCTGGACGATATCATCGGCGACGTGATGAGCAAGATGAAGACCGTCGTCAAAACGCACAGGGTTGAACTCATCAGCAACGAGCCCGCGAAAATTTTCGGCGACGAGACGACCATCCGCCAGATGATTCGTATCTTCCTGGACAACGCCGTCAAATACACGCCGGAGGGCGGAAAAATTTCCGTCGCGTCAAAAATCGTCGGGGAAAAAATTTTGCTCACCGTCAGCGACACGGGCATCGGCATCGCTCCGAAGAACCTGTCGAAAATTTTTGACCGCTTCTTTCGCATCGACAGCGAAGATCTGGTCAACGAGGCGAATGGCAGCGGGCTTGGGCTCTCGATTGCCAAATGGATTGCCGACAGCCACGGCATAACGATTGACGTCGCCAGCGAACAGGGACGCGGCACCACCTTCACGCTGACGATTCCCGTCGCGAAGGAAAGCTGACGTCATGAGATTCAAAGTCCCCGACTCGATGTTGAACGTCTGGCTCGCGGCGTTGATGGCGGGCGTTCTTTTTGTAGATCGATTTCGATTCGAGCCGCGGCTGATTATTGCGGCGTGCGCGGCGGCGGCAATGGTCTGTCTGCTCGTCACGTGGCGGCGAAAAAATTTGACGGCGTGGCTTGTCGGCGCGGTGATCTTCTTCGCGGTCGGCGGGCTAAGATTTTTTTCCGCGGACAGTCTGCCGCCCGACGACGTGTCGAAGTTCGCGGGGCAACAAATTTTTTTGACGGGCACCGTGCGCGAGGAGCCGCAGTCAAAAATTTTGCCCAACGGAATGACGCAGGTGCGCTTCGTCGTCGACGCTAAGGCAATCAAAATCAACGGCGCGTGGCAAAAAATTTCCGGCGGGCTGATTCTGACGCATTACCCCACAGACGGCGACGCCTTGCCCGACGTCCGCATCGGCGACAAAATTTCTGCTGGCGGCAAAGTCAAACTCCTGCACAATTACAACAACCCCGGGCAAATCGACACTGTCACGCGCATGAAGGCGAACGCAATCACCGCGCGAATGTCGGCGGGCAAGCAGGGCATTTCGGTTGAGGCTGTCGACGGAAACCTGTGGACGAAGTTCCTGCGGACGGTCGCGGCCGTTCGTCAGCATTACCGCGCGGCAATGTCGTCGGTCATGTCGTCGGAGGACGCGGCGGCAATCTTCGCAATGCTCTTCGGCGGCTATGCCGGCTTGAATCCCGAACTGGTCGAAGACTTTGCGACGACCGGCATCATCCACATCCTGTCGGTGAGCGGCGCGCACATGTCTCTGCTTGCAGTGGCGACGGCGATTCTTTGCGGCATGTTGAAATTTCCGCGGGCAGTGACGTTTGCAATCGGCGTGTTCGTCATCGGCTCGTATGCCTTCCTCAGCGGGCTGTTGCCGCAGGTCATGCGCTCGGCAACGATGGGCGCGTTGGTCTTCTTCGCACGGACACTCGACGCCGAAGCCGAAGGTGCACGCCTGTTGACGTTGACGGCTCTGGCTATGCTGCTCAATCAACCGCTGCTACTGTTCGACGTGAGCTTTCAACTGTCGTTCACGTCCACGGCGGGGCTGATGTATTTGTCGGAAGACCTGCGCGGGCGAATGGAACGCTTGCCGAAATTTTTTTCGGAGGCGGCGGCAATGACGCTGTCGGCAACGCTGGCAAGCCTGCCCGTGGTCGTGTGGTACTTCAACCGCATCTCGTTGAGCTCGGTGCTCGCCAACGCGTTCGTCATGCCGTTTTTGGAAGTCGTCATCGTCGGCGGCTTGCTCGGCGGAATAATCGCGGCTCTCGTGCCAATCGCCGGAAAAATTTTTTTCGCGCTGATGGCTTTGACGTTCGGGGCGGGCGCGGAGCTCAACCGTCTGTTCGCGCGGTTGCCGTTCAGCTCGGTGCAGGTGCCGACGTTGGGGCTGGCGGCGGGGCTGGCGTATTATGCCGCGCTGATTTTGCGTCGCCCGATAATTTTGCTCGCGCTGGCGATTTTGTTTGCAGTCAACGTTCTGCGCGTCGGCGGCGATGTCGAAGTCAGCTTCGTGGACGTCGGGCAGGGCGATTGCGCAGTCGTCGTTACTCCTCACGGCAAGTGCATGATCTTCGATACGGGCGGCGTTCGCGAAAACGTGTTCGATGTCGGCGGGCGAGTCGTCGTTCCATATCTCAAGCACGAGAACATTCGCGCCGTCGAAAAAATTTTCCTCACGCACGTCCACGAAGATCACGCGGGCGGTACCGGCTCGGTCATAAAAAATTTTCCCGTCGGCGAAGTCATCACGGCGGGCGAAGGTCGCGCTCAATATGCGGCGGTCTTCGGCATCGCTCAGGAACATCTGCCGCCAATGCACGCTGCTCAAGCCGGTGAAGTCTTCGACGTGGACGGTGTGCGCGTGGAAGTTCTCTTCGCCCCGACCGTCGGTAGCGGCAACGAACTTTCCAACGTCTATCGCATCAGTTACGGCGCGGCGTCCTTCCTGATAACCGGCGACATGGTCAGCGACATGGAAGCGGAAATTTTGCGTGCGGGCGTCAACGTCCAAAGCACCGTGCTCAAAGTCGCTCACCACGGCTCAAAGACCAGCTCAAGCGAAAATTTTTTGCGCGCCGTCAATCCCCGTTGCTCGGTCATCTGCGTCGGCTACGGCAACAGTTTCGGTCACCCCCGCGCAGAAATTTTGGAGCGGCTGAAAAATTTGCCGACGAAAATTTTCCGCACCGACCGCGACGGCTTGATCAAGTTCCGCACCGACGGCACCAACCTCAACGTCGAAACCTACCTCAAGGCTCCGTGACATTGCCGCGGAGATTTTTTTTTGCTATCATGTGAAAAATTTTTTGGAGGCGATAGCATGTTGAGCGACGTGGAGATTGCGCAGGGCGCACAGGTTGAAAAAATTTCGGCGGCGGCGGCAAAGCTCGGTTTGACTGACGACGACCTGGAATATTACGGCAAGTTCAAGGCGAAAATTTCTGCCGACGTGTGGCGGCGCGTTGAACACAATCCGAACGGCAAATTGATTCTCGTCACGGCGATAACTCCCACTCCCGCCGGCGAAGGCAAGACGACCACATCAATCGGGCTGGCGGATGCGTTTGCTCGGCGCGGACGGAAGGTTTGCGTCGCCCTGCGCGAACCGTCACTCGGTCCGTGCTTCGGCATCAAAGGCGGAGCTGCCGGCGGCGGCTATGCTCAAGTCGTGCCGATGGAAGACATCAACCTGCACTTCACGGGCGACTTCCACGCGATAACCACCGCGCATAATTTGCTCGCCGCTGTGCTGGACAATCACCTTCAACAGGGCAATGAGCTCGGCATTGACGTTCGGCGTGTCGTGTGGAAGAGAGTGCTCGACCTCAACGACCGCGCCCTTCGCAACGTCGTCGTCGGGCTCGGCGGCAGAGTCAACGGCGTCCCGCGCGAAACCGGCTTCGACATAACCGTCGCGTCCGAAATGATGGCGATACTTTGTCTGGCGCAAGACTTCGCCGACCTGAAAGAACGTCTCGGCAAAATCATCGTCGCTTACACCTTCGCAGGGGAGCCCGTCACCGCAAACGACCTAAACGTCACTGGCTCGCTCGCGCTGCTGTTGAAGGACGCCATCAAGCCCAACCTCGTGCAGACGCTGGAGGGAACGCCCGCGCTCATTCACGGCGGTCCATTCGCAAACATCGCTCACGGTTGCAACTCGATCACTGCCACGCGCCTGGCGTTGAAGTTGGCTAACGTCGTCGTCACGGAGGCGGGCTTCGGTGCAGACCTCGGCGCGGAAAAATTTTTGGATATCAAGTGCCGCATGAGTGGTCTTCAACCCGACGCGGTCGTCATCGTCGCCACTGTTCGTGCGCTGAAGATGCATGGCGGCGTCGACAAAAAAAATCTCGCCGAAGCAAACGTTGCGGCTGTCGAACGCGGCTTGGACAACCTCGCCAAACACATCGAGAACGTTCAGAGCTTCGGGTTGCCGGCAGTCGTCGCGCTCAATGATTTTCCAACCGACACCGCCGACGAGATTGCCGCCGTCGAAAATCTTTGCGCGGACATGGGCGTTCGCTTCGCCCGCTCGACGGTCTTTGCCGAAGGCGGCGCGGGCGGCGTCGATCTGTCTCGCGCGGTGGAGGACGCCTTCAACGACGCGACGAACTTCACGCTGACCTATGCCGACGACGTTGACATCGCCAAAAAAATTTCCGCCGTCGCCACGAAAATTTACGGTGCCAACGGCGTGACTTACACCTCAGCCGCCCGCAAACAGCTCGCGGAGATTGAACGGCTCGGCTTCGGACGAATGCCCGTCTGCATAGCCAAGACGCAATACTCTTTGAGCGACGACGCCACGAAAATCGGTCGCCCGAAAAATTTCACCGTGACCGTGCGCGAAGTGAAGATCTCTGCAGGCGCGGGCTTCGTCGTCGTGTTGATGGGCAACATCATGACAATGCCGGGACTGCCAAAACATCCCGCCGCCGAACAAATCGACATCACACCCGACGGCATCATCAGCGGTCTGTTCTGACGTCGACGATTAAAAGTTCCTTGACACGCCGCAAAGTTTCTATTACAATCGCGAACGTATGGCGGGTTGCCTATGTTTCCATTAGCCCCGGACACAAGCGAACTTCGTCGTGCGTTCAAATCACAATCAGTCATGGAGGAATATTCATGAAAGATACGTACATGGCCAAAGCGGGCGACG
>JADEZQ010000020.1 GCA_015206785.1 Quinella sp. 2Q5 | reverse complement strand
CATCAGCGACGGGTTCATCGGCGACGGGTTCATCGGCGACGGGTTCATCGGCGACGGGTTCATCGGCGACGGGTTCATCGGTGACTGGTTCATCGGCGACGGGTTCATCGGTGACGAACTCGTTGTATTTGCCAATCGCTCGAAAATCGTCGGGGTCACCCCAATCGAAGCCGGTTATCGGCGCGGCAGGCTCGGACGAATCTTTGCGAACTTCCGCCGCGTAAGCCGCCTTGACCTCCTCGGTGAAGCGTCGCTCTTCGGCAAGTTGTTTGTCGTGCAGAAATTTGTTCGCCGCCGTGACGAGTGCCGACGCTCCCAAAATCATCAGCCCCGCAACCATCAGGAACTTCTTGCCGACCGCGGGTGCAACGAACGCCGCCGCAAACAGCACCATAAACGACAGCACTGCCACGGCAACAAGCGTCGCGTAGTAAATCCGCAGACCCATCCGCTTTGCCAGCGCGTGCACCAACAGAATGCTGACAACCATTACGCTCGGCACTATCAAAAAAAATGCCAAGACCATCCCCCCACGAAAAAAACTTGCGTCGGTCGTTTGCCGCGGTTGACTTCGACGCAACGGGGGAAATTCCTTTCAGCCGCGATAAATCGTTTGAAAAATCTTCGCCGCCTGTTATAATCGTTGCAAAACTTTCGGAGGACGACACGTGCATCAGTTTCTGTTTTACGTCGGCGACTTTCCCATCCGCTCCTATGGCGTGGTCTTGAGCCTGTCGATTTTTTTGGCGACGGGCGTCGGTTACTTCATGGCGAAGGTCGACGGGCGCGGCTACGAAAAATTTCTCGTCGACATCGGTTTGATTGGCGGATTCTTCGGTCTGCTCGGTGCCAGGCTGTGGGACGTCTTCTTCTTCGACTGGGGCTACTACCAAAATCATCTCGACGAGATCTTGAACGTTTGGCAGGGCGGCATGGCGGTTCAGGGCGGGATTATCTTGGGCGTGACGGCGGGCGCGTTGTATGCTCGGTCAAAGAAACTCGACGTCATTCATCTGGCGGATATCCTCGCTCCGGCAATCGTGCTCGGTCAGGCGTTGGGGCGTTGCGCCAATCTTTTGAACGGCGACGCCTTCGGTGCACCGACCGGCTCAAGCTTCGGCATCATCTACCCCGACACCACGCTCGCCTTCCGGACGTACGGCACGCAACCGCTCTGGCCCGCCGAGGTTTGGGAATGTCAGCTCGACGTTGTGATCTTCGCGTTGCTTTTGATTTTCCGTTGCACCGACTACGTCAAGGGTCAATGCTTCGCGCTGTATGTGATGCTCTACGCGGCGGCTCGGTTCGTGTTGGAATTTTTCCGCGGCGACTACACCGCTCAAGTCATCGGCGCATTGAAGAGCGCACAGGTCACAAGCGTCGTCGCGTTCACCATTGCCGCAGGAATTTTCGCTTGGTTGAGTTGGAGGAGGAATCATCATGGCTGAACTGCCCGAAGACATCGTCAAAACTCTCGAACGCTACCGCAACCCGCCGAACAAATTGCGTTCCCTGCAAGAAATCACCGCCCGCTACAACCTGACGCTTGAGACGTACAAGAAAATTTGCTTCTCTTCCGGCGACGTCCGCGACCAAAAAATTTCCACGCACGCCGAAATAAAAATCCTCGGCTGGGTTCTCGGCAAGCCCGACAAAGACGTTATCCGCGACATCGCCGAACACTCGAATCGCCCGATTTTCCCCGGGCAATTCCAATGAACGACCTGCGCGAGCTCGAACGGCTCATCGACAGGGAGAAGGCGGCGTTCCGGAAATTTTCGCGGAAGTTCTATTTCATCGCGGTGGCAGTCTTCGTGACGGCGGCAGTCGCGGCGGTGTTGTTGCCAAAATCTTCGACGCCGCCGAGTTGGCACGAAGAGATAATCCCGTCCGACGCTTTGAGCTTTATCCGCGGCTCTGAGCTCGTCGCCTTGCCCGACGGCGATTACCCGCTGTACATGCCCGCCGGCGGAACTTTCGTCAACGGCGTCGCGCCAATGCTCATGGTCGAAGTCAACGGCGCACGTTACCCGCTGAACATCGCCGACGATTCGATCATTCCGCGCACGGGAAAAATTCTGCCGCTGAAAATTTTGTTCGGCTTCACGTCCGCTCATGCCGAGAACACGCTTCATTACCAAGAAAAAACCGGCAACGACGCGCGTGCCGATTATCGGAAGAAAGCGTTCTATTTCCTGCGCGTGGAAGGCGGCTTCGGTCGCGTCCAACGCGGCTTCGTGGTCAAAGATTAATCATCGGGTTTGGTTCTGGGCGGCAACTTCGTTTTGCTGGGCTTGGGTTTGTGCATTTCCTTCGGAGGATTATTGTCCTGAGGCTTGTTGGGGTCGGGCATAACAGTATCGCGGAACTTCGACCAGAAATCCAAATACGTTCGCGCCGATACGTGCCCGTCGAGTACGAAAATTTTTTCTGCGGCGCAAGTTTGTTGGAGACTTGCCGCTGTCACTGACGAAAGGTCAACGAAAATCATTGCGTTGACAACCGCTGTCGTCAATATGAAGTTTTTCGCTAACCTTATCATTGGGATTCATTCCTTGCTGAAATTTATCTGTGTGGGGTCGCGGACGATAGCCGGTTTCCTCAAAACAAGGAAAAACGGAAAGCCTAGAGCCCGACTTTCCATTTTTGCGCTATTGTCTTGCTCTTGTCAAAAAGCTTCGTATCGACTTTCGTCGCGACAATTCTACAAAGTTTGGCTATTTTTGTCATTAGGGAAGCATTAAAAATCCCCGCCTTAAAAACCGCGTCACTGCGGGAAAGTCGGTGAATCATTAACTTTTCATTAACGTTGCCGTAACGCTTATGGACAAGCCCCAAAAATTCGATTACAATAGCAGAGAGTAAATTTTTTCAGTAAGCTTTCAGGGGGTGGAGTCCATCATGAAGAACAAGATCATGGTTACAAAGTCAAACGAGAAAATTCATTTCTATCTCGTATCGAACGGCAAACGTCACTACATGTTTTCGCAAAGTTTCTCGAAAGGCGTTTACCAGTTCTTTCGTAGCGGACGGTCTGAATCCGAACTGCACAAGTACAACATGTGGCGCAAGAACCCGCGCCTGGACAAGACCATCGAGAAGCTCCCGATGTATATGAGATACGTTTTGAAAGAGGATAATGCCGCGTGAAGACGATAAATTGCAAACGAAAACCAACACCCGCCGCAAGGCGGGAATTTTTTTGTTCGGCAGGAATTTTTATCGGCGCGTAGAAAGTTTCGAGAAAAATGTTTTGGGAGTGACGGCTGATGAACAGAGAGCAGCTGGAGAAATTGGTTGCAGATAAAATTGACGCGGCGAAGGCGGCGGGCGATCACCCGAAGAAATTTTTCGTCACGGAGAACGGACGCGGCGTCGTCGATGGCGGCGACCTGTACAACGCGGTTTTGGCGGACGTCCTCGGCGTGGTGAAAGTTGCGCTCGTCGACATCCTGCAAGAGGCAATCCCTGAACCGGCAAAGCCCGCGCCCGCGGCAAAGACCCTCGAAAAGCCCGCGCCGGCACCTGCCGCAAAATCCGCGAAGGCCTCAAAGAAATAACTGCCTCGGACTTGAATACTATGGGCGATTCCGTTTCGGACGGGGTCGCCTTAATGTTTGGAGTGAAAAATTTTTGGCGGATAAATCCTTTCGAGTCGCGGCAAAATTTTTTGACGGACGAGTAGTTCTCTGCTACAATGATTTTAACGTGAAAGCTCATGAGCTGTACGAAGGAGGATTAATGGCATGGCTCTCGTTGTGAAAAAATTCGGCGGCTCTTCGGTTGCTACGACAGAAAAGATTTTGGCGGTGGCGCGCAGAATCCTTGCCGAGAAGAAGCCCGACGACAAGATTGTCGTGGTGGTCTCGGCAATGGGCAAGACGACCGACAATCTGCTTGAGCTGGCGGGCGGCATAGACGCCGAACCGTACAAGGCGAATTATCTGCGGGAACTGGACATGCTCTTGACGACGGGCGAACAGGTTTCAATCGCGCTGTTGGCAATGGCGTTCAAAAGTTTGGGTCAGCCCGCGATATCGTTGACCGGTGCTCAGGCGGGCATGCGCACCAGTTCCGTCCACACCAAGGGCAGAATCGTCGGCATCAAGCCCAAGCGCGTGCACGATGAATTGAACCGCGGCAACATCGTGGTGGTGGCGGGCTTCCAAGGTGCAGACGAACTCGGCGACCCCGTGACGCTCGGACGCGGCGGCTCGGACACCTCAGCCGTGGCTCTGGCGGGTGCTCTCAAAGCCGACGAGTGCGAAATTTTCACGGACGTCGACGGCGTCTATTCCGCAGACCCGCGCCTCGTGCCCCATGCACGCAAGATGAAGGAGATCACCTACTTCGAGATGCTGGAGATGGCTCGGCTCGGTGCCGGCGTCATGCAACCGCGCTCGGTGGAGATGGGTCAATACTTCAACATTCCGATTCACGTTCGCTCGACTTTTACCGACAAGGCGGGCACGATCATCAGGGAGGATTACACGGTGGAGGAAAAAGATTTTGAGATACGCGGCGTCGCTCACGACATGAAGGTCGCAAAAATTTCAGTGCTCGGCGTGCCAAACAGCCCCGGCATTGCCCACAAGCTCTTTAAGGCTCTGGCGGACGAAAACATCGACGTGGATATGATCGTCCAGAGTATCCGCAACATCGACCGCGACATCAACGATATCGTCTTCACGATTGCCCTGCACGACCTGCCCGAAGCCAAGAAGGTCATCGGCGTCGTCAGCGAAAAGATTAACGCCATCACCGTCCTTTTCGAGGAGGACATGGCGAAGGTCTCAATCGTCGGCGCGGGGATGTTGGGTAGCCCCGGCGTGGCGGCGCGGATGTTCGGTGCACTTGCCCGCGCAGACGTCAACATCGACATCATCAGCACATCGGAAATCAGCGTCTCGTGCCTGGTCAAGGGTTCGCAGGTCACCGAGGCAGTCAACAGCATTCATGATGAGTTCTTCCCCGACAGGTAAGCAGGTATGAAAATTTACGACTGCTTCACGTTTTTCAACGAGCTGGAGCTTCTGGAGCTTCGGCTCGAAACTTTTTATGACATCGTCGATTGCTTCGTCATCGTCGAGGCGGACAGGACTCACGCCGACGTTCCCAAGCCGTTCAACTTCTATGAGCACGTCGCCGACTTCAGGAAGTATCTGCCCAAGATTCATTACATCATGGATCGTTCGCGCGTGCCATATCGTGGCGTGGGTGATTGGTCGCTGGAAAATCATCAGCGCAACAACATCATCAAGGGTCTGGAAGACGCCGAGCCCGACGATTTGATTATGGTTGGTGACGTGGACGAATTCCCCGACCCCGCCACGCTCAAGACTTTGCGCGAGAGCTTCACCGACCCAAACAAGTTCGTGGACTTCATCGCCTTTTACGACACGACGCCCTATACCAAAGGCAAGCTCGTCCCCTTCCACAGCGGCATGCGCATCAACAACTTCCTGGACTTGAGCCCCGTCGGCTGTCAACAAAATTTCCACTGCTACTACTTCGACTGGGTTTGCAGACATCTGCCGTGGTCGGGCACTGTCATCGGCAAGTTCAAGTTCATGAAGAAACCGCAGGCGTTCCGCAATGCCCGCGAGTCTCTGCCGCGCATCGTCAAGGGCGGTTGGCACTTCTCCAACATGGGCGGCATCGACAAGGTTCTGCAGAAGATGGCGGCCGCCGTGGAATGCGTGGAACTTTCCGCCAAGGACGCCAAATATCTCGACCGCGACTATGTGGAACAGGCTATGGCGAACGGAAAATATTTCCAGACCGCCGCCAAGTTCGTGCCCTGCGACGTGAGCGAGATCAAGTTGCCGACGCTTGCCGCCTTCCTGAAGAAGTATCCGCATTTCGTCCGCGCCCGATAAAAAAATTTTCGCACCAAAAAAGCCCCGGCAGTCCGTTGCCGAGGCTTTTCTGTTTGCTTATTTAGCCGTTAGAGAATGGATAACGGTGATTTACTTGTCGTCGGAGCCCGTGATGATGGGCGTGTCTTGCTGGGCGATGTTGGTGGCGTTGCCGGTGTCGATGTTGCCGACGGAGAAGGTGTCGCTTCCGCCGCTGACCATGTCGCTGAGCTCGGAGGCGGTGGCGTAGTTGTCGCTGTAGATGAGATCCGAAGTGGCGGTCGTGGGGGTGGGGGTGATGGTGTTGCCGGATTTGTCGACGATCTTGAGGTCGGAAATGCTGACGTCCTCCGGCTTGACCAGTGTCATTGTGCCGACAGTCGCGCCCTTGGTGAGGGTGACTACAATGTTGTCGCCGCTGACTTTCGCGCTGATGTCGTTGCCGGTTTTGGAGAAGTCTGCGACAGCCATGCCGTTGATCTTGATCGTGCTACCCTTCGTGAAGCCGGTGATGAGGTCGTCGCCGTCGCCTGAGGCATAGACGAGGGTGTTGTCGGCGTGGATGGTGATTTGGTCGTTGCCCTTGCCGCCCGTGATGGTGTGCCCGCTACCGTAGACGTCCGCGATGTCGGCATTTGCGCCGCCGGTGATTGCCGCGCCCGTGTATTCGGTGTAGCCTTCGTCTTTTTTGATGCGGTCGCCGAGGGTGAACTCGATGCCTTCGCCGCTGTCAATGGTGACCTTCTTGCTGAGCTGGCTCGTTTCGAAGGCGACAATCGTGGCATCTTCGGTGAGCGTGGGAGCAGTGGTGGTCTTGGCCAGACCTTTAATTTGGGCAATCTGCGCGTCAGTATTGGTGGCTTTGGTGATGGTCTTCTCGTTGTTGGAGAGGTACCACTTATTCTTAGTGCGGGTCTGCATGAGCGTGGCGGTGGTGCTGGTGCCGGCCGCTTCCTTCCACTTCATGCCGAGGGTTGCGGCTTTAACGACTTCGGAGCCTTCCGCCAGGGCGAACTTGTAATCGCCGTAAGTGAGCGCGAGTTTCGACGAGTTGGCAATGATCTTGTCGGCAACGGTGATGGTCTTGCCGCTTGTGTTTCTGATGATGTCGGTGTCGGCGGAAATTTTGGTAACTTCGGTGAGGGCGGTGACACCCTTGAGCCCTTCGAGGATGATTTGGGGAGTTGCACCTTCGGTCGGTTTGCTGGCGACGTAGTTGACGGCGGTGTTGAGTTCAGTCTTCTTGTCCGCCGTCGTGGTCCAGGTGTTGGTGTCGCACGCAATGTATTTGGCAACGGTGCCGTTGACATACCAGCTCGTTTCGACCGTTGATTTGGTAGTGTCGTCGAGCTGAATCGAATATTCGGTGGCGGTCTTGTCGAAGTTTTTGCCCTGCGTGAGGGTGGTTCTGGCGGTGCCGAGTGCGCCGGCACTCAAGACAACGTCGTTGCCTTGGAGTTTGACCACATGGTTGCCGCCGAGCTGCAGACCATTTACCCCCTTACCTGACTTGACGACTTCGGTGACGTCGGTTTCGCCCGCGGTGAAATTCGGCGAAAGGTTCTTGAGCGTCAGCAACGTGACGGTGGTGTCTTTGGGCGTATAGGTTATGGCGTTGTCGGCAAGAGTATAGCCCGCGGTATGCGTCTGGGTATAGACGGCAGTCTTAGCGGCACTGTCTTTGCCCGTGACGGTCCATTTAGCGGTGAGCCCTGCTTCAGTGACGCCCGTGCCGAGCTTGAGCTTATAAGCTTCGGTAGTGGAAGGATCCGTTCCCGAAATCGTGATCTTCGATTTGTCGGTCATCTTGGCAAGTGCATCTTTGGACAGGATGACTTCCGAGCCACTGACTTTGATATCGGCATTGTCGCCCGTGGTGGTGAGCGTGGCGTTGGTTGCGATTCCGTTGATAGTTATGGTAGGCGTCGCCTCTGAATTTACTGCCGCGGCGGGCGTATAGGTGATGGAGCTCACGCCGTTTTCGTTGACGACGGAATAGTACGGGCTGTAAGCCTTCGTGAATTTGGCGGTGTAGGTCTTTGCGGTCTTGTCGTATTCGATAACCCAAGCGGACGTTTTGCCTTCGCCGCCGCTCGTGTTCACGCCTTTGGCAGCGAGGGTGTATTTGCTGTTCTTCCCGTCGATTTTGACTGCGGTGGTGCCCGCCAGTGCTTTGTCATTCAGGGTGATGACGTTGTCTTTGATGGTGACGGGAGCGTCCTTCTCAGCGTTGAGTTCGTCCGCGGTGAGGAGGATGCCGTTCAATTTCACAGCATTGACGTCGTTCTTTTCATTACTCGAATAGGTCAAAGACTTGCCGTCCGCCGAGAGAGAATAGCCTTTACCGTAAGTCTGCGTGTAGGTCGCCGTGATGCCCTTGACACTCCAAGCGGATTTGGTGAGTTCGGCACCATATTTGGAACCGGCGGCGAGGGCGAGCGTGTAGTTGCCCTTCGTGGAGAGCGCAATATTCGCGGGATTTTCGCTGTTGATGAGGCTGTTTGTAATGGTGATGACGCCGGTCGCCGAAATGCTGATGGCGTTCTTGAGTTCTTCGTCCGTGAGACCGGTCTTGATACCGGTGATAGTCGCCAAGGTCGCGGTCTTGTCGTCTTTGATGTAGGTGATGGTTTTGTTGCTGTCGGAGAGCATGTAACCTGCGGGCTGAACCTGCTTAATCTCAAGCTTGTTGTTGTTGTAAGCCCAAGTCGGATCTTCAGGGGTGGACTTCACGTCGGCAGGAACGGCGAGATAGTAGTCGGTTTCCTTGCCGTTGACGGTGGTCGTACCGCTGATTTGCAGGGTCTTGCCGTTGCCGAGGGTGCTCAGCACTGATTTTGCCACGGTAACCATTTCGCCGCTGACATCGAAATCGCCGTCAAAGATTTTGAAGTTCTTCGCCAAGCCCGTGATCTTTGCGCCGGAGAAGGTGGAGGTTTGGCTGTTGGCGTCCTTTGCAGGGGGCACGTATTTGACGGTTTTGTTGCTTTCGACGGTGTAGTAGCCGTCAAAGCAGTTGTTAGTGTAGTATTCCGCCGTCGTGCCGTTGAGGATCCAAGCCGAGGATTCGCCAAAACCGCCCGCCTTCGCAACGTCGCTGCCGAGGACAAGTTCTGTGCAGGTGCCTTTGTTGTTGGTGAGTTTGAGGTCGTCCCTGCCGAGCGCACCTGCCTTAACGGTGAGTTCTGTGTCGCTCGCGGTGAAATAGTCTCCGATGGTCTCTTCGGTAAGGGCGGAGTTGAAGCCGCTGATGGTCGCCAATGTGGTGCTTGCGGAAGCGGGGGTATATTTGATCGATTTGCTACCTTCTTCGAGCGTATAGCCTTCCTCTGTTTTGGCGGTGAGGGTGGCGGTGTTTTTGTTGATTGCCCAGGTCTGTTCGGAATCGCCTGTGGGAACTGCCTTGTCTTTGTCTTCGCTGGTCGAAAGGGCGAGCGTATAGTTGCCCTTGGTGAGTTTGATATCCGAGGTGCCGAGCACGCGGTTATCCAGCGTGATAACCTTGCCTTTCGTGCTGAGACCGTCGATTTTGCCGTTAGCATTGACGCTGAGCCCGCTCTTGAGCCCTTCGATGGTGATGGTCGAGGTGCCAGTGCCCGTTGACGGTTTGTATTCGATGGAAGTCTTGTTGGCGGCGGGGACGTAGTAAGCGGATTGACTGTTCGTCATATATTCGGCGGTCGTCTTGTTGATGACCCAGCCGTTATCAATCGTCTTGGGTTCGGTCGCGACGTCTTCTTCGTCGAGTCCGAGAACATAGCCGTAGGTACCTTTTATGGTGATCTTCGTGGAGCTGAGGATACCTTCCTTGAGGGTGATGGTCGGGACGCCGTTAGCGTCTTTGCCGAGCGTAAGATAGTCGCCGAGTTTTTCTTCGGGGATGGTTTTATCGAGCCCGCTGATTGTCGCCAGGGTGATTTCCGTCTTGCCGTTGTAGTAAGCGATGCCCTTGCCGTCGGGGGAGATCATGAAGCCTTCGCCGGGCGTCTGCTTGAGCAGGACGTTATCCTTGGTGTCGTAGGAGAACGCGGGAGCATTGTCGCCGGTCGTTGCGGATTTGGTCACGTCTCCGCTGAGAGCGAGCGAATAGTTCATGCCGGTGTTGGCGATCTTGACGGCGAGCGAAACTTTCTTCTTCGGGTCTTCTTGCAGGGCGTTGGCGTTGACGGTGATAACGCCCGTCGTTTTGTCGTATGTGACGTCTTTAGATTCGCCCTTTTCGCCAACCGTGGAGCCTTCCTTGAGACCGCTGACAGTCGCGGCAACTTTGGGACTGGTAATGGGTTTGGTGTAAAGAATTGTCTGATCGCCGCTGCCGAGGGTGTAGCCGCCCGAAACGGTTTCGCTGATGTTCGCGCCCGTGTTCTTGGCAGCGTCCTTGCCGGAGATGGCGATGCTTCTGGTGTAGCCAGGCTCGTCAGTTCCTTCGCCGAGCTTGAATGTATAGCTACCCGAAGCGACTTGCATGGTGACGTTGGCGCTGTTGAGCGCGTCTTTGCCGACGGTGATGACGCTGCCTTCAACCGAGATGTAGTCTTTGTCTTTGATGTCTTTGCCGCTGCCGAGTGCGCTCTGATCTTTGAGACCGGTAATCGTCACCAGAGGAAGCCCGCTCGTTTTGGTGACGGCGGTGATGGATTTGCCGTCGCAGACGTAGCCGTCGGTGGTATAGCCCTGCGTGAGTTTGACCTTCTTGCCGTCGTATGCAAACGTGGGACTTTCCGCGGCGGTGGCTTCAGTGACGTCGTCGCCGAGAACGAGTTTATAGGGCACGTCGTTGGAAGGCGTGATGGTGACGGAGCTACCAACTTTGAGCCCCATCAGAGCATTGGCGGCGAGGGTGACGTTTTCAAACTTATCGTCAATCGTGATGTCTTTGGCGGTGGTGTTCTTGCTGATGCCGTTGATGGTGATTTGGGCTTCTTTGTCGGGGGTTGCCTTAACGTAGTTGATCTTGGTGGTCGGGTTCTTGCTGTCGGCGACGTAATATTCGGGCACTGTCCTGTTGTAGGTTGCCTTGGTGCCGCTGACGTTCCACGCGTTTTTGGCGGCGGCTTCGGCTGCTTCTTTGGTGGTGTAGACGCCGTCGATGGTGCCGATAGCGATAGTTCCGCCCGTAATGGAGATGGTACCCGTGCCGAGGAGGTCTTTGCTGTTGATGGTAACGGCGTTGACTTCCTTGCTGAGACCGTCTTTAAGATCAGCCGCCGTAGCGTTGGCATTGAGTCCTTTTATGGTGATGGAAGCCTTGTCCTTCTTGTCGGCGGTGTAGGCGATGGTGCCGTTGGAGTTGGCGTAATAGCCCGCGGTATATTTCTGGAAGGTTGCGGTGCCCTTGGATATGAGCCAGCCGCCTGAAACTTCCACAGCTTCCTGCGGAATGGTGTCGTCTTCTTCGTCGAAGGCGATGGTGTAGCCGGTCTTAGCGGTCTGTTTCATGGTGGCGGTACCGAGGGCTCCCGCGTCAACCGTGATAGCTTTGGCGGCGGCATTAACGTCGAAGTATTCATCGAGCTCTGCCTCGGTCTTGCCGGCGAGACCCGTGCTGACGTTGGTGATGGTTGCGATAACCGTGGTAGTCGGTTTTGCGGAATATGTGATCTCCTTGGGATTGGTCAAGGATACTCTGTAGCCGGCCGTGTCTTCGGTGGAATAGGTCGCCGTAGTGCCCTTGATGCTCCAGGCGGGGGCGGTGGTGGATTTAACGGTGACGGCTTCGGTGGCTTCGTCGGTCGCAAGGGCGAGCGTGTAGTTGCCCTTCTTTGCGGTCAATTTGGCTTCGTTCAGAGCCGCCGCGCTGACGGTGATGACGCCGGTCTCGTTGTTAACGGTGAGAGCTTCAGCGAGCTTAGCCGCAGTGTTGAGTTCGGTGTTGACGCCGTCGACTGTTGCCAGAACGCGGCTGTCGGTATCTTTAGCGGTATAATAAATCGACTTGCCGTCCGCCGAGAGGGTGTAGCCCTTCGCCAAAGTCTGGGTGAACGTGGCAGTCGTCTTCGCGAGGGACCATTCCGTCTTGCCAAGGGTGGTGTTGATGTCGGCGGCGGAGATGTCGTTGTCAATTTCGAGTTTGTAGCCGTCGCCCGTGATTGCGATGTCTTTGCCATTGAACAGGCTGCGCGCGACTTTGACCGTCTTGTCGCTGATGCTGATGGTGATGCCGGGGATTGTGCCCGTGCCGTTGGTGGTGACAGTTGTATTGAGACCCGTGATGGTGAACGTCGCGGCGGTCGTCTTGTCATATGTCGGGGCTTTGTATTCGATTATCGTCTTGGGGTCGTTGAAGGCGTAGTATTGACCGGCGGTGCAAACCTTGTAGGTAGCAGTGCCCTTAGAGAGTGTCCAAACGGCTTTGCCCTTGTTGGTTTCGGAACTGGTCAGGACACCGGAAGGAACGGAAAGTTCGTATTGCGTCGGAGTTGCACCCGCCAGATCCGCCGTTTTATTGGTGTTGGTGAGCGTGGTTTTGCCCGTGCCCAGAGCCGCCGCCGAAAGCTGAATGTTAGCGGGAGTGCTGTCGGCGTTGACCGTGATGTAGTTGCTGATAGCCGTGCCCGCCGTCACTGCAGCGGCGACGCTTGTGTTGAGGCCGGTGATGTTCGCCAGCTCAAAGGTCGTGGGCGCGTAGTATTTGATCGCGCCATTCACAAGACCATAGTACTTCGCCTTTGTCTGCGTCCAAGTCGCTTTTGTGCCCGCAACTGTCCAGGCGTCGGTGATGAGCCCGCTCGTCGGAACGCCCCCGTCAAGAGCCAGTGTGTAGGTCGTGGCGGCGTCACCTTTGCTGTTGGTCTTGGCGACTTTGATCGAAACGTCCTTCGCACCGAGCACATCAGCTTTGACCGTGATGGTGTTCTCGTCGATGCTCAGATATTTGTCGACGCTTTTCTTGCCGGTTTCGCCGACACCATAGATGTTCGAAATGGTAATCGTCGTATTGTTGGCTTCGTTCGTATACGTCGCCGTCGCTTTGCTTTCATTGTAAGTCCATGTCCATGTGATTGCCATTTGGAATCTCTCCTTCCTCTTCCCTGAAAATCCATTCTCTAACATATAATCGGACGGACGTTGAACTTTCTAAAGCGGCGTGTGAAAAATTTCGTGAAAAAAATTTTTCGGCAACCAAAAAGCCCCGACGTTTGTCGAGGCTTTCGGTTTGGTTGAACCGTTTCCGAAGGTTAGAAGAACTTTTATTTGTCGGATGCGGTAAGGATAGGAGTTGTCTTGGTGATGTCGGCGGGGTCGTCGGTCTCGATGTTGTTGACGGAATAATCGTTGAGGTTGCCGCCGGTGATGTCGCTGAGGTTGGAGCCCGTGGCGTAGTTGTTGCTACGGAGCAGGTCGTTGGTCGCGGCGATGGATTCGGGTTCGTAGTTGACCATGCCGGAGGACGCGGCGGGAATAACGAGGGTGTCGCCGTTCTTGGCTTTGATGGTGATCTTCGACTTGTCGGTAAAGCTCTTCAAGGTGATCTTGCCTTTGCCGACGGTGATGACGGTATCGCCGCCGCTGGTGGTGACTTCAAACGCGTTCTTGGCTTTTGCTTCCGAGGCGACGCTCATGAGCTGAATCGTGCCGGAGCTGAAGTTATTGATCGTGTCGTTGCCGTCCTTGTTGGTGGTGTATTGGAGGGTGAAAGCGTTGCTGCCCGCGTTGATGGTGTCGTCGCCCGCGCCGCCGATGATTGTGTTGCCCGCCGCGCTGACGTTGATGGTGTCGTCGTCATTGCCCGCGTCGACGGTGTTCTTCGTGCCGCTGATGGTGATGTTATCTTTGCCCGCGTCGCCTTTGATGGTGTTGCTCGTGCCTTTGACGGTGATGGTGATGGTATCGTCGCCCTTGCCGAGGTTGATGGTGCTTTCCGTGCCCGCGAAGGTGAGGGTGTCGGCGTTGGCGGAGGCTGTGACCGTGCCCTTGTAATCGGCGGACGTGAAGTTGAACTCGAAGGTCTTGCCCTTGCCGTCGACAGAAACTTTCGCACCGAGCTGAGCTTTTGTCAGGTCAATCTTGTCTTTCGTGTAGGTGAGCTCCGTATTTTTGACGAGCCCGCCGACAGTGGCGAGGATGGTTGCCTTCTCCTTGGCGTAGTAGGTAATGGTGCCGTCCGCCTTGAGCAGATAGCCCTTCGGGTTCATGGTGTCGCCGGGCGTCTTGTCGGTGAGGGTGGCGTTGGTACCCTTGGTCGTCCAGCTGATGAAGGAGTCGGTTGACTTGTAGAAGCCGGCGTCTTGGGTGAGCTTTTTACCGAACTCGAACTTGTAGCCGCCGTCGACGGTGGGGGCGGTTTTGTTGTCGAAGATGGTCGCGTCGTTGATGGTGATGAGTTTCTTATCGGCGGCGGTGTCTATCGTGACTTTGCCTTCGAGGTCGACGCCCTTCTTGATGCCGCTGATGGTGACGGTCGCCTTAGCTTCAGCTTGAGGCTCCTTGGTCTCTTTGCGGGCAATCGTCAAGTTCATCGTGGTGCCTTTCTTGTCCACGACAGTAGCGACGGTGGCGAAGTGATTGGGCGTGAGGCACGCGATGTATTGGGCGATGGGGGTCTTCTTGTCTTCGGCAACGGTGGTGTACCAGTTGAGATCAGCCTTGCCTGTTGTGCTGTTGAGACCGTTGAGATCATTGTCGTCGGGATCAACCACGAGCTGATATTCGCTCTTGGTCTTGTTCTTTTCGCCGTCGTATTGGGTGCCGTTGGCGAGCGAGACGGTCTTGGCGTATTCGGTCGAGGTCGCGCCGTCGCTTGCAGTCTTTTTCTTCTGGAGCAGAGCCGCTTTGATGGTGATGGTTTTGGCGGTTCCGTCGACGACGATGCCGGGAGCAGTCGAGTAGACGGTGGATCCACTCTCTTTCGATTTGGCTTCGTCGATGACGCCGTCGAGGTCAGCCTGAGTGACACCCTTTACGAGACCTTTGACCGTTGCCAACGTGAGAGCTTTGACGGCGGGCGAATAGATGACCGACTTGTCGTCCTCGCCGAGAGCGTAGCTGATGTCCTTCGCCTGCGTGTAAGTCGCCGTGGTGCCCTTGAGTGTCCAGACGGGATCTTTCTTGGCTTCGTCTTCGGTAGCAACGTCGTCGGCGAGTGCAAAGGTGACGTCGCCCTTCTTGACGGTGATGTTCTTGGTGCCGAGTGCGCCGGCATGGAACGTGATGGTGCCGCTTTCTTCCTTCATGACTTCAGTCCGACTGATGTCGTAAATCTTGCCGTCCGTGCCGACGACGAGCCCCGCATTGAGCCCCGTCAACGAGATGGTCTCTTTGTTCTTCTCTTTGGCTTTGGAAGCGTTGTAGGTGATGGTGGTGCCCTTCGCGTCGATGGTGTAGTAAGGCAGGGAGTTGACCGTTTGATAGGTGGCGTTCGCGCCGCTGATGATCCAGGCGTTGGTTTCGGAGCCAGCTTTATCGCTGATACCTTTGGCGAGGGCGAGCTTGTAGTTGCCTTTGAGCGTGACCTTCGAGGTGCCGAGGATATCTTCCTTCAGGGTAACGACGTCGCCTTCAATGGTGATGGGCGAAGTTCCTGGGGTGTTGAGAGTGGTTTCGATTGCCGTGACCGAAGCGGCGGTACCGCTGGCACCCGCTGCTTTGACGTGGGCTGCCAATTGCGTCCAGTCGTAGTTCAAACCGCTGAGCGTGATGAGGTCGACTGCGGCACCTTTGGCGACGGCGGTGATGGTCTTGCCGTCCGCGCTGAGTTCGTAGCCGTCCGCTGCCATAGTCTTGCGATAGACGACGGTCTTCTTCTTGGTGTCGACAACCCACGAAGGTTCCGCGCTGTCTTCGACGCCGTCACCGAGTTCGAAGGTGTAGCCGCCGTTGCCCGCGACTTTGACGGTGCCCTTGCCGGTAACGTTCTTGAGGATGGACTTGTCGCTGATGGTGATGACTTTATCGATGGGATTGAAGGTGATGCCGCTGATGGCACCGTTCTTGAGTTCGCCGTTGATGCCGGTGACGGTGGCGACGGTTGCCGCCTTCGTGCCTTCCTTGAAGTAGGTGAGCGTCTTGCGGTCGTCGGAGAGCTCGTAGCCTTTCTTCGTCTGGTTGATCATGAACTGACCCGATTTGCCTGCTGCCCATGCAAATTCGCCTTTGAGTTGGTCGGTCAATGCGGTGGCTTCAGCTACGAGCGCAGCTTTAGCGGCGTCGTCGTCTTCGGCTTCAGATTCTGCTTTCTTAGCTTCAGCTGCAAGCTTGAGCGTGTTGCCCGTGCCGTACTCGGCGACGTCGTCAAGCGCAAGGGTGTAAGTGCTGCTTGCGCCGACCGCGGCAATTTTGATGGTGGCACCGTCGAGCGCGTCTTCGGAGACGGTGACCACGCCTTCCGCGATGGAAAGACCCTTCGGAACACCGGTGGTGTCGTCGAGGGGCAGATTGGACGCCAGACCCGTAATCTTGAGTTCGGGCTTGGAACCTTTCTCTGCGACGGCCGCCTTGTAGTTGAGCCTGGTGACGGCACCGGTCTTCTTGTCTGGGACGGGCGTGTAGTATGCGGGCGTGAACTTCTGCAACGTGGCGGTGTTGCCGCTGACAACCCACATGTCGTCCGCTTCCTCAGCGGCTTCAGTGCGAATGCTCTCGTCAAGCGCAATCGAGTAGCCTGCGCTGACGGTGACGTTACCCGCGCCGAGAGCCTTGGCACTCTTGAAGGTGACGGTGGTGATGCCGGATTCTGTGCCGAGACTGATATAGCTGTCGAGAGCCGACATGTACGCGGCTTTGTAGAGGTCTTTGGCGGCGAGCAGGGCGCCGTATTCGGCGTCGGCTATGGCAACGGATTTCTCGTAGGCGGTGAGGTCGGTGTTGTCAGTGATTTTTTCCTTATCCTCTTCCGCCGTCGTGTAGAATTTTTCGTATTTACTGTCGGAAGAGAGTCCCGCGTACGACATACCCGCTGGGTCGACGTAACTGCCGCTTTCGAGATAGTCTCTAATGGTTTCGTCGAGGCGTTCGTGAATGCCGCCGATGGTGAGCAAGTTCTTGTAGGTGTCGGCTTTGGCGTAGGTGACGGTCTTGCCGTCGTCGGAGAGCGCGTAGCCCGCCGTGGTCGTCAATCTGTAGGTGGCAGTCTTCTTCTTGCTGTCGAAGTACCATTCGTTCGCATCGGCTTTATAGATACCTTTGTTTTCAGTGGCGACGGAGGTGATTGCCATTTCGGCTTTGGGGATCTTCAGGTCGAGCGTGAACCCTGCAACCTTGCTGTCGATGGTGACGTTCTTATTCGCGAGGGCTCCGCTGTGCAGAGTGAGGACGCCATCCCAGGCGTCGATTTCGTAGCTGGAGCTCGACGCGCCCGCCGAAAGTCCTTTGATGGTGGCGAGGGTGATTGTGTCGTCGGAGGTCTTCTTGTTGTAGAAGATTGCCTTGCTGTTGGAGCCGAGCGTGAAGCCTGGCTTAATCGTCTGCTTGATGGTGACGTTGCCACTGGCGTCGGCTTTGGCGTCGACTTTGACGTCGCTGGCGGAAGAATTGTGATACTTCTCCTCAAACGCTGAGAGCGCGGCATTGTAGACTTTGAGCTTGGCTTCATATTCCGCGAGGGCGGCTTTCTCTTCGTCGGTGGGACTTTCGGGGTTGGAAACTTTGGGTGCAGTGGGCTCTTCGGGGTAGAGGAAGTCGAGCCTGTAGTCGACGGTCTCGCCGCCGATGGTGATGTTTGTCGTGCCGAACAGATCGGGCGAGACGCTGACGATGTTAGTCGGTACCCATTTCTTTGCTTCAAGATCCCAACGGGTGTTGTTTATGCCTTCGACGACGCCGTAAGCGTTTTGTGCGACGGTGCTGTTGAGACCGGCAATCGTGATGAGCGGCTGATCCTCAACCTTGCCTTCCTTGTGAATCGTCGGAGCATTGTAGGTGATTTTCGTATCGGTGACGGTGTAGGTGGGCAACGTCTCGATGGACGAGGCGGCGTAGAATTTTGCGGTGCCGGTGCCCTTGTTGACAACCCAGATGTCTTTGCCTTCCATGAAGCTGGAGTAGCCGCCTTCTTCATCAACGAACTTGAGATCGGGCTTTTTGCCGTCGGCACCATTTTCGAGCTTGAGTTCGATGTTGGTGGTGCCGAGAGCGGAAGGACTCAAGTTGATGGTACTGATGGTACCCGAGTCGCTGTCGATGGTGATCAAAGAACCGTCATCGCCAGCAAGTTCTTGCGAGCCCCAGTCGGCGTAGTTCTTGACGGCAGGGTTGAGACCGGAGATTTTTATCGGGGTTTTCGTCGTGACGCTCTTCGTGTTTGTAACGAGCGTGTCTTCGTCTTCGACCTTCTCCTTGTTGACCGTTTTGGTGCCGTGTTCAAATTGGAACGGAATAATCTGCGTGAAGACCGCGGTGGTGCCGTCGAGTGACCATTTCTCAACGAGCTCATTGACGGATTCGCCGGCGAGGAGCATGTAGTCCTTGACTTCGCCGTTTTCGTCGGAGCCGTCGGTGAGGGTGATCTTGGTGTTCTTGGTAGCGGGGTCGAGGTCGGGCAGGGGATTGACTTTGACATTGCCCGCGACAGTCACGTCCACGCCGCCGAAAGCTTCCTTGTTCACGGTGATGGTCAAGCGGTCGTCAGCTGTGCTTTCGGTGCCCATGCTGTCGGTGCCGACGACGAGGATATCGCCGAGCATTCCGCTGACGCTATCGTACGTGGTGGCGGAAACAGCGGCGTTAATGTAGTCTTCGAGCTTGGCATTGAGACCGCCGACGGTGGCGTAGACGTACGGGGTGCCCGACGCGCCTTCATCATTGTGGACGATGGAATTGCCGTTGCTTTCGCCGCTGAGGGAGTAGTTGGTCGTGGTGTTTATCTGGTAATGGGCTATCGTCTTATCGTCTTTGTCGAAGGTCCAATACGCTGTGTTGCTGCCGACTTGGTCAACGTATCTGTCGAGGGCGAGGCTGTAGCTTTCGCCGCCCGCGGTGAATTCGACTTTGTTTACAGTGAGAGCACCGAACTTGACGGTGATGACGCCCGCGCTTTCGCTGAGAGCTTCGTTGAGTGCGGACGCACCTCCTTCGAGGTCGCTAAAGACTTTGAGGCCGCTGATTTGCGCGAGCTCCTTGCCCGTCGTGCCGTCGTGATAGACGATTCTGTCGGTGCCGCTGAGGCTGTAGCCTTGTTTGTCGAGGAGACGATATTCGACTTTGCCGCTATCGTAGACGAAAACTTTTTCGCCGACGGTGGTTTGAGTGACGCCCGAATCGAGAGCAAGTTTGTAGCCCGTGGAGCCGCCGCCCGCCGTGAGCGTGGCAACGGTGGTTTCTTTTTTGACGAGAGCGTTGTCGCTGACGGTGATGACTTTGTCGGTGATTTTGAAGTCCGCGACGGATGCGCCGGAGCTGACGCCGTCAATCTGCGCCAATATGCTAACGCCGGTCTGGTTGTAGAAGCTGTCGTCGTCAGGATTGAGTTGGCTGTAAAAGCTGTTGACGTAGACTGCGCTTGCGGAATAGGTGATCGTGTCGCTGTCCGTGAGGTAGTAGTTGGACTTGGTGACTTCGCGATATTGTGCCTTGTAGGGATCTTCTGTATTCTTGCCTTTTCTGACGACCCATTCCGTATCGGTCGTGCTGACGCCGGCGATGGAGAAGTTGTAATCGCTGCCGCCCTTGGTGAAGGTGACGTTCTTGCCGTCGAGAGCACTCAAGCCCACGACGATGGCGTCTTTGTCTTGATCAGTGATGTCTTTGGCTTTGACGTATTCGTTGAGTTGTTCCTCCGAGAGCCCCGCCTTGATGCCGCTGATTTCCGCCAAAACTTTACCTACGGTCGCGCCGTCGCGGTAAATTACCTTAGCGTTTTCGCTGTCGACGACGTAGCCTTCGGTGTACAGCTGACGGAGTTCAACAACGCCCTCACCAGTGCCGAAGAATTTCTTCTGGTCGCCCAATTCGGAAGCGGTAACGCCTGTGCCGAGCGCGAGGGTGAAGTCGTCTGCGCCCGTGCCCGCGAGGGAAACATCTGCTTTGTCCAATGCCGCCGCAGGAACTGCGATCGTTCCGCTGTCGGCTGTGGGTGCGGTGAAAACACTTGCTGCCGTGCCTTCCTTAATGCCGCTGAGAGTGAGGAAACCGTCGTCGGTTGAGCCTTCCGTAGCGATGATGTTGTAGTCGTCGCTCAACTCATAAGTCGTCGGGATTGTCTTTGTGCAGGTCGCGGTTGTGCCGCTTACTGTCCAAGCATAAGTCGGCGTCGTGACAACGCTACCCAATGCCAACGTGTAAGTTTGGGTTGCGTCGGCAGTGACTTGATAATCCTCATCATCTACGCTGGCTTTGGTGTAGGTCGCGATTGAAACGCTTTCCGTGCCGAGCGACTCCGCCGAAACCGTAATCGTAGTCCCCTCATAAGTGAGACCTTCCTTCGAAGTTACGCCGGTTATCACGATCTTCGTGAGTTGGTCTTCACTGATACCGACATAACTGCCGTTTTCTGTTGGTTCCCATGTTATCGTCATGGTGAATCTCTCCTTCCTTATAGTTCCGTTTAAAAGTCCTTCTTCTAAGCTAATCGAAATAACGGCGCGTTTCCTAAAGCCGACGGGAAAAATTTTTGCGAACGTTGGGCGTTACCTGACATTGACGAGCGTGGCACCCGTTCCGCCTTCGTCTTGGTCGGCGAACTGGAAGTTGACGACGGAAGAGCTTCTGCGCAGGAAGTCGTGCACGCCGATACGCAACGCGCCCGTGCCCTTGCCGTGAATGATGAGCACCTGCTTCAATCCGGAAAGCTGTGCGTCGTCGATAAACTTGCCGCAAACCTGCTCCGCCTCGTCGACGGTCATGCCGCGGATATCGATGGAGCGGGTGACGGTGGACGCCTTTTGCATGAGCCCGAGCGAGCCGCGGTTGGGATTGATCGAGATTGTCGGTTGCTGAACGGTCGGCTGATTGTGGCTGACGAATCTGCAGGCGGAAGTTTTGACGGTGGTACGCATTGCGCCGATTTGCACGCTGAGTTCGTCGCCGCTCTTTTCGATGGCGAGGACGGTGCCCTTCTGGTCTAGCGGCTTGATGTAGACGGTGTCGCCGACGGAAAGGGTCTTGCGGTTGATGCGGGTGCCGATGAACTTGTCGGCGATGATTCCCGTTGCCGAATCGCTTTCAGCTTCGCGAAGTTTATCGCGTGCCTGCTGAATGACTTGCTGTCGACGCTTGACGCCCGCGTCGTCGAACTGCTCCTTGAGCGCGGCGATGATCTCTTCCGCCTCACGTTTGGTCTCGCGCACCATAGCCGCGGACTTCTCCTTTGCCTTGCGGATGATGTCGCCCTTGGTCTTGGCAATCTCGTCGCGCATGTCGGAAATTTTTTTCTCGTGGCGAACGATTTGCTGTTGCCGCTCAAAAATTTCTGCGTTGCGTTGCTCATACATCAGCCGTTCAGTCTCCAGCGCGGAAAGAACGTTCTCGAAGGTGGCGTGGTCGGCGGTGATGAGTTGTTTGGCGCGAAGGATCAGACTTTGCGGCAGACCCAATCGGCGGCTGATGGCGAAGGCGTTGCTCGCGCCGGGAATGCCGATGAGCAGTCGATAGGTCGGGCGCAGGGTGTCGGCGTTGAATTCCACGCAAGCGTTCTCGATGCCGTCGGTTGAGTAGGCAAACGTCTTTAGCTCCGAGTAGTGCGTGGTGGCGATGGTTGCCGAGCCGATTTCCAACAGCCGTTCCAATATCGACATTGCCAACGCCGCGCCTTCGTCGGGGTCGGTGCCCGCACCAATCTCGTCGAGCAAAACCAAATCAGTTGCGGTCACGTCGTCGAGAATGCTCACGATTTTTTTCATGTGCGCCGAGAAAGTCGACAGGCTCTGTTCGATGGATTGTTCGTCGCCGATGTCCGCGAAGATGTTCGTGAAGACGGCGATGCGTGAGCCGTTCGCGGCGGGAATATACAGCCCGCACTGCGTCATCAGCGCGAGCAGCCCCAGCGTCTTCATGCAGACGGTTTTGCCGCCGGTGTTCGGACCGGTGACGAGCAGCATGGAAAAATTTTCGCCGAGCCGAATGTCCACGGGCACGACGGCTTTCGGGTCAATCAGCGGGTGACGCGCGGCTTGCAGGTCAGTGAACGAGCTTAGCACAGGTTCGGTGGCGTTCATGTCGCGGGCGAGCTTTGCCTTGGCGAAGACCAAATCGATGGCGGCGAGGACGTCGACGTTGGCGGTGAGGTCGTCGAGATTTTTTCTGACGGCGTCGCTGAGATTGCGCAGGATTCGCGAGACTTCGTGACGCTCTTCGGCTTCGAGTTGCTTGACGGTGTTGTTGAGGTTGACGACGCTCATCGGCTCAATGAAAACCGTCGCGCCCGTCGCTGATTGGTCGTGGACGATGCCGGCGAACTGCGATTTGTATTCGAGCTTGACGGGCAGAACGTAGCGGTCGCCGCGCATGGTGACGATGGCGTCCTGAAAAAATTTTTGCTTGCCCGCGTCGTGCAGAATGTTGAAGATCTCGTTCTTGATGCGCGATTGAGCCGTGCGCAGCTCACGACGAATCTTTTGCAGTTCGACGCTTGCCGTGTCGCGAACGGCTCCGTGTTCGTCTATGGCGTTGTCGAGCATACGCTCCAGGTTGCCGAGGATTTCAATCTGCGCGGCGCGGAATTTCAACTGCGGGGCGTCGGCTTCGGTCTCCTTGAAAAATTTTTTGACTTCGCGCATGGCGTACATCGTCGAGAGCACGTCGCGCAGTTCCTCCGCGTCGGCAACCGATCCGAGCCGAATCTTCTTGAACGTCTCGCGCACGTCGCGAAAGCCTCCGAGTGGCGGCGAGCTCACTGAAAAAATTTTCACCGCCTCCGTCGTCAGCGACAGGTTGCCGCGCACCGTCTCGAAGTCGTCGTCGGGCTGAAGGCGCATTGCCAGTTCCTTGCCGAAATTGCTCGTCGCGCAGTCACGAAGCCGCGCCAAAATTTTATCGAACTCCAAAGTCTTGAAAGCGTCTTTAATCATTGAATCACTCCCGAAAATTTTTCGTCGTCATTATAACACGCCGCACAAAAAAAAATCCCCGCGTCGACGGGGAAAAATTTTTAACGTTTCAACGAAGCCACGCCGAAAAGAACATGTACTTTCCGTATTTTCGGGTGAACAAAGTAATATTCTTGCCGGACTTGTTGGCGATGTCGTTGGTAACTTGTTGTGAGTTCGTAAAATAGCTTTCGTTGAGCGGCGTCATCACGGAAAACCAAGTGTGTTTACCGTCGCTGAGTTTTTGACTGATGAGATTGACGCCCGCCTCGGCACTGTTTGCACAATCGAGGTTACCTCTAAAATATCTGTAGGAATAGCAACCGTCAACGCTCGGCTGAAGATTCGGCGGTGCCAACGACCAATCCCAAGAATGCGTCACTTGCATGATCTCTGCGGGCGCGTTAAAGTAGATGTAAGCGTTATGCTTTCCGTCAAAAGTTTCATCGTCTCCTGTAGCGTCGACGAAATAGGTTTTGCCGTTGATTTCAATCCAGTTCCACGAGTGACCGCCGCCGTTAAACGTGCCGCTTATTCTGCCGACATTCCAACCCATCATGCGTCCGAGCATGTAGAAGGCGTCAGCGTAGCCCTGGCAGTTCGCCTTGCCGTCGACGAGCGCACCAATCGCCGAGACAAACCGCGGCTGATGGCTCATGTCGCCGGTAAGGTAAGTTGCGCGATTCATTATATGACCGTAGATTGTCATTTCCTGAGCGAAAAAGTTTTTTTCTTTTTTAGCTTTGTTGACGATACCGACCGCCACGTCGTAAAGTTTTTTCTCTTCGGCGTTGAGCCAAAACGTGCTGCCGCTGAGGTAAGCGTTGGCAACTTTTGTGCCGGGGTATTCTTGCAACTTATAAAGCATGAACGTGTTCTGTCCGTCGCCGCCATGGGTTTCTTGACTGACACCGAAATTCGGGCAGAGTATGAGAAAATCTTTGGCATTGAGAGTCAAACCGTTGGTGAGAACCACGGCGACTTCGGTGTTGCCCTTGCGTTGTTCGCTTTCGATGTAACGCGCCAGATCCTGCTTATTACCAACGCGCTGAACTTTGCTCCAATCGATTGGGATTTCGGCGAAAACGATTTGCGCTGTCAACATGAACAGCGCGAGAACTGTAGCGGCGAAAATTTTCCTGAGCATGGCAAACACTCCCTTCGTTCAATCGATGAAAAAATTTTTTTGATTATACGATAATAGGGGGGGTACCGCAATAGTTCCGCAAAATTTTTCACCGACACACGCCGCAACGCCGACAGCCCTCAAAGCACTTGGCGGTTGGCTTGAGCGCGGCGGCACGCTTGAATTCGTCCAACAGATAATCCGTCGTGAAGCCCTGGTCGAGGAAGCCCCACACCAACGGCTCATCGAACGGAATCGCCCGCAGATAAAAATTTTCGTCCAAGCCCGCGTCGTTGAAGTTGCGTCGAAAATCTTGCACGGACTCCGACAACATCACCGCGCGGGAAATTTTTCTGTCGCCGCGCGAAAGAATCGCCTGCACCTGCGAGCCGCGAATCGACTCCGAAATCATTTCCACGCCCCGCAAAATTTTTACGGACGAGCGCAGAATTTTGAACGCCGCCTCCAAATATTTTTTCCCGGCGAACGGCGACCATTGGAACGGCGTCGATGGCTTGGGCACGAACGGATTGACGCTCAACGTGAGCCGCCCACCGCAAAATTTTTTCACCCGCGCAGTAAGTTCGCCAATCGCCTCCACGTCGTCGAGCTCTTCGAACGGCAAGCCGACCATGAAGTACAGCCGAAAATTTTTTATGCCCGCCTTGAGACCAAGCTCCACCGCGTTGAAGACGTGCTCTTCGGTTATGCCCTTGTTGACGACGGCGCGCATCTTGTCCGAGCCGACTTCCGGCGCAACGGTCAAAGTTTTCAGCCCGCCCGCCGCCAACGACCTCACCAGCGTTTCGGTCACCGAATCCGCACGAAACGACGCCACCGACATCGGAAGCCAGTTGCCGAGAATGAAGCGGCACAGCTCATCGATTTGCGGGTAATCGGATATCGCCGCGCCCATCAGCCCGATCTTCTTGCCGAAAGCTTTGGCGTCGAGAATTTCACGCTTGAGCACGTCGAGCGAACGATTGCGCGGTTTTCGGAAGCAGTAGCCCGCCATGCAAAAGCGACAGTGTCTTCCGCAGCCGCGAGCCGTCTCAACGAGATACATGTTGAATTCGGCGTCGTCGGTGATGATGGTCGTGTGCGCGGGGTAATCGTCAAGATTCTCCAACCACAGCCGCCGAACTCTGCGCGGGAACGTCGGAACATACACGCCTTCGAGCTGAGCCAATCGCTCCAACCGTTGACGGCGCGGAAGATGTTCAGTCGCAATAATTTCGTCGATGAGCCGCGGCAAGATGACTTCGCCCTCGCCGATGACAAACGCGTCAAAAATTTCAGCGAGCGGTTCGGGGTTGAACGTCGCGCACGGTCCGCCGGCAATGATCAGCGGGTCGAAGTCGGTGCGTTCGCTTGAGCACGGATTGATTTTGCCCAGCCTCAACATTCGCACGGCGTGGAAGTAATCGGGCTCAAAGCTCAGCGCGAAGCCGACGACTTGAAATTTATTCAGCGGCGTGAGCGTCTCCAAGCTAAAGAGCCGTTCGCCTTCGGGAAGAAAAAATCTTTCGCAGGCAACGTCGCGGCGTCCGTTCAGCAACGCGTAAATGATGTGAATGCCCAGGTTCGACATGCCAACGCGGTACGAATTCGGATACGCCAGCGCGAATCTCAATCGCCCGCCCGCCTTGACGACAAAATTTTTTTCGCCCGCCAGCCGTCGCCGCAAATCGTCTTCGTAACTGCGAATCATTGAATCCCTCCCAAATCTCTTCTCCGCCCAAATTGACGGGCGCGGCGCGTGCATGCTAGAATCGTCGCCATGAAAAAACTTTACGACAACTTAATCGGTCTCGTGCGCGATATCGTTGCCAACCGAAAATTTCTTTGGCAGATGACGCGCCGTGATTTCCGCCAACGATATCTCGGCTCATACCTGGGAATTTTGTGGGCGTTCATTCAGCCGGCGGTCACCGTGATGATTTTCTGGTTCGTCTTCCAAGTCGGCTTCAAGTCCGCGCCCGTGGACAACTTCCCGTTCATACTGTGGCTGGTGTGCGGAATGTTCCCGTGGTTCTTCTTGAGCGACGCAATCTTGAGCGCGACGAACTCGGTTATCGAAAGCGCGTTCCTGGTGAAGAAAATCGTCTTCCGCGTGGAGCTGTTGCCCATCGTCAAAATCGCAAGCGCGTTGGTGGTGAATCTGTTCTTCGTCGGCGTGCTGTTGATGATGTTCGCGGTTTACGGTTACCCGCCGACAATTTACAGCCTGCAGCTCGTCTACTATCTGTTCGCAATGATTTGTCTGGTGCTCGGCATAAGTTGGCTGACCAGTTCGCTCACGGTCTTCATGCGAGACATCGGTCAGTTCGTCGGGATGATGTTGCAGTTCGGCTTTTGGGGCACGCCCATCTTCTGGAACCTGCAGATGATCCCCGAAAGGTTTCAGTTCGTGCTCAAGCTCAACCCCGCCTATTACATCGTGGAAGGCTGGCGGCAGAGTTTCATCTATCACGAATGGTTTTGGCAACACCCGCACTTGACGGCGTACTTCTGGTGCTCGACGGCAGTTGTGATGTTCGCGGGGGCGTGGTGCTTTAAAAAACTTCGCCCGCATTTTGCCGACGTGCTGTGACTTCAAAATTCTAGCCCGCGAAAAATTTTCTGTCAAACGGAGGCAAACGATATGTTCAACCAAATCCCAAGCGTCGACGAAAAATTTTTCCGTGACCGATTGGCGGCGGCGTTGGAAGATTTTCCGCGCAAGATCATCGTGCTCGACGACGACCCGACCGGCGTGCAGACCGTCCACGGCGTCAACGTCTACACCGATTGGACTGCCCAAGACATTGCCGCGGGTTTTGCTGAGCCGAACGCCATGTTCTTCGTGCTGAACAATTCGCGCGCCTTCAGTGCCGACAAGACAGCTGCCGAGCATAAAAAAATCGCCGAACGAATCTGCGCGGCGGCAAAAACTTTCGGCAGGGAATTCATCGTCGTCAGCCGCAGCGATTCAACTTTGCGCGGGCATTATCCGTTGGAGACGCAAACGCTTCGCAATACGCTTGAGGCTCACGGTCACCGCATCGACGGCGAAATTTTGATCCCGTTCTTCAAGGAGGGCGGCCGCTTCACAATCGGCAACGTGCACTACGTCCGCGACGGCGACCGGCTCATTCCCGCCGGCGAAACCGAATTCGCGCACGACAAAACTTTTGGTTACACCAGTTCCAATCTCGCTGACTACATCGCGGAAAAAACTCACGGCGCGTTCCCCGCCGACGGCGTCACTTGCATCGGTTTGGAAGAGCTGCGCGGCGGCGACGTTGACGAAATTTCTGCGCGGCTCAATTCGGTGACGGGCTTCGGTAAAGTTGTCGTCAATGCCGTGGATTATGTCGACGTGGAAATTTTTTCGCTGGCTCTGCTGAAATCTTTGGCGGCGGGAAAAAATTTTCTCTTCCGAACGGCGGCGGCGTTCACCAAAGTCATCGGCGGCATCGCGGACAAAAATTTTCTCACGCGCGGCGAACTCATCGACGGCACCAATCTCAACGGCGGGCTGATTGTCGTCGGCTCACACGTGCAAAAGACCACCGCTCAACTCAACGAACTGCGCAAGCTGCCTTCGGTCGTCTTCATCGAGTTTGACGTGACCAACCTCGCCGCGGTCGCTGACATCGTCCGTCAAGCCGAAGAAAATCTTTCGCGCGGGCTGACCGTGACGATTTACACCAGCCGCAAAATTTTGAACGTGGGTGACGCCGAAGGCAACCTCGCCGCCTCCGTGAACATTTCCGCCGCGCTCACCGACATCGTCCGCAGGCTCAACGTTCGCCCGAAATTTTTGATCGCCAAGGGCGGCATCACCTCCGCGGACATCGGCACCAAAGCTCTGGGCGTCAAACGTGCGCTCGTCATCGGGCAAGCGGCGGCCGGCGTTCCCGTCTGGAAACTCGGCGCAGAAAGCAAGTTCCCCGCCATGAGCTACGTCATTTTCCCCGGCAACGTCGGTGGCGTCGAAACTCTGCGCAAGATCGTCGAGCTACTTGACGCAGACGAAACCGGCAAATGATTTGACGTGCGTGACCTCGGCGCGGGTGAAAAGCTCGCGCAATTTTTTTTGCAGGCTGTCGAACGTCTCGAACGGCGGGCTGAACAATCCGCGCGGCACACAAAATTTTTCCACGAACAGATCCGTGCGACGGTTGAGCCCCGCCACGTACATGCACCCGCAAAAAATTCCGCCGACCTTGAGCACGCGCCGCATTTCCATCAACGCCGCCGCCTTGTTCGGGAAGACGTGCAGCCCGTTAATCGAGACCACCGCGTCGAAAAATTCTTCCGCGAACGGCAACGACGCCACGTCCCCGCGAAAAAATTTCCCGCGCAGATTCAATTCAACCGCCCGCGCTTCGGCAACGGCAAGCATCTTGTCCGACAGATCGACGCAAAAAATTTCCGCGCCGACGAGTTCACGCCAACGCGGAAGACTCAGCACGCCCGTGCCGACCGGAACTTCGAGCAGCCGCCCGTTGAAGTCGTTGGGGATTCCTGCGAACGCCTGCGCCAAAAATTTTTCGTAAGCGTCGCCGTCGAGTCCCCAAAAAATTTTCATCGCCGCACGAGAGACAACGCCCTCGTTCGTCAGCATCGCGTCATAAAATTTTGCCAGGCTGCCGACGCGTTGATAGGCGTCAAAAATTTTTTGCATCGGGCACGGTTGTCAGCAGGGCGTCGCAGGTGCCGCTAATCGTCCACTCGCCGGAGCCGGCCGTCAGGAGAAACGAATCGCCCTTGCCGTAACGAACTTCCTCGTCGCCGCAGGTGATGACGCCTTCGCCGCCGAGAACCAGCACGTGCAGAAAACTTTTCTCGTCGACGACGCCTTGAGCCTCCGACAAAATCTCGCCGTCAAGGTCGAGCTTATCCACGACGAAATACGGACAGGCGGCCACGTGCGGATATTGTTCGCCGCGTTCGACGGACGGGTTGAGATTGGTGACGTCGAGAGCTTTGGCGATGTGTAACGGGCGGTCGCGTCCGTAGTCGAAGATTCGGTAGGTGACGTTGGAATTCTCTTGGATCTCCACGAGCAGGACGCCCTTGCCCAGAGCGTGAACGGTGCCGGCGGGAATGAAGAGCACCTCGCCGCGTTTGGCGGGCACGGCGTGCAGAACGTCAATGAGCGTGTTGTCCTTTATGCGGGCGACAAATTCTTCGCGGGAAATTTTTTCGCGAAAGCCGCAATAGAGCACGGCATCCTCCGCCGAATCGAGCACGTACCAAACTTCGCTCTTGCCGCGCTGACCTTCGTTGACCAGGGCATAAGCGTCGTCGGGGTGCACTTGTACGGAAAGATTGTCGTGCGCGTCGATGATCTTGACGAGAATCGGGAAGTCGCGCATGCCTTGGCAGTTGGTGCCGAGAATTTCTTTGCCGTGGCGTTTGATGTAATCGGGCAACGGTTCGCCGTCGACAGTTGACGCGCCGTCAGGGTGAGCCGAAAGCACCCACGCCTCCGCCAAAGTTTTCGCGTCGGGTTGAATGCCGAACTCTTCGATGAGCCGCCGCCCGCCCCAGACGTAATCTTTGCACGCAGGTTTAAGTTTGAGTATCGCCATAAAAATCTCGCCTCCATAAAAATTTAGGGAGCGCGCGGGCTCCCTGTGCTTACCAATGATACGGTTCGTTGCGCCCGCTTCAAAAGCGGGGGAACAGTTTTCGCGACTACCAATGATACGGTTCGTTGCGATTGATCTTGAACGCGCGGTAGATTTGTTCGACGAGGATCAGCCGCGCCATTTGATGGGTCAGCGTCATTTGCGACAGGCTCAAGCGAAAGTCAGCCGCCCGCCGCAGTTCGTCACCGAGACCGAACGCCCCGCCGATTGCGAACGTCAGATTGCTCATGCCGTCCAATGTCAGCGCGGCAATTTTTTTTGCGAACTCCTCCGACGACATCTCGACGCCCGCCACGTCCAACACGCACAGCCACGAATCACGCGGCACCAAAGACAGCAGACGTTGCGCTTCCTCGTTGACGGTGCGGCATTCGGGCACTTCGCGAACTTCCACGCGTGTGAACTTCTGTAGACGCTTGAGATATTCCGCCACGCCCGCGACCAGAAATTTTTCCTTGAGCTTGCCGACGACAACCAAAGTTATCTTCACTGGTTGGAAGGTTGCGGCATTTCTTCCAGCGCGACTTCAACGGTGTCTTGCTTGCCGTCGCGGTCGAGCAGGACTTTGACTTTGTCGCCGACCTTGTGCGCCGCGACCTCACTGCGAACGTCGGTGACGGAGTTGACAGCCTTGCCGTCGATGCTCAAGATGATGTCGCCGCGTCGGAAGCCCGCACGCCCCGCCGGTGAATCAATCGCGACCTGGAAGACGTAAACGCCCTTGTCAATCGTGAGCTGATAGCCGTAACGCGCGGCAGTCGGTTTGTCGAAGATGGTCACGCCCAGATACGGACGCGCGACATAGCCCTTGCTCATGAGCTCTTCGACGATTGCTTTGACGGTGTTAATCGGGATAGCAAAGCCCATGCCTTCAACGCCCATTGTCGCGAGCTTCGCGCTGTTGATGCCGATGACTTCACCGTCCGCGTTGACGAGTGCGCCGCCCGAATTGCCGGGGCTGATTGCCGCGTCCGTCTGGAAAAGTTTTACGCGCTTATCGTTTAGGTCAAGCGTCCTGTTCAACGCGCTGATGACGCCGACGGTAACCGAGCCTTGAAACTCCAGCCCCATTGGGTTGCCGATGGCGATTGCGGGTTCACCGACGACAACTTCGTCCGAATTGCCCAGCGTTGCAGTCGGCAGGTCTTTGGCGTCCACTTTGACGACGGCGATGTCAGTCATTTCGTCCGTGCCGATGAGCGTGCCATTGACGGTGTTGCCGTCCGACAGCGAGACGATGATCTCCTTCGCGCCGGCGATAACGTGGTTGTTGGTAATAATGTAGCCGTCGCTCTTAAAGATGACACCTGAGCCCACGCCTTCGGTCTCAACCGTTCGGTCGAAGAAGTCACGCGCCACGGCTTTATTGGTGATGCCTACAACTGCAGGTCCGACAGTCTTTGCCACGCGCACGGCAGGAGTGTTGCGGGCGTCGGAAATTTTTGCGTTGCTTTCGGGCTTATTGGGTGCCGCCTCAGTCACGGCAACGGTCTTCGTCGCCGACGTTGCCGCGGGCTGTTCAGCAGACTTATCGCCGCCAGTGAGCCCCGTCAGGTCGCTGCACCCAGAAAACGTCATTGCCGCGACGACTGCCGCCGCGCAGATTATCTTCGTGAATTTTTTCGAGTTCATGTTAACCGCCTCCGCAGTCATTGTAAATTTTGCATTGCCGCTTGTCAATTACTTGCCGATTGCGCGAATGCGTTCGTGCAATTTGGTTTGAGCGATAACCTTGTCCAAACATTCCGCCGCCAGATGCGACGCCGTGCCCAAGCCGCTCATGGTGTCGTGATATATGCGCGAAGATTTCTTGTCGAGCAGTTCATCGGTGCGGCGGTCGTAAACAATCAGCTCCACGGCGGCGCGGCTGTCCATAATCTCATCGGCAAACATGCTTGAAAACCCGACGACCATCTGCCAATATTCCAACAGCACGGGGCAAACGATTATGTCCGCGTCGAGTTCGTCAGCCAGCGGTCTCATTGCGTCGGCGAGCTTGGCTTTCCTGTCGGCGGCTGAAATTTTTTGCCAGATGCCGTTGAGTGCGCGGGCAGATTCTTCGGGCGGCAGATACTCCGCCACCTGCAGATAACCGTTCAACGGGATATGGATTGCGCGTTCAATCTTCGTCTCCAACGCGGCGCGGGTCTTTTCGTCGGGCACGTCGCTTCGGAAAATTATCGGCAGTCGAGCGATTCGCACGGGCTCTGCGGCTTGAGCCGTCGCCGTCAACGCGAGCAGGACAATCAGCGCGGCAAAAATTTTTTTCACGGATGTCACCTCAAATCGTCGGGATAATTCCTTCGGCGGCAAGCAACCACATCAGCGGATCAAGCACGCGGTGCGGACGAACCTTAGCAAGGCGTTTGTGAAGATCCGGCGGTCTGCCGAAGCTCGACACGCCGAAGACGCGCACGTTCCTGAAGTTGGCGTCGATTGCGTCGGTGAAGGCGGTCTCACCCTGCCGCGTCAACCAGTCGCGAATTTCCAAATCAACCATCTCGCTGTCGCTCTCGACGAAGGCTTTGCTCTGAATGTGCGGGCTCTGCTTGAGGATCGTCGCTCCCGACGCGAAGCCGTTAATCATCTCGGTCAGCGCGTCCAGCTTCGTGAGCACCACGGCGGCGCGGCGGTCGATTCTTTTGCCCGGCGCAATGTTGCAGGCGCGGCGGATGTAGTTCGCCAAAGAATTGACCATGCTCACCATGTTGGCGGGCGCACTGCTCTGACGATCCGTCGCCATAGACGCGTTGAGCACGTCGTTGGAAATTTCCCCGCGCACACTCGACAGCAACAGCGGGTCGAACATAATCATCAACATCTTCGCGCCCGAAAGGTACCGACTGATTTTGGCGTCCATCGGCGTGTAATCAATCCGCTCGCAATCTTCGCCCGCGCCGTCATAAATCGTCATCGCGTACGTCGGCACCCTGTCGTTCGGTTTGGAATTGTCGAGTATCGTCCAAAGTTGCGGCCTCGGTGAAATGCCCGCCTTCGTGCCGCGCAGGCAAAGTCGCTCCTCATAAACCAGTTGTTCGTTGACCTGCGCACGTTGCGTCGTCTCCACGTCCATCGCCTGGAAAACCCACGGCAAACCCGAATATTTCAGCTCGTGCAAAAGCGTCGTCATGTAGCTGGACTTGCCCGCGCCGGATACTCCCACCGCGCAGAAGCTCAAATATTTGTCGTGGAAGATTAGTTGCGGCGGAATTTTTTCACCGCACGCCCGACAGACCGCCTCGCGAATCGTCAAGCCCTTGTTGCGGCAAAGTTGTCGTCGGCAAACGGGCAATCGCCGCTTGAACCTGTCGGCTATGGTCGGGCGAACTTCGTGGCGGCTGTCCTCGTCGGGCACGCAAAAAAATTTCACGCCGCCGAATGAAAGTTTCCTCAGGCAGTGCGGGCAGACTGCCTCCGAATCGTTAAACATGAACCTCAAAAATTTTTCTCCTCTGTCAGTTGAATTCCTCCGGCAGATTATAACGCGCGGCGTTGAGTCTTGCAACGAAAAAAGCCCCATGACAGGGCTTGCAAATTTCCGTGTGGCAGGGGCAGAAGGACTTGAACCCTCAGCCTACGGTTTTGGAGACCGTTGCTCTACCAATTGAGCTATACCCCTGTGGGGCGACTCGTGGGAATCGAACCCACGCATATCGGAGCCACAATCCGACGTGTTAACCACTTCACCAGAGCCGCCATTTTCAAATTAAGCCTTGAATCTTTTCAGACCCAAGGCTGAGGATTTTAGCGGCGAATACCTAATCTTCCGGGGCGTTACCACCCAAGTACCATCGGCGTGTGAGTGCTTAACTACCGTGTTCGGAATGGGAACGGGTGGAACCACTCAGCTAACTTCACCGCTTAGGGAAGTTCCCTGAAAATCGCACAGGAAAAAACATTAGTGGAAAGAAAAGCTTATGACAGATTAGTATCGGTCAGCTGAATGCGTTACCGCACTTACACTCCCGACCTATCGACCTTGTAATCTGCAAGGAGTCTAAGATATCTCATCTTGAGGCAGGTTTCACGCTTAGATGCTTTCAGCGTTTATCCTTACCGAACGCAGCTATTCTGCAATGCCACTGGCGTGACAACAGATACACCGTAGGTTCGTCCACTCCGGTCCTCTCGTACTAAGAGCAGCTCCTCTCAAATATCTAACGCCCGCGATGGATATGGACCGAACTGTCTCACGACGTTCTGAACCCAGCTCACGTACCACTTTAATCGGCGAACAGCCGAACCCTTGGAACCTGCTCCAGCTCCGGGATGTGATGAGCCGACATCGAGGTGCCAAACCTCCCCGTCGATATGAACTCTTGGGAGAGATAAGCCTGTTATCCCCAGGGTAGCTTTTATCCGTTGAGCGATGGCAATTCCACAATCAACCACCGGATCACTAAGCCCTGCTTTCGCACCTGCTCGACGTGTTTGTCTTGCAGTCAAGCTCCCTTTTGCCTTTATACTCTGCGAACGGTTTCCGACCGTTCTGAGGGAACCTTTGGACGCCTCCGTTGCTTTTTCGGAGGCGACCGCCCCAGTCAAACTGCCTGCCTGGCACTGTTCCGAGCGTTGTTAATGCTCCGGTTAGAATCCC
>JADEZQ010000019.1 GCA_015206785.1 Quinella sp. 2Q5 | reverse complement strand
GTTGTAGGTGTACGTGAAGCCCGTGCCCGTGATGCCCTTGAGTTCTTTGCCGTTGATGCTGGCGTCAAAACCTTTGACGTCGCCCTTCGCCACCGTCATCACGGCACCCGTGTCGCCAATCGTTACGGCAGTCAGATCGCCTTCCTCGACGGTGAGGAAGGTCTTTGAGCCCGCGCCCGTGAATTTGAGCGGTGCGCTGGCGCCGATGGTGATGGCACCCGTGCCCAAGTTCGTGACCTTGAGGTCGTTCCCCTTTTCCGTGGTGATGGTGATGGCAGTGGAGCCCGTGTTCGTCACTTCGACAGTACCATCATACTCGGACTCCACCTTCAGAGCAGAGGCGGTGCCCTTCTTCAGGTCGATTTTCTTGACCTCGCTGACGGTGTAATAGGTGACATTGCCGGCAGTCGTCGACTCCGCTTTTGCATCCAAGACAGCGGTGCTCGGTGCGCCGGTGACTTCAGCATCCCCCGCCCAGTAGTAGCCGCCCGTGGCCGGGGTGGCCTCATATGGCTTGATGGAGCTGAACGGGACTTCCGTAAAACGCTGGAGATCGAAAACAAATTGGTTAAACAAATCGCTCATGTAGAGAGAACTCCTTTCTGCAGCCTCGCCGTTTGGGGGTCGAGGCTCCGTAAAAAAGTAGTTGAAACCGCGGCAGGTATGAGCTACAATGAGCGCGGGCGTTTGAGCGTATACGACGCGCCGAAGCTCACAGCCGCTTGAATAATACTGAACCCCTTTCTCCCGTAAACAAAACAAAACGACGAACAGATTGCCCCTCAAAACCTACAAATCGGAGCAACGCCCGCCACAGCAAACAAGCCTGTCAAGGATTCCCCAACCCAAGACGAGCCTGTATGAACGCGACCGGTTCCCCAACCGACCGCGATCACAACGATTCAGACCGCCGTTCCCCAACGAAGGTCTGAATCCCCCTATTGACAGCCGCGCGTCCACCAAACGCTTATCGACCATCGGGCGAATGATATTACACGGGCACAGGTGATGCAACAGGGTGGGGGGTATTGCCCTGAGTCGGATTGAACGGCGCAATGGCGCGAAGAATCGGTTTCGGCAGAGGCAAGCGGCAAGGTTAAGTTTCAGTTAAAAATCCCCGTGCGGAAGTGCGGGGGTTTTTGATTGGGCGGCAGTCGTAGCGGTTGCTTTAACCAATTGCGAGCCGAGATTTGACTTTGATTAGGTTGCAATGTAAGATTGCCTTGACGCATATAACCAAAGGAGGCGATTGACAAAATGGCATACGTGACTAAGGGCGAGATGGTTGAAGTTTTTCGCGACACGGAAAATTTTTACACGACCGACGAGAATTTGAAGCAGGCGATTGCCGATTCGATTAAGGGGACGGTCTTCTATGGTGCGCAAGATTATCCGCCGACCGCCGAACGCAGATATAAGCGGACAAAAATTTCCGTGGTGAGGCGGCGGACATTGGACGCGGCGATATCCATGCAGAGACGCTACCTTGAGCTGAAGATTGCCGTTCACAATTTCGCTTCGGCGACGAATCCCGGCGGCGGCGTCAAACACGGTTCGCGCGCGCAGGAGGAGGCTCTTTGCCGCTGTACGACGCTCTATCCCGTGCTGGCGACCGACGAGAACTTCAGACGCTACTACAACGTCAACCGCAAGCAGTTCAATCCCCTCAGCGACGATGCCTGCCTATACACGCCCGAAATCGTCGTGTGCAAGAGCGACATCGACCGCCCCGTTCGTCTGCCGCGCGACAGATGGGATTTGGTGGACGTGGTGACGATTGCCGCGCCGAATCTGCACGAACATCAAATCTCCGACGAAGAGCTGTTCGCCTTGCACGAATCCAGACTGCGGCACATGTTCGCGGTCGTCGCTCATCACGGCGCAGATATCTTCGTAACGGGCGCGTTCGGTTGCGGAGCCTTCTGCAATAACCCCGAAGTCGTTGCCCGCGCGTACAAAAAAATTCTGCCCGAATTCGACGGTTGCTTTGAGGAAATCGTCTTCGCCATCTATTGCCGCGCCAACGAGATTGAAAACTTCAACGCGTTCAAAAAAATTTTGACATGAGGAGCTGATACTTTGCTGACCAATGCACCGAGAGGCACTAAAGATATTTTGCCGGAGCAGACGCGTCATTGGCTTTGGCTGGAAAATAAAATCCGTGCGCTGTGTGAAGTCTACGGCTACGAGGAAATTCGCACGCCGACCTTTGAGCACACGGAACTTTTTCTGCGCGGCATAGGCGAGGGTACCGACGTCGTCGACAAGGAGATGTACACCTTCACCGACCGCGGCGACCGTTCCATAACCCTGCGCCCGGAAAACACCGCGTCAGTCGTTCGCGCGTATCTGCAGAACAAACTTTACGGCAACGGCGGCTTGACGAAACTTTTCTACGTCGGCTCGATGTTCAGATATGACCGACCGCAAGCGGGACGTCTGCGCGAGTTCCATCAGTTCGGCGTGGAAGCAATCGGCGAGAAGAATCCCGCTGTGGACGCCGAGATAATTTTGTTGGCGCGGGAATTTTTGTTGAGCCTGGGGCTGAATGACCTGACGCTGAAAATTAACACCGTCGGTTGCCCGAAATGCCGACCCATCTGGCGACGCAAGCTCACCGAGTATTTCACGGAGAACGCTGACGAACTTTGCGCGGACTGTCGGCGGCGGCTGGAGAAAAATCCTCTGCGTATCCTCGACTGCAAGGTTGACGGGTTCAAAGATTTTATGGACGACGCGCCGAAGATTGAAACTTGCCTTTGCGACGAATGCCGCGAACATTTTGCCGCGGTGAAAAAATTTCTGACGGCGGCGGGCGTTGAGTTCGTCGTTGACAATCGGCTGGTGCGCGGGCTGGACTATTACACGAAGACGGCGTTCGAAATTCAGTACGCTCCGCTGGGTGCGCAATCGGCAGTTGCCGGCGGCGGTCGCTACGACGGACTGGTTCGCGAGATTGGCGGCTCCGACACTCCTGCAGTCGGGTTTGCGGCGGGCTTGGAACGGATTTTGTTGGCGTTGGAACTTCAGCGGCTGTTGCCCGTCAACGCAAAAAAAATCACCGCGTTCGTCGTGAGCGGCGGCACCGAAGCTGAAGCGTATGCATTCAAATTGCTGACGGATTTGCGGCGGCTGAATATCCCCGCAGCAATGGACTTCGGCTCAAAGAGCATGAAGGCTCAGATGAAGGCGGCGGCGAAGTCGGGCGCAAGGTTCGCGCTCATCGTCGGCGAAGAGGAAGTCGCCACGTCAACCGTCACCGTAAAAAATTTGGAGACCGCCGCGCAGGAGAGAATCCCCGTCGCGGAAGTCTCCGCGAAAATTATTTGATTGCTGACTTGAGCGTTGCGTTGAGTGATTCTTGTGCAGTCAACGCCGCCTCGAATATCGTCAGATTTTCCGTGGACGCACCCGACGTCTGCATTGACAGCGGGAAGCCGTTCGCGTCCAAAACAATTTCTTCCAGCGTGACGAGCCGATCACCCAACGGCGCGTCACGAATTTTTTTTGCGCGAAGAATCCGAATCAGCACGTATCGGCAATCACGGTCGCGGGCGGCGGCAATGAACTCGTTGAAGTTGCCGTCGGGAATGTCCTTCTCCTTTAGCTCAACGCTGCGTTCGTCGGCGAAGGTCACGTTGCCGAAGTGATTGGCTAGGCTGTCGTCGAGCGCGAGCAGAATCAATTCGCGGTCGGGTTTGCTTAAGCCACCCTTTAGCACGATGAGCGGCGCGGCGTAAATCTTGGCGGGAACTTTGTCGGAGCTGTCGTGGCGAAGGTTTCCGCCAGCGGCGTAATAATCGCGGAAGGCGCAATCGAGATAGACCGCCATCTTGTGTTCAAAGTGGTTGTCGTCAAGGCTCTGGCGATACTCAATCGTTTGCCCGAACTGCACGTAGCCCAGAGCCCGCAGGGATTTCTTCAGGACGTCGCCTTTCATCGCCACGCGCGTGAGATTAAGTCGGTCGGCGTAAGTTTTTGCCAGAGCACGCGAGCCTACGGCGGGTGAGCCGAACGTGATCACTTGCAGACGATTTTTGTCGACGCCGCGGTCGGTGAGCCGAATGCCCGCAACAATCGCCACCGCCCCGCCCAAAGAGTGCCCCGTAAGGTACAGCGTCTCGTTCGGATTTTTTTTCAGCGACGCCATCAATCTCTCGCCTAGCCCCTCGCTCAAAACCACGTCGGCATAATCTCGGAAGCCGCGGTGCACAAAGAGCTTGTCGGCGGAAGCCTTATCGTCCTCGTCGAGCGTGGTGTTGTCGTTCAAATTCACGCGCCCGAATCGGAAATCAACTTCGACGTCCTTGAGCGTCTCGGTTCCGGCAATCGCCAAAATCTTCACGTCGCCGCGACTAACCAGATAGCCTTTGGCATCGGCACGCGCCGAGTTGGTGGAAATTTTTTCAATCGTCCAGCCGCGAGCGTTTAGCAGCGAACGCATAAGGTAGCTCTCGTCGCTTGAGTAAGCCCCAAACGAACACATTGCGCACGTCAGGCGAATGTCCGCCGCGTCGAGTTCGGAAGCGGTTGCCGCGTTCGTCATTGCCAGCAACAAAGCCAGCACCAGCAAAAATTTTTTCATCGGGCGAAAGTCTCTTCAACGACTTCGACGCCGTGTTTGATGCATTCGGGGCACGAGCAGATCATCTTGCCCGTGTCGAGCCCCTTGAGTTCTCGGCAGACGATTGCTCCGCACTTGTCGCGGAAATTTGTGAGCATCGCCTTGGAAATTTTCATCGTGGACGCTTTGGTCTTGGGGGCAGTCAAATTCCCCGAACTGTTCTTCAACCCCGCAATCATCAGCCCGCCGCTCAATGCGCCGCAAACTCCATCAGCCGTGCCCATGCCGAAGCCGAAGCCTTCCATCGCGCGGAAGAGAGTCGCCTTGTCCACGTCAACCAAATCCGCACAAGCTACCGCCACCGCCTGCGCACAGCTGTAGCCCTTGCGGTGCAATCCGTCCGCCAAATCGGTTCTCTCGCTCATATCAATCACCCTCCCAAAAAAGTTCGTCGCCCGTCACCCGTCTCCTTAGCTGATAACACAACCGCGCATTGCCAGCAAAAGAAAGTAGATATAAACACGAAAGCAGTGAGCAGACGCCGACGCAGTCGCAGTCATCACCCGCCGCTGTCAGCAGACGCAGTCAACAGACGACGCGCCATCATACGAAGAGCCCGCGAATTTTATCCAGCAACAAACGGAAGAACGACTTCTGCTCCACGTCGAGCGTCGTGACCACGTCCACGGAAGCCGCCTCACGTCCGTCGGGCAACACCACGCGTATCTTGCCGATAGTCTCGCCGCTCTTTATCGGTGCCGTCAAAGCGTCGGGCAAATCGTAGACAAGGCTGTAAGCGTTGCTCTCGCCGCCGTCGAACACGGGCATGATGATTTCGCCCGCAGTCTTGACCTGCATGGATTTGCGCCGTCCGGAAATTATCGGCAGAGTTTTGACGACCTGCCCCGTCTCAATGAGCGTCTGTGACGACACGCGCCCGAAACCGTAATCAAGCAGGAACAGCGAATCGTTCCAGATGTAGAGGCTGTCCAACACGACGGCGATGAGTTGAACGCCGTTCTGTTTGGCGGCAGTGACAAGACATCTGCCCGCCGCTTCGGTGTAGCCGGTCTTGACGCCGTTGCAGCCGCGATAGAGCCAGAGCATTTGGTTTTCGTTGCGCAGGAGCTTGGTGCTGTCGTGAATCCAGCCGAACGAAACTTCCTTCGCGCTGACAATCTCTTCGAAGTGCGGCAACGTGAAACCATGCGCCGCCATAATCGCCAGGTCGCGGGCGGTGGTGTAGTGGTTGGCGTCGGGCAGACCGTTTGCGTTGGTGAAGTTGGTGCCGGTGCAACCGAGTTCCTGAGCACGAGCCGTCATCTTCGCCGCGAAATCGGCAACGGTGCCGCCGCAGTGTTCGGCAATGGCAATCGCGCCGTCGTTGCCGCTGATTAGCATCATGCCGTAGAGAAGTTCGCCGAGCGGAATTTTTTCGCCGACATCAAGCCACAGCGTCGAGCCGTCTGCATTGTAGGCACCGGGACCGACGGTGACGATCTCGTCGAGTTGATTGCTCTCCAGCGCGGTGATGAGCGTCATCATTTTGGTGGTTGAAGCGGGGAACATTCGTTGATCGGCGTTGCGTTCGTAGAGGACGTGTCCGGTGGAAGCCTCAATGACGATAGCCGCGGCCGCCGTGACGTTGGGCAGGGGATCATCGGGCGCGACGGGTCGAGTGTTTTGCACGGGCGTGACCGAATAGCCTGGATTGAGCCCGGAGTTCTCCGACGTGAACGTTTGCGGCAACTGGCGAACAATTTCGCCGCGAGGTGCTTCGTCCAGGCGCATCAGCTCCGAAGCGGGCATTCGACCTTCGGGCGCAGCCTCCGCCACGACGACGAACATCACCGCCGCCGTCAGTGCCGCCAAAAATTTTTTGCAGTTCAAGTGCATCTCTCCTCAGCAGAAGAATTCCGCTTGATTATAGATTTGTTGCAACGCGTTGTCAAAAGTTTGCCGAGCCGTCGTCAGTACAGCCGAATATTTTCCGCGCCGAGCAAATTTTTCAGTGCGCCGCGCAATTCGGGACCGTCAGCGATTTTCGGGGCGAGCCGTGTCCATTTGCCGCGTTGCAAAAGATAAACCGAGCTGTCGCCCGCGTATTCGGCAAAAATTTTTTTCAGAGCGTCGCGTATCGTCGGCGTGTCGAGTGCGGCGGGAATGTTCAGCCAAAAATCCGGAGCATAGACGTTCGCCTTGACGCAACTGTCCGCCAGCACCTGAAGCCCGTCGCCGGACTTTTCCACGCGGCCGCTGACGACGACGACATCATCGACAACAAGATCATTCATCACGTGATAGAAAACGTTCGGGAAGATCGTGACGTTAATCATCGCGTCGAAATCCTCCAGCGTGACGAAAGCCATGCGGTCGCCCTTCTTTGTGGTGATTTGTCGAACTTCGCGAATTATGCCGCCGACTTTGACGCGCTTGCCGATTTTGTTGCCGAGGTTGCCGGCGGACTTGAGCGCGGAAATAATTTCGCGGTAAGGATCCAGCGGGTGACCCGAAACGTAGAAGCCGAGCGTCTCCCTCTCCCAAGCCAGAATCGTTTGCATTGGCACGGATTGAGCGGGGACGGTGCCGAGCGTTTGATCGAGTTCGTCGTCGCCGAAGAGATTGATTGCGCCGCTCATGCGTTCCTGTTGCCGTTGCCAGCCGCTGACCATCACCGACGACAGAGAGCCGAGCAAATCCGAGCGTCGCTTGTCCAGGCTGTCGAACGCGCCGCACTTGATGAGGTTCTCCGTAGCACGCCGCGAAACATTTTTGGGATCGAGCCGCCCGCAAAAATTCGCCAGCGATTTGAAATTGCCGCGCTCACGTTCCGCGATGATTGTGGCAACGGCAGTTTCCCCGACAGATTTTATCGCCGCCAATCCGAAGCGAATCGCCTCGCCGTCCACAGTGAAACGCGCCTCGCTGATGTTTATGTCGGGCGGAAGAATTTTTATGCCCATGCGCCGAGCCAGCTCAATGTAAGCGGAAACTTTGTCGGCGTCGGGCGTGCCGCTGAGTGTGGCAGCCATGTATTCGGTGGGATAGTGCGCCTTAAGCCACGCCGTCTGCCAGGCAAGCAAACCGTACGCCGCCGAGTGAGATTTGTTGAAGCCGTAGTCCGCGAACTTAGCGAGCAGGTCGAAAATTTTTTCCGCCAGCGATTGGTCGACGCCGTTGACTTTACAGCCGCGCAGAAAATTTTCCCGTTGCGCCATGAGGATAGAAGCCTTCTTCTTGCCCATTGCGCGGCGAAGGATATCCGCCTGACCGAGCGTGAAGCCCGCCAGCGTCTGCACGATTTGCATCACCTGCTCCTGATACAAGATGACGCCGAAGGTTTCGCGCAGGATTGGTTCAAGCTTGGGGTGCAGATATTCTTTGACTTTGCGGCCGTGTTTGCCGGCGATGAAGTCTTCCACCATGCCGGAGCCGAGCGGTCCCGGTCGATACAGCGCGACGGTCGGGATCAAGTCCTCAAAACATTCGGGACGCAGATCTTTGACCAGATTGGTCATGCCCGCCGATTCCATTTGGAAGACCGCGCCCGTCTTGCCGGCCGAGAGCATTGCTGCAGTCTTAGCGTCACGCAGGGGAATTTTCGTCAGGTCGAATTCGATGCCGCGCGTGGCTTTGATGTTCGCCGCCGTCTGCGCCATAATCGTCAGCGTGCGCAGTCCGAGGAAGTCCATCTTCAACAAGCCGAGCTCTTCGACGATGTCTTTGTCGTATTGGGTGATGAGCGCACCGTTTGACAGCTGAAGCGGAACGATTTGGTCGAGCGGGATTTTCGAGATGACCACGCCCGCCGCGTGAACGGATATGTGCCGCGGCAGACCTTCGAGCTTTCGGGCGGCGTCAATGATTTCGCGCGTGGTTTGGTTTGTGTCGCAGGCGTCGCGCAATTCTTTGGAAGACTTCAACGCCTCGTCGATGGTGATGTTCAGGGTGTTTGGAATCATTTTGACCAGGCGCGTCGATTCGTCAAAGGGAATGTCTTTCACGCGGGCGACGTCGCGGATGGCAGCCTTCGCCGCCAAAGTTCCGAACGTTGCGATTTGCGAGACCCTGTCGGCACCGTAGCGTTCGCGCACGTAAGCGATGACCTCGTCGCGGCGGATATAGCACAGGTCGACGTCGATATCGGGCAGGGTGACGCGTTCGGGGTTGAGGAAGCGTTCAAACAGCAGATTATACTTCAGCGGGTCGAGTTCCGTTATCCCCAGCAGATAGGCAACGAGACTGCCCGCCGCCGAGCCTCTGCCGGGACCGACGGGAATTTTATTGCGCCGAGCAAAGTCAATGAAGTCGTGCACGATGAGGAAGTAGCCGTCGTAGCCCATAGCGTGAATAATTTCCAGCTCATGCTCCAGCCGCTCACGAATCTCCTCGTCGGGCTGACCGTAGCGATCCACGACTCGTTGATAGCAAAGGTCGCGCAAATAGTCGGCGGCGTCAGCGTAACCTTTCGGCAGGGGGAACTGCGGCATTTGGAACTGCCCGAAATCAATCGTGACGTCGCAACGCTCGGCAATCTTCAACGTGTTATCGCAGGCTTCGGGCACGTCGGCGAAAAGCTCACGCATCTGCGCGGCGGACTTGAGATAGTAATCGTCGGACGAAAACTTGAGCCGCCCCTCGTCGTTGATGGTCTTGCCCGTCTGAATGCAAAGCAGCAAGTCATGAAACTTGGCGTCCTCGCGGCGGACGTAATGCGAATCGTTTGTGGCGACGAGCGGCAGATTGAATTCGGCGGCGAAAGTTTTCAGCGCGTGGCGAACTTTTTCTTCGCTGTCGAGCCCGTGGTCTTGAATCTCCAGAAAAAAATTATCCCGCCCGAAAATGTCGACGTACTCGGCAATAAGCTCGCGTGCGCGGTCAAAGTCGTCGTGGCGGATGGCGCGGGGAATTTCGCCGGCGACGCAAGCACTCAGCGCAATCAGCCCGCCGTGATATTGGCGCAGGATGTCCTTATCGACGCGCGGGCGGTAATAGAAGCCTTCGGTTGCCGCCAAAGACGCCAGCTTGACCAGGTTGCGATAGCCCTCGTTGTTTTCCGCCAGCAGTATCAGATGGTAGTACTTGTTGTCGTCGGTCTTGTCTCGGTCGAAGCGAGAACGCGGAGCAACATAAACTTCGCAACCGATGATGGGCTTGATGCCGCGGGCACGCGCCGCCTTATAGAAGGGAACGACGCCGTACATTGTGCCGTGGTCGGTTATCGCCAGAGCCTTCATGCCGAAAGCTTTTGCCGCGTCGAGCAGTTCGCCGATTCTTGCCGCGCCGTCGAGCAGGCTGTATTGCGTGTGAACGTGCAGATGGGCAAAGTCCATGAAACGCCGCCTCCTCCAAAAAATTTTCCGCAATTATATCAGAGCCGCCGCCCATGTTCAAACAAAGCGTTGCCGATTGGGGCGAAGTATGCTAAGCTTTTATGCGAGGTGAACGAATATGCGAAAGACAATTGTTGAGATGTTGAAGCGCGCGGGAAACGATTTCATTTCCGGAGAAAGCATCGCCGGCGAACTGGGCATTTCCCGCACCGCTGTCTGGAAACATATTCAGAAGCTTCGCGACAGCGGCTACGAAATCATCAGCCAGGAACGCCACGGCTACAAGCTCAAGGACGCGCCCGATCTCTTGTTGCCGGGCGAAGTGCAAATCGGGCTCGACACGCAAATCATCGGCAAGGACATGGATTATTATCCGTCGGTGGATTCGACGAACCGCGCGGCAAAGGCTCTTGCATATCACGGCGCACGCAACGGCACCATCGTCGTGGCAGAGGAGCAGACGGGCGGCAAGGGTCGGCTGGAGAGGGAATTCTTTTCGCCGCGCGTGAAGGGTATTTGGTTTTCGGTCATACTGCGCCCAAATTTTTTGCCAAAGGACGCGCCTAAGTGCACGCTTATGGCGGCGGTCGCCGTGGCAGAGGCTATGCGTCGCTTCAACCTGAAAGCCGAAATCAAATGGCCAAACGACATCATGCACGGCGGACGAAAGCTCGTTGGCATACTGACGGAAATGAATTGCGAAATCGGCAAGATATCCTACCTGGTCATTGGCGTCGGCATCAACGTCAACATCCGCCGCGACGAATTTCCCGACGCCCTGCAACCGATTGCCACGTCGCTAAAGGAACTCAACGGCGGCAAGGACATTCCCCGCGTGCAATTCTTCCGCGCTGTGCTCGAAGAATTCGACAAACTTTATCGCCAAGTCTCGGCTGAAGGATTCGGCATGGTCTTTGAGCTTTGGCGCAGATACAACGTCACGCTCGGTCAAAACGTTCGCGTCATCAGCGCGGGCGACGGCGAAAGCTTCAGCGGCAGGGCGGTCGATTTGGACGAGGACGGCGCGCTCGTCGTCGAGACTGCCGGCGGGCGGCGCACGGTCTATGCCGGCGACGTTTCCATTCGCCACGGCTGACACAAAGGAGATCATCACATGAACATTGCGTTGACGATTGCGGGTTCGGATTCATCGGGCGGCGCGGGCATTCAAGCTGACCTGAAAACTTTTCTGGCGAACGGCGTCTACGGCATGAGCGTCGTGACTGCGTTGACTGCGCAGAATACTTGCGGCGTGCGTTCGGTGCTCAATGCCACGGAAAATTTTTTGCGCGACCAGCTCGACGCCGTGTTTGAAGACATTTTCCCCGACGCCGTCAAAATCGGCATGGTCTCATCGGCGCGGCTGATTGAAGTCATCGCCGACGGGCTCACTCGTCACGGCGCGGCGAACATCGTCGTCGATCCGGTGATGGTTGCCACGAGCGGCGCACGCCTCATCGACGAGGACGCCGTCAAAATTCTGCGGACGCGGCTGTTCCCTCTGGCGACGATCATCACGCCGAACATACCCGAACTTGAAGTCATCATCGGCAAAAAAATTTCATCGCCCGCCGACATGGAGCTTGCCGCAAAAAAAATTTTTGACGACTTCGGTTGCGCTGTCCTCGCTAAGGGCGGGCACGGTCTCAGCGACGCCGACGACTTCCTCTTTGACGGCGCGGGCACCTGGTTCCGCGGCAAACGAATCGACACGCCCAACACTCACGGCACGGGCTGCACGTTGAGCTCGGCAATCGCCGCCAACCTCGCCAAGGGTCATACGCTGAAAAATTCTGTCGGCCGCGCGAAAAGTTATCTCACCTGCGCGTTGATGTCGGGGCTCAATCTCGGACGCGGCTCCGGTCCCCTCGATCACGGCTTCAACCTGCGCGGCTGTGACTTCAACGACTGAACACATCGCAAAAAAATTCCCCGTCACTCACAACGAGCGGCGGGGAAAATTTTTTTCAGCTGAAGTCTGCCGAAGAGATCATCGGCGCGAAGTCCGCGGGATTGTATTTGTCGGGCTTGCCGTCCTTGTCGTCGAAAGTCGTGCGGCACCGCGGAAAATTTGAACAGCCCCAGAAGACGCCGTTCCTGCCGTTGCGTTGGACGAGAGCACTGCCGCAGTTGGGGCACTTGAAAATTCCTTCGGCGTCGGCGAAATTGGCAGCACGTGCGGCGTTTACGAGTTCAACGGTGAATTTGATTTGCCCCGCCAAAAAATCTTCCAACGTGCCGTCGCCCGCGCTCATGGAATGAAGTTTGTCTTCCCAAACGGCGGTGGCGTCGGGGTAGGTCATCGCGTCGGGCAGCGCGTCAATGAGCAGATACGCCCAATCAGTCGGACGAAGAATTTTTTTCTCGACACGCAGAAATTTTCGCGCAATCAAGTCGTCAATGATCTGTGCACGCGTCGCCTCGGTGCCGATGCCGTAAACGTCCTTGAGCTGCTTTTGAACGGCGGGATCCTTAACGTATTTGTGGATGTCCTTCATGCCCTGCACCAGGCTCGACGACGTGAAACGCGGCGGCGGTTTCGTCACGCCCTGCTTAAGCTCGGCTCCGCTGTATTGAACGTCATCGTTACGGTTCATCTGCGGCAAGAGGGTCTCGCTCTCGTCGTCGGACTTCGTCTTCGCCGCGATGTAAAATTCCCGCCAACCGATCTGCTTGACGACTTTGCCGCGCGCGCTGAAGGTCTCGCCCTTGTACTTGACGACGACCTGCGTCTCGTCGTAGACGTGCGGCGGATAAAATTGCACGGCGTAATTCTTCGCGATGAGATTGTAGACGTTGAGCTCGGCGGGCGTGAGCTGAATCGCCAAAGTTTTTCGCGTGGGAATGATGGCGTGGTGTGCGGAAATTTTTTTGTCGTTCCAGGCGCGGCTTCTGATTCGGCTGTCGGCATGCGCAGAAATTTTTTGCACCTGCTCATTGCCCGCGCGGGTGAGGTTGTTCAGAATCGTGGCGGCGTCTCGGAACTGCGTCGTCGGCAAGAATTCACAATCGGAGCGCGGATACGTCGTCAGCTTTTTTTCGTAGAGGCTCTGCGCGGCGTCGAGCACCTGTTGCGGCGTGTACCCGAAGGCTTTGCCCGCCGCCACCTGCAACGTCGACAGCGAGAACGGCAACGGTTGAGCTTCCTTGCGTTCGGCGGTCTTGCACGAGAAAATTTTTCCGTCCAACGGCGCGACCGCGAACTTCGTCATCAGCTCCTGCGCAAAATTTTTATCGACGAGCCGACCTTCCGCGTCGAAGGCGGGCAATGCCAGCATCTTCTTCGACGGATTGAATTTGGCGACGAAATTTCCGTTGGCGTGGACGAACGTCGCCCGAATCGTGAAGAAATCGACGGGCTTGAAATTTTTTATCTCGCGTTCGCGGCGAACGACCAGCGCAAGCGTCGGGGTCTTCACTCTGCCGATGGGCAAAGTCACGTCGTAGCCGCGACGACGCGCCGCCAATGTGTATGCCCGCGAAAGATTCATGCCGATTAGCCAATCAGCTCGGCTCCTCGCCAAAGCACTGAGCTTGAGATTGCGGAAGTCGGCGTTGTCGCGCAAGTCGGCATTGGCGCGAAGAATGCTGGTCTCGTCCAGGGCATTGAGCAGGATACGTTTGACGGGCGCGGTGTTGCCGACGTAATCGAGCACTTCGTCGACGAGCAGCTGACCTTCGCGGTCGGGGTCGCCGGCGTGAACAATTTCGTCCGCCTGCCCGATAAGACGCTTGACGATTCGGAACTGGTCTTCGGTCTTCGGATTGACTTCGAGCTTCCAAACGTCGGGCACAATCGGCAAATCTTCCGCGCGCCACGTTCTGAACTTCGGGTCGTAAGCGGCGGGTTCAACCTGCTGCAGGACGTGACCAATGAGCCACGTGACGACGCCGCCGGCCGTCTCGATGAAGCCTTGACCTTTGCGACGCATCTTCAGCACCGCCGCCAGCTCCCGCGCCATCGACGGCTTCTCGGCTATGTAAAGTCTCACGACAATTCACCTCGGCGCGATTATAGCACAGCGACAGGACTTGTGGTACAATCTGCGCGGGAGGCGATAGCATGAGCAAATACAAACTGTTGGCAATCGATATGGACGGCACGGCGTTGACGTCGACGAAAAAAATTTCTCCGCGCACGGCGAACGCCATCAACGAGCTTTTGAAACGCGGCGTGCATGTGGTGACCAGCACCGGTCGCGGCGTCGCGGAGCTGACCGATTACACCGAAGACTTCCGCCGAATGAATTACGGCATTTTAATCAGCGGCGGACTCGTCTACGATTTCTTCAAGCGCACGCCCGTCATCATGCACGGCGTCGACGAAGAGATTATGATGCACATCATCGACTACGGTCTGCAGGAACGCGCAATGGTTCATCTGCTCACGCTCAAACATTCCGTCGCCCGCGAGCAAGACATTCAGCACATGGACGAATTCAACATGCAAATTTATTTCGACATGTTCAATCGGATTTGTCTGCGCGTCGACGACTTCAGGCAATACATTCGCGAGCACCCCGGCGAAGTCGCCAAAGTCAATCTCTATCACCGCGACAGACCGAGCCGCGACAGAAATTTGGAACGGCTGCGCAAGTTCGACCTGTCGATAAGTTTCACCGAGCGCGACAACTTGGAGGCGTCGCCGGCGGGCGTGACGAAAGCTTCGGGATTAATCGAGCTGTGCAATCATTTGGGCGTGGATATCGGCGAGACGGTTGCCGTTGGCGACGGACACAACGACGTTGAAATTTTGCAGACGGCGGGCTTGGGCGTGGCAATGGGCAACGCGAAAGACGACATCAAACAGTTTGCGGGTTATGTCACCGCGGACAATGATCACGACGGCGTCGCCGAGGTCATCGAAAAATTTTTCTGACGCGTTCAAAATTCTTCGCCGCGTGCTATAATCGTCGCGGGTAAAAATTTTTTTATGAGGGGGAATTTTTATGGCATTCAACCAGGCGCAGTTCAAAGACATCATCGCCGAGTTCACCATCGACACGGAGAGGCTGCACCAAATCGCCGCGACCTTCCGACAGGATTTGCAACTGGGTCTGCGCGACGTGACGCAATCGTCCATGCGCATGCTCAAATCGTACGTCGGCTTGCCCAGCGGCAACGAGAAGGGCGAGTATCTTGCGCTGGACTTCGGCGGCACCAACATCCGCGTCTTCAAGTTCCGTCTCGACGGCGGCGGCAAGTACGCAATCATCAAACGCGTCGGGCGTCCGCTCATCGTCCCCGGCGAATACGATTACATCTGCAAGGACGCGACCGCCGAGCAAATGTTTGACTTTATTGCCGAGCTGATTGACGAGGCCATCGACGGCGACCACACGACGAAATATTATCTGGGGCACACGTTCTCTTTCCCGTCCACGCAGACGAATCTCTACGACGCGCGGCTGATTATCTGGACGAAAGAATTTGCCACGCAGGGCGTCGAAGGTCAAGTTGCCAACGATTTGCTCGTCGAAGCTCTCAAACGCCGCGGCGCAGGCAACGTCGAGCCCGTCGCAGTCCTCAACGACACCGTTGCCGTCCTCTTGAGCGCGGCATACAAGACGCCCGATACCTTCATCGGCTCAATCTACGCCACGGGGCACAACACCTGCTACCTTGAACCGACGATTCACGACCCCAAAGGCGTCGGCTCCGGCGGAATGATCCTCAACCTTGAGTGCGGCAATTTCTCCAAGATCGTGCCCAATCGCTTTGACCGCGAATACGACGAAGGCTCCGAGAAACCGGGCGAACAGCGTTTCGAGAAGATGGTCTCCGGTCGTTACATGGGCGAACTTTTGGGCATGGCGATTGCTGAACTGCTCGGCGAGAAGGGCAAGCAATACGGTCTGACTTCCGTGGATATGTCGATGATGATTCTGGACGATTCGCCAAACCTGCAACGCGCGACGGATATCTTGATGGCGAAGGTCGGGCGCGAACTCGATTACGTTGACGTCGCCAAAGTCCGCGAACTCGCCGCCACGATTGTCATTCGTTCCGCGCGATTGGTTGCCGCCTCATTCGTGGCGTTGGTCTGGCAACGTGCGGGCAGTGGCAAGATTCAGCAACAACACGTGGCGGTTGACGGCTCCGTCTACGAGAAGATGCCCCTTGCCAAAGAGAACATCACCCGCGCGATGAGTGAGCTCCTCGGCGAAGACGCTGCCAAGGTCGACACTATCCTTGATAACGGCGGCTCAGGGCTCGGTGCGGCTATCGCGGCGGCTATGGCACAGAAATAATTTTTTTGCCGCCAACGTCGGCGGGTCTTACTTTTCTTTTGCCGGTCCAAAAGAAAAGTAAGCAAAAGAAAAGGACCTCCGAGCCGGCAACGACGCATCACGTCGTCGTATGCCGGCGGCCGCCCGTCCATGGGCGGCCTCGTGGTCGGCTTCGGTGACGGGTGACGATAGTTTTTCCTGACATTGCGTCGGGATTTTTTTTTTTGCGGAGTTGCCAGATTTGCTCAGGTGAGTCGTGCGACGATGGATTTTTTTGCCGCCGCATGAACTACGACTTGCTCAACGAAGTCGGTCAGGTACTCGGCGAAAATTCCTTCGCGGGCACACAAATCCGCCAGCCGCTGAAAATTTTCCTCGGCGTCAATGTCGTACTCGATTCGGTGCAACAGCCGCGACAGTTGAGCGCGAACGTCGGGCGTGAAAAAATCTTTCAGCGCGGCGACTTCGGCGGTGCATTTGCCGGCGCGAACAAGCTTCCCGCTGAAGATGATTTCCTTGTAGATGGCGTCGTCCAAAATTTTCACGACGTCGCGTTTTGTCCACGACTCGTTGAACAGCGCGAGCAGTGCGCCCGAATCCGTTAGTAGGCTGTTGAGCGTGAGCAGTGCCGCGTAGACGTCGTTCGCGGAGAAAATTTTTGGCGCGACGATCAGCTCGAAGACTTTGGGCGCGGGCGGCAACGACGTCCAATCCCCGACGAAGATATCTGCGTGAACTTCGGCGCAGATTTTTTTTTGCGCAGGTGTCGGCTCCGTCGTCAACAGTGCAATCTGCGCGGCGGGCAAAATTTTTCGCAGGTCCGGCAAAATTTCTGCGGCGTCAATCACCAGCACGGGCACCGGCAAAAAATTCGGCGGCACAAACTCCATCAGGCTCCGCTCGTCGCACATGCAATCGCCTCCAATCGCGCGTAGAAGTCCTCGACAAACGTTTTGGTGTCGGTGAGCTTGTCGACGGAAATTTTCGCAGTCAACGCCGCAAGCCGTGTCGGATTCGTCGCCAGGTCGATGGCGGTCGAGACGTAAGCGTCGGCGTCGGTGCAGATGAATTCGTCCGCCGCGGCTGTGTGCAAGATGTCCGCGCCCGTACGTCGGCTTGCAAGGTCGCCGCGCAGATTCAAGACGGGCACGCCCATATAAATCGCCAACGCCGTCATCAGCCCGCCGGGATAGGGGAACGTGTCGAGTATCAGGTCAATCTCGTCGTAATCGCTGAAAAAATCATCAGCACCGAGCCGAACGTCCGCGTCGATGCCGAAACGTTCAAGCCGCTCCATCAACGCAAGCCGACGACTTTCCAACGGCGTGGTGTCGCGGAAAATTATTCGGGCGTTGCCCGCGGCGTCGAGAATTTTTTTGACGGCGGCAAGGTAATCGTCGCTGAGCTTCACGAAATTGTTCAGGCAGCCGAAAGTGAATCGGTCGCGGGAAATTTTTCGGCGGGCGCGACGGGCTTTGACCATGCGTTTGTTCGGGCGAAAGGCGAAGGCTTTCTTCAGCGGCAAAATTTTTTCGGCGAAGGTCGCGTCGTCGGCAGTCAAGTATCCGTCGCCGATGAAGTAGTCAATCGCCGCGAGCCCCGTCGAATCGAAGTAGCCGATGCCGGTCATTTGCACGCGAGCCGGACGATACGCCGCCACCTGCAAGGTCTGCCCGCCCTCTGTGTGCCCGCCGAGGTCAATCAGCACGTCGGCACCATGAATCCTCTGCGCGGCGGCGAAGAAACTTTCCTCAGCGATGTCGTGATAGGCGTCGACATTGGCGCGGACGGTCTCGGTGAAGGCGTCGGCTTCGTGAGACATGCTCCAGGCGGTGACGGAAAATTTTTCGCGGTCGTAATCGGTGAGCAGAGCCTCGTAGAATCTTGCGGCGGACGAATCGCAGAAGTTGGGAGCGATGTAGCCGACGGAAATTTTTTCGGCGGGATGGCGTTCAATCTGCGGCAGGGGCTCGGCGTCCCGATACAGCGAACGATAAACGGCAAGCTCATTGGTCAACGTCGCGGCGTCAAGCGTCGGCAGGTAGTGCAACGCGAAGATCCAGTTCGAGAAATGCGTCCGCTGACTGCGCAAGAATCTGTCGGTGTCGGCGGCATTGAACGATGCCTGTGCGACACCCGCGGCGTTCGCCAAATCGTGGAAGGCGGCGGCGATGAGTTCGTGCACCTGCCATTCGTCGCGGCGGCTGACGGTTTCAAGCAGACCTTTGAGCCGCTCAAGAGCCTCGGCGGGTTTGCCGGCGTCCAAAAATTTTTTCGCAATGTCCACAATCAAAACCTCGCAATTAAGTCGCGGTTGGCAACGGGGCTGACCAGTTCGAAGTTCAGCTGGCGCAGTTGGACGTTGGCACCGGTGAGCTTGACGCGGACGCTGTCGCCGATGTGAAAACTTTTGCCCGTCGCCGTGCCGATGAGCGCGAACTCGCTTTCGACGAAGGCATAGTAATCGCCGCCGATGTCCGCCGCGCGAACGAGACCCTCAACGCCGTTATCGAGCGCGACGAAGAATCCGAAGTTGGTGACGCTGTCGATGACGGCGTCGAACTGCTGACCGACGAAGCGTTGCATGAACTCGACCGCCTTCAAGTCCGTGGTTTCCCGTTCGATGTCAACGGCGCGGCGTTCGCGTTCGGAAGACTGGCGCGCAATCTCGTCGAGGCGTTTGGCAAGCTTTGGCAAATTGTGCGGCGACGACCAGCTTGCCCGCAACATTCGATGGACAATCAAATCCGGATAGCGGCGAATCGGCGACGTGAAGTGCGTGTAGAACTTTGCCGCCAACCCGAAATGTCCGAGGTTCTCCGCGGCGTAGCGTGCCTGTTGCATGGCGCGCAGGGTGTAGCTCATGATGACGCGTTCGGCGGGCAGACCTTTGACCTGCGACAAAATCCGTTGGAAGTCCCGCGGCTCGATGTCCCTGCCCGAAGCCGACAGGTGCAACGTGAAATGCGCCAGCAGTCGGTTGAGCGTGTCGACCTTCTCGGACGATGGCAACTCGTGCACGCGGTAGAGGCTCGGAATTTTTTTGCGCAACGTGTGCTCGGCGACGGTCTCGTTGGCGAGGAGCATGCACTCTTCGATGACGGATTCGGCTTCGGTCTGCACGCGGCGGGTGATGTCGACGGGCTTGCCCGCGGCGTTGAGGATGACCTTTAGCTCGGCGATGTCGAAGTCGATTGAACCGCGCTTGGCACGAATTTTTTTGCGCAGCTCACGAATTTTCCTGAGCGCGTTTAAATTTTCGGCGCAGTCGGCAAGAGCTTCGTCCCCGCCGAAAACTTTATCGACCTCGGCATAAGTCAGGCGTCGGTGAACGTGAATCGTCGTCGGAAAAATTTTGTAGTCGATGACGTTGCCGGCCGCGTTCAAAATCATTTCGCATGCCACGGCAAGACGGTCGACGCCCGCGTTGAGACTGCAGATGCCGTTGGAAAGTTCGCGGGGCAACATGGGCACGACGCGGTCAACGGGATAGATGCTCGTGCCGCGGCTGAAGGCTTCGGCGTCCAAGGCGGTGTGCTCTCGGACGTAATGGCTGACGTCGGCTATGTAAACGCCCAAAAAAAATTCGCCGCCACGTTGCTCAGCGAAGACGGCGTCGTCCAAATCTTTTGCGTCGGCTCCGTCGATGGTGACGGTCTTCAATTCGCGGCGGTCAATGCGGCGGGCAATCTCTGAGGCGTCGGGCTCGCGTTCGATGTGAGCGGCTTGAGCTTGCACGTCGGGCGGAAAGTCTTCGTCCACGCCGTGAGCCCGAAGGATTGACAGGACGTCCACGCCGGGGGAATTTGCCTTGCCCAGCGTCTCGATGACTGTGCCGCGCAACGGATTCCACGCCGTGACCTTGACGACGACCTTGGTGCCCGCGGCGAACTTGCCGTTGAATTTCGGCAGGAAAATTTTTTGGGCGATGCGTCTGTCGTCGGGCGTGGCGGTGACGATGCCGCCGTGCTTGTTCAAGGTGCCGACGATGGTTTGGTTGGCGTGCTCCAAAATTTTCACGACGTGACCTTCCACGCGCCCGCCATAGCCGCGGCTGACTCGGACGCTGACCGTGTCGCCGTTCAATGCGCCGTTCAAATTCTCCGCCGCGACGAAAACGTCCTCGCCGCCGTCATTGGCAACGAAGCCGAAGCCTTTGACGTTGACGGTGAGCTTGCCGACGATTGTCTTGCCCCTCATGCCGACGCCACGACCGCGAACTTTGCCGTCGCCTCCGCGGTGATGTTGCCGTCGACTTCGACCGTTGAACGCATGCTGATGATGTTGCGCCGCGACGACTCTTGCCACGCCGAAACCGTCAGCTCCCGTTCGATGGGCGTGGGAAGTTTGTAGCGGACCTCCAGCCGACCCGTCACCGCCTGCTCGTGATATTTTGCGGCAATGAACTTGCACATCGCCTCGTCCATCATAGTCGAGAGAATGCCGCCGTGAGCCGTGCCGAAGTAGCCCTGAAACTCCCGCGGCAAAATTTTTTTCGTCGTCACGCGTTCGCCGTCGAAGTCAAACGTCAAATGCAAGCCGATGGGATTTTCCGCACCACAGGCAAAACAGTAATCATCCGTCATTGAATCAACTCCTCCAGAAAATTTGTGAGCACGTCGAAGACGAAGCCGCGCTCTTCGGCAAGGGGCAACAGGTGCCCGCTGTTGGGGACGATGGCGACGCGTTTGACCTTTGAGCCGACGTTGTCCATGATGAAGCGTGCGCTGCGCGGTTGAGCGGTGTGGTCGTCCTCGCCGTGCATGATGAGTATCGGCGCGTTGACTTGCGGCAGAAAATTCTTCGCGTCGGCAATCAAGTCAACCAGCTCGTGCACGCTGATGAGCGGCATTTTCTGATAGACGTTGTTGGCGGCGGCGGGGACGTCGGCAAGTTTTCGGCGCGGGCGAACGATGCAGGCGTCCGAACAAAATTCGCGCGGCGGCAGGTTGCGAAGCCCCAGCCCCTCGTCGATGAAGATCGGTGCCGCCAGAGTGATGAGCCCCGCGATGTTGCGAACGGTTGACAGCTTCAGCGCGAGCAACCCGCCCATTGAATGACCGACGACGAAAATTTTCCGACAGCCGCGCAGTTCGTCAAAGCCGCCGAGCACCGAGTTAAACCAGTCGTGGCGTGTGGTCGTCATCAAGTCGCGTTCGCTTGTGCCGTGACCGGCAAGCCGCGGGCAATGGACGCTGATGCCGCGGCGGTTGAGGTGTTCGCCGAGCAAGAGCAATTCAGCGGGGTTGCCCGTGAAGCCGTGAATCAGCAACGCGCCAATGTCCCCGCCGTCGAGTGTAAAACTTTCTGCGCCGTCAATCAAAACAATTCGCCTCCCAAATCCGCACCCGTCTCCTTAGCCGACAACACGACCGCCCATTGCCGACAAAAGAAAGTAGGTATAACCGCAACCGCAGTCATCAACCGCCGCCCGTCTCCTGAGCTGATAACGAGGCCGCCCATGGATGGGCGGCCGCCGGCATACGACGACGTGATGCGTCGTTGCCGGCTCGGAGGTCCTTTTCTTTGCTACTTTCTTTTGGACCCGCAAAAGAAAGTAGATCTAAACGCAAACGCAGTGAGCAACCGCAGTCATCCGCCGGCAAAGAAGTAAATCCAAACGTTACATCGAAAGCTTGGCGATAATCAAAGTTATCACCGCGAACATGACGGCGAGTATCACCGTGAGCCGAGCCAGCAGGGCGTCCATGCCGCGAGCCTTGCCGCTAAAGACCGCGTCCGAGCCGCCGTCCATGCCGCCCATGCCGCCGGACTTCGCCTCTTGCCCGAGAATGACCAACACCAGCGCGATTGATATCAGCGCGTCCAAAACCATAAGAACCGTCATCAATTTGCAAAACCTCCATCATTCCTGCGACATATGATAGCTCAACGCACTCAAGCCGACGGATAAATCTTCGTTGACCAAAGGGACGGTCGGCGGGACGGTGAGCTTAATCGGCGCGAAATTCCAAATGCCTTTGACGCCCGCGGCAACGAGTGAATCTGCAACGCTCTGAGCTTCTTCGGCGGGCACGGTGATAATTCCGATATCCACAGCCTGCGCGGTAATGACGCGTTTCATGTGGGAAATGCTGTTGACGCGAATGCCGTTGACTGCGGTGCCGACGACGCGGCTGTTCCTGTCGAACAGAGCCACAACCGAAAAGCCCAGTGAGGCGAAGTTCACGTAGTTTGCCAGTGCGCCGCCCAAATGCCCAACGCCGACGATTGCCAGCCGCCAACGGTTTTGCAGCCCCAAAATGTTGCTGATATTGTCTTTGAGGTCGTGAACGTAGTAGCCGATACCTTTGCGCCCGAACTGCCCGAACGTCGCCAAATCTTTGCGAATCTGTTCGGGCGTGATGTCCAGCCGCCGCCCCAGTTCGTCGGAGGAGATGATGCTTATGTCCTCGTCCTCAACCAGCCGCAACGTGCGGAAATACAGCGGCAGTCGGTCAATTGTTGCCTGCGAAATATTTTTCTTCAAATGCGTCGCCCCCTCATCTGATTTTTTCTATTGCCGCGCCGAGTGCACCGAGCATCCACATCAACATCGAGCTTTGGATATTAAACAGCAAGTCGTCGGTGAAGCCGTTAAAAGCCATTGACAGGAACGCCAGCCCGATTCCCAGCTTGAGCCCGCCCAAAAATTTTTCGTCGTCAATCTGCGTGACGTCGTTCAATTTCGCGGCAAACTTGTCGTCGGCGTCGACGGTGTCGGTGTCGGCAAGCTTCCTGCGTCGGTGCCACTTCATTTCGTCGTGGTGAACCAGTTCCAAATGCGGAGCAGATTTTTTGGGCTTGTGCGGCTTGCGGCTGAACAGATTCATCACGGCGTTGGCGAAGTCGGACAGGACTTCGTTGACGGTGGCGGCGAGTTCGGCGGGGTAGTGCGCGAGAGAATTGGCGCGGAAAAATTTTTTCAGCCGGTCGATGAAGCTGTCTTCGCCGTCAAAAAGTTCGCCGGCTCCCAGAGCCATGAACATCGTGCCGAAGAAATACCAGCAGAACGCCAGAGCCCCGACGATACCGATTTCCGCGGCGAAGTTCAGGTAGATGTTGTGCGCGTGATAGATGACGACGTTGGGGTCGGCGACGTAGTAATTGTATTGCGGGTAGACGAATTGATAGGCACCCCAGCCGATGCCCGCGAAGGGGTGGTCGGCAATCATTGCGACGGTGCTGACCCAAATGCCGACGCGCACAGCTCCGGACGAATCCGAGTGCGTGAACGCCGAAAGAATTCGTCCGATGAATGTCGTGTCCGCGAAGGCAATCAGAGCCATGACCACCACGAACAAAATTATCGCCCGCCAATCTTTGAGCACGCCATAGACCACGAAGACCGCCGCAATCGACAGGAACGCGCCGCGTGAATACGTCATTGCCAGGCAAGCCGCCATGAGCGCGATTGCCGCGACGAGGACGAGTTTCTGCCCGCGACGTTCAACCTTAGCCAGCAAACCCAACGCCAGGCAGATGAACACGTCCAGCCAGCCCGCAAAGACGTTCGGATTTTCCAGCGTGGAGAAAATTCTTTTGCGAAGTTCTGGGAAGGCATCGGGGTCTGTCCATTTGACGTCCGCCGCGTCGACACCGAAGGCGAACTGGATAAGCCCCCAGCCGACGACGAGAGCTGTGCCCGCGGCAAGAGCTTTGGTGACCTGTTTGACCTGCGCGGGCTTGCGGACGGTTTGACCGACGATGAAATACGTGAGCCCGAAACTGCCGGCGATTGAGCAGTAGTTGTAAATGAGCTCTAGACTGCGTGCCGACGAGAGCAAGACGCTCAAGCCGCCGATCAGAAAAAAAATCGCGACCGGCACGTCTAACGGCAGGGAACGCGTTTGGTAGTGCGTGTCGATTCGGCTGTGCAGGAACCAAGTTATCACACCAAAGACGAGAGCCGCCGCCGCAACCGTCGGCCACAACGCCAGGAAGAACGCTTCGGCAATGATTGCGTAGAGCGTCCACGTCTCCAGATTTTTTGCACGACGCCGCGTCGATAGGGTGCTGACCTTTTCCAACGATGCACCTCCTTCAACCGACGACAAATTTTCTGACCGCGCCAATCAGATACAACGAACCGGCGATGATCTTCACGTCGGCGGGGGAATTCATCAGCCGTTGAACCGCCGCAAAATTATCGGCGACAGCCGCGCAAGCAATGCCCCGTTCGCGAAGTTCGGCGCAGATGATTTCGGACGAGGCGGCGCGTTGAGAGGGCGGCTCCGTGACGATGACGCTGTCGCCCGCATTGAACAGCACGTCGAGCATTGCGCGGAAGTCTTTGTCAGCGAGAACGCCGAACAGCCAAGACCTTTGCCCGCGCGGAAAATTTTTGTCCAGCGCACGACGAAGAGCCTGAGCCCCGTGGGGATTGTGTGCCCCGTCAATGACGACGACGCCCGCGGGATTTTCGACGACCTCGAACCTTCCGACCCACGTCACGGACTTCAAGCCGCGTTCGATAGCCGAGCCGTCAACGCCGAGAATTTTTGCCGCTTCAATCGCGACAGCCGCGTTCCATCTCTGATGTTCGCCGCGCAGGTTGATGGCGACGTCGCAGGGTGCAGTGACTTCGTGCAAAGGCGAGCCCATATCTTCGGCGACGCGTCGAATAATTTCCAGCGGATGACCCGTGGCGGCAGTGACGGTCGGGACGCCGCGCTTGATGATGCCGGCTTTGTTGCGGGCAATGCTGTCGATGTCGCCCAAAATATTTTCGTGGTCGCGGGCTACGTTGGTGATGATTGAGACTTCGGGCGTGATGATGTTCGTTGAATCGAACGTGCCGCCCAAGCCCGTTTCGATGACGGCGATATCAACGTCGCGTCTGCGGAAATAATCGAACGCCGCGGCAGTCAACGCCTCGAAGTGCGTGCAACTGACGCCGCAACTTTTCACGCGAGCAAGCTCATTGGCGAAGTCGTCTTCGGGAATGTCCACGCCGTCGACGCGAATCCGTTCACAGTAGCTTTCCAGGTGCGGCGACGTGAACAGCCCGACTTTGAGCCCGTGAGCCTTGAGGATTTCGGCGAGCATGGCGCAGACGGAGCCCTTGCCGTTGGTGCCGGCAACATGAACCGTGCGATAAAAATTCTGCGGATTGCCCAGAGCTTGAGCGAGTTGCGTGATTCGTTCGAGTCCAGCCTTTATGCCGAAGGTGCAAAGATAATCCAGCCAGTTGAGCGCGTCGACGTAGGTCATAGCGTCTCCAGCTGATGAATGCGCTGTTCGAGGGTGGAAATTTTTTCTTCGGCGGCGGAAAGTTTGTCGCGTTCGGCTTGCACGACGGCGGCGGGTGCTTTGGACGTGAAGCGTTCGTTGGCGAGCTTGCCCGCGGTTGATTTTGCCACGGAGCGAAGTTTTTCCAGCTCATGGGTCAGGCGGTCAATCTCCTTGCCGATGTCGATCAAACCTTCCAGCGGCAGATAGACTTGTGCGCCGTCAGTCACGCCGCTCAAAGCATGGGCGGGCTTTTCGTCGGCGAAGGTCAACGGCTCGGCGGCGGCAAGGTCTCTGATGTAGCGGGCGTGAGATTTTATGATGTCGGCGCATTTGGACGTTGTGAACTTGATGACGACGGCGGTCTTCTTGCGCGAATCGATACCCAGTTCGGATTTCAGGTTGCGGATTGTCTTGACGATGTCGAGGAAGAGTTTCGCGCCCTGTTGGATGTAATCGCGGTCGACGGTGAGCAGTCCGTCCAGTTCGCTGACGGTTGGGAACGGCGCGAGCATGATTGAGCCCGTGGCATTGGGAAGTTTTTGGCGGATGGCTTCGGTGATGAACGGCATGAACGGATGGAGCAGGCGCAACGAAGTTTCCAGCACGGTCGCCGCCACGAATTGAGCCGTTGCCTTGGCACGTTCGTCGGTGCCGTAGATTCGGGATTTAATCAGCTCGATGTAGTAGTCGCAGAATTCAAACCAGATGAACTCGTACAGTTGCCGAGCCGCCTCACCCAGTTCAAAGCGATTGAGCGCGTCGGTGACGGTTTCAATGCGGTTGGCAAGGCGGTCGAGGATCCAGCTGTCGGCAAGTTCAAGGTCGTCAACCGTCGGCTTGAACGTCGGGTTGAAGTCGTCCAAATTCATCAGCAGGAAGCGCGAGGCGTTCCAGATTTTGTTGGCGAAGTTGCGGGCGGATTCGACGCGAGACCAATAGAACCGCAGATCGTTGCCGGGGGTGTTGCCGGTTACCAGCATGAAGCGCAAGCTGTCCGCGCCGTATTTATTGATGACTTCGACGGGGTCGACGCCGTTGCCGAGGGATTTGGACATTTTGCGCCCTTGCTCGTCGCGAACAAGACCGTGAATGAAAACTTTGCGGAAGGGGATTTCGCCGCGGAACTTGAGCCCCATCATTACCATGCGCGACACCCAGAAGAAAATTATATCGTAGCCCGTGACGAGGACGGACGTCGGGTAGAACGTGCGCAGGTCGGCGGTATCGTCGGGGTAGCCGAGCGTGCTGAACGGCCACAGCGCGGAGCTGAACCACGTATCCAGAACATCTTCTTCGCGGCGGAGATTGCGGCTGTGGCAATGCGGGCATTCCGTCACGTCGACTTCCGAGACCGTCATTTCGCCGCAGTCGGAGCAATACCACGCGGGGATTTGATGTCCCCACCAGAGCTGGCGGCTTATGCACCAGTCGCGGATATTTTCCAGCCAATTGATGTAGATTTTCGTGAAGCGTTCGGGAACGAATTGCAATGCGCCGCTCTTCACGGCGTCGATTGCGGGCTTAGCCAGAGTCTCCATCTTGACGAACCACTGCTTGCTGATGAGCGGCTCAATGGTCGTGTGGCAACGGTGGCAGTGACCGACGGCGTGTTCGTGATTCTCGACGCTGACGAGGACGCCCGCCGCTTGCAAGTCCGCGACGATTTGTTTGCGGCATTCGTAGCGGTCGAGCCCGCTGTATTTTCCGAGACCGTCAGCCATCGTGCCGTTGTTGTTGATGACTTTGACCTGTTCGAGGTTGTGGCGAAGACCCATCTCAAAATCGTTGGGGTCGTGGGCGGGGGTGACTTTGACGGCTCCCGTGCCAAATTCGCGGTCGACATAGCTGTCGGCGAAGAGCGGTATCTCACGATTGACCAGCGGCAGAATCAGCGTCTTGCCGACGAGATTTTTATAGCGGTCGTCGTCGGGGTGAACGGCAACGCCCGTGTCGCCCAACATCGTTTCGGGGCGAGTGGTGGCAACTTCGACATAGCCCGTGCCGTCAGCGAACGGATAGCGCAGGTGCCACAGGTGACCTTGCTCGGTCTCGTGTTCAACTTCGATATCGCTGAGCGCGGTGTTGCAATGCGGGCACCAATTCGTTATGCGCGTGCCGCGATAGATGAGCCCTTCGTTGTAGAGCTGAACGAAAACTTTGCGAACCGCTTTGGAGCAACCCTCGTCCATCGTGAAGCGTTCGCGTTCCCAGTCGCAACTGGAGCCGAGCGTCTTGAGCTGATAGAGGATACGGTTGCCGAATTGCTCCTTCCATTGCCAGACGCGTTCCAAAAATTTTTCGCGCCCGATGTCGTAGCGGCTGATGCCTTCGGTGCGCAATTGTTCTTCGACGCGTGCTTGAGTGGCAATGCCCGCGTGGTCGGTGCCGGGCAGCCAAAGGGTGTTGTCGCCCTTCATGCGGTGATAGCGTATCAAAATATCCTGCAACGTTTCGTCCAGCGCGTGACCCATATGCAGTTGACCCGTGACGTTGGGCGGGGGGATGACTATGCAAAACGGCTCTCCCGCGGCGCCGGCTGTGGTGTGGAAATTTTTATCGCGTTCCCACTGCGCGTAGATTTCCCGTTCTATTTCCTGCGGCTCGTATGTCTTCGGTATGGTGCTCAAAGTTTTTGCTCCTCCTCGTATATTTTTTCCCAATATTAATCTGCACGTCCCCGTTCGTCAAGTGACTGCGCTTCAGCTAAACTTCACGCTAAAAATTTTCCGCCAACGGCAGGTATTTGGCGGGCAAAAAGCGAATATCCAATTTGTAATTTGACTTAGGAGGCGCGGGCTATGGCTCTCAACACTTCGGGCTTCGGCGCATATGATATTCGCGGCATTTATCCCCAATCCATCAACCAACAGCTGGCATATCGGGTCGGGCGGGTTTTCCCTGATCTTTTCGCCGCCAAGTCTGTCGCTGTTGGTCACGATATCCGTCTGTCGGGCCCCTCCTTGCAAGAAGCTCTTGTTCGCGGCTTGTCTGAGGCGGGTTGCGACGTTTATGACATCGGCCAATGCGGCACCGAAATGATTTACTTCGCCACGGGCTTCAACGACTTTGACGGCGGCATTATGATTACCGCCAGCCACAATCCCGCCGAATATAACGGCTTGAAGTTCGTCCGCAAGGGCGTGCGCCCCGTCAGCCCCAAGACCGGTCTGCTCGACATCAAAGCCGCCATCGAAGACGAAAGCCGCGATTGGTCATTCCGCAAGGCAACGGGTTCCATTAAGCGCATTGACATATTGCCCGACTACATCAAATGCTTGCTCGGTTATGTCGACGTCGCCAACCTCAAGCCGCTAAAAATCGTCATCAACACCGGCAACGGCGCGGCAGGTGCCATAATCAACGAGCTGGAAAAATTTCTGCCGTTCAATATCGTCAAGGTTCACAACAACGGCAACGGCTACTTCCCAAACGGCGTGCCCAATCCCCTTTTGCCCGACTCCCGCCACGAAACTTCCGCCGCCGTCATCGCTCACGGCGCGGCTTGCGGCGTCGCTTTCGACGGCGACTTCGACAGGTGCTTCCTCTTCGACGAGCGCGGCAACTTCATCGAGGGCTATTACATGGTCGGCTTGCTGGCTGAAGCGTTCCTCAAGAAGAATCCCGGCGAAAAAATTATTCACGACCCGCGTGCCACGTGGAATACCATCGAGATTGCCGAAAAATACGGCGGCAAAGCTATCATGTGTCGCAGCGGTCACAACTACATGAAAGACACCCTTCGTGCCGAAAACGCTATCTATGGCGGGGAAATGGCGTCCCACCACTACTTCCGCGACTTCTACTACTGCGATAGCGGCATGATTCCTTGGCTGTTGATTGCCGAGCTCATGAGCAAGAGCGGTAAGCCTCTGTCTGAATTCGTCGGGCAGATGATTGCTCGCCACCCCGTCAGCGGCGAAATCAACACCCGCGTCAGTGGCACCGACAAAGTTCAACAGATTATGTCTCATATCGAACAGCTTTATTCCGACGGCGCAGTCAATCACGTCGACGGGCTCAGCGTGGATTTTGACGATTGGCGTTTCAATCTGCGCGGCTCCCAGACCGAGCCTTATATCCGCCTCAACGTCGAAGCCCGCGGCGACAAAAACCTAATGGAAACCAAGCGCGACGAATTGCTTGCCGTCATTCGTAGCTGAAAGGACGGTACCTGCAATGACGCTGATTGTTATCGCGCTGATGGGTGCATTGGCTTTTCTGTCGTATCAGCTGGGCAAAAGTCACCGCGAAAACATTGAAAAAGACCGAACCATTCGCGAAAAAGAGCATGAAACGCCGCAGGTTTCGCCGCCGAAAAAGCCTCAAGTGTTAACGACGCAAAAGCCGCAAACCACCCGTAAACCTCCAACAATAAAACCCGCGCCCAATCCGTCGCCGAAAAGATTCGTGCAAGTGATTTTTAAGAAAGGCTCGCATAAACGCTACGATTACTTTTTGGGCAATTTGCGCGGCTTGAAAGTCGATGACTTTGTTTTGGTGCCGATTCGCAAATCCAAAGAGCGGCTCGATAAAGAAATTCAACGCATGTTAATCGAAATTGAACTCACGGGCAAAATCGGCGAAAAGCCCCGTAAGACAACATGTTTGCCCGCAAAGATTAAATATATAAGCAAACCCGGTGAAGTATCGGAACATGCGCGCTCCGAAATTATAAAGAAACTCGACCGCAAAGCATGGTAATTGCCTGCCGTCATTCGCAACCGAAGGGAACGTGATTCATTAATGGCATTGCAAGAAAATTTTTACGGCTTGTCTGAAGGTGTCTTCAAAGCTTGCCGATACGCGGGCTTAAATTTTCCGCCAAAAAACTCAAGCGAACTTCAGACCTCTCAAGCGCATGTGCCCTCGGATTATTTCGGCAACAACTTTGACTTGAGTCGGGCGATGGTCGATAAATTGTGCGCGGAAATGAAATGCACAAGAAATTATCTTGCAAACCTGTATCAAAAATTCACCGAAAAATTTTTGTCGCACAAGCCGATTAAACATACCAAAACCGATTTGAACATCTACTTTTGCGATTACGTGCTGACATCTTCAAAGCTCGGCGCGTCTGTCGATAATTATTTCGTCTTTGAGCTTTACCGCAAGCCGATTGCAATTCAACGCAAATTCAGAATGGATCGTTCCGGCAGACTTACAAGATTTGTTTGCAACGATAAAATTGCCCGCGACGTACTCAACAATAAAGTCAAAACAAATACGCTGTTCAATGATTTTCTGCAAAGAGATTGGCTCAACACGACCGATTGTACCTTTGAAGATTTTAAAGCTTTCGTCAAGAAATATCCGCGCTTCTTCTCAAAACCCGTCGAAAGCTGGCAAGGACAAGGTGCGCAAATTATAACCGTCGACGCAACCGAAGACCTCGAAAAACTTTTTGCGACCCTTAGAAACGATAAGCGCGTCCTGGAAGAAGTTATCGTTCAGCATGAAACCTTGCGTGCCTTTTGTCCGACTGCCGTGAACACAATCCGAGTCAATACCATCTTCGACGCGCACAACGTCGTTCGTATATTGACGACAAGCGGCAGATTCGGCACGGCAGGCAACGTTGTCGATAACCTGCACGGGGGAGGTATTGCGGTTGTTATAGATCCAAACAGCGGCGTGATTACCTCCAACGGCATAACCGACACCAATGAGCGCATGTCAAAGCACCCCGACACCGGCAAGACGTTCAAAGGTTTTCAATATCCCGCGTGGGACAAAGTGCTTGCCCTTGTCAAAAAGCTGACACCGATGCTTCCGCAAGTGCGCCATGTCGGTTGGGATATAACAATAAACGACAAAGGCGACGCGATCCTTGTCGAAGGCAACGGTCATTATCCCGGCGCAAATGTTCAGCAGGCACCGGACGACGTAGGCAGAGAACACCTTTATAAGCCGCTGATTGACGAGCTGTTGAACTTTAACAAAATGCAGGTGCGCGTTTTGGGCTATCGCGTCAACAATCTGCCCGACCGTGCGTTGTCTTACGAAAATTGCCCGTTGCGTCAAAATGTGCTTGTCAATATGGCGATGAGCAAGTTACTTCCCGACTGCAAGAGCTTGATTGATGTCGGTTGCAGGCGCGGCAAATTCGCAAAGACCGCTTGTCCCGCAGGCGTGAAATATTTTCCCGTCGATTTTAAAAGTTATGACGCCGAAATTATTGCCTGTGACTTCAGCGCGGGTGCCTTCCCGAAAGTTGCGGCTGACGCGTGCCTTTGCGTCTTCAGTGCCGAATACGCCGAAATTCTCCCGCAATTTTTGCAAAACATGTGCGCCGCCGCTCGTAAGCAAATTTTGATAATGTGCAGTCCCTTCGACAAAGATTTTCAGCTTGAATACAGATGGAACAATCCGTTTTTAACCGACTTCACGGAAAAATTCTTGCTTGGCGTCATGAAAGGCAACCGCTTCGGCTTGAGTGCTCACTATGCCGTCAATGCAGGCGTTCCGATAATTCTTTACGACTTCAGGAAAATATCCGCAAAATGAATTTGACAAAATCGCTCGAATCGTTGAGCGTGTCGATAAAATTTTTTCAACCGAAGGAGGATTTTTTATGAGCAAAACCGTTGTCAACCTTCCGTCCCTTATCAGCGATTACTACACACTGAGACCCGACCCGGAAAACAAGACTCAAGGCGTCGCGTTCGGCACATCGGGACATCGCGGCAGCTCCAAACTGCGCAGCTTCAACGAAGAACACATCCTTGCCATTGCGCAGGCGGTTTACGAATATCGCACCGCCGAAAAACTTCAAGGACCGCTGTACATCGGCGCGGACACCCACGCATTGAGCGAACCTGCACTTAGAAGTTGCGTTGAGGTTTTGGCGGCTAACGGCGTCGAAATTATTCTGCAGGAAGACTTCAAGCCCGTACCCACGCCCGTTGTAAGCCGCATCATTCTTGCCCACAACTATGAACGCAAAGAGGCTAAGCAGGCTGACGGCATTGTCATCACGCCGAGCCACAATCCTCCGACCGACGGCGGCATCAAGTACGACCCCACGACAGGCGGCCCTGCCTCTGCCGAAACGACGAAGATTATCCAGAATCGCGCCAATGAAATTATCGCGCAGGGTGTCGACAAAGTTGTCAAGCGTGTCCCGTTTGAAAAAGCCCTCAAAATGGACAACGTGCACTTTATGGATTACATGCGCCCCTACGTCGAGGCTCTGGGCAGAGTTATCGACATGGATGCAGTCGTCAACAGCGGCTTGAACGTCGGCGCGGATCCTCTCGGCGGCAGCGGCATTTTCTATTGGGATTTGATTAACGAAGTCTACAAAATCAAAAAGCCGATTAACGTCGTCAACCCCAACATCGATTACACGTTCAGCTTCATGCCGCCCGACCATGACGGCAAAATTCGTATGGACTGCTCGTCGCCCTATGCAATGGCAAATCTTATCGCGCTCAAAGACAAGTACGACATCGCATTCGGCAACGACACCGACTATGACCGCCACGGCATCGTTACGCCGCAAGGGCTCATGAATCCGAATCACTATCTCGCCGTTGCAATTAAATATCTGTTCCAAAATCGTCCCGGCTGGAGCAAAGACGCTATGGTCGGCAAAACTTTGGTCTCAAGCTCACTGATTGACAAAGTCGCCGCTGACATCGGTCGCAAGCTCTGCGAAGTTCCCGTCGGTTTCAAATGGTTTGTTGACGGTTTGTTTGACGGCTCAATGGGCTTCGGCGGCGAAGAATCTGCGGGCGCGTCCTTCCTGTGCAAAGATGCAAGCGTTTGGACGACCGATAAAGACGGCATTATCATGGACTTGCTCGCCGTCGAAATTACCGCGAAGACCGGCAAGAATCCTTCCGAACACCACAAAGAGCTCACCGACAAATTCGGCACGTTCTACTATGCCCGCAAAGACACGCCCGCCACGCCCGACCAGAAAGCCGCGCTCGGCAAGTTGTCGCCCGAAAATCTCAAGGCTGACACGTTGGCAGGCGCACCCATCACCGCTAAATTCACAAAGGCTCCCGGCAACGGCGCGTCAATCGGCGGCTTGAAAGTTGTCACCGACAAAGGTTGGTTTGCGGCACGTCCCAGCGGCACCGAAGACATGTGCAAAGTTTACGCCGAAAGCTTCGTCAGTGCAGAACACCTTGCGCAAATTCAGAAAGAGGCTCAAGACATCGTCGCCTCCGTTGTGTGATTGAAAGGAGACTTCATCAATGGCATTGGTTCTTAAGTCAGGCTTCACGTTCGATTATGACAATCTGTTCGGCGAAGGCAAAGTGACTCAAGCCGACCTCGACGAATGCAAAGACGCACTTGCCAAAGCTCACGCCGCAATGAAAGTCATGCGCGACACGGGCTTTATCAAGGCTCACCTCAGCAAGGACGGCGCGCCCGAAAAAGTTTACTTCAGCAAACTGCCCTACATCACCGAAGAAAACGGCAAACTCAATCTGAACAGCCCCGCGTCGATTAAACGCCTGCACGACTTCACCGAACGCATCCGCAACAATGTTGACGTCGTTGTCTCGCTCGGTATCGGCGGCTCATTCCTCGGCAATAAAGTTCTGTTCGACGTCTTCTGCGGCGAATTCTGGAACACTTACACGCCCGAACAGCGCAAAGGCTTGCCGAAAGTCTACTTCAGCGGTCAGAACATCGACCCGCGTCGCACAGGCGATATTATTAACCACGTCAAGGCAATGGCGGCGGGCAAGGGCGGCAAGTTCAAAGTCATGCTTATGTGCATGAGCAAGAGCGGCGGCACCCTTGACACGATGAGCAACTTTATGGTTATGCTTGACGCCTTCCAAAAGGACGCCAACATTGACGTTGAAGTCGTCGCCGTCACCGATCCCAACATGGAAAAGAA
>JADEZQ010000018.1 GCA_015206785.1 Quinella sp. 2Q5 | reverse complement strand
AGGCGAATAAACAATTTCAAGCGGCAAGCCTAAAATATCTGAATAAGTTTTCAGCTGGTCAACGGCGGAAATTCTAAACGTGTCAGCCGTCACAAGTACCGGTTCAATTTTATGTTCAAGCACGAACTTAGCCGCGATTTTAGCAAGCGTCGTAGTTTTACCCACGCCCGTCGTTCCCAAAACTGCAACGATTCTTGAGCCGTGACGATTTAATTTTATGCCACCTGAAAATTTTAAATGTTCCTCAATGTAGTTTGAAAGTGTCAATCGCGCCGCGCTGGTTAAAACATCTGCAGACGTGTCACCAATGCTGGCGTCCGTTTCCATTTCATCTAAAATATCTTCGTCAACTTCCTGGTACGTTAAAGCTTCACGCAGAGTCACGGAATTAGGCGACGTATTACGACCCATGACGCCCGACAAAAGATTTTTCATACGGGCAACTTCATTTTCAAGGTTATGAATTTTTTTCTCTTCAGGAGTCATTCTAGCCGTTTTAATGGCTTCAGCTTGTCCAGCAGTTGACATACGGCGGCGGTGACGTTCACGCATTTGTTCAGCCATTTCAGCAACTTGTGCTTGTGCCTGCGCTTGAGCTTGCATTTGCATTTGCGCCATTGCCATTTGGTACTGATTGAACTGCGCGAACATCATAGCTTGAGCCTGCGCTAATTGTTCAGGAGTAAAGCCAAACTGCGCGGCTTGCTCGTGAAGTAATTGTTCATCAATGGGCGGCAAATTTTCATCTGCTGGTAAATTTTCATCAATGGGCGGCAAGTTTTCATCTGCTGAAATATTTTCATCAATCGGTTGTAAACTTTCATCGGCTGGTACGTTTTCATCAATGGGCGGCAAATTTTCATCAGCTGAAATATTTTCATCAATAGGCGGCAAATTTTCATCTGCTGAAATATTTTCATCAATAGGCGGCAAATTTTCATCAGCGGAAACATTTTCATCATCTGTTAATGATTCGTCGTCAACGTCAACAGTTTCAGCGGGATTTTGCGCGTTACGAATAGTTTCAGCAAGTTTTTCATTTTCAGATTGAACGCGGCGGTCGTCAAAATTAGCCGACTTATCTGGGCGATCAATCGGCAATTCGTCATTGAAAGTTGATTGAAATGAATCGTCTTTGTTATCGTCTGTACCTTCAAGCTCTGGCAACGGCACTTGTTTAGGCGGTGTCTTATAAATACCGCGTACTCTTTCAGCAAGTGGTACAGCTTCAACGGCGGCGGTTATCTCGATAATTTCTTTTCCGCCGAAACCAAAAAACCCGCCTTTTTTGTATTTGCGGCTGTGAAGTATAACGGCATCTTCACCAAGTTCCGCCTTCATCTCCGCCATTGCATCTTTCATTGTTTCGGCTTTAAAAACTTTTATCTGCAAGATAGTCTCCTTGTGCTTAACGCGTTTATTTTATGTTAAAAATTTGTCTGTCAATAAACAAAGTTCAACAATAAGTTTAGGATACTTTCGACGTTACAGGAAAATTTCCTTCGTAGATTTTAACGATTAGGAATTACGGAAAATTATAACAAAAATTTTATAAGGAAAATTTTCCGTAAAAATTTTATAAGGAAAATTTTCCGTCAGAAAGTTTCATTTTAAGTGCACCTGTTGGACAGATTGAAATAATTTCCGCCCAATCTTCGCACTTTGAATTGTCGACAAAAATTTTGCCGTCTTTGAAAGTTACGCCGCCAAATTCAGATTCGCTAACGCAAGCGCCGCACCGTACACAAATTTTTTCGTCAAGTAAAATTTCTTTCGTCATATTAAAATTATATCACGTGCAAAATTGGTAGACAAACTTTTCTGCGCAGGAAATTTTTCAGTACGGTTTTTTATTGTAAAATTTTTTTGTCAATGTTATACTGATTTAGTAAATAGTTAGTAGTCAGTAGTTAGTAGTTAGTGGTGAAAATTTTTTAGGAGGATGATAAATATGAAAATTGGAGTTATCAGCGATACGCACGGTTACGAAGGACGATTTGTACAGGCTTGTGAAAAATTTTTTGACGGTGCAGATTTAATCTTGCACGCGGGCGACGTACTCAATCACGGTCCAAATAATCCAAATTGCAAAGGTGATGACTACGCGCCAAAAGCTCTTGCTAATCGCATTAACAATTCGGAAATTCCAATTATAATTTGTCGTGGCAACTGTGATTCGGAAGTCGACCAAATGGTTATTGAAGTTCCGATTCAAGCGCCGTATGCTTACGTTTTCGCCAATGGCAAACGAATTGTCGTAACGCACGGACACACCGTCATGAGTGACGAAGAAAAAAATTCTATGGCGGCGCATCTTAAAGCGGACATCTTCATAACTGGTCACGTTCACAAAAATGTTTTGGAAAAACGCGGCAATACAATTTTCCTTAATCCTGGTACGCCGTCCCCATACCTTACAAATCGTGAGGACAAAAAAACTTCCGTCGCCGTCATTACCGACGAAGATATTAAAATTTTCGACCTCGACAGCGGAGAAGTTTTAATGAGTTACAAATTTTAGGTGATTTAAATGAGCAACCATTTACGTATAGAAAAATTGCAGGAACTTATCAAACAAGAAGTCAGCAAGATGTTGTTGATGGACATTAAAGATTCACGAATTGGTTTCGTGACAGTGACAGGCGTTGAAATGACTGGCGACCTGCGCGAAGCTAAAATTTACGTCAGCATAATGGAAATACGATATCGCCTTCGGCAACGACACCGACTACGACCGCCACGGTATCGTTACGCCGCAGGGGCTCATGAATCCCAATCATTATCTGGCGGTGGCGATTCGCTACCTCTTCCAAAACCGCGAAGGCTGGAGCAAAGACGCTATGGTCGGCAAAACTCTGGTCAGCTCCTCGCTCATCGACAAGGTTGCCGCGGATATCGGGCGCAAGCTCTGCGAAGTTCCAGTCGGCTTCAAGTGGTTTGTTGACGGCTTGTTTGATGGCTCAATGGGCTTTGGCGGCGAAGAATCTGCGGGTGCCTCGTTCCTTTGCAAAGACGCCTCTGTTTGGACGACCGACAAAGACGGTATCATTATGGACTTGCTCGCCGTCGAAATCACCGCCAAAACCGGCAAGAATCCTTCCGAACACCACAAAGAACTCACCGACAAATTCGGCACGTTCTATTACGCCCGCAAAGACACTCCCGCCACTCCCGACCAGAAAGCCGCCCTCGGCAAGCTCGCTCCCGAAAACCTCAAAGCCGACACGTTGGCAGGCGCAAAGATCACCGCAAAATTCACCAAGGCTCCCGGCAACGGCGCGTCCATCGGCGGCTTGAAAGTCGTCACCGACAAAGGCTGGTTCGCCGCTCGTCCCTCCGGCACCGAAGATATGTGCAAGGTCTACGCGGAAAGTTTCGTCAGCGCAGAACACCTAGCCCAAATCCAAAAAGAAGCGCAAGACATCGTCGCGTCGGTTGTGTAAGAAAGGAGACTTCATCAATGGCACTGGTTCTTAAGTCTGGCTTCACGTTCGATTATGACAACCTTTTCGGCGAAGGCAAAGTCACCCAGTCCGACCTCGACAGCTACGCCGAAGACCTCAAAGCCGCCCACGCCGCAATGAAAGTCATGCGCGAATCGGGTTTCATCAAAGCCCACCTGAGCAAAGACGGCGCACCCGAAAAAGTTTACTTCAGCAAGCTCCCCTACATCACCGAAGAAAACGGCAAGCTCAACCTCAACAGCCCCGCGTCAATCAAGAGACTGCACGACTTCACCGAACGCATTCGCAACAACGTCGACGTCGTCATCTCCCTCGGTATCGGCGGCTCCTTCCTCGGCAACAAAGTTTTGTTCGACGTCTTCTGCGGCGAATTCTGGAACACTTACACGCCCGAACAACGCAACGGTCTGCCTAAAGTTTACTTCAGCGGTCAGAATATCGACCCGCGCCGCACAGGCGACATCATCAACCACGTCAAGGCTATGGCGGCGGGCAAGGGCGGCAAGTTCAAGGTTATGCTGATGTGCATGTCGAAGAGCGGCGGCACCCTCGACACGATGAGCAACTTTATGGTCATGCTCGACGCCTTCCAGAAGGACGCCAATATCGACGTCGAAGTCGTTGCCGTCACCGACCCCAACATGGAGAAAAAGACGCTCCTCAAGCAGCTGGCTGTCGAAAACGGCTGGGAAACTTTCGCGGTGCCTGATGGTGTCGGCGGACGTTTCACGGTCTTCTGCGAAGTCGGTCTGTCCACGGCGGCGGTTATCGGCATGGACATTGAAGCTTTCCTGCAAGGTGCGCAGGACATGGACAAGGCTTGCCAAAACGACGATATCTGGCAGAACCCCGCAATGCTCAACGCCGCGCTCAAGTTCGCCGCCTCAGAAAAGCACGGGCGCAATATCGAAGTTATGATGCCTTACGGCGACTATCTCAAGTCCACGTCCGAATGGTATATCCAGTTGCTCGCCGAATCGCTCGGCAAACAGTTCGACAGGGACGGCAAGGAAGTCTGCTACGGACGCACCCCGCTCGTCGCCGTCGGCACAACCGATATGCATTCGCAGACCCAGCAACATCAGGAAGGCGCGCTCGACAAAGTCGTTCAGTTCATCAAGGTCGCCGAATGGGATAACGATCTGGTCATTCCGAACGTCTTCCCCAACGCCAAGAGACTTGCCGACATCAGCGGCGTCACAATGAGCGAAGCTCTCGAAGTCGCCCGCCAATCCAACGCCGACGCTCTCAAATCCAACAACCGCTACAACGCCTGCTTCACCCTGCCCAAGCTCAACGAGTATCATCTGGGCGAACTGCTCTATCTGCTGGCGATGTCCGTTGCCTACGAAGGCGAACTCTCCAACGTCGACGCGTTCAATCAGCCCGGTGTCGAAGCTTACAAGCGCATCATGGGGCCCAAGCTCCAAGAACTCAAAGCGTCAAAATAATTTCCATCCGAAAAAAATTTCAGCCCGTCGAAATCTCGGCGGGCTTTTGGTTTATGTTAGGTAGTCGCGCGAATGGTGAAGCCGTCTTCGGTCGAACGTTCCAGTCGGGCGGACGGCGCAAAAGTTTTCACGCGGCTCAGGTAATTGCGAATGGCGTCGGGTGTGTCGGACAAACCTTCCACTTCCAGAAAATTTTCGTCGGCACGAATCCCGGTCAGATGAACGTCGCTCACACGCCCGACATTCACCAGCAGATTGAATTTCGTCGGGGTAATGTCGTTCGACGCGGCAAGTCGGTTCAAGCGGTTGAGCTCGGCACTGTCGGCGTCAATGGCTTGCTTGATGGCAAGGTCGTCGCGCAGGGAGTCGGCGGAAATTTTTGCCGCGTCCAGTTCAGCGGAAGCCGCACCGTAATCGGCGAACAGTTTGGTCGAGCTGATGACAATCGCCGCAAAAAAAATCGCCGCCACCGCCGCAGAAACTCTCCGCCAATCGACGGCACTGCTCCGCGCCAAAAAGTTCGGGGACTTCCTTTGGCGAACGATGTCGGCAATGAATTCGGCATGTCGGAAGGGTTCAGTCTTCGTGAGCAAATCGGCGGGCATAACCGTCAGCGCACACAGATTCAGCCCACGTCGACGGAACGCCGCAGTGATCTCGTCAGTCGTCGTGCGTGGCAAGGTCTCCATCCAAATTTCGCCGCCCGTGATGACGAACGCAGACGCCGCGTCCTTGCCGCCGTGAGCCCGCGCCCAACTGGTGACGAACGCGTCAAGCTCCTCGGCGGGAATGTTGATGTCGGTTTGGTAGGTGACGGCGTCGCCTTCGCGCAGACAGAAACCGACGGCTTGAGTGCGCCAGCCGCGTTGACGGCAGACGAGCAAAATTTTTTCGGCGACTTGCTCAATATCGAGGACGTCCGCGTCCACGGCGACGGTCTCAAACTTTTCGGTCAGCCGCACGACAAAAATCTTCGCGCCATCAAAATATGCGCCGACGATCTCGCTGATGTCTCCGCGGAAAAAATTCATCGTCCGCCGAAAAATTTCCCCGACCACAACAATCACTCCCTCGCGCTGAAGTCGCACCTGAGGCCGCCCACGGATGGGCGGCCACGCCGCGTATGCTACGTGATGTAGCATGCGGCGACGCCCCCGCGAGGTGCCCTTTCTTTTGCTACTTTTCTTTGGGCACGCAAAGAAAAGTAGATCCTAATCGCAAACGCAGTCAGCCAACGCAGTCAGCAATCGACCACGCGACATTGATACGCGCCATGCACCCGCGGAATTTCTTTGGCAGGTTGACCGTAAGCCGCGAGCAACTCGTCGACGTACTTCATCACCGCGGCGACGGAAATTTTTTTCATGCAGGCAAGATTGTCGTCGCCTTCGCGCGGGCAGATGTGTTCGCCGCAAGGATGGCACGGCTCGGGCGAACGAATGAGCACGTCCTTCGCGTCGTAGGGATAAAATCCCGGCACGGGCGACGCTCCGAACATCGTGACGATTGGAATGTTGCGGGCAACGCCCACGTGCATAGGTCCCGAATCCGTCGTCAAGAACAGCACGCAGTTATCGAGAAAGCCCGCCAGCATCGCCAACGAAAATTCGCCCGTAAAAATCTTCAGCAGAGGACTTTCCCGCCGCCGCATCTTCGCCACGCACGCGTTGACGATTTCGCGATCCATCGTGCCGCCGAGGAACGCGACGCCGTAGCCGCGGTCAATCAAAATGTCGGCGCACTCGGCGAAGGACGAATCCAGCCAACGCTTCGTCAGCCAGCTCGCGCCGATGTTGAACGCCACGACCTTCACGCCGTCGGCAAAGTTGTCGCGGAAAATTTTCGTCGCGGCACGTTGAACGTCGTCGGTGATTTCCATCTGCAACCCGTCGTCAAAAATTTTTTCCACGCCGCAAGCTTGCCGCAGAACGTCGAAGTGCGAATGAACTTGATGTTGCGTGCCAGGCTGATATTCGGTCTTCAAGCCGTGTTTGATGTGGCGAGCGATTGACGGGTTCGGCAGAACTTCATCGAACAGCAACGACAGCGCAGGCTTGGCGTAACCGACGATTCGTTTGCCGCCGCTCAATGCCGCCAGAGCCGAGGCGCGTTCGTTTCGGTGCAGATTGATGACCAGGTCGAAGTTCTTGCCGCGCAGGTCGCAAATCGTCCGCACGAGGTCAGCAAACGTCTTGTCGATGAGAATGCATTCGTCCAGGTTGGGATTGTGTTGAACTAGGTCGCCGAGTTTTTTGTCGGCAAGCAGAGCCAAATGCGCCGTCGGAAAATTTTTCCGCAACGTCGTCAGCGCGGGCGTCACCAACATCAAATCGCCAAGGTGCATAAGATTTATCACAAGAATTTTCATAGCCCGCCAATGATATCACGCGCCGCAATCTATGGCAACGAACGCCGCGCCGAAAATTTTCCACCCGACGCGAAGATTTTTTCCGCGCCGTGTGATATAATCGGGAAAATTTTTTTCGGAGGAGCGCAACCATTGCAACTGATCTATAACCTCGCGGCGATAATCGTCGTGATTCTGATTATTCCGGTGTTCATGATTCGGTCAATTCGCGAGCGTGGCTTCGTCGAACGAATCCGTCAGAGCTTCGGCTTCTTCCCGAAGGGCGCACTGGATCCCGTCGCGAAAAAAAATTGCATATGGGTGCACGCGGCGTCCGTCGGTGAAATCGTGGCGACCAGCCCGCTCATCAAAGAGTTCCGCCGCGAGTTCCCCAAGTCCCCAATCCTCGTGTCGGTCGTGACGACTTCAGGCTACGCCATGGCTAACCGAATCATTAAGGACGCCGACAGCATCATCTACTTCCCGCTGGATTTGCCGTTCGTTTCGGCACACGTCTTCCGAAAAATTTTCCCGCGCGTCTTCCTCAATGTCGAGACGGAGCTGTGGCCAAATTTTTTGAAGGCGGCTCGCGAAAACCACGTTCCCGTTATGATGGTCAACGGGCGCATCTCTCAGAAGAGCGTCAAACGCTACAAGTACATGTTCTCAATCCTCAGCGACATGATCGGCACGGTGAAGTTGTTCGCTATGGCTTCGCCCATTGACGCCGGCTACGTCAAACAGCTCGGCGCACCCGACGACCTGGTCATCGTCACGGGCAACACCAAGTTCGACCAAACTTACACCGACGTCACCGAAGAGCAACGCGCAAAAATTTTGTCGGACATGGGCTTGACTGACGCGCCCGAAATTTTTTTGGCGGGCTCCACTCATCGCGGCGAAGAAAATTTCGTGCTCAAGGCGTTCAAGGCTATCCGCGAAAATCATCCCAAAGCTCGGCTGGTCATCGCCCCGCGTGAACTCCTTCGCACCCGTGAAGTCGTCGCGCTGTGCAAGGCGGCAGGTTTCACCGTCGGCACCCGCACCGAACTGCAGAAGCGTCCGCCCGCCGGTGAAGACATCATCATTCTCGACACGATTGGCGAACTCGGTCAGGTCTATTCCATCGGCGACGTGATTTACGTTGGCGGCTCGCTCGTCTCTCACGGCGGACACAATATCCTTGAACCCGCCGCGCACGGCAAGGCAATCATCGTCGGTCACCACATGGAAAACTTCAAAGACCTGCACGCGCTGTTTAAGAACCGCAACGCTTGCGTCACCGTCAGCGACGCCGAAGAACTCGCCGCGCAGGCAAAGAAACTTTTCGACGAACCCGACGAACGTCAGCGGCTTGAGCAGGAAACCATCGCCATCGTCCACGAAAACCGCGGAGCCTCCCGCAAGTCCGCCGTCCTCCTTCGCAAAATGCTCGCCGAATACGAAGCCAAAGAGAATGCCAGACATCTGCGCACCACCGAGAAGATTGAGAACGTGCAAACGTATTTCCTGCGGCTCATTCACGACGAGGACACTCAGGGGCCGTTCAATCAGCTGATAATCTTCGTGCTGTATCTCGGCTCGCTGATTTATCGCGAAGTCGTCAACCTGCGGCTGCTCGGCTATGAACTCGGCTTCTCCGGCAAGGAGCGGCTCAATTGCTTCGTCATCAGCCTCGGCAACATCACAGTCGGCGGCACCGGCAAGACGCCCACGGCTCAGCGGCTCGCCAAAGAAATCCGCGACATGGGTTACCGCGTCGTCATTCTCAACCGCGGCTATCGTGCGAAGTTTTACGGCGAAGTCGGCATCGTCAGCGACGGCAAGACGCTCAACATGGACGCCGCTGAAGCCGGCGACGAAGCCTACATGCTCGCCAAGCACCTGCCCAATGTCCCCGTGTTGATTGGCGCACGCCGCGCCGTCAGCGGACAATACGCCATAGAAAATTTCGGCGCGGAAGTTGTCATTCTCGACGACGGCTATCAGCATTGGCAGGTCATTCGCGATTTGGATATCCTGCTCATCGACGCGGTCTCTGTCTTCGGCAACGGACACCTTCTGCCGCGCGGCACTCTCCGCGAATCAATGTCGCACATCAGCCGCGCCGACGTCTGCCTCATGACCAAGGTCGACCAGGCTCGCGAAGGTTCCCGCGAACTTATCCGCGACACCGTTCGCAAATACAACCCCACCGCCCAAATCGTCGAGAGCATTCACAAGCCGCGCTGTCTAATTCCGCTGGCAGATTGGTCAACAAATCTTTCGGGCGACGGCATCAGCGTCGAGGTCATCAGCGGGCGCAAGGTTATGGCGGTCTCGGCAATCGGCAACCCCGCGTCGTTTGAACGCACGCTGCGCGATTTGGGTGCGGAAATTATTTCCAGTCTGCGCTATCCCGACCACCACGACTATACCGTCATCGAGATGGAAGACATTCTGCGGCAAGCTGATTCGTTCGCCGCGGAAATGATTGTCGTCACCGAGAAGGACGCCGTCAAAATCCCCGACGAGGTCGCCCGCGAACGATGGAGCATTCCAATCTTCGTCATCAGCGTCGAGGTCACGTTCACCGACGGCGCGGCGGATTTTGAATCGATGTTGCGCAAACGGCTGGCGGAGAAGATCGGCAAATGAACAGACAGACGACGAAGGAACTGCTCGCCCAATCGTTGCGGACGCTGGCAATGTCCAAGCCCGCCGACAAAATCACGATACGGGAGCTCACGCGCAATTGCAACCTGACGTCGCCGACGTTCTACAACCATTTCCGCGACAAGTATGAGCTGATGGCGTGGATCTACAATCGGGAAGTTGAGGACGCACTGAAAAATTTCGGCGACGGCGATACGTTTGAGGACGTCGCGTGCCGTTGGATGGAAATCGTGCAGGACGACGAAAATTTTTACCGCAACCTGCTAAAGAACGCCGTCGGACAAAATTCTTTCCGCTACACCACCAACGACCATGCGATAGATTTGTTGGCGGCGTGGATTCGGATTCATCACGGCTTCAACGAACTTCCGCCGACGATTTTTTTCTGCTTGCGGTTCTACATGCGCGCGCTGTCGGAAACCGTCAACGATTGGTGCCTGGAACGCCGGAACTGCTCGCCGCGGCAGATGGCAAAGTTTTTCGTCGACGCCATGCCCGCGCCGCTTAAGCCGCTACTTTTACAAAACACCGACATTGACAATTGAACGCACCCGCCGATTGGTGTACACTCGCCACAGAAAATTTCTGGAGGCGATTTTTTTATGCCAATGGTCAAAGATTATCTGCGCAACAACTTCAAGCACGGCATCGAGGCGGGCAAGCTTCAGTACGGCGTCGGGCAGGAGACCACGTCGGCGGAAGTGGCGGAGATTTTGGCGACGGCGGACATCGATTGGCTGTTCGTTGACGGCGAACACGGCGGGCACACCGTCACGACGATTCTCGACATCGCCCGCGCCATCGCCGCTTACGACGTCACGCCCGTGGTCAGAATTCCGCAGGCGGGCACCGGCATCATCAAACAGTTGCTCGACGGCGGCATTCAGAATATCATCATTCCCAAGGTCGAGACCGGCGAGGAGACCGAAGACATCATGTATTGGGCGTCGTATGCTCCACGCGGCAACCGCGGCTTCGGAGCGTCGGCAGTTCGTGCCGGCAGATTCGGTCGTCACGCGGACTATCTCGAACGCAACGTCGAAGAGATTTGCATTCTGCCGCAGATTGAAAGCGTTCGCGGTTGGGAAAATCTTGAGGCAATCGCCACGACGCCCGGCGTCGGCGCAATCTTCCTCGGTCCGATTGATTTGTCGGTGGACATGGGGCACGGCTTGAACATCTTCCACCCCGAAGTTGAAAACGCAATGGACGACATGATTCGCCGCGTGCGCAAGCTCGGCAAGCCCGTCGGCACCATCGCCTTGACGACCGACCAAGCGAAACGTTTCGTCGACTTGGGCGTCAGCTTCCTGGCTCTGGGCGGCGACACCGCGTTTCTCACAACCGCGACCGACAACACGTTGAAGACTTACAAGGAGGCTATCGGCAAATGAAACGCATCGTCATCATCAGCGGTCACCCTGACTTGAAAACTTCCGTCGCGAACAAAACTATCCTCGACGAGATCGCCGCGCTTTGTCCGCAAGCAGAAATTCGCAAGCTCGACGAACTCTATCCCGATTACAAGTTCGACATCAAGGCGGAGCAGACGGCTCTGGCTCGTGCGGACATCATCGCGTTCGTCTATCCCATGCATTGGTACGGCACGCCCGGTCTGCTCAAGCTCTACATCGACAAGGTCATGGAACACGGCTGGGCTTACGGCTCGACCGGCACCGCGCTCGCCGGCAAAGCGTTCATCGTCTCGATTACGACGGGCGCACCCGAAGCGGCTTACTCGGCGACGGGCGCAATGGGTCACACTGTCGAAGAGTTCAGCTATCCGATAAAAAATTTCGCCGCGCTGTGCAAGCTCGACTGCAAGAAAATTTTCAGCGTCGGAGCAATGATGTGCGTGCCAGGCGTCACCACCGACGAACAGAAGTCTGCGCTCATCGCCAAAGCCAAAGCTCACGCCGCGGACATCGTCGCCTACCTAAAGACGCTGTGAGGTGCTGACGTGTTTGCCGACATCATCAAAAAAATTCCCGCACGCGATTACGGCATCGACGGGCTCGAAGTTCATGTTGACCACACCGCGACGGGCACGGTATACTTCGTCAGCGCGGCGAAGGAAGTCGTCTTCCCTGAACACAGCCACGCCGCGCAGTGGACAATCGTCGTCACGGGCTCGTGCACCTTCACCGCAAACGGCGAGAGCAAAGTTTACAGCGCGGGCGAAACCTACTTCATTCCCGCCGGCCTCAAGCATCAGATCACGTTGCACGCGGGCTACAGCGAAGTCGATTACGTGGACGCCCCCCGCGACGGCGAACCTACCGAAATTTTTTGTGGAGGAGATCACATGAGCAAAGTTATCGCAGGCTTGCAGACGATTGTCACGCAGCTGGCGCAACAGGCGGACGGTCACGTCATCCTTCGATATCCTCAAGGCATACTATCTCGACGAGGAGGGCGACATGTATTGGGCTGAACAGCAGCTCGCGCTCGTCGAACTCATCGGTCGCCAAAATTGGTTCGCCAAGCAGCTTTGACCGTACACTTGACAAATCAGCCGTCGCGCAGTATATTACGCGGCGGTTTTTGATTTGAAACTTTTTTGACATATTTCAAGCTTTATTCAGCGGCGTATGTAATAATACGTCGCGTCGGAAGTTATCCGATAATCGAGCTCGAAATTACCGTGTAATTCTGTGTTGTATTCGAAAGGGGGAAGGCTGCTCCGAAGCAAAGAGGCGGCTCAGCGAGTCGTCCTGCTTGGGGCGCGACGCTTGGCGTTGCGCAGGCGGCGGAATGATGAAGCGAAAAATACTCGGAAAAATTTTTGGCATGAAGAAGAAAATTGCGCTCAGCTTGATGTTGGCGGGTTTGGCGGCGATGAACACGGGCTTTACCGACAGCGGCGAAGTTCCCGTTGCGCCCGAACCCATCCCAATTGAACAGCCGAGTGCTACGGAACCGACAACAATTGCAGTCGGCGAGAACGGCAGATTGAAGGTCAGCGAGGAAGACGAGATCAACCGCATGTTCCTTGAACTGGTGGAAGAGTCCCGTCAACGCGACGTGTCCGACCTTAGAGGCGACGTCGAGATTTCCGCAGAGGCTGAAGTTTCCACGGTGGAAGAGATTCCTGTTGCTCCTCCCGAAAACGTCGTCGAGACCGCAAACGGCTACCTGCCCTATGTTGACGTCATCGATATGGAAGCGACCGCCTACCTGCCTACGGACGGCAGCGCGGAGGGCTTGACGGCAATGGGCATCCCCGCCACCTACGGCATCGTCGCGGTTGACCCCTACGTCATCCCGCTGGGCACCAGAGTCTACATCCCCGGCTACGGCGAGGCTTTGGCGGCGGACACAGGCGGAGCCATCTACGGCAACCGAATCGATCTGTGCATGGAAAGCTATGGTCAGGCAATGGACTTTGGCAGACGCACCGTCACCGTTTTCGTCCTGAAATAAATCATAGATATCAAAACAAAACCCCCCGCAACGCGGAGGGTTTTTCATTTCGTTTGACAGCCACCTAAGGCCGACGTGATGTCGGCCCGCCGCCGTATGACGTCCATGGATGGCGTCATAGGCGGCACGAGCGGTTTCGGGTAGCGCGGGCGTTTCGTTGGTGGACGGTATCCGCCCCACGCGCAGTGGCGAGTTTCTTTCCTACTTTCTTTCCTCGGTGAAAGAAAGTAGAACACGAAACATCAAAGCTCTTGCCGGCGTCAGGTAATCTTCGCCAGCGTCAGGAAGATTGAGCGAATCAACTTCGCCCGCTCGTCCGCCGCAATTTTGCCTGCCGCTTCGGATTGGTAAAGGTTCGCGACAGTCTGCAAAATTATCTGCGCCTCGCGCCGCGTGATAAGCTTGTTCGTCAACAGAAACTCCAGCATCCGTTCCACCTCGGCAAAGTTCGTATCCTCTCGGACGGAATCTATCATATCGCGATAAAGCATCTGCTTCTGGTCGATCTCTTCGGGCACGAGCGCAATGCGAATGTAACCGCCAAGCCCGCGGCGCGATTCCACCACGAAGCCCCGTTCAGCCGTGAAGCGCGTGCTCAAAACGTAACTTATCTGCGACGGCGCACAACTAATCTCGTCCGCCAGAGCCGTGCGCTTGAGCTCGATTTGCTTGTCGGCGTTCTGCTCCAGCCTTCGGAGAATGTATTCCTCAATCGTGTCGGCTTTGTTGTTCGTCATGTTAATCACCTCTTGATATTTTGACATTATAGCCTTTGAAAATCAAATCGGCAAGCTTTTTTTCTGCAGGAAATTTTTCGGGCGGGAAGAATCAACGGCAACAGACGCGGCATATTCAGCGGTAGGTCAATCAATCGCTGTGGGCGGAAAAAATTTTTTCATGGAGCAGAGCAGATGAAACGAGCAATTTTCTTCGACAGGGACGGCGTCCTCAACGAGGAGGTCGGCTATCTTTGGCAGGCGGAAAAATTTCGCTGGATTGACGGCGCGCGCGAGGCTGTCAAATTCTGCAACGAACACGGCATTTTGGCGGTGGTCGTCACCAATCAGGGCGGCATTGCCCGCGGACTCTACACCGCACGCGACGTCGACGCCCTGCACGACTTCATGCAACGGAGCCTGTCGCAGGTCGGCGCACACATCGACGCGTTCTACTATTGCCCGCACCACCCCGAAGGTACTGTCGCCGAGTTCAGCATCGTTTGCAACTGCCGCAAGCCCAAGCCAGGTCTGATTGAACGCGCCTGCCGTGAGCTGGGCATTGACCCCGCGCAGTCGATTCTGTTCGGCGACAGCGAGCGCGATATTGCGGCGGCAAAGGCGGCCGGTCTGCGCGAAGGAATTTTTTTCACGGGCGGGAATCTTGCGGACGTCGTCAGAAATTTTGCGGCGCACTAAAATTTTTTGGGAGGCGATCACTTTGACGAGAATTTACCTGATCCGACACGGCGAAACCGAATGGAACAAGGAAGGTCGATTGCAGGGGACGTCGAACGTCTTGCTCTCGCCGGAGGGAATTCGCCAGGCGAAACTTTTGGCGCAGCACACGCCCTTCCACAGCGTGGACGCAATTTACTCAAGCGACCTGTCGCGGGCGGTGAAGACGGCGGAAATTTTGGCGGAGAAGTTCAGCTTGCCCGTCGTTGAGGAGCGCGGCTTCCGTGAGACAGACTTCGGCGAGTGGGAAGGCAGACTCCTCGGCGAACTGAGCGGCGTTGAGGGCTTCGAAAATTTTTTCACGCGACCCGACAGAGTTCATCCGCCCAACGGCGAAACGTTTTTGGAATCTCAAGCGCGCGTGATGACTGCGTTGGAAGAGATCGTTGCCGACAGCGACGGGCAAAGCATAATCGTCGTCAGCCACGGCTCGGTGATTCGGCTGATATTGTGCGCGGCGTTGGGCGTGTCCATCCGAAAGATGTGGGCGATAGCTCAATTCAATACGTCGGTGAACATTTTGCGCGTGGACGACGGCAACGCCGTTGTCGAACTGATTAACAGCACGGCGCATCTGTATCGCTTTTGACGGCAGGAAAATTTTTCGGCGAACAGAATTTGTCGCGAAGGGGGTATCGATATGAAGGAACGCATTCACAAGGACATCGTGATCATCGGCGCGGGCATGGCGGGCTTGACGGCGGCATTGTATTGCGGGCGCATGAATCTTGACACGCTCGTCTTGGAGAACGGTTTGGTCGGCGGGCAAATTGCCAACGCAGTTGCCATCGAAAATTTTCCCGGCTTCGTCAGTGTGTCGGGCGGCGAATTGATTGCCACCGTTCAGAAGCAGGCGGAAAGCTTCGGCGCGGTCATCGACGAGTTCGACGAGATTGAACGCGTCACGCTCAAAGCGACACCGAAGATTATCGAGACGCAGGAAAAAATTTACGAGGCTGACGCCGTCATCATCGCCACGGGCATGAATCGTCGCAAGCTGCCCCTGCCCGAAGAGAAAAAATTTTCCGGACGCGGCGTGCATTATTGCGAGCTGTGCGACGGTCACGCCTATGACGGCAAGATTATCGCGGTGGCGGGCGGCGGCAATGCGGCGGTCGACGCGGCAAACTTCCTGACGAAGTACGCGACGAAACTCTATCTGATCCACCGTTCGGAACTTCGCGCGGACGACTTTTCCCAACGGCGCATGCGAGCCAACGACAAAATCACCGTCATGTTGCAGACGGACATCAAGGCTCTGCGCGGCGACAAGAAGCTTGAGGCGGTCGAGGTCTTCGACAAAACGACGGGCGAGACGAAAACTTTGGCGGTGGACGGGATCTTCGTCAACATCGGCGTCGAACCCAACACGAAACTTTTCCGCGACGAGCTGACATTGAGCGCGAGCGGCCGAATCATCGCGGGCGAGGACTGTCGCACGGAGATTGACGGCGTGTTTGCGGCGGGCGACGTCCGCGAAAAAGAAATCCGCCAGCTGACAACCGCCGCCTCCGACGGGACGACTGCGGCTCTGCTTGCGGAAAAATTTTTGGCGAAACTCAAAGGGTGATTCACATGGTCAAGGTCTACACCGTGACGGGTTGTCCGTATTGCGAGAAGGTCAAGCGTTATCTTGCGTCCAAGGACGTTGACTTTGTGGCTTACGACATCGAAGTTGACGCCGCCGCCCGCGACGAATGCAAACGCCTGACGGGCATGGATTACGCCGTTCCCGTCACGACGATTGACGGCGAGCATTTCGTCATCGACTACGACAAGGCGGCGTTGGATGAACTGTTGTGTTTGTGAGGAGGCTGATTGATTTGGTCAAGGTTTATTCGTTCGAGGGTTGCCCGTGGTGCACGAAGGTCAAAAATTATCTCAAGGCACGCGGCGTGGAATACGAAACCCGCGACATCGAATTGAGCGACGAAGCTCGCGCCGAATGCGAAAAAATTTCCGGCGACCTGACTGTTCCCGTGACGACCATCGACGGGAAAAATTTCGTTCTCGGTTTCGACAAGCGCAAGATCGACGAGCTGTTGGCGTCGGCTTGAGGCAACGTGACGTTGCATCCGGCAGTCGCGCTCCTACGTCGTGACCGATTGAATGTTATCGCCGCGTTTGAGCGTGACGAAATTTTGGAGGTATCATCATGAGCGTTTACGACTTCACCGCCACGACCAAGGGCGGCGCGGAAAAATCTTTGGCGGACTATCGCGGCAAGGTTCTGCTCATCGTCAACACGGCGAGCAAGTGCGGCTTCACCCCGCAATTCGACGAACTGCAGAAATTGTACACAACCTACAAGGATCGCGGCTTCGAGGTTCTCGGCTTCCCGTGCAATCAGTTCGCAGGTCAAGAGCCCGGCTCCAACGACGAGGTTCAGCAGTTCTGCAAGTTCAATTACGGCGTGACGTTCACCGTCTTCGGCAAAGGCGACGTCCGCGGCGAAACTGCTCAGCCACTGTTCAAATATCTCACCGCGCAGAAAAAGTTTGAGGGCTTCGACATGAATCACCCCGTCGGTCCGAAACTGCTTGAGGCTCTGCAACAGAACTTTCCCGAATATCTCGAAGGCGACGGAATCAAGTGGAACTTCACGAAATTTTTGATCGACCGCAATGGCGAAGTTGTTGCCCGCTTCGAGCCGACGACTACGCCCGCGGCAATCGCGCCCGCCATCGAAAAGCTGCTGTAAAAAATTTTTCCCAAACTAAAAGCCCTCGGCACACGTCGGGGGCTGAAATTTTTTTACGGCCTCTTCCATTCGGTCAGCTCGTCGGGAAGATTGAACAGCCGCAGAATTTTGTTGACGACGTGGTTTATCTGCGCGTCCAAAGTCCTCGGCGTGTTGTAGAACGTCATCACCGGCGGCATGATTATCGCGCCGCAGTCGGCAAGCTCCTTCATGTTGCGCAGATGAATTCGGCTGAAGGGCATCTCGCGCGGCACGAGCAAAAGTTTTCGCCCCTCCTTCAAGCAGACGTCCGCCGCCCGCAGCAAAAGATTTTCGCAATAGCCCGACGCAATGCCCGCCAAAGTTTTCACGGTGCACGGCACGACAATCATCCCGTCGACGAGGAAACTTCCGCTGGCAATGGACGCGTCCATCTGGTTCACGTCGTAGACAAAATCAGCGAGGCGGCGAATCTCGAAGACGTCGAAGTCGGTTTCGTCGCGAATGGTCAGCTGTGCGCCGTCGGTTATGATCAGATGCGTTTCGACCGAATCAATCTGCCGCAGTCGTTTCAAAAGCTCCACGGCAATCACCACGCCGCTCGCGCCCGTCATTCCCACGATAATTTTCATGCGAATCACTCCTTCCGTTTGCGGCGATTGTAAGGCAATTTCACGGCGGCGGCAAGATTTTTTCCGCGGCGGCAGGGGAATCGAACATCGCGGCGAATACGTCAGGTAAAGTGGCACCCGCCACACACATAAACGAGGAGGGTTATTCAGATGGAAGAAAAAGATCTGGTCAAAAGCGATACGGGGCTCGGCGCGATAAAAATTGCGGACGAAGTTGTCAGCATCATTGCGGGCTTGGCGGCGACGGAAATTGACGGCATCGCGGGCATGAGCGGCGGCGTTGTCGGCGGCATTGCCGAAATGCTCGGTCGTAAAAATTTCTCCAAGGGCGTCAAGGTCGAAGTCGGCGAGAAAGAAGCCGCGGTCGATCTGTTCATCATCGTCAAATACGGCGCACGCATCCCCGACGTTGCCCTTGCCGCGCAGGAAAACATCAAGAAGGCTATCGAGACCATGACGGGTCTGTCGGTCGTTGAAGTCAACGTTCATGTGCAGGGCGTCCACTTCCCCGAAGACGAGGAGAAAGAAGAGGACGTTCGCGTCCGTTGATGGCGCAGGCTTCACAACCCGCGGGAGGTGAAAAAGTTTTATGGGGATAATCCGACGCCTTATACTGCTTTTTTACGTCCTGGCGATATTGGCGGCGTTAATCGCGGCGGCGGGCGTGTGCTTGCATATCATTCCAACGGACGTGTGGCAAAACGAACTCAATCACATCATCGGGCGGCACGAAACGTTGGCGGCACTCGGCGTGATGATTTTGGCGAGCCTGATTCTGTTGACGGGCGTCTTCGCAAGAAGCTCAAGCGGCGCGTCGGTGCTGTCGGGTGATGTCGAACTGGAACACGGCAAGCCCGGCGAAGTCAAGGTCACCGTCCCCGCGATAGTCAGCGTCGTCGAACGCGCGGCAATCGTCGTCAACGGCGTGCGCTATGTCGAAGCCGACGTCGTTCAGCAGAGCGGTCAAATGCCTATCAAAATCCGCTTGACCATCGCGCTCGGTCAAAGTTTTTCCGCGCCGCGCGTCAGCGAAGCCGTTACCCAATCCGTCGACGACGCCCTAAGGACTGCCCTGGAGCTCGAAGGCGTGCCCGTCGAGGTCAAAGTCAACGAAGTCGTTCACGCCATTCAAGACCGCGAACGGCGCGTTGTTTGAGGTGCCGACATGTTAAGAGATCTGATCAACAAAATCGTGGGCAAGACCAAGCGCGTGGTGCCGAGGCCGTCTTTGTTCACCGGCGGCGGTGAGTTCCTGCTCAAGGCGACGAATTTCGGTCGCATCCGCGTGGAATATGTCGTCGTGCAGAAAATTGCCGAACGCGCACTTTCGCAGGTCGAGGGCATCTTGGAACCCGTCGTCGACGTCGAAAAAACTTCAAGCACCGTCACGCCGTTCAAGATTCAATTGACGCTGGCATTGGCAGAAGGACACTCGGCACCCGCCGTCAGCGCGGCGGCAGACACAGCCATCAACGGCGCGCTGAGCGATTTCCTTCGGCTGGAGTTTTACGTGCCGGTCGTCGTCAAAGTCAAACAGATAACGCAACCCGCGCCCAAGCGGCGTCGCGTACGATAGGCGGTGAAGACAATGCGCGAGGCAATCAAAAATTTCGTCATCGACCTGTTCGAATCGCACCGCACGCGCAAAATCGGTTTCATCGCGGGCTTAGCTACGGGCGTGGCAATCTTGCTCATCGGTTTCTTCAACACGCTGTTCATCACGCTGTGTGGGCTCATCGGTCTGTTCGCGGGTTCACGCTTCGACAGCAAGGACGATCTCGTCGACAAAATCCTGCTCAAGCTCGACGATGTGTTGCCCGAACGAATTCAGCGTTGGTAAAAAATTTTTCAGAGGTACATTCATGAGCCGCAAACTTGCACGAGAGGCAGCCTTTAAGGCGCTGTTTCAGCTGGACTTTAATTACGAAGACGACAAGCGCGAATATTACCAAGACCTGGCGATTGATATGGCGATTGACACGACAGACGAAAGCATGTACGAAGACAACAGGCTGTCGGAAAAATATTTGCCGTTCCTGAAAGATCTGGTCAAAGGCACGCGCGCGCACTTGGAAGAAATTGACGCACTCATTACGGCGAACCTTAAGCAGGGCTGGCAGCTTGCGCGAATCATGGCGGCGGACAGAAATATTTTGCGGCTTGCCGTCTACGAAATGAAATTCGTCGAGCCGACGATAGCCAAGGGCATTGCCATCAACGAGGCAGTGGAGCTCGCCAAACGTTACGGTACCGACGATTCAAGCAGATTCGTCAACGGCATACTCGAATCAATATCGAAGTGAACTTTTCCGTCGGACGTCGCGTCCGATTTTTTTTTGCGGAGGATCATTATGTTCAGGGAAACATGGAAGCGGCGCGCCAAACTCGTCGAAGAAAATCTGCTCAGCGAACTGCGGCGCACGACGTCACTGGATACGCAGCTGATGCAGGCGATGGAATACAGCTTGATGGCGGGCGGCAAACGTCTGCGCCCGATGATGTTGATGGCGGCGGCTGATGCTTGCGGCGTCGAAGGCGAACGGTTTATCACGGCGGCGGACGCGCTGGAGATGATTCACACTTACTCGCTGATTCACGACGACCTGCCCGCCATGGACAACGACGACTATCGCCGCGGCAAGCTGACCAATCACAAAGTCTTCGGCGAGGCGATGGCGATTCTTGCCGGCGACGGGCTGTTGACTCTGGCGTTTGAAGTCGTCATGCGTCAACGAGATGTGCCCGCGGAAATTTTGTCGGACGTCGTGCGGGAAATTTCTTCGGCGGCGGGAGCGGCCGGCATGGTCGGCGGGCAAGCGATTGACTTGCGCTCCGAAGGCGTGCGGCTGACTTTGCCAGAACTCAAGCGTATGCACCTGGGCAAGACGGGCGCACTCTTCCGCGCGGCAATCCGTTCCGGTGCAATCCTCGCCGAAGCCGACGCCCAACAGCTCGACGACCTCACGCGCTACGCAGAAGCCTTCGGGCTCGCCTTCCAGATCACCGACGACATTCTCGACGTGGCGGGCGACGCGGCTGTCCTGGGCAAGGCGACCGGCTCCGACGCGAAGAAGGGCAAGGCGACTTACGTCAGCCTGACGTCGTTGGAAGAGGCGCGGGCTCTGGCTCGTGAGGCGGCGGACGATGCGTTGCGTGCTCTGAAAAATTTCGGAGACGGGGCGGACTTCCTGCGCGGGCTCGTCGAATACGTCACCGCTCGCGAAAAATGATCCGATCAACAGGATTTTGTTCGCGTCGCGCAGAATATCAGCGAAAAAATTTTTTTGAGGAGCGATTATCACGGGGCTGTTGCAAAGATTAACTTCGCCGACGGAACTTCAGACGATGAGCTTGCCGCAACTTGAGGAGCTGGCGGGCGAGATTCGTGAGCTGATCTTGACGACGGTCGCGCAAAACGGCGGGCACCTCGCGCCGTCCTTGGGCACGGTGGAGCTGACGCTCGCTTTGTATTCGGTGTTCGACTTCAGCCGCGACAGATTGGTCTGGGACGTCGGACACCAGGCTTACACGCACAAAATTTTGACGGGGCGGCGCGACAGCTTCCACACGCTGCGCACGCTCGGAGGCATCACGGGTTTTCCAAAGCGTTCAGAGTCGTCGTTCGATTCTTTTGGCGTCGGGCATGCGTCCACGTCGATAAGTGCCGCGCTCGGTTTGCTCATCGCCGCGGAGATTGAACGCGTGCCGCGTCGGGTCGTTGCAGTCATCGGCGACGGTGCTCTCACGGGCGGCGAGGCGTTCGAGGCTCTCAACCACGCGGGGCAGTTGCGAAAAAATTTGCTCGTCGTCCTCAACGATAACGAAATGTCCATCGACAAGAACGTCGGCGCAATGAGCGAGTATCTGTCCAAGCTTCGGCTCAAGCCGCAATATCATCGTGCCAAGCGGGAATTTGAAGGCTTCGTCCGCAACATTCCCTTCCGCGACATCAGCGAAAAAATTTTGCTCGCCGCCAATTCCGTGCACGCGGGTCTGACGGCGGCAATCTTCCCCGGCGCAATCTTCGAGGCTCTGGGCTTCACGTATCTCGGTCCGATTGACGGCCACGACATCGGCAACTTGAAGGACATCTTCTCGCGCGTCGGCGTCATCGATTCGCCCGTGTTGATTCACGTTCACACCACCAAGGGCAAGGGCTACGCGCCCGCCGAAACTGCGCCCGAAAAATTTCACGGCGTCGGCAAGTTCGACAAGGATACCGGACAAATCCTCAAGCGTCCGTCGCCGCCGAGCTACACCGAAATTTTTTCGCGGACGGTCATCGATTGCGCGGCTCGCGATAAACGCGTCGTCGCCATCACCGCCGCAATGCCCGCGGGCACCGGCTTGAAGAAGTTCGCCGAGAAATTCCCGCGCAGATTTTTTGACGTGGGCATCGCCGAAGAACACGCAATCACATTGGCGGCGGGAATGGCGGCCGGCGGATTGAAACCCGTCGCGGCAATTTACTCGACCTTCGTGCAACGCGCCTATGACCAAATCCTCCACGACGTCTGCCTGCAAAATCTGCCCGTGCTGTTGTGTTTGGACAGGGCTGGGCTCGTCGGCGAAGACGGCGCAACTCATCACGGCGCGTTCGACCTGGCGTATCTGCGGACAATCCCGAACATGAACGTGCTGGCACCTTGCGACGAAAACGAATTGCGGCAGATGATCTTCGCGGCTCTGGCTCAAACGAAACCCGCGGCAATCCGTTACCCGCGCGGCTCAGGATTCGGCGTGGACATCGACGAGGAGCCTCAGGAAATTCCGTGGGGTCGGGCTCAAGTCGTCGTGCAAAATCCGTCGGCGGACGTGGCAATCTTAGCGGTCGGCACAATGGTCAACGTCTGCGTCGAGGCGGCTCAAATTCTGCGCGACAAAAAAATTTTCGTCGATGTGGTGAACGCACGCTTCATCAAGCCGTTCGACACCGACGCCGTCAAAAAGTTCGCGCGCTCGGCAAAACTTCTGGTCACCTGCGAAGAAGGAACGCTGTCGGGCGGATTCGGCTCGGCGGTCGCGGAGTTCCTGTCCGACGAAAAAATTTCCACGCCGCTGTTGAGGCTGGGCATCCCCGACGAATTCATCGAACAGGGCACGCGTGCGCAGTTGCTCGACATGTGCGGGCTGACGGCGGAAAAAATCTCGCGGCGGATTCATCAACGGCTCAACGAAATGATCTTCGGCTTCTTGGCGGTGACGACATGAAACAGCGACTCGATATCCTCCTGACGGAAAAAAATCTCGTCGACAGCCGCGCTCGCGCCAAAGCATTGATTATGGCGGGCAAGGTTCTCGTCAACGGGCAGCGCGTCGATAAGGCGGGCACGCTCGTCGCCTCGGACGCTCAGCTTCGTCTGCTCGGTGAGGAAATGCCTTTCGTCAGCCGCGGCGGCTTGAAACTCCGCAAGGCTCTCGACACGTTCGGGATCAATCTCGTCGGACGCATGGCAATGGACGTCGGCGCGTCGACGGGCGGCTTCACCGACTGCATGATTCAGCGCGGCGCGAAGATGGTCTACGCAATCGACGTGGGCTACGGGCAGCTGGCGTGGAAGTTGCGCACCAATCTGCAGGTCGTCAACATGGAGCGCACCAATATCCGCCACGTCACCCGCGAAAAATTTTATTACGGTCTGCCGAGCTTCGCCTCAATTGATGTGGCGTTCATCTCGCTGGAAAAAGTTTTGCCGACGGTCTTCGACGTGCTCTGCGACGCGGGCGAAGTCGTCGCGCTCATCAAGCCGCAATTCGAAGCGGGGCGTGAACATGTTGGCAAACGCGGCGTGGTGCGCGACAAAAAAATTCACGCGGCGGTCATCGAACGGGTGCTGACTTCGGCGGCGGAAATCGGCTTCGGCGTGAACGGTCTGACATTCTCGCCGATACGCGGTCCCGAAGGCAACATCGAATACCTGGCGCACCTGACTAAGCTCGGCGCGTCGGAGGACTTCACCGAAAAAATTTCCGACCTCGTTGAGGCGGCGCATGGAGAACTTGACTGATGGCCAGACAAAATATTTTCGGAACGGTGTTCGGCGTGGATGCCGGCATGATGCAACTTGCCGTCTTCCCGAACATGAGCAAACGTCGCGCGGGTGAAATCGTCGACCGGATCTTCAACTTCTACCACAACAAAGACGTGCGCCTGGTTATGCCCGCCACCGAGGCGCGTCAATTTCGCAAGGAGGAATACGGTCTGCCGTGCGTTGAACGCGTTCATGTCGACATGGCGTTGAGTATCGGCGGCGACGGAACTTTGCTGGGCGTGTGTCGTCGCTTCGGCGAACAGAACGTTCCGGTCTGCGGAATCAATCTCGGCACGCTGGGATTTTTGGCTGACATCGAGCCGCGCGAGCTTGAAGGGCGTCTTGCAAAAATTTTGGCGGGGCAATATCGCGTGGAACGTCGCTTGCTGTTGAGCGGCTACATTCGCAACGACCTGGGCGAAAAATTTCTCGGCAACGCAATCAACGACGTGGTCATCACCAAGGGCGGCGTCGCCCGAATGTTGCGGCTGGGTCTGTACGTCAATCAAACGCACCTGATGGACTACAAGGCGGACGGAATCATCGTGTCGAGCCCGACCGGTTCCACGGCGTATTCATTGAGCGCGGGCGGACCGATTTTGAATCCGACGATTCGTGCGCTGCTGTTGACGCCGATTTGCGCACACACCTTCCAAATGCGTCCGCTGGTCGTCAGCGAAGACGACGAAGTTCTAATCAAAGTCGACGCCATGCAAGACGTCATCGTCACGCTCGACGGGCAGGTCAGCCACAAAATTCAGCCCAACGACGAAGTCATCGTTCGCAAGGCAAAGACCACCGCGCAGATCGTCAAGTTCGACGACAAAAATTATTACGACGTCCTCAAGGCGAAGATGTGGACTTGAACGGGGGAAAGTCTCTTGACCGACGAGATCATCAGCAAAATGACGGCCGACGCCGCCGAGCTCAATTTGCCCGACGAAATTTGCGGCTTCACGTCAAAAAAAATCCTCGCGCCCGAAGGCGACAGGTTCATCTTCGCCACGTTCGCCGACGACGAAATTCATTGCGCGTTGACGATTTACTTCCACACCGAGACGATGGAGTTCAAGCTTCGTCAACGAATCGGGCTCACGGAATTTTGCCTGACGAAATTTTTCACGCAGGACTTCAGCCGCTTCCGCGACATGCTCAACGCCGAACTTGCCGACACGCTCAACGATCTGCGCGACCTTCAACGCGGCAAGCTCAACGATTTCCTCCGCGCCAAAGGTCTCGACGCGTGGGCTTACGAACTGCCCGCCGAGCTTGAAGGCTTCGAACTTTACATCAAGCCCGCCGCGCCCGTGGAAGTCACCAACGGTTCGTTCATCGTCATCAACTACGCCGACTTCAATTCGAACAGCGACTTCGCCATCAGCTACAACATATACACCGACGGCTTCAGCGGCGAATCCCGAATCGACGGCGCGCCCCACGTCACCTATGCCTTCGACGCCGCCGAGCTCAACGAACTTGAGGGCAAGCTCAAAAAAAATTTGTCCGACGAACTGCGCAATATCCGCCGCCAACTCGACGCTTGAAAATTTTTTTCGTTGAAGTGGTCGATGAGCGCGAATAAATCATCTCGCAGACAGCGCGGGATTTTTTTGTTGGCAGAAACTTGACGCAAGCCGCGCGTTAAAATATACTTGCCGCGAAGTTTTTATCAGCCGTAAAAATTTTTGGGAGGTCGATCGAAATTGTTCTTCACGAAGAAGTTTAAGCTGGCGTCGATGCTCGCTTGCGGGATGTTGGCGGGCGCACTGTTCACGGGCTGTGGCGGCGGAGATTCTGCCGGAGGCGGCGGTGGCAACCAAGCTTCGGGCGATGAGATTGTCGTCGGCGCGAACTTCGAGCTGACGGGCAACGTCGCGCAATACGGCGTCAATGCCAACAACGGCTTCAAGCTCGCCGTCAAAGAATTCAACGACGCGGGCGGCGTCAACGGCAAAAAAATTCGAATCGTTGAGGCAGACACCAAGTCTGACGCGGCAGAGTCCGTCAACTCCGCCACGAAACTCATCAGCGACGATAAGGTTGTCGCGTTGATTGGTCCGGCCGTCACCGCCAACGTCATCGCCGAATCGCAGGTTGCCACGGACAACAAAGTTCCCATCATTGCCCCCGCCGCGACCAATCCCGACGTGACGGTTGAGAACGGGCAGGTTAAGCCCTTCGTCTTCCGTTCGTGCTTCATTGACCCGCAACAGGCTGAGGTTATGGCGCAATTCGCCATCAAAGATCTCGGCGCAAAGACCGCGGTGATGTATCTGGATTCAAGCTCGGACTATTCCAAGAGCCTGGGCAAAATCTTCAAGGAGCGTTTCGAAGCTGACGGCGGCACCGTCGTCATGGAAGAAGCCTTCCTTGCCAAGGATCAGGACTTCAAGGCAGCGTTGACCAAAATTCATACCGCCAACGCCGACGTCATCTTCGTGCCCGCCTACTATGAAGAGGTCGGCAAAATCGTCAAGCAGGCGCGCGAGCTGGGTATCACCGCCGCAATCCTTGGCACCGACGGCTGGGACGACAGCAAGGTCGTCGACATCGCCGGCAAGGACGCTCTGAACAACACGTTCTTCTGCACGCATTACTTCGAAGGCGACGAAGAGGTTCAGGGCTTCATCAACGCCTACAAGAAAGAATACAACGCCGACCCGAACGTCTTCGCGGCACTGGGCTACGACGCCGGCAAAATGCTCATCAACGCCATTGAACGCGACGGCACCGACAGCGAAAAGATTCGCGCAAACATCGAAAACATCACGGATCTGATGGTCGGCACCGGCAAAATCACTATGGATCCCTCCACTCACAATCCGATTAAAGGCATCGTCGTCATCGAGACCAAAGACGGCGTTCGCTCCCTTCGCACAAAAATTGCGCCCGAAGGTAAATGAGCACATCAATGCCTAACTATGGCGACGTGATTTACGTCAAGCGAGGGCTCTACGACCATTACGGCGTTTATTCCGGCGGCGGCAACGTCATCCACTACGTCAAGGCAAGCGACAACGCTTTTGACGGCGTCATCAGCGAAACGCCCGTTCAACAGTTCGTCGGCAATTCCAAAGTCGGTTACATCTGCCAATTCGACGCCCTAGGTCGTCAGCTCCACGACGGCAAAGCTCGTGAGCCAAAGTCCATTCTCGGCGCGGTAAAGGATCTTTACGACTTGGGATTCGGTGAACAGGCGACGATCTATTCAGCGGACGAGACCGTTACCCGCGCCCGAAATTGCATCGGCACGCGCAACTACGATCTCTTCGGGCAGAACTGCGAACACTTTGCCGTTTGGTGCAAGACGGGCGTCGCCAAATCTGACCAGGTCGAAAACGTTGTTCAATGCGTCCTTCGCGTCGCCGAGGAACTCTTTGTACGGTCTCTCAAGAAATAACGCGTGACAATATCGCAACCAACTAAAAACTCTTCGATAATCTGTCGGGGAGTTTTTTGCTTGTGATCTTGTGCCCAAGTCTCTTCGGAGATTTTTTATTCGCCTGTCAGTCTCCGTCGTCAACGTCGTTTTTCAGCAGTCACGCTTAAAATTTTGCCGTACACCTTCAAAAAAACAACGGCTTGCAGTATAATTCGTCGGAGGTGTGCGGTGATTGTTGGGAAATCGCCGGAACTGACAACGCCTCTTTGAAGGATATAGCTGACTTCAACGTGACGATAGATTACTTGCTCGGTCGCGAAATGCTTTGGTGGCTGTGCTTGACGGCTTGCGTGGCAATGTAAATCGGGGGTAACGGCATGAACTCTCGATAGATCAGAGTCCTCCTGCGAGGGCAATTTTTTTAGGCGGCTGATGGCGCAAGCGTTGGTATTCTTCACGACGCTGAAAATCTGCAGACCAAATCGCAATGTAGACGATGTGCAGATATTTAGGATTGAGCGTCACGAAATCACAAGGTTAAAGAAGGAGAAATTTTTATGCTGATGACAGGCGCAAGAGCAATCGTCGAGTGTTTGCGCGAACGGGGCGTTGATATGATTTTCGGCTACCCCGGCGGAATGATTCTGCCGCTGTATGACGCGCTCGTTGACGAGAAGGAGATTCGCCAGGTTTTGGTGACGCACGAACAGAACGCGGCTCATGCGGCGGACGGTTATGCGCGGGCGACGGGCAAGGTCGGCGTGTGCATGGCGACATCGGGACCCGGCGCAACGAATTTGGTCACGGGCATCGCCACGGCGTTCATGGATTCAATTCCAATGGTGGCAATCACCGGTCAAGTCGATACGAAACTTCTCGGACGCGACGCCTTCCAAGAGACCGACATACTCGATATCACAATGCCCGTCACCAAACACAACTTCAAGGTCAAGGACGCGCGTCAACTCGTCGCGACGATTCGTCAGGCGTTCGACATTGCATTGAGCGGCAGACGCGGTCCCGTGCTCGTGGATATTCCGCGGGATATTTTCTTCGCGGAGGTTGATTATCGTGCGCAGGAGGTCACCGAAAAAATTCCCGCCACGCCCGACGCCGACTTCATCATCTGCGCGGCGGAGGCTGCCGAAGAAATTGCCAAGGCGGAACGTCCCGCGGTCATCGTCGGTGGCGGAGCGATATCTGCCGGCGCGTCCGAAGAGATCATCGCGTTCATCGAGAAGTTCAATCTGCCCGTAGTGAGCACGTTGATGGGCATTGGAGCCGTCCCGCACAATCATCCGCAGAATTTGGGCTTCGCCGGCATGCACGGCAAGAAGGCAGCCAATCACGCCATCGCCGCCGCGGATTTGGTCATCGCCGTCGGCAGTCGCTTCGGCGACAGACAGACCGGCAACGTCGACAAATACACCCGCGCAAAGAAGTTCATCCACATCGACATCGATCCCGCCGAGATCGACAAGAACATCGAGGGCAGTCTCGGTCTGGCGGGGAACATGCAGGTTATCCTCAAGCTTCTCATGCGCCACGAGGCAGGTAAGCCGCGCGTCGATTGGTGGCGGCAGATTGACAGCTGGCGCGAAGAGTACGATTACGATTACCAGGTCGACCGGCTGACGGTTCCCTGGGCAATGAATCAAATCGCCAAGAAGACCGCCGGAAAGAATTTCGCCTACGCCACGGACGTCGGTCAGCACCAGATGTGGGCGGCTCTGCACCTGAATGTTTCGGAGCCACGCACATGGTTCACGTCGGGAGGATTGGGCACGATGGGTTTCGGTCTTCCCGCGGCAATGGGCGCACAGCTCGCTTACGGCAACAAACGGCGCGTCATCTGCGTCACCGGCGACGGCGGCATAAAAATGACGGGCAACGAGTACTACACCATTGCCCGCCTGAAACTGCCCGTGATATCGCTGATCGTCAACAACACCAGCCTCGGCATGATTCGTCAGTTGCAGAAAGTTTTTTACCGCGAACGCTTCATCGCCTGCGAATTCGATTACCAGCCCGATTACGTGATGTACGCGCAGAGCTTCGGCATCAAGGCGGAGTCCGTTTCCACGCAGGAAGAATTTGCTCACGCGCTGGCTCAAGCCCTCGACGACACCGACAATCCGCGCGTCATCGTGCTCAACGTCTGGCGCAGTTTCGTCGAACCCATGACCAAGGGCGGCGCGAACATCAACGAGTTCGTCGACTTCAAATGAGTTCCTTGAGTTTGGCGCGGTAGAAGTCCTCGAAGATTTTCAGCACCTCGCTGTGAATTTCGTCGCCGTCGCCTTCGTGCAGAATCTCAATGAATCCCCAACGATCCATCAGAACAGACGCGATATGCCCGATTGTTTCCAGCGTGAATTCGTCGGCGTCAATCGGTGCCAAAAGGACAATCGCCGTGCGGACGAGTTCGTTGCCTTCGGAATAGACGAAGCCCGCGCCGAGTTGCAGTATGCCGAACATCGGGGCATTGACCGCCGCGCTCTTGCAGTGCAGTAAAATCATATGCCGCCCGAAGATTAGCGTTGAGCCCCTGTCTTCGCGGCTGAGCAGTGCCCGTGAAATTTCTGCGCGGCTGTGAACGTCGTCGCCCGCAAATTTTCCCGCAAGGTCGCAGGCGTCTTCGATGGTCGAAATATTTTCGCGAACGTAGAAGTAATTCGTCATCAGCAGTTGAATCGCCCGCCCGTAAGCCGTAATCTTCGCAAGCCCCTCCATAAACGGCGGGCGCGGTTCAATCTCCTCGGCAGAGCCCAAAAAATTTTTGTTCTGGCGCGAAAGTTCCGCGTCAATTTTTTTTCGGTCTTCGTCAGTCAGCGCGGCACCCACGACAATCACGCGGCAGGGGGCGCGGGGTATCGGCACGGTCGAAATGATGAATTCGAAGTCTTTTGCGGCGACGTATTCGGAATTTATTTCGAGAATCGGAATTTCGTCGACAATCTTGAGCGTGGGGAAGTGTGTGCGCAGTTGACTTGCCAACAGCCGCGAAGTTCCCATACCCGTTGGGCAGGCGACAACGACTCGATGAACGGCGTGCAAAAATTTTTCGCTGTCCGACAGAGCCGCGCCAAGGTGCATTGCGATATAAGCGATCTCGGCGTCGGGAAGGGGCTTGCCAACCTCCGCTTCGACCTCCGCCACACACTTACGCGTTAAGTTCATCAGCTCCGGATAGTGCGTGCGAATTTCAGCGAGCAACGGATTGCGGATGTCCATGTTCATCTTCAGGCGGCTTATCGTCGGCGCAAGGTGATTGACCAGCCCCGCCAGCAAGCTCTGGTTCTTGTCGATGTCGCGACCGGTGATTTTGGCGGCGCGTTTCATAATCTGCCGCGCAAGCGTGACCAAGCGAAAGTTGTCCATCATTGAAATTGTCCCCAGGCTCGCGGACGAATAGCGACTGCGTGCGCCGAGGATATGCATTGTGATATAGAGGACTTCGCTTTCGGGGACAGTCAGCCCCGACGCCGCCGAGATGTTGTCCGCCAATTTGCATGCCGCAGAAAATTCACGGCTCGTGCGCAGACGTTCGGCGGTCTGCTCGTCAATTGTGACGGGCTCGTGATTTTTTATCCGCCGCAACGCCAGCGACAGATGAACGACCAATCCAATGAACGCGTTGTCGGAAAGTTTGTAGCCCAGATCGTTTTCGGTCACGCGAATCATTTGCTCCAGTCTGCGCCATTCGCCCGCGTCAATCAGCTCCAGCATGAACTTCGACACCTGCGCGACGGGCTCGTCGTCTTCGGACAGATTGTCCTGCATCAGATTCAACAGCCGCTCCTCGCCGACGTGTTCATAGATGTAGCGGACGATTGCGCGGCGCAGGTCGCTTTCGTCGCCGAGCAGACTGACGCCCAGCCCGGGCTTGCGCAAAAGTTTCAGCCCCTGCTCGCGAAACCACGGCTCAAGTTTGTCCAGGTCGTTGCTTATCGTCGAATCGGTCACGTGCACCGCACTCGACAGCGCGAAAAGTTTTATCGGCTCGCGGCTCGAAAGCAACTTGCTGATGATGATTGAGCGTCGCTCGTCGGGGGCGTACTCGCGTCTTTGGGTGGACTTGAGCTGTTTTACCAGAGCGTAGCGTTTGACTTCGCTGCCGATGACTTTTAGCCCCGCGCCGGATTTTTTCTCCATCTGCAAGCCGACCGCGTTCAATGCCGCCTCGACTTTTGGCAACTGCCGCGAAACGGTCTTTGCGCTCACTGAAAGCTTTGCCGCGATATCCGCCGTCGTCCGAAAGGATTTTTCCATCAGCAACAACTGCAGGATATCGCGCGTCCTTTGCTCCATGAACTCATCTCCTCAGCAGATTCTCGGCACCAATTCGCCCGCAGGCATCTCGACGACACGCACGGTGCCGATTGATGTGCGCAGACCGACTTTGCCCGCGCTGTTGGCGACGACCTCGCCGATGACAGCCGCGTTGGTGCCGTGGACGTTTTGGCGCATCGTCGACAAAATTTTTTCGGCGGATTCACTCGGAACGATAGCGACGATTTTGCCTTCGTTGGCAAGCTCCAGCGCGTCGAAGCCGAGGATATCGCACACGCCGCGAACTTCGGGGCGCACGGGAATTTTTTCGTCGTCGATGAGGATGCCGACGGAAGCCGCGCGTGCAATCTCGTTGAGCACCGCCGCCACGCCGCCACGCGTCGCGTCACGCAACATTGCAATCCGCGGCTCGACGGTCAACATCTCGGCAATGAGTTCGTTGAGAGGCGCGCAATCCGATTGAATTTCGTCGGGCAGCTCCAAACCGTGACGCCCTGCAAGAATCGCCGCGGCATGGTCGCCGATTGTGCCCGACAGCAAAACTTTCATGCCCGCGCGAACGTTTCGTGCCGATATGTCCACGCCGCCGATGAGTTCGCCGACGCCCGCCGTGTTGATGAAAATTCCATCAGCCTGCCCGCGCCCGACGACTTTGGTGTCGCCCGTGACGATCTTGACGCCCGCCTCACGTGCCGCCGCCGCCATTGACGCGACAATTTTTTTCAGCGCGGCAATCTCGAAGCCCTCCTCCAGAATCATGCCGACGCTCAACCACTTGGGCACCGCGCCGGTCACCGCCAAATCGTTCACCGTGCCGCAGACGCTGAGCTTGCCGATGTCTCCGCCGCGAAAAAAAATCGGCCGCACGACGTAGCTGTCGGTGGTCATTGCCAGGCGACCGACCTTCGCGCCGTCGTGAAGCTCGTGCAGAATTTCGTTGTCGAAGGCGGGCAGGATCACCTCTTGCAGAAGCTGTGTGCTCAACTGTCCGCCCGCGCCGTGTGCAGATAAAATTTTCGTCACCATCTGAAATTATTGCCTCCATATTTGAACCACGCCGCGCAGACGCCTTCAACCGAGACCATGCAAGGACCGACGGCATGCAACGGCTTGCACGCCCCGCCGAAGAGCGGACAGTCCGTCGGGCTGATGACGCCGCGCAGAACATCTCCGCAACGACACGCGGATTTTTTTTTGACCGACGGAATTTCAATCGGCTCAACGCGCTCAATGTCGAAGTCGGCGAACTCGTCACGCATCTTCAAGCCCGAATCGGCAATCGTGCCCATGCCGCGCCAAGGAGCGTCTGTGACGGCGTAGACCTGCGACAAAACCTTCTGCGCGGCGACGTTGCCAGTGTCCGTGACGACAGCGCGATAATCGTTGACGACTTCGACTTGCCCGCCGTCGATCTGTTCAAGCAAACTGACCAGCGCAGATAAAATTTCATCCGCCTCGAAGCCGCCGATTGCGCTTGGGATTTGGAAGTCGTCCGCCAGAAAGTTGAACGCCTTCGCGCCGATGACAACCGCCACGTGCCCGGGCAGAAGGAAGCCGTCCACATGAACCGCCGCGTCGTTGAGCAGAGCCTTGAGCGCGGGCGGAACCAGCTTTTGCGCCGAGAGCATGAACAAATTTTTCACGCCGCTCCGTCGTGCCGCGATGACTGTCGCCGCAGCGGTGGGTGCCGTCGTCTCGAAGCCGACCGCCAGGAAAATTATCCGCTTGCGAGGATTTTTTTCGGCGATGGCAATCGAATCCAGCGGCGAATAAATCACGCGAATGTCCGCGCCGTCTGCCTGAGCCTGCGCCAAACTCGAACGCGAGCCTGGAACCTTGAGCATGTCTCCGAACGTGGCGACGATAAAATTTTTCCGCCGCGCATAAGCAATCGCCTTGTCGATGTAACTGTCGTCAGTGACGCAGACGGGGCAACCTGGGCCACTAACCAGCGAGATGTTGTCGGGAAGAATCTGTCGAATGCCCGAACGAAAAATCGCGACCGTGTGTGTGCCGCAGACCTCCATGAACCGCAGCGGACGTTTGCCTTGAGCCAGCCGCGAAATTTTTTTGACGAGCCTCAACGTGTCAGCCATGCCGTCAACTCCAATCCGTCACTCGTATTTTTTGTCGCGCAGGAGGAAGAAACCAATCGCCCCGTCAATCGCCACGAGTAGCATGATGTTCACGCCGAGCAGATTGGCGACGAAGGTGCCGACGATTATCACGATGGGCAGCAGAAGTTTTTTGGCGAACTGTTTCTTGAGCAGGTCAATCGCCACGTTGAGCAGCAGAGCCGTCGCGCCGCACTGCATGCCCTTCAGCACGAGGCGGACGCTTTCGTTCGTGGCGACCAGGTCATAGAACGTGGCGACGATTGTGATGATGATCAGCGGCGGCAGGACGGTGGCGAACATTCCGACCAACGCGCCCGCAACTCCCGCCATTCGATAGCCGAGCATGATAGCCGTGTTCACCGCCATGATGCCTGGCGTCGATTGCGCAATCGCCACCATGTTGAGCGTCTCCTCGTCGGTGATCCAGTGGTATTCGTCGACGTACTTGGCTTTGAGCAGGGGAATGATGACGTAGCCGCCGCCGACCGTGAACATGCTGACGATGAACGTGGACTTGAACAGCGTCCAGAAAAATTTTCTGTCGCGCGTCATACAAGCAGGGTCTCCGTGCCGATGCGTTTGACGACCTGCGCGGGGTTGCCGAGAGCCAAAACGTTGTCGGGAATGTCCTTGGTGACGAGAGACTTTGCGCCGATGACACAGCCGCTGCCAATCTTCACGCCGGGCAAAATCGTCACGTCGCCGCCAATCCACACGTCGTCGCCGATGACGATGGGCTTGGAACTTTCCAGACCTGCC
>JADEZQ010000017.1 GCA_015206785.1 Quinella sp. 2Q5 | reverse complement strand
GACCGCACATCTGGTAATTGCACTGTTCAGTTTTCAAGGAGCCCCGTGAATCAAGCTTGCTCAATATACAACCGAACCCGACTTTTGTCAACCCCTTCGCAAAAATTTTTTTCAACTTTTTTTGCCGGCTGCCCAAATTTCCCGCCGTGACGCCGTTTATGCTTTGGATGACGGGCAAATTTTTGACAGCGGGCAGGCGGAGCATTTGGGATTTCGCGCCGTGCAAATCTGTCGTCCGTGCCAAATCAGCCGATGATGAGTGTCTGACCATTTGTCGCGGGGAACGATTTTCTGCAGACCGCGTTCGACTTCGAGCGGCGTCTTGCCTTCGGCGAGCTTCAGACGATTTGCCAGGCGGAAGACGTGCGTGTCGACGGCGATGGCGGGGACTTTGAACGCGACGCTCAAAACGACGTTGGCGGTCTTGCGACCGACGCCCGGCAGTTTAATCAGCGCGTCGAAATTGTTCGGGACGTTGCCGTCGTAGTCGTCGAGCAAAATCTGCGCGGCGGCGAAGATGTGTTTGGCTTTGGAATTGGACAGCCCGCATGGTCTGATAATTTCTTCCAGAGGCGATTGACCGAGCCGCAAAATTTTTTCGGGCGTGTTGGCGATGGGGAACAGCTGTCGCGTGACGAGATTGACGCGCTTATCGGTGCACTGAGCCGAAAGAATCACCGCGACCAGCAGTTCAAACGGCGAATCGAATTTGAGTTGCGGGGCGACGTCCGGATAAGTCCCTTCCAAAATCTGTAGCTGTCGGTGCAAAATTTTTTCGTCCATGACCGTCACCGTGGCAAAACCAATTCCAGATACGGCAGGGGCTTGAAGCCGAACCGTTCGTAAAAGCTCAACGCCTTGGCATTGCCCGCCTCCGACTCCAGCCGCAAAATCTTTTCGGGGTGAAGATCTTTGACGCGACGAATAAATTCCGAGCCGATGCCGCGCCCGCGATACTCCTGCGCAATGAAAATGTCTTCGAGCCAAATGCATTCGCTGCCGAATTCCGTCGAATAGCTCCGCGTCGTGATGGCGTAGCCGATAATTTTTGCGTCGTCGACGAAAACGAAACCTTCCGCGCAAGTCGAGCCGTTCAGGCAATTGGCAACGTTTGCCGCGAAAATTTCTTCCGAGCCGTTGGTTATGACCGCGGGCGAGCCATAAAACTTGCGCATCATGCCGATGATGGCGTCGGCGTCGGTGCGTTCAAATTTCCTGATTGTGATATTCAAGATGTTCCCTCATTGAAAGTTATTTTGCGCCAAAATTTTTTCGCGGCGGGCGATGTATTTGTCGATGTCGCGCAGATAAGTCGGCAGGTCTTTGGCGTTGAAGGCAGTCAAAATTTTTTTGGACGCGGGGTCGGGCACTTTGGTCGACGCCGCCGCTCCGACGCCGATAATCGTCTGCCGCTCGCCCATAATCTGCACGTTGTAGATTCCCGCCGCGCCGCGCCGACACCAACCGACGTTCTCAATCTGCCCGCGCATGTAGCCTTGACGATAGAGATAGTACGGCAGAAAATTTTTCCCGCGCAGAATTTTCGAGGCGTGCTCGCTCATGCGGCGAACCTCGGCGTCTTCGGGCAGGTTGAAATCCTCCAGGCGGTTGAGGTCGTCGGCAAGGCGCATCTGAAGTTTTGAGCCGCGCTTAATCGCCAGCGAATGAATTGTCACGTCGTCGGGGTTGAGTGTCAAAACTTTGTCCAGCGTCTCGCGGAAGTCGTCGAGCCTTTCGCCGGGCAAGCCGACAATCAAATCCGTGTTGATGAGCCAATCGCCCGCCGCACGCAGTTCGTCAAACGCCCGCGCCACGTCCTCGACGCTGTGTTGACGCCCGATTAGGTCAAGCGTGCGCTGATTCATCGTCTGCGGATTGACGCTCACGCGCGTGACGTCGAAGCTCTTCATCGCGGAAATTTTTTCGGCGGTGATGGTGTCGGGTCTGCCGCATTCGACGGTGAATTCGTCGACCTCGGAGCCGTTGAAGCTGTCGTGGACGATCCGGAGCATTTCGGCGAAAAATTTTTCGGGCAAGGCAGAGGGCGTCCCCCCGCCGACGTAAATCGTCTGCACCTTGAGCCCGAAGCGATTGATGGCGTCAGCGGCGGCGGTGATGTCGCGCGTCAATGTCTGCATGAACTCGGCAACCTTCGCCTCAGCCGGCAACACGAACGACGGAAACGAACAGTACAGGCAGCGCGTGCGGCAGAAGGGGATTCCGACGTAGACGCTGACGGTGTGCGCGTCGCTCGCTCGGATAATCGGCAACTGGCGCACGGCAACTTCCGTCAACAAATCCGCCTTGTCGCGGTCGGTGGTGAAGTCCGAGCAAACGCGGCGGGCAATCTTGTCGCGGTCGATGACGCCTTGGCTGGTGACGCCGAAGCCGCCGTCAATCCACCGCTGAATAATTTTCGTCGGGCGCACGCCGTGCAAGATGCCGTAGGGCACCGCGTCCAACCCGAAGCCTTCGACCAGCAGCGTGTACAAATTTTTCTTGACCAGGCGATTGACTTCCGCGCCCAATCTCTCGTCGGGGCGGGCAAGCGAACTTTTGCGCAGGAAAATTTCTTCGCCGGCAACGGTGACCTTGAGCCGCGTGGTGATTCTCGTGCCGATGATGTCGTTGAAAATTTCCAGCGCGTCGAAGTCTGCCGCGTCGGACACCGTGACGTTGAGCGAACGCAAAACATCAGCGACAACTTTGGAATCGCCGCCCGTCACCGACAAATTCTTTACCGTGATGCCCAAAGCCTCAGTCTCCTTCCATGCTCCGCCGGCAATCTTGACAGTAGCCGAAAAATTTCACCTCGTGGTTGATGGTTTGGAAGCCGAACTCTTCGTCGATGAGCCCTTCCAATTCGTCGAGCAAATCCTCTTCGAACTCGATGACCTTGCGGCACTTGAGGCAAATCAGATGGTGGTGGTGATGAATCTTCGGGTCGGCGGTGTTCAGTTCGTAGCGGGCGCAACCGTCGCCGAAATCAACCTGAACGAGAATGCCCAGCTTGCTGAGCAAATCCAGCGCACGATAAACCGTCGCCAGCCCGATTTCCGAATCCTTGTCGCGCAAGATGTTGTAAACGTCCTCCGCGCTCATGTGATGTCTGTCCGAATGTTCGACGAAGATTTTCAGAATCTCCTTGCGTTGCGGCGTCATCTTGTAGCCGCGCTCGTAAAGTTTGGCACGCAGATCCTCCGCGCCGAACAGCTGTCGGGTTTCGCTCATGACAAAGCCTCCTTCATCGTTTCGGCTGATTATATCAGGTATCGTCGGAAAGCACAAAAATTTTCACGGGGTGCGCAAAATTTCCAGAGCCGCAGAATATTTCTCGACGCGGGCAAAATCTTTCGGCGCGGGATTTTTTATGCGGGTGATGTCGCTGTTGTGAGTGAGGTCGGCGATTTTTACGGCGCGTGCCAAATCGTTCTGCTTGATGCGTTTGACGTAATCGGTGTAGGAAATTTTTTCGTCGTGCGTCAAAAGTTTCAGAGCCTGCTCTTCGTCGTCAGTGAGCGGAATTTTTTCGCGCAGGTCGTCAACGGTGATCGGCGTGTCCTCTGCGACGTCGTGAAGCAGCGCGACGATGACAGCGGAAATATTTTCCCCGACATGAGCGGCGACGGCGAGCGGGTGATTGATGTAATCGACGCCGGCCTTGTCGGTCTGCCCGCGGTGAGCAACGGCGGCAGTCTCGTATGCGCGGCGGACTCTGATGTCGTGATGGTCGGCAAAATTTTCCACGGCGTTCCCTCCAAAAAAAATTCCCCGCCCAAAGCGAGCGGGGTGTCTGCAAAAATTTCGTGCGGTTGATTATTTGATCTCGACAGTCGCGCCGACCTCTTCGAGTTTGGCTTTGAGGGCGTCAGCGTCTGCCTTGGAGACTTTCTCTTTGACGGGAGCGGGTGCGCCGTCGACGAGGGCTTTGGCTTCTTTGAGGCCGAGACCGGTGACTTCGCGGACGACCTTGATGACGTTGATCTTCTTGTCGCCGACGGAAGCGAGGACGACGTCGAATTCGGTCTTCTCTTCCTCTTCAGCCGCAGCCGCCGCAGGAGCCGCCGCCGCCACAGCAACGGGAGCCGCCGCGCTCACGCCGAAACGTTCTTCCATAGCCTTGACCAGTTCGCTCAGTTCCAGAACGGTCATGCTCTCAATAGCTTGCATAATTTCTTCTTTGGTCATGGTTAGTACCTCCAGTTGTCAACAGAAAATTTCGCGGGGATTAAGCCGCCTCTTTCTCCTTCTTGTCGCGGATGGCGTCGACGACGCCGACGAAATTGCGAATGACCGCGCTGAGCACGCCGACGCAGTTTGCAATCGGGGCGTTCATGCTGCCAAGAAGTTTGGCGACGAGTTCTTCGCGGCTCGGCAGGTTCGCCAGAGCTTTGACGCCTTTGTTGTCGATGACCTTGCCTTCGACCATACCGACCTTGATGGTGAGGATGCCGGGGTCTTCCAGCTTGTTCTTCTTGATGAAGTCGCAAAGGATTTTGGCGGGAGCGACGGCGTCTTCGGTGGAGAACGCCATTGCCGTTGTGCCTTCAAGGTGAGCGTCGAGACCTTCGATGCCCGCGTCTTTGGCGGCGATGCGCAACATGGTGTTCTTAACGACTTTGTATTGAACGCCCGCGGCGCGCAGTTCACGGCGCAGTTGCGTGTCGGTTGCGACGTCGAGCCCGCGGTAGCCGGTGAGAACGACGCCTTTGGACGACGTGAGCCAGCCTTTGATTTCGGCGACGATGGCTTCTTTCTTGGGCGTGACCTTGCTGGTAATTGCCATAAAGTTTCACCTCCTCAAACGTGATGAAAAAATCCTTCGACCGCGCAAGCCGAAGGAACTTTTAATCGCAAAGTTGCTTTCGACCTGAGCAAGCACTTTAATCGGCGTGCCGAACTTGCCGTCTGCGGTCATGTGTATTCGATTGGGATCAGTTTTGAATCGGGACGCCGGGCCCCATTGTCGCCGCCAGAGTGATGGAGCGGATGTATTGCCCTTTGGCAGCGGCAGGTTTGACGCGGATCAACGTGTCGATGAGCGTCTGATAATTTTCGCGGAGCTTGTCGTCCTCGAAGTTCTTCTTGCCGATGGGGCAGTGAACGTTGCCCTGTTTGTCGGTGCGATATTCAACCTTACCTGCCTTCTGTTCGGCGATGGCTTTGGCGATGTCGGGGGTGACGGTGCCGAGCTTGGGGTTGGGCATGAGTCCGCGCGGTCCCAAAAGTTTGCCGAGACGACCGATAATACGCATCATATCGGGCGTGGCGACGGCGACGTCAAAATCGAACCAGCCGCCCTGAATCTTGGCAACCAGATCATCAGAGCCGACGTAATCTGCGCCCGCCGCTTGAGCTTCGGCAGCCTTTTCGCCCGAGACGAACGCAAGGACGCGTTTGGTTTTGCCGATGCCGTGGGGCAAGACGACTGCGCCGCGAACCTGCTGGTCGTTGTATTTGGGGTCGACGCCCAGGCGAACGTGCAGTTCGATGGTCTCGTCGAATTTGGCGGTGGCGGTTTTCTTGACGAGGGCGACGGCTTCATCAGCGGTGTAAAATTTGTTCGCTTCGATGAGAGCCTGAGCCTCGCGGAAACGTTTGCTTTGCTTTGCCATTAAAAATTTCCTCCTCGCGGTACGAACGACGTTGAGTCTCCCGCATGTGACTTACGCAACGATCTCGATACCCATTGAGCGTGCAGTACCTTCGATCATTCGCGTTGCCGCCTCAATCGACGCGGCGTTAAGGTCTTTCATCTTCATTTCGGCGATCTCTTGAGCTTTGGCGCGGGGCAACTTGGCGACCTTGTTCTTGTTGGGCTCGCCCGAAGCTTTCTCGATTCCCGCGGCCTTCTTGAGCAGGACGGCTGCCGGCGGCGTCTTGGTGATGAAGGTGAACGATCTGTCCTCGTAAACGGAAATTTCGACGGGGATAATCAGACCTGCCTGCTGAGCCGTGCGGTCGTTGAATTCCTTGACGAACGCCATGATGTTGACGCCCGCCTGACCGAGCGCAGGACCGACCGGCGGCGCGGGTGTTGCTTTGCCGGCGGGAACCTGCAGTTTGACGACCTTGGTGACTTTCTTTGCCATGATAGCACCTCCTTTCGTTGGGGGCTAAATTTTTTCAACCTGGCTGACGTCCAAATCGACGGGCATGTTCTCAACCAGAACGCGCAGTCGCTGTTTGGCGGCGTCGATGCTTTTGACGATTGCCAGACGATTTTCGAAGATGCCGTCGATGATGCGCACGTTGTCGTTGACCTTGAAGCCGAGGGTATCGTCGTCGGCGCGCCCGTCAACCAGCTCGTTCAAAATCCTGTACGCCTCTTCTTCGCTGAGCGGTATGGGGTCTTTTTCGGAGCCGACGAAACCCGTGACGCCTTGGGTGTTGCGCACGACGAACCAGGAGTTGTTGTTGACGATCATATCAACCAGGACGTAGCCGGGGAAAACTTTTTTCTGAACCACGCGGCGGCGTCCGTCTTTGAATTCGGATTCGGCGCGCATTGGCACTATCACGTTGAAGATGACGTCTTCGAGACCCTGCGCGGCAATCTTGCTGTCGAGCGTCGCCTTAACGCGCTTCTCGTAGCCCGAAAAGGTATGCACGACATACCAGGCGCGGTCAGAGATACGTTCCGATTCGGCAACTTTTTTATCCATGGCAATTCCCCCTCAACCCAGAATCAGGCGGAACAGCTTGGCAAAAGCCGTGTCGCAGACCCAAATGAGCGCGCAGACGATGACAACCGCAAGCCCCACGGCACCGGTGTAGCTGACCAGCTCGTTCTTCGTCGGCCAGGAAACTTTGTTGAGCTCGGTGCGCACTTCCCTGATGAATTGAAAGACGCCCTTCTTTTCGTCCTTTTGCTCCGACATGCTGACACCTCCGGCGGATTATTTCGTCTCCTTGTGGAGGGTGTGCGTCTTGCAGAATTTGCAATACTTCTTCATCTCGATGCGGTCGGGCGTGTTTTTCTTGTTCTTGTTGGTCCTGTAGTTGCGGTTTTTGCACTGCGTACAGGACAGCGTGATGTTCGTCCTCATGGCTTGAAACCTCCTGTTGAATTAAACAAGCCCCTTTGGCAGGGGCATTGATCTCAAGTGGTGGCGGCACACGGATTTGAACCGCGGACACAGCGGGTATGAACCGCTTGCTCTAGCCAACTGAGCTATGCCGCCTGGAGCTGATGACCAGGATTGAACTGGTGACCTTATCCTTACCAAGGATACGCTCTGCCGACTGAGCTACATCAGCGTTGGTTGCGGGGATAGGACTTGAACCTATGACCTTCGGGTTATGAGCCCGACGAGCTACCGACTGCTCCACCCCGCGGCTCTTGTTGTGAACATCCGTCCATAACAGGGCGCATAATATCACACGCCCTGAAATCTGTCAACAAAAATTTTTGCGGCAGGAAATTTTCGACGCACAACAAAATTTCCGCGCGGAGGTGAGATTATGAAGACGCTTAACGAAATTTTGTCCGCCGCCGCCACCGAGGAGGAGCTGAAGAATTTTTTCGCCAAGTTTTTTCGGATTCGGCTGCCGACGAAAAATTTTATCGACCTGTACACGCCGCAGATACTCTTCGAGTTCAAGTTCGATGCACCGTTGAAAAATCCGCAGACGCTTGCCGAATCAAACGGTGAGCCTGCGCGACGTTGGACGTGGTGCGCTGGAAAATCACCGACTGGGACGCGGGCTGGTATCAGGTGCGCATGTCGGCGGGCGAGACGATTGACTTGTCGGCGTTGTCGGCGAAGCTGTTGCCGCAAGTTTACGAGCTGGGCTTTTTGCGCGACTAGGTACGATATTTCTGACGCGGCTTGAAAAATTTCCGGCGGTTGATATAATCGACGCAACAAATTTTTTGGGAGGCGACCGACATGAAATGGGTTTGCAGCGTTTGCGGCTGGGAATATGACGAAGAGCAGGGCGACCCCGACAACGGCATTGAGCCCGGCACCAAGTTCGAGGATCTGCCCGAAGATTTTGTCTGCCCGCTGTGTGGCGTGGGCAAGGACGAGTTCACCGAGGCGGAGTAAAAATTTTTCCGCGCGTGTAGCCATTTATCGAACGGTGTGTTAAAATTAATGCAACCAATCTTGAGGAGGCATCTCTAAATGAAAGTAACTGTAGTTGGTTCCGGCAATGTCGGCGCGACCGTGGCAAATGTCTTGGCGACGAAGGGCTTTGCGAGCGAAGTTGTCCTCATCGACATCAAAGAAGGTCTCTCGGAAGGCAAAGCGATGGACATCATGCAGACTTCGCACATGCTCAACTTCGACACGACTGTCACCGGCGTGACCAATGACTATGCGGCGACGGCAGGCTCGCAGGTCGTTGTTGTTACGTCCGGCATTCCGCGCAAGCCCGGCATGACCCGCGAACAACTCATCGGCACCAACGCCAAAATCGTCAAGAGCGTCGTCGATCAGATCCTTGCCCATTCGCCCGAAGCGATTCTGATCATCGTCTCCAATCCTATGGACGCAATGACCTATCTCACGCTCAAAGACACAAAGCTTCCGCGCAACCGTATCATCGGGCAGGGCGGCATGTTGGACAGCAGCCGTTTCCGCTACTATCTCGCCGAAGCCCTCAAGGAAGCCGGCTATCCCGCAACTCCGACCGACATCGACGGCATGGTCGTCGGCGGGCACGCGGATAAAACTATGGTTCCGCTCGTTAGCCTGGCAACCTATCGCGGCATCCCCGTCACCCAGCTCCTCAGCGAAGAGGCTATCACCAAAGCTGTCGAAGCTACCAAAGTCGGCGGCGCAACCTGCACCAAACTCCTCGGAACGTCCGCTTGGTATGCTCCCGGCGCAGCGGCCGCGGCTCTGGTTGAAGCAATCGCTCTCGACGCGAAGAAACTTATCCCCTGCTGCGTTTATCTCGACGGCGAATATGGCGAGAAAGATCTTTGCATCGGCGTGCCCGTCATCCTCGGCAAGAACGGCATCGAGAAGATCGTCGAAGTCGAATTCTCCGCCGCGGAGAAAGCAAAGTTCGCCGAAAGCGTCGCCGCCGCCCGCGAAGTCAACAGCAAACTCGGTGAGGCTCTCGCGTAATCCCAGCTCAACATTGACAACCGAATCAAAGGAACTCTGCCGTATGGCGGGGTTCCTTTTGGTTTAAGGAGGTGAAACGTTTTGACGATATTGCAGATGAAGGACACGACAGAATTCTTTCCAAGGAGGAGAGTACCATGTTGGAGCGAGTTGAACGAATTGAACGGGTTGCTCGCGTCAATGGCATTACCAACGACAACAGGCACCGCTTCAACAGCGGCCGCCGCCACCGCGACGAGACCGGCACCTTTGCCGACGAACTGCGCCGCGCCATGAATAAAAAGACCGCACCCGTCAAGAAAACCGAAATCCCCGAAGCATATAATTTGGAGCTCACCAGTTGCGGAACCCATTCGCTGTTCTATGCGAGCGGCTTGGGGCTGGAACGTCTGCTGGCGTAAAATTCTTTCCGAGGAGGTCTGAGAATGACCGACAAAAATTTTATGAGCCTGGCGTTGGACGAAGCGCGGCGGGCTTTTGACGAAGGCGAAGTGCCAATCGGTGCCGTTCTCATTGACGAGGACGGCATTTTGATTTGCGGCGACCATAACCGAATCGAACAGACCGGCGACGCCACAGCTCACGCGGAACTTTTGACGTTGCAGACGGCGGCTCGCAGGCTCAATCGTCGGCTCACGAGTTGCACGCTTTATTCCACGGTCGAACCCTGCGCGATGTGTGCGGGTGCTCTCGTCCTGTGCAGAGTCAAACGTTTGGTCTACGGCGTCACCGATTCAAAGTTCGGCGCGGCGGAATCCATCTTCAACGTCGTCGACAACCGCGCGCTCAACCATCGCTTGCAAGTGACTGCGGGCGTGCTTGAAGACGAGTGTCGTGCGCTGATGAAAAATTTTTTCGCCACCCGCCGCTGAGCAATCAAAATCCCCGACCGCTCAATTGAGTTGCCGGGGATTTTTTGCTACAATGCCGCCATCACCGCCGTGATCTCCGATCCGACGTTCGGAAAGGAGGTGGGATCGGTGTTTGAAATACTAGCGTGGCTTATAGATAAAATCGGAGCGGCTACCATCGCTTATGGCGTCCGCGAGGTGCTCGACTACCTGTTTAAGCGTCGGTGATTCGAGCAACCACTTGCGTCTGAAACGACGCATCCCCCAAGAGGTTTTGCCGAACCTGCTTGGGGGATTTTTTTGCGCCCTGAGATCAGTGTTTGAATCGCGTGATTCTACTTGGTTTCTGCGGGGGATTATAGCTTGTCACTGCGTCTGCGTCAAGATTCTCTGTCGAAGGGTGCGGGCAAAGTCCATGCGCTGTCGTCAAGATAATTCGGTTGGGGAACGGCGGCGGCTTCGAGAGATTTTGCGGAAGACTTGCCCTCTTGCACGGCATTATCGTAGCGCAGAGCGTCAATCGCCACGGGTACGCCCATCGCCTTTTCCAACTGGGCGCGGCTCGTGTTGTAGGTGTAAAGCGCGGTGTAATAGTTGTTGCGGGTCTCGACGACCTTCTCCTGCGCGTTCATGACGTTGAGGTTGGTGTCGACGCCTTCGACGTAACGAACCTGCGCGATAGAAAATTCTTCCTCTGCCTGGGCGACGGCGGCGGCTGTGGTCTCGATGTTGAGCTCGGCGGTCTTCAGGGCGATGTAAGCACTGTGAACTTCAAGCTGAATCGTTTCGAGTTGCTCGCGGGCTTGAGACTCTGCGCGACGTTCGGCGGCTTGATGTTGATGAACCTGCGCGCTGGTGACGCCGTTGTCGAAAATATTCCAGCTCATTTCCAAACCGACAGCCCAACGTTCGTCGCCGTGGTTGCTGCCCAAAAAATTTTCGCCGCTCAATGAACCTTGAGCGACCGCGGTGATCGTCGGGCGGTAACCGCTCTTTGCGGCGTTGGTGTCAGCTTCGGCGCGGCGGACGGCGTAGGCGGCGGCAATTCCGTCGGGGCGGTGAGCAAGCGCGTACTCCAGGCACTGCGCTTCGGTCAGCTGATAGTGAACGAAATCAATCCGACTGCTCGCCACGAGGTCTGTATCAATCGGCAAGCCCAGCACGTTATTGAGTTGCGCGACGGCGGTCTGATAATTGCCCTGCGCGGTGTTGAGCGATTGCTTTGTGTTGGCGAGCTGAACGCTTGTGGAAAGGACGTCGCTCTTGGCGACGGTGCCGACTTCGTATTGAATCGTGACATTGCGCAGATGTTCCTGCAGAAGTTCCAACGCCTGTTGCTGAACGTCGACCATGCTCGCCCGCTGAAGGACTTGGAAATAAGCCGCCGACGCCCGATACTTGACGGTCTGCCGAGAATTTTCCAGCGACAGATCCGCGGCGTTCAGGCTGTAGCGTGCCGACTCACGCTGATTCTCCGCACGCCCGCCCGTGTAAAGATTCATGCGCAGGTTAAACGTGTTCGAGTTTTCGTAATTGTAATTCGGATACAGGCTGATATTGAGATCGTCGTCGATGCCGTACAACGCGGCGTCCATGTCGCTTCGGGCACGGGCATTGTCGCGGGACGAACGATATTGCCGTCGATAATATCTGCCGCCGACGTGATAGTTCGTCGAAGTCCAGCTGAGCGTTGGACCTGCACTCCTGCGCACGGCGGACAAATTCCAGCGGGCAGCCTCGCGTTCTTCGGCGGACTGTTCAATCAATCGATTGTTCTTCAACGCCAGAGCAATTGCCTCGTCCAAAGACAGCGTCACGCCTTCTGCGGCAAACGTTGCGCTCGGAAGCAAGACAAGAGCCGTCGTCAACGCGGTAAGAAAATTTTTCATGTCGGTGCCTCCTCAAGCTGTCTGCCGTCTGACCAGTTCGGAAAAAATTCCGCCGCGGGCAACCAGTTCGTCAAAGCCGCCGCTCTCGACGATGCGCCCCGCGTCCATGACGAGAATCCTGTCGCAGTTTCTGATGGTCGACAGTCGGTGCGCGACGACGATTCGCGTGGCGTGCAGTTTGTTCAAGCTGTCGGTGACGATTGCTTGCGTGCGATTGTCGAGAGCACTTGTCGCCTCGTCGAAGATGAGGATTGACGGCTTAGTCACCAGAGCGCGGGCAATAAGTATTCGTTGTCGCTGACCGCCGCTGATGTTGGTTGAGCCTTCGCTGATGACGGTCTGCATGCCCATCGGCATCATTGCGATATCCATTGCGACGCCCGCTTGCTCGGCGGCTTGCCAGGCGTCCTCCTGCGTCAGGGCGTTTGTGCCGATGATGTTGGTGAAGATGTCGCCCTGCATGAGCTGACCGTTTTGCAAGACGACGCCCATTTGAGTTCGCACGCTCGGCAGGTTGAGCTCCGACAGATCCTGCCCGTCGAAGTAGATGGAACCTTTGCGCGGCGTGTCGAATCCCAAAAGCAGCCTGACCAACGTGGACTTGCCGCAACCGCTGCGCCCGACGATGGCGACGTGTTCGCCCGCGGAAATTTTGAAGCTCACGTCGTGCAGAACGTCCTTGCCTTCGACGTAACCGAACGTCACGTTGCTTAGCTCAATCGCGCCGCTCAATATGCCCGCGTCTGCCTTGTCGCCGACGCTTTCGGGAACTTCCTTGAGGATCGGGCGCAGGTTTTCTATGTGCGGCTGAATGGCGAAGTATTGACCGATGAGCGGGATAATTCCGTTTAGCGTGGCGTTGAAGCTGGAGTAGGCACCTTGGAAGGCGATGAACTGCGCGTAGGTGATGCCTTGCACCGTCTGACCGTTGGGACCGACGGAGTCCATGCCGTAGACCGCGATGTAATACAGAGCCATAGTCAAGATGAACGGTTGCACGCTGCCGATGATGGTGTTGTAGTTGCCCTGCCAACGCAGTTTCAAGTTCCACTTCCACGTTTCGCCGAAGACCGCGCTCCACAGCCAGTAAGCTTGATTCTCCGCGCCGTGCTCACGGAATTTCGCCAGCCCCTTGAAGATTTGCTGAACGAGCCCCGCCTCGCGATTGTTGGCGTTTATCAGGTTGCGTTGGAAGGTGATGACGCGCCAATAGATGACGGCGGTTATGATGGCGTAGACAATCCACACGGCGACGGCGGCGGCAGTCAACTTCAGGCTATAATAGCACATCAGGAAGATTGACCAGAAGCTGAAGACGAAGCCGAAGAGTCCGCCGATGAATTCTGCGCTGACCAGATTTTTGATGACGCTGATGCCGTTCATGCGGCTTGCCAGTTCGCCCGACGTGAACTGTCGGAAAAATTTCGTCGGCAACGTCAGCAGTCGATTCCAAAGCGCGGCTTCGGTCGCCATGTTCATGCGCGTGGAAATTCTCATGACGGCAATCGTGCGCACGATGCCCAGCGATGCCGTCGTGAAGCTCGTGACCATGATGACTTGCGTGACCGTCGCCAGACCTTGGCGGTCGAGAATGGGAATGATATCGGCGAAAATCGTTTCGGTGACCAGCGGCATTACCAGAGGTATCAGACCGGAGAACAGGCTCACGACGATGACGGTCTTGTAGTCGGCGAACCAGCATTGACGGAAGATGAACTTCATCAGGTCGAAAATTTTCAGCTCCCGCGCAGGAAAGCCCGCGTAGCATTCAAACGCATTCGCATCAATCTGCGCGGCAATGTCGTCGGTTATTTCGGTGCCGTCGGGATTGTCTTTGGTGACGAGCTTGTATTGACCGGGCGCAGTCGGCACGAAGGCTGACAAAGTTTTTTCCGCGCCGAAGTAGCCGATGATGACGCCGCTGTCGCTCTTGTGCCAGCCGTCGATGAGTTCAATCAGGCGCATTTGCATGTTGCCCTTCTGCACGAGCCGCCGAATCAAACGAATTTGGTCGAGCTTGCGAACGAGTTCAGGGTCGAGCTTGATGTTGTCGGTCGGCATTTTGAGCGCGACAGCTGCCCGCCGCACGATGAAGGTCGCCTCTTCCAGTCGTTCGGTGCGCTCGGTGGTCTCGCTGTATGCGGCGGAATCGTCGTCGCCGACGAGGTTTCCTATCGCGCTGTCGAGCAGTCGCCTTTGGTTGCGGGCACGGACTTCCACGCGGCGGCTGAAGCGTTTGTCTTCGGATTGGAAGCGCACGCCCAACAGCATGGAAAAAATTCCCGCGTGGTCGTGGAAGGCGTCAATCAAATCGTCCGCGCCGTCGAGAACCGTGCCGTTCGCCCACATCGTGAGCATATCGTCGCCCTTGTCGGCAAGCAGCCTCAGCCACGGCAGTTTAATCAGCTCGGCGAACCAGCGTTGCATGAAAATTTTCAGCTCGGCTTCGGGCACTTTGTCGAACGTCAGAATTTTTATCCGCGCGTCGTCGGTGGCATAGATGAGCGTCTCGGTCTGCCTGAATTCGTCCAGAGAAGGAAACGCCGCTCCGCCGGCCGCGAGTTCAACCAGAAACTGTTGACGGAAGGAACCTTCGGCGCGGGTGATGGCGTAGACTTCGATCTTGCCCGCCTCGACAAGAGCAAGGTGTTCGCCGTCGGGCAGGTGCATGCGTTCGCCCGCCGTCAAGAATTTTTCATAGCGGCTCAACTTCTTGGCTCCTCTCCTCAATCAGTCGGCGGTAAGGCCCGTCGTGCTGAATCATTTCGCGATGAGTGCCGCGCTCAGCAACGACGCCGTGTTCAAGGACGATGATCTCGTCGCAGTCGCGGATGGTCGACAGGCGGTGAGCGACAATCAAACACGAACAGCCCCGCCGCCGAATATTTTCCAGCACGGTCTGTTCGGTCATGGGGTCGAGCGCACTTGTCGCCTCGTCCAAAATCAACAGCGACGGATTGTTCGCCAGAGCACGAGCAATCTCCAACCGCTGACGTTGCCCGCCGCTGAAGTTCATGCCGCCTTCGGAGACGTCGGAGTCGTAGCCCTTGTCCAGGTGCAAAATGTCTTCGTGAATGCAAGCGTCTTTGGCAGCCTGAATGATGTCGGCGCGCCTGACCGAGTCGTCGAACAGCGACAGATTTTGCGCGACGGTGCCGGTGATTTGGAAGACGTCCTGGTCGACGGCAGAAACGCTGTTGACGATGACCGGTCGGGGCAGTTCGCGGCGGATGATGCCGTCCAGACGAACTTCGCCGCTCCACTCCTCGTAGATGCCGGTGACGACTTTGGCGACGGTGGATTTGCCGGAGCCCGACGCGCCGACGACTGCAACCCAGTGCCCGGGCTCAATGTGCAGGGAAAATTTTTGGAGCAACGGTTTCTCCAGCGGGCTGTAGCCGAAGTCGATGTCCTTGAGCTCAAGCTCGCCGTTGAGTCGGGCAATCGGTCGGTCGGCGGAAATTTCTTCGTCGCGGCAGTTGAGCGAATCGACTTCGTATTTGCGCACGTCGTTGAGGCGTTGCATTTGCATTTCGGTCGTCTGCAATGTCGAGCCCAAACCGAGCAGAGCGTTGACGGGTGCTTGAAAACTTCCCATCAGCGACTGAAACGCGGTAAACATGCCGGCGGTCATTGCGCCGTCCATGATTGAGAAGCCGCCGATTGTCATAATCAACGCGCCGTTGATGCCGCCCAAAAGCGTCGGGACGATTGTCGCCGTCATTGACCAGAGCGCAACGTCCTGCGAGCCCTTCAAGACCTTTGCGCGGTAGCCCGCCCACTTTGCGAAGAAATCCGCTTCGTTGCCGTTCGCCTTAATGGTTTCGATCATCATTAGCCCGTTCATCATCGTGCCATACTCTTTGCCGGCGTCCTGCTGAATTTTCATGTTCAGGTCGGTGAGGTGTCGGCGCAGTGCAAAGAAGACGATAAAGTCTATGCTCATGAACGCGACGCCAATCAGCGTCAACGTCACGTTGTATTGCAAGAGCAACAGCAAATAAAAAATCGCGACGAAGAATTGAAGTACCGCCGTCGCCGCAGGCCCCGACAGCACGCTTGCGATTGACTCGTTGAAGCTCACGCGCGAGGCAACTTCGCCCGCGAACCGCTGATGGAAGAACGCCATCGGCAGCCGCAACAGATGCCAGAAGAAGCTTGACGAATCCGCCAGCGTCAATTTCTTCTGCCAGCGCGTCAAAACGACAGCTTGCAGCCAAGTCATCACGCCGCTGACGACGAAGGCAACCGTCATCGCCAGGCAGAAGTTGAACATCCAATCGGAATGTTTCTTCGTCAATATCTCGTCCAGAAAAATTTGGCTGAAGACGGGCGAGGCGAGACCGGGAACTATCATGCCCAGGTTCAGCAGAAGGACGAAGGTCAGCGCAACTTTATCCTGCGCGAGTTTTTCGGCGACGGCGCGGAAAATGTTGTAGCGGTGACCTTCGGGCTTGAAGGCGGCGTTCGGCACGATTCTCAACGCCACGCCGGTATAAGACGTGCGGAATTCTTCCCACTTGACGGTGCGCCGACCCATCGCGGGATCGTTTAGGTAGACGTCGTCGCCCTTGATGCCTTCGAGAACGAGGAAGTGATTAAACTCCCAGTGAATGATGAGCGGGAACTCCATCAGCTCACGGAGTCTGTCGGCGCTCCAGCGGTAGCCGTTAGCATCACAGCCGCGGTTGCGTGCCGCGCGAATGACGCAACTTGCCTTGGAGCCGTCGCGGTTGACGCCGCACTCTTGGCGCAATTTTTCCAGCGGCAACCACAGCTTGTAATGCGACAGGATCATTGACAGAGACGCCGCGCCGCATTCGGTCGCTTCCATCTGCAAAATCGTCGGCACCTTCACGCGGCTCTTGCCGAAGCCGAAAAAATCTTTGACGCGTTCGATTATGTCCATTAGCGATTCCTTATCCACTGGCTGAATTTGTAGAAGACTTTATCAATCGGCGGCTTGCGTTCGATGATGATTGAGCCCGTGCAAAATGAGCCGGCGGTTATCGGTTTGTGTTCACCGACGCGGCTCGTCCACAGGTAACCGGATTCGCTGTCGGGGTCTTTGACCAGGTCGAATGTCACTTCCATCACCGAGGAGTTTTGCGCCTGAATGATCCACTGCGCCAGCTGCGCGTTGCCCAGGTGCTGTTGAATGCCCTGAATCGTCATTGGGTATTGCGAGACGCTGCGCACGACGCCGATTAGCGAGCCCGTCTGCGTGATGTCCGCGCCGTTTGGTGCAAGCTGAATTGTCATGCCGGGTTGAACGCGTTTGCCTTTGTCCAGCGGGATATACAGAAGCCCCGTCAAGTCCTCGCGGTTTTGAGTGATGCGCACCGAGCAAATGGGCGTGCCGGCCGTGACGAGAGTGCCGACATCAACCATAACCTCGTCGATGATGCCGTCGTAGTCGCTGTAGATATCTTCGGCGACGTCCTGCTGATAGCGTTTTGCGTCGTATTGATAGGCTCTGCCCATTGCGTCGCGGTCACTGGAAGCGAGCCCCATGCCGTATTGCGCCATGCGAGTATCAGCGGATTGTTCTGCCTGTTCCATGTGGGCAATCAAGTCGCCGCGTTTAATCGTCATGCCGGGGCGAACGTACAGGTGCGCGATTTTTCCGTTGGCGATGTGCGAAACGTTCATCACGCCCGCCGAATCCATAATCAAACCCATACCCTCCGCCTTGACGGTGAACGCGCCATAAAAAGACCAAAGCACCACGGCGAACAACAGCAACAGAATCGAAACCAGAGCCATCCAGCCCGCCTGCGTGGTGATTGGCAACATAGTATCGAGCCTTTCGGGTGTGCGCAGTTTGTCGAGTGCCTCTTGGCTGAAGATTTGGTTTTTCTGCTGGCGCAAACGTTCCTGTTCGGACATCAGCCTTCACCCCCGATCAAAGTCACGGTGACCTTCATGCCGTCTTCGAGACCTTCGGCGGCGGAAGTGATGACGGTTTCGCCTTCCTTGAGCCCCGAAAGAACTTCTATGTAGTCGCCGTCGTCCGCACCGGTCGTAATCAAGCGGCGTTCGATTGTGCCCTGAGCGGTGACGACGAAGGCGGCGTTGCGCTTGGAATCTGTCATTGCGGCGAGCGGAACGGCAAGGCAGTTGCGCGGGCGGGTGGATTTGAGAACTGCGCCGCTGTATGCTTGCTGTTCAAGGAGCCCGACGCGGTTGTCGACTTCCCAAACGACTTTGCGGAGCGTGGCTGGTTCATTGAGCGCGGGCATAATTTCACGCACGCGCACGGAAAAAATTTCTTCGTCGCCGCGATTGCCCGCCGCGTATTCGGTATCGTAGGCTTTGCGCAAAATTTGGCTGTTGGTGAAGCTGAGCCGAGCTTCGGTGCCGACGGTCAAGCGTTGGGCGTGACGGTCGTCCACGGGCATTGAAAAGAACAGCCGCTCAAAATTCCCGACCAGAGCTATCGGCGTGCCCGCCTGAACGTATGCGCCCTGCTGGCGATAGAGAATCAGAACTTCGCCGTCGATGGGAGCGATGACGTCTTGCCGCGCAGATTGAACGAGCAACTGTTCCTTGACGGCTTGAGCCTCGCGCAGGGCAGCTTCCGACGCACGGAAATTTGCTTGAGCCTCGTCGAATTTTTCGGCGGACGTGGCGTTTCTGTCGCGCAGACGAGTGTAGCGGGCGAAGTTGTTCCTGGCGTTGGCAAGCTGGGCTTCAGCGCGGGCGATGGAACTTTCCGCCTGTTCAATCTTGATCGGGATGTCGTCGTTGACGAGCGTGAAGATCACTTGCCCGCGGCGCACGTCGGAATTCTTCGAGACGTAAATTTGTTCGACGCGCCCGTCAATCAACGCGACGGCGTCCGCCATCTCTTCGGAATACAAGTTGATTGTTTCGAGCATCAGCCGCGGATAAATCTCTCGCGCCTGAACCTTTGCTCCCTGCAAGGGAATGGTGCGGCTTTCCATGCGTTCAACGATTTGGTGTTCGCTGGTCTCGTTTAGCCACGCGCCGTAAGCTATCATAGCCACCGCGAACAACACAATAAGCACGAACCCAATCATGTAAGGCGTCTTGAGCTTCTCAATCATTGGGGGTGACCGACCTCCTCGCGGCGAATTTTTTGCAAGTATAAGCCACGCTAATATCACTGTCAAACGAAAAATCCCCCCGCCGATTTGTGCAGGGGGATTCGTCATCTATGTCAACTCTCTCCGCCGATTTGTGCTTCGAGAAATTTTTTTCCGCTTAGCTAAGAGTGTCGGCACTCCACTTCTTGAGGTAGTCAACAACTTCCGCGTGGCTCATCTCCTTGTTGCCTTTGGAATAGCTGTTGCTGACCGAGCGAACGCCTGAGCCGCACCAGCCGACGCTGATGTAGGATTTGATTCCGAGATCCTTTAACGCGTTTTCCATGACCTTCGCCATTACGACGTTGCCGGGGGGCACGGCAGAGCAGGCAATCTCCCCCACGCCGGTTATAACCTGCAACAGCGGCTTGTTGCCGTCGCAAGCCTGAATAAGTTCGTGCAGTTCGGCGCAGGTGCTGCCGTTGACGCGGTTGAGTTCTTCGTCGGGGATCATTTCGTCGGTGATTATTTCGTCGGTGAATATTTCGTCGGTGAATATTTCGTCGGTGAATATTTCGTTGGTGAGGAGCATTTCTCTCGTCATGATGATTACCGCCTTTCGTGTTGGATTTTGCTTTCTGCCGGTTATACGCCGCTCTATCGAGTCCGTTACGCGCCGCCGAAATGTTTAACGCGATTGTAATCTTGCCGCCGAAAAAATTTTTTGACACCGCCGCCGAAAGGTTATAGAATTTCCGTCAACGAAAGGGGAGATTGCCATGAAAGATTTGCCGCAGTTCATCAAGCTGGACAACATCCGCATCAACGTCGACGAGATCGTCAGCTACGGGCTGGCAATTGACGAGGAAGAGGACAATTATCTCTACGTCGAGACCAAAACCAGCGAAGACATCTTCGAGTTCTATGAAGATTGCGTCGACTTCAACTTGGAGAAAAAACTTGCCGAGCTGGACGCGTTGCTCGTCGTCGGAAAGCTCGGTTGATTTTCAGCAGCGGTAAGCGACCGCATCAACAAAATTTTTCAGGAGGTAAACGTTAATGTCAGTCATCGATCAAATTCTTCAGACCAACGAAAAATTCTGCGCCAACCTGCCCGAAGAGTACAAGGCGTATGAACACGAAGACCACCACGACAGCAAATTGCCCAAGAAACATCTGGCAATCGTCACGTGCATGGACACGCGCCTGGTCAATTTCCTTGAGCCCGCGCTCGGCATCAAACGCGGCGACGCAAAAATCATCAAGACCGTCGGCAACTGCCTCAACGGCGTGTTCGATACAACCGTTCGCAGTTTGCTCGTTTGCATTTACGAATTGGGCGTGCAGGAAGTCGCCATCATCGGTCATCACGAATGCGGCATGGCAAAGACCACCTCGCAGAGCCTGACGAAGGGCATGTTGGATCGCGGCATCAGCCCCGACGCAATCAAGATGGTCGAGAAAGAACTTGTCGAATGGACCGACAGTTTCCAGAAGCCTGAAGAAAATGTTGTCAAGGTCGTCCGCCAGCTGCGCGAGAACCCGCTTATCCCCAAGGACGTCAAAATTCACGGGCTGATGTTCCACCCCAGGAGCGGCAAGCTCGAACTGCTCGACAAGCAAGCTTAATCACGCACAAAAAAATTACGCCCGCTTCCGACGTGGAGGCGGGCTTTTGATTTTCGACGACTGTCAATTTCAATCCACGCACCCTGGGTGCGACGTGGTCAGATAAAGTTGATGAAGAACGTGATGGTTAGGCTGTTCAAAAAGTCGGCGAACATGGAACCGACGATTGGCACGAGGATGTAGGCTTTGACGGACGGCGCAAACTTACTCGTCAAGACCTGCATGTTAGCCATAGCGTTGGGCGTGGCACCCATTCCGAAGCCGCACGAGCCCGCCGAAAGAATTGCCGCGTCGTAATCGCGACCGAGCACGTTGAAGATGACGAAGTAGGCGAAAAGGAACATCAAAGCCGTCTGCCCGACGAGCAGCACAATCAGCGGCAAAGCCAGTTGAGCCAGTTGCCAGAGTTTCAAGGTGATCATTGCGATGCCGAGGAACAGCGACAGGCAAATCCCGCCGATGTCGTTGATCTCGCCGATGTGGACGGTGAATGCGCCGGTAAACTCGCTCCAGTTGCGCATAATCGCCGCGACGATCATTGCGCCGATGTAGACGGGGAAGGTCATGCCCGTTTTCGACAGCAACATTGAGACGAACGTGCCGATACCCATAGCGATTGCCAGTTGGTAAGCGGCGGGCGCGTACATGCTCACGGAGCGAACGTGTTTCTTCTCCTCTTCGACCAGCGGCGTGTCGTCGGCTTTAATGGCGGTTTTCAATAGGTCTTTGCCGAGGATCAATCTTCTGCCCAAAGGTCCGCCCATCAATGAACCTGCAACCAATCCGAAAGTTGCCGCCGCCGTGCAAAGTGTCGTTGCACCGACGAGACCCAAATCCTCCAGCACCGGACCGAACGCGCCGGCAGTGCCGTGACCGCCGACCATTGAGATTGAGCCTGTGCACAGTCCGATAAACGGGCTGATGTTTAGCACGCCGCTCAACGCCACCGCCAGGACGTTCTGCAGGAAAATCAACGCACACACACAGCCCAGGAATATCAGCAGGGCAACGCCGCCGCTCTTTAGGATTTTGACGTTGGCTTGAAAGCCGACCGACGTAAAGAACGCGACCATGCAGACATTCTTTAGCGTCTCGTCGAAGGCAAAGCTGATAACTCCCGACGTGTAAAGGATACAGCTGACGATTGCAAACAACAAGCCGCCGACGACGGGCGAGGGGATACAGAACGTCTCCAAAAATTCCACGCGACGCTTTAGCATGGTGCCGACGTAGAGCATGACGACAGCCACTGCCAGCGTCTGGTACATGTTGAATTCTACCGTGTACATGAGGTCACTTCCTTTGCGCGCCGTCAATCCTGACTTGCTTTAACTCCTTCGCCCGACTTGCCGTCGTAAACGTTGACTTTGATGCCCTGCGCCTCGTAGAATTTTGCGGCACCCGCGTGGAAAGCGGCGGGGATGTCCTCAACGGCATAGGCGGTGGTGAATGCGCTGTCGCTCGTGTTGTGCGGAAGGTTGTTTGCGTTCTTGATGATGAATTCGGTGATGTGAGTGACTTGGTCGTCGGCAAGGTCGGCATTTGCCACGAGCACCGCCTTGACGCCGATGGTCGAGATGTCTTCGTTCTGACCGGGGTAGCTGCCCGCGGGGATGATGCAACGCGTGTAGCCCTTATAGAGCTTCATCATGTTGTTTTGAATTTCGGGGGCGATGCTAAGCAGGCGAACGTCCTTGTGCATGGTGAGATTGACGATTGCCGAGGTAGGTGCGCCAGCCGTGATGAAGATTGCGTCGACTTTGCCCGTCTCCATTGCGGTGGCGGCGTCCGTGAACGACAGATAGTAAGGTTCAATCATCTCGAAGGTCAGCCCGTGCGCCATGAGAATTTGTTCGGCATTGAGCAAAACGCCTGATTCCTCTTCGCCGACGGAAACTTTCTTGCCGACCAAATCCGCAACGCTGTTGATGTTGGAATTTTTGTTGACGACGATTTGACACGCCTCGGTATAGAGCCCCGCGACCGCCGCATAACCGACGCCGGGTCCCACGCTCTCGAAGACGCCCGTGCCGTTGACGGCGGCGGAAAGCGCGTCGCTCTGGACGATTGCAAGGTCAAGAAACTTTTCGCGCAGGAGCCGCAGATTCGCCGCCGAGCCCGCAGTCGTCTTCACGTCGAGTGCACGAACTTTGTTGTCGGCTTTGATTTGTTTGGCGAGCTCGGTGCCGTAAGCGTAATACATGCCGCCGGAGCCGCCCGTGCCGAAACGGATATCGCCCGCGGATTTTTCGCCGCCACAGCCCACGAGCAAGATCAGCGGCAATAGTATCAGCAGTTTTAAAATCTTCATGATAACGCTCCCTTCGGTTGTGAAAACTTCAATCGTAGTCAAGCATCGCGTCCATGTTCTCGTGCAGGGCGTCGAGATAATTTTTCAGGTCGTCGGTGATTTCGCTGTTGCGCAGGGCAAATTCTATGTTCGCCTGCAAAAAGCCGAGCTTGGTGCCCACGTCGTAGCGGTGCCCCTTGAAGACGTACGCGTACATTGCCTCCGCTTGAGCCAGACGTTTGAGCCCGTCGGTCAGTTGAATTTCGCCGCCCGCGCCGGGCGTCTGCGTCTCCAGGTAGCTGAATATCGTCGGCGTCAAAATATATCTGCCGAGGATTGCAATGCGACTGGGTGCCGCTTCACGTTTGGGCTTCTCGACGAGATCCTTGACCTTGTAAACGCCGCCTTCCACGTGCTTGCAATCGACGATGCCGTAGCGGTGGACAACCTCTTCGGAAACTTCCTGCACGCCGATAATCGAAGTCTTGTACTCGTCGAAGATCTCAACCATCTGCTGGAGGACGGGTCTGCGGGAAACGACGACATCATCACCCAAAAGCACTGCAAAGGGTTCGGAGCCTATGAAGTGACTAGCCGTCAACACCGCATGCCCCAGACCGAGCGGTTGCTTCTGGCGGATAAAGTGGATGTTTGCAATTTCGGGGATTGCTCGCACCATGTCCAACAGCTGAAGTTTGCCCGTGCGTTCAAGTTCAAGCTCAAGCTCAATCGAGCGGTCGAAGTGGTCTTCTATGGAACGTTTGTTGCGCCCCGTGACGACGATGATGTCTTCAACACCCGCCGCGGCCGCCTCCTCAATGATGTATTGGATAGTGGGCTTGTCGACTATTGGCAACATCTCTTTGGGTTGGGACTTGGTTGCGGGCAAGAAACGCGTGCCTAATCCCGCCGCGGGAATTACCGCCTTGCGAACCTTCATGTGAATCGCTCCCCTCGAAATTTTTTCCATGATAACAGATAACTTCTGCGCGGGCAAGTTGGCACTCGCACCCGTTGAATCAGCCGATAACGAGGCCGCCCATGGACGGGCGGCCGCCGGCATACGACGACGTGATGCGTCGTTGCCGGCTCGGAGGTCCTTTTCTTTGCTACTTTCTTTTGGACCCGCAAAAGAAAGTAGATTCAAACGCAAACGCAGTGAGCAACAGCCGACACCGTCATCAGACACGCAACCCGTTGCCGAGACCATTGCCGGCAAAAGAAAGTAGATTCAACGCAAGCAAAAAGGGCACCGCTAAGAGCGGCACCCTTCGTGCGCTACGACAGAAAAATTATTCCTCGCTGTAGAATTGAATCACGTTGCCGAAACGAAGACGCGGCGGACGCACGCCCTTAACCGCGACTTGACCGGGCATCGTGGCGTCCATGTTCACGACGATGGTGCAGTGACCTTCCTCGCGCAGATTCTTGTTGACGGCGTCGCCGACCTTGACGACATCAAATTCGCTCTTGCCGACCTTGAGTTTGTCGCCCGCGACGATATCAGCCGTCAGCTCGCCGACGTTGTGTTCGACGACCATATCCGAAAGCGCGGGGCGGATCTTCTCGTTGAGCAGAATGAAGCTGCTGTTGCTCTCAAGATAAGTCTGCGCGTCCTTGCCGATGCTGGTCATTTTAACTTCGTACTTCACCATAGATATCAACCTCCTCGCGCGAATAATACCACAGTCGCGCCGCAACGTTCAAGAAAAAATTTTTTTGACACAGACACCCGCCGCAATATAAAATCCCCCACGATTGGAGGAATGGAATTGGACAGAAACTTTTTGACCGTCGCGCTGCCCAAGGGCAAGCTGTTCGGGCTGTCGGCAGATTTGCTCGGCTCGGTCGGCTTCAGTGCTGACGGTCTGAGCGAAAAATCCCGCAAGCTCATCATCACCAACGACGAGGCGCGGCTCAAGTTCATCATCACCAAGACTGCCGACGTGCCAACCTACGTGGAATATGGCGCGGCGGATATCGGCATCATCGGCAAGGACGTCATCGACGAGGCGGGCAAGGACGTCTACGAATTGTTTGACCTGGGCTTTGGTGCCTGTCGGCTAATGATGGCTGTGCCCGCCGACAAAAGCTCGCGGCTTGAGGATTACGACAACACACGCGTCGCCACGAAGTTCCCGCACATCGCCGAAAAATTTTTTGCCGCGCACGGCATGCAGATGGAATACATCAAGCTCAACGGCTCGATTGAACTTGCACCTGGCGTCGGGCTTTCCGAATCAATCGTCGACATTGTGGAAACGGGCACGTCCCTGCGCCAAAACAATCTGGTCGAAGTCGTCACCATCATGCACGCCACGGCTCGGCTCATTGCCAACCGCGTCAGCTACAAGCTCAAGTTCGACAGGATTAACGGGCTCGTCACTGCGCTGGAAAAAATTTACCGCTCGTAGACGTAATTCTTCGTCGGTAGCTCCATAAAGCGAATCGTCGCGTCGCCTTCCAAAGCGTAGGCAAAGGCGCGGCGATAAATTTTTCCGCCCGTATGCTCGTTCGTCGTCTGCGCCACGCTGAAGAAGACGTACGCGGGCAAGAACTGTTCCTTGCGATTGACCTTGACCTTCTTGGCGATGTTGCCGCCGGCGAAGGCAGTTTCATTCTCGCCGCCGTAGCTGACTTTGTAGGGGTGGACGTTGAGCCGCTCGCCCCACGCTTCCACGGCGATTGTCCCCGCGTGTGCGGAAGTAATCGTCCTCTTCACCAGGCGGCGTTGATTGTTCAGGCGGTCGCTCATCATGTTGGGCGTCTCGTTCACAGGCAAAATTACATCGCCCGAAAGAACCTGCGCGGCGGCCTCGAAGACGGCACTGTCTGCGGCGTTCTGCAAATCGAATTCCGCGCGGGCGTCTGTCGTCTCGTAAGCGTGGTTGCCCTCCGCCGCGTGAATGCCCCGAACAATCAGCGCGACGACCAATATCAGACACAAGCTCAAGACCGTGGCGAAACCTTTGGCGTTCATTCACGTGCCTCCGTATATGGTGAAGCTGTCGCAGCCTGGCATGAAGACCGCCGTCGCCAACCGAAAGGTGCGGGCGGTGACGAGGCTCTCCATCTCCAGCACGACATGCAGAACGTTGCCGCCGAGTCTGTGATACTTCAGCCGATTGATCTTCGTGTCGCCGAAAGAATTTTCGCCGGTTATCGGGTTTGTCAAAGCTCCCCAATCCTGTCGCTTGGCGTTGAGATTGACGCAGACGCCGTCTTGCATGTGCGGGGTGAAGTATTGCGTTTCGAGCACTTCAGCGACGTTGAGGATTTGGTTGGAAGGGTCGTCGTCGGCGGCACGGAAGACGATTTTAATCTGGTCGATGTCGGCGGTGACGGGTGTTACGGAAATTTCTTTGGCGGCGCGAGCCTGATGAACGATGCGTTCCATCACGTGACGAGCCTCGTCTTCCAAAACGTAGTCGGCAAGCTGATCGCGACCGAGCTGAAAAATTTTTACGCTGACGTTCGCCAGACCCAGTCCGAGCAAAATCAACAGCGGCAGGGCAATCGCAAACTCCGCGAGCACGAAGCCGCTACGGTGTCTGTTGCGCAATGAGAATCGTCCTTTCCGCCACAAACTCAAAATCTTCGCCGTCGACTTTCCACGTGACGGTGACCGTCGCCCGCCGCAGTGAGCCGTTGCCGTTGATGTCGGTCGCCACGTTGAAGGTGATGGGCACGCCCGCGTTCTTCGTCGTCAAGTCGTCGGGGTCGCCCAGATATCCGCCGCTCAAAGGTCCACCTGCCGCCGCCGCCGATTCCAACTGCGCAAGCTGTTCGTTCGCCAGATACAGTGCCGTCAGCTCCAGCGTCGATTGACGGTTGCGCACGCGCGTTGCGGCGTTCAACAGAATCATCGCGGCGAAGGAAGTTATCAGCGTCAGCAAGACGACGTTTAGCAACATGAAGCCGCCTTGCCCGCGCAGAATCCGTCGCAAGTCATTCATCGGCACGCCCGCCGCGAAAACGTCCCACGCTGTCGAACACAATCTTGGACGTCCTGCCCCGTTCGGATGTCAACGTGACGGCTCCGCTGTTGACGTTCGATTTGCCGTTGCTGTCGAAGACGATTCGTTCGGTCGGCGCGGTGAAGTTCGTGATGTTTTGCATGTGGTGAGTTTGACCGACGGGCTCAATGCCGCGAACGATTTTGTAGCTCGCGGCCGCGGGCGACAGTTCCATTGCTAAGCTCTCGTCCACGGAAAATTTCCGCCCCATGCCGTTGTTCCTGAACGTCCCCGAACGGCTCGTCGCTTGCAGACGGCGCAGGTCGCTGTAAAGATTTTTCGTCTCGTAGTCGAGTGCGGCGCGGTCAGTGACGTTTTGCACGGCGGGTATCGTCGCGGACATGAGCAGCCCGATAATCAGCACGGCGAAGACGATTTCCAACGTTGCCAGTCCCTTCTGCATGATGTCACCTGAAATAGAATCTGTCGAAAGTCTGCGGCTGATCTTCCGAATAGGCACCGCGGGCTTCGTCGCGAGTGATGCGGCCGCCTTCGATGGCGATGACGCGCCGTTGCATTTGGTCGACGATGGTTTTGTCGTGCGTCGCCATGACGATGGTGGTGCCCGCCGCGTTAATGCGCTGAAAGATGTCCATGATGTCCCAGCCGGTGTCGGGGTCAAGGTTGCCCGTCGGCTCGTCGGCAATCAAAATTCGCGGGTCGTTGACTATGGCGCGGGCGATGGCAACGCGTTGTTGTTCGCCGCCGGAGAGCTGCGCGGGGAAGCTGTCGGATTTTTCGCGGAGCCCGACGATATCCAGCACGGTGTTCACGCTGCGTTGCATGATTTTGCGCGGAGCCTCGATGACTTGCATTGCGAAGGCAACGTTCTCATAGACGGTCTTGTCTTGCAACAGACGATAATCCTGGAAGATGACGCCGAGCCTGCGCCGAAGGTAGGGAATTTCTTTCGGGCGCAAGTTCGTCACGTCCTGCCCGTCAACGACGATTGAACCCGACGTTGCAACTTCCTCGTGCATTAAAAGTTTCATCAGCGTGGACTTGCCGCTGCCGCTGGTGCCGACGATGAAGACGAACTCACCGCGCGCGATGTCGAGCGTGATTTTGTCGAGAGCCAAGACGCCGTTGTCCTTGTAGATTTTGGTTACGTCCTTGAAGTGAATCATATCAGTAGCCCCATTTGAAGATAAACTTCAGCGGAACCTTCAGCCCGTCGAGCGTGGCGACCGGTACTTCGTGTTTGATGGCGAGCTTCTCCTCGTCGGTCATGAACTCCAAATCGTTTGCGTCGAATAGAATGTAATCGTCGTCCGGAAAAAATTTTCCGTCGCGCAAGATGTAAACGCTGATAGCTTTCATGTACGGATCGACAATCCAATATTCGCGCACGCCGTTCGCCTCGTAGATGTCCTTCTTGATGGTGCGGTCTTTCTTTTGCGTGGACTTGGACAGCACTTCGACAACCATGTCCGGTACGCCGTTGATGCCCCTGAGCCAGTCGATTATGGCAGAATTTTTTTCCGTGACGATGCACAAATCCGGCTTGAAGAGACTGCCGTCGGGAAAGTGGATGTCCGTGTTGTCGGTGAAGACGTAGCCTTTGTCGGTTGTCTCCAAGTAGTTCAGAATGATTGAGTAGAGTCTTCCGATAATACTGCCATGAGTTGGACTTGCCGCGGGTGCCATGAACTTTTCGCCTCCAATGATTTCGTAGGACGGGTACATCAGCCGTTCGTTGATTGCCATTTAAATCGCCTCCTTAAAGAATGGTCGTCATGTCGAAGATGGGCAACATCACCGCGAAGACGAGCGTCGCGACGATCAAACCTGCCAGCAGAGTGCCGATGAGTTCAGCTTTGGCGGGCAGCGTGCTCAAAATTTTTTCGACTTGGAAGTCAGCCATTGATTCGCACTGACGCAGCATGTTGACGAGTTCGCCGCCGGTTTCGCCCGTGACAATCAGCCCGACATACAGCGGCGGGAAGTTGTGCTTGCCGACGAGGTTGGCGAGACTTTCGCCGCGTTCCACGGAAAATTTTATGTCGCCGAGAATTTTTTGCATGACGAGATTTTTTGTCGCCGCCGCGCAGATTTTCAGAGCTTCGTCGAGCGTGACGCCGCTTTCGAGCAGGAAACTCATTCGCCCGAAAAAATTTCGCAGTTCAGCTTCGCGCAGGAGTTTGACGTTGAGCTTGAGGCGGTCGACGAAAATTTTCACGGCGTCCGATTCATTGATGAGCACCGTCAATCCCGCGGCGAACATCGCGAACGCCACGGCAATTGCCAGCCAATGTTGCGCCAAAAATTTTCCGCCGCGCAGGAACATCAGCGTCACGAGCGGGAGGTTTGCGCCCTGCTGAGCGAAGAAGCTGTCGAAGACGGGCAGCGTGACGTTGACGAGGACGACTGCCGCGACGAGAGCCGCCATCAACACGAACGCGGGGTAATACATTGCGCCGCGAACTTTGCTTTCGGTGACGTAATTTCGTTCGAGCCGAACCGCCAGCCTTGAGGCGACGTCCTGAAGACTGCCGCCGGCTTCGCCGATAGTGACGGACTGAACGGCGTCGCTGCCGAAAATATTTTCCCAACGAGCAAGAGCCGTGCCGAACGATTGACCTTCGCCGACGGCGGTGACGAGCTGCGACAAAATTTTTTCGGACGGGTGACCTGTAGCCGCGCGCGCCAAAGTTTTCAATGCGTCGTGCAAAGTCATCACGCCGAGCATTACGCCGAGCTGTCGGAAGAAGACCGAACGCCATTGACCGCCGAGCTTTTGCTTGAGCAGAAAATTTTCCGCCGCCTGCAAAAGATTCGGGCGGGTCGCCTCCAGTCGGATGACGGTGACGCCCTGATAGTTCAGCGCGGCATAAGCCTCCGAATAACTGTCCGCCTCAAGCGTGCCGATTCGTTCGGTCGATTGAGCATCGTAGCCGCGGTATTTAAATTTCATGACCCACCGCCTTCAACGCCGCGTCCATCGTCTGCATTCCCATTGAACGCCCGCCGAGCATGACGTTGGGCAGCTGGATGTATTTGCCTTGACGAATGAGCGAACGCGCCGCGGGGTTGGCGATTAGAACTTCCGCCGCCAATCGTCTGCCGTTGGAAGTGGTGACGAGCTGTTGAGAGATTATCGCGCTGAATTCGTCGGCAAACAAATCGCGGACGGCGTCGCGTTGCACGAGCGGGAACATCGTTTCGACGCGCATGGCAGTTTCCGCCGCCGAACGGGTGTGCAACGTCGCCAAGACCAAAACTCCCGCCGCGGACGCCTCCAATGCCGCGTGCATGGTCGCCGCGTCGCGAATCTCGCCGATCAGCAGGACGTCGGGCATTTCGCGCATGGCAGTACGTACGGCGTCGGCGAAGTCAAAAAAATCCTGACCGAACTCGCGTTGGCTGACGAAAGATTTTTCTGCGGCGTACTCAAACTCAATCGGGTCTTCCAACGTCAACAGATGGCATGCTCTTCGACGGCACAGCTCACTGAGGAAGGCGGCAAGCGTCGTGGATTTGCCGGAGCCCGTGCGCCCAGTCACGAGGATCAAACCCTGCGCGGCGTCGAAGAAATTTTTCAGCGCGGCGGGTGCGCCAATGTCTTCGAGCGCGGGAATTTCCTTGGCAATCAGCCGAACAGCGACGGCGGGGACGTTGCGTTGACGGTAGACGTTGACGCGGAAGCGGCGTGAAATTTTTTCGTCGACGTATGAGAAATCCACCGCCAAATTTTTTCGGAAGACTTCACGCAGCCGCGGCGTCAACAGCGCGTTGAGGAAGCCTTCGACGTCTTGCGCGGTGAGCACTTCGCCCGACGGGAACAGCTTGCCCGCCACGCGAAAAAAAGGCGGTTGCCCGACCGTCAGATGAATGTCCGACGCGTCGAGGCGCACCGCTTGCGATAAAATTTTTTCCGGCATCAGTCTCGTCCTTTGGATAGATCGTCACCGGGCGTCGGTGCGTCGTCGATGGAAGGCACGGGCTCGGTGTAGACAGGTTCGGGTTCATGAATCGGTTCGGGGTCGTTAACAGGTCTGGGTTCGTGAATCGGTTCAGGCTCGTGAGTTGGTTCGGTGACGGGTTCGGGCTCATGAATCGGTTCAGGCTCGTTGACAGGTGCAGGTTCAGAACTGCGCGGCTCGTCGTTGTAGTCGCGTTGACGTCTGCCGCTGTTGTCGCGCACTTCGTTGACGACGTTGCCGCGGCTTGAGCGTCTGTCGACAACGAGATCGTCGAAGTCGTGCGCGGGGACATTGATCAGGGCGTTCTGCATAAAGTGGCTCCAAATCGTTGCGGGCAACGTGCCGCCCATGATGCCGTCCAAGCTTGAGTTGTCGTCGTTGCCAATCCACACGGAGGCGACGAGGTCGGGTGTGTAGCCGACAAACCAGGCGTCGTTGTAATTGCTGGTGGTACCGGTCTTGCCCGCGGCGGGTCTGCCGATTGCCGCACCTTTGCCCGTGCCGCGGAAGATGACGTCTTCCAACATGCTGGTGAGGTTGGCTGCGCTTTCGGGGCTGATGACTTGTCGCCCTTCGGGAACTGCCTCGTGAATGACTTTGCCGTTGCGGTCGAGGACTTTGGTTATGGCGATGTGCGGGACGTAGACGCCGCTGTTGGCGAACGTGCCGTAAGCCGAAGCAATCTCCAGCGGAGTGACGCCGCGAGTTAAGCCGCCGAGAGATACGGCAAGGTTGGTGTCGTTGGGCTCGCCGCTGAGGACTAAGGTCGATATGCCCATCTCTTGCGCGTAGAAAATTGCTTTGTCTATGCCGAGAGCCTGAGCGATTTTGACGGTGGGCACGTTCATGGAAAACGTCGCCACGGTTCGCAAGGTCACGTTGCCGCTGAAGCGTCGGCTGTCGTTTTGCGGCCGCCAACCGTCGATATTAATCGGGCTGTCTTCGATGACGGTGTCGGGCGTGTAGCCGTTCTCCAAACCCGCGACGAACACAAACGGCTTGAACGCAGAGCCGGGCTGACGTTCCGCCATAGTCGCGCGGTTGAATTGATCGGTGCCGCGTCCGCCGACCATTGCGCGGATGTAGCCGGTCTTCGGTTCTATGGCGACAATCGCTCCTTGCGGCTGAACGATGCCGTTTGCGTCGGTGTAGTCTTCGGGCAGATAAGTCAGCAGAGCTTGCTCAGCCATGCGTTGCATATCCAGATCAATGGTCGTGTAGACCTTGAGCCCTTCCTTGTAGACGGCGTCGGCACCGTAGCGGTCAACCAGAATCTGCGTGACGTATTCGATGAAGTAGCGGGCGTCCTTTTGCATTTCGGGGACATTCGGCGGAGCAAGAGCCAGCTCGGCGTTCTTTGCGGCGATTGCCTCGTTGCGGTTGATATAGCCGTAATGAGCCATTTCGTCCAGCACGGTGTTGCGGCGGCTGATGGCGGCGTTCAGGTTGTTGAACGGCGAATAGTAGTTTGGACTCTTGGGTATGCCCGCGAGCATTGCGCATTCGCTCAAGTTCAGATCTTCGACGTTCTTGCCGAAGTAAGTCTTCGCGGCCGCTTGAACACCGTAAGCTCCCTGCCCGAAATAAATCTGGTTGAGGTAGAGCTCAAGAATCTCCTGTTTGGTGTATTGTTTTTCCAGCTGCAATGCCAGGAAGATTTCCTGAATCTTGCGCTTGTAGGTGCGGTCTTGCGTGAGGTAAGCGTTCTTCGCCAGCTGTTGGGTGATGGTTGAGCCGCCCTCGGCAATTTCCTGCGCGATGATGTTGGTGTAAGCCGCACGAATCAGCCCGCGGAAGTCGACACCCTTGTGCTCGTAGAAGCGGTTGTCTTCTATGGCGACGAAAGCGTTCTGCAGGTTGACGGGTATCTGCTCAATCTTGACGGGCATGCGGTTTTCCGTGGCGTGGATGTTGGCAATCTCGTTGCCTGCGCTGTCGTATATCTGCGACGAGGCGGGCGGCAGAATGTCCTTGGACAGATCCGCCTTGACGTTGAGGTTGGCAGTCACGAAGCCGATTCCGATACCGACCGCCATCACGATTACAAAAATTATCAGTCCGATGAAAATCTTCAGGAACATGGAAGATTTCTTCTTGGGTGCGTGCGGCTGAGGATTTTGCACGCCACGGTCCACATTTGTCGCGGCCATATAATCCCTCCTAAACGCACAATATCTTACCACAAACCGCTTGACTACGTCTATAAACCGCAGAGGATTTTTCTTGACAGTGCACGCCGCTTGTTATATATTGACTGAAATTTTACTGAATGGACGGGACACAATGAGAAAGTTTTTGGTGGCGGTGTTGGCGGTGATTTTGGCGACGGGCGGCTTCGTCTTCTGGCTGTATGAAAGAGAGGCGGACGGCGTACCGATATTGGTCTATCACCGCGTCAATGACGCCGACACGAATCCGACGACGCTGACCGTGGCTGACTTCGAGGCGCAGATGAAATACCTTGTCGACAACGGCTACAGCGTCATTTCCCCGGACGATTTGCTCGACGCCTGGCAGACGGGCAAGGCTCTGCCCGCTAAGCCGATAATCCTGACCTTCGACGACGGGCACGCCGACATCTACACCAACGTCTTGCCCATACTGCAAAAATACAACCTTCGCGCGACTGTCTTCGTTGTCACTGACCACATCGGCACGACGGACTATCTGACGTGGGATATGGCGCGGGCTCTTCAGGCGGGCGGTTTCGTCGACATTGAAAGCCACACCATGACTCACAAAGACTTGACCACATTGCGCGGCGACAAACTCTGGAACGAAATCTACGGTTCCAAACAGGCGATTGAGTGGGCTCTCAAGAAACCCGCCAAGTTCATCGCTTACCCACGCGGCAAATACACTCTCGACGCCGTGGACACCAGCAAGGAGGTCGGCTTTTGCGCGGGCTTCATTGCTGATTACGGGCTGGCTGACAACGACGACAACCCCTACGTCTTAACGCGCATTCCCGTGCAGGGCACGAACTCCAACACGTTGCTGAGGTTCCGTCTGCGGCTCAACGGTGCACCAATCTTCGCGCCGCTGAATCGCTTCAAACAGGACATTGCCGACGGCAACCCCGAAGTCGCCGACCTGATATGGATACCGTGAACGCTGAATCGTGAGGCCGACGTGATGTCGGCCCGCCGCCGTATGACGTCCATGGATGGCGTCATAGGCGGCACGGTATATTTAATATCATTTTTTGGTATTTGTATGGAATTAATTGAAATTGGTGTTATTTTATTAAATTCATCAATTGAATTATTTATTTTAGCATCTGGGATCGTTGCAAGTATAGCAGTTTATGTATTATATACTTTAGGCTATTTAAGCTTTACTGCTATTGAAGGAATATTTTCAGTTTTCACTATTAAAGGAGATAATGTAAATTTAAATGATATTCAACAGCAGCGAACTAGAGAACAAAAAACTAAGCAACAAACATATAATAATGATTTTATGGATATCATGAATTTACGAAAATTATATCCTTGTGCAGATGAAAAATATTTTTGTCAATATGCAGATGGATTAATGCAGAATAGTCCAAATTTAGATTCAATAAAAGCAGCACTTATTAATTCGCATTATCAATATTTAAATAGTTAAGGAGAGTAATTATGGAAAAGCCTAAATCATTTAGTCCTGAATGCTTATATGAATGTATTCAAATTTTACTGCAGAATTTTAATAAATGTATCGACGAAAAAGTAATTGATTATACTAATGAAAAAACAATTGATTGTATTAATGAGAAAAAAGCTTATGATTGTATTGTAGATAATATCATCAATAATAAAGCTACTTATTTAAAAGATTTATATGAATGTGATAAAATTACATTACATGAAGTAGTTAGGCAAGCTATTAATTATATTAATAGTAGGCAGTATAAGAGATTAATTAAAAATCATTAAAGAAAATGAGAAAGAAGAAAATTTTTGTAACAGAAGAAGTTATTAATAATCAAATAAATAAAGTATTAACATTAATTAATAATTTTTTTCCTTATATGGACAAATTAATAATTAATATTGACAATATAACATTAGAGCAAAAAATAGGTATACAGACTGGTAAAAAATTACATATTTTTTATCAAAGTGATGATCAGAAACAATATAGTATCATAGCATTTATTTATATTTATAATAAAAATTATATTGTAGATACAAATGAAGAATTATTATTATCAATTTTTATAAATAAATTTTTTTTATTTTTTCCTCAGTTAGACGAAGATGGTCAAATATTTGCATTAAGTTATATTCATGAATCAGATTTTTCAGAAAAAGAACGGTTAAGAACATTACGGAAATTAAAACAATTTTGTAAAGGAAAAAGTTTAAATAAAATTAATAGTTTAATTTTATTA
>JADEZQ010000016.1 GCA_015206785.1 Quinella sp. 2Q5 | reverse complement strand
TTCAGAGTGTGCTCTTCCGATCTAGACACCGCCCGTCATTGAGACGCCGCCCGTCATCGAGACGCCGCCCGTCGAGACACCGCCCGTCGTCGAGACACCCGTCGTCGAGACACCGCCCGTCGTCGAGACACCCGTCGTCGAGACACCGCCCGTCCAAGCACCGAAGTCCGCCTCGAAGAAAAAGCTCACCGAAGAGGAGCAGAAGATCGCGTCAATGACTCAGCAGGCGGAAGACTTGAAGGCGGCATTGCAGAAGGCTCGCGCAAGCAAACGCAAATCACCCGAACCGACGCCGCCGCTCGAACCGCAGCTCTCGCAAAAGAAGCAGGTCGAGAAGGCAGTTGACGAACGCCGCCGCCGCGTACTGCTCGGCAAACACGCAACCAAGACCATCACCGCCGAGAGCGGCACCATCATCGTCGAAGCGGGCGCGGAAGTCACCGAAGACGTCCTGCAACGCGCGCGCCTTTCCAACAAATTCATCGAGCTTTCCATGAACGTGCAGTAAAACTTTCGTCAACGGAAAATCCCCCGACATCGGTCGAGGGATTTTTTTTCGCAAGCATTTGTGCAAAACCCGCGCAGTTTGTATAATGACGGCAGAAAATTTTTCGAGGGGGCGCGACAATGGCAGAGGCAATCGGCTTGAGGACGCGGAAAAAATTTCAGGCACGGCAGACAATCCTGAACGCCGCCGCCAAAATGTTCGAGGCGCACGGCTTCGCCAACACGTCAATCGCGCTCATCATGCAGGCGGCAGGGCTCGGCGTCGGCACGTTCTACAACTACTTCGCCTCCAAGGAAGAGGTGCTGTTGACTTTGGCACGGAACCTGCGCGAGGAAGTCGAAGTCGAAATTTCTGCGGCGGGCACGGTCAATCAGTCGTCGTTCGAACTTTTGGAACGGTGTTGCGCGTGCACGGCGAAAGTCATCGACGAAAACCGATTCATCCTGCCGCTATTCATCAGCGCGGGCGAACACTCCGATAAGCCCGAACAAATCCCGCGCAGTCTGTCACCGGGCTTCGGCGAAATGTTCGAAGAGATCATCACGCGCGGACAGCTGTGCGGCGAATTCCGCGCCGACGTGCCGGGCAACATCATTTCCGAGATGGTGCATTCGATTTATCAGACGACGGCATTCAGCAAGCTGAACATCTCGTTCCAAGAAAATATCCGCCTGAAAATAAAAATCCTGCTCGACGGTATCAGACCTTGAGCAGGATTTGACATTCACAACAGAAACTCGACAATGCCGCGGAAGATGCCGAAGATGAATCGTTGCAACGGCACGAAGACGTAGCTGAGGATCGGCGTCGCGAGGATTATGATCAGGAAGATGAAGCTGTAGCGTTCGAGCTGTTCATAGGCACGCGCCAATTCATACGGCAGAAGGTTGCGCAAGATGTGCGAACCATCAAGCGGCGGGATTGGCAGCATGTTGAATATCGCGAAGTTGATGTTGTAGATGATTATGAGGTTGAAGACGACGAGCACGCCCTCCGAGAAGGGGAAGTCGAACTTCGCCATGATGACCAGGATTATCAGCGCGACGAAGGCGGTGATGAGGTTGGACGCCGGTCCCGCCAACGAAACCAGGATATCGTCGCGGCGGGGGTTGCTGAAGTTCATCGGGTTTATCTGCACGGGCTTTGCCCAACCGAAGTGCACGAGTAACAACATCACCAGACCAATCGGATCAACGTGCGCGGCGGGGTTTAGCGTCAAACGTCCCTGCAAGCGCGGCGTGTAATCGCCCAGCGCATAGGCAACGCGAGCGTGCGCCCATTCGTGGATTGTCATTGCAATGACGATGCCGGGCAAGCCCGCAATCAGCGTCGTCAGGAAGCCGCCGATATCATCAAACATCAAAGCACCCCCGTGTTGACGTGCCGTTCGCTGTGGAAGACTTGCTTTGCCAAAAGCAGAATCGACACGGCGGATTTGGCGTCGAAAATTTTTCCGCTCTCCACCATCTGCAACGCGGCGGTCAGCGGAATTTTTACGGCGTTGATGAATTCGTCGGAGTCGGGATGAATTTTGCCGGGCGTCAGGTCGCTTGCGGCGTACAGGTGAATATATTCGTCGCTGAAGCCGACGGTCGTCGCAATGGTCGTCAACTTCCACAGCTTGCCCGCAGTGTAGCCGGTCTCCTCGGAAAGTTCACGGCGCGCGCATTCGATTGGGTCTTCGCCGATTTTGTCGAGCTTGCCCGCGGGAACTTCGAGCGTGACTTTGCCGACGGGATAGCGGAATTGCCGCACGAGAATGATTTGATTGTCGGGCAGCAGAGGAATGACCGCCGACGCGCCTGGGTGTTCGATCCATTCGCGCGTTGCCGTATGACCGTTGGGCAGCTCCACCGTATCCTTGCGCACATGAAGAAGCACGCCGTCAAACACAGGTTCGCTCGAAATTTTTTTCTCGACCAAATTTTTATCGTCGTTGTCAATCAGCATCGTTATCGCTCCTCAAAAAAATTTTTCCGCCATTATAGCACCTGCCGCTGCTTGTCTGCAACTTCAACGGACGATTACGGACACGCCGTCGGGAATGAGCGAGACGGTTGCGTCGTTGCCCATCAGCTCAAAAGCGCGCGCGAGTGCCGCGTCGAAAGTTTTTGCGTGCTCCATGTGCATGCCGGTTATCAGCCGCCCGTCGCAAATGTCCGTGGCAATGATGACGCGGTGCTTATTCAGGATTCAGCAGAGGATTTGCGCTTCCCACTGGTCGGGCTCGGTCCGGTTGCGCGGAACGCGTGAAAGTTTTTCCAGGAGACTTTGCGGGCTGTGAGCTTGCGTCAGCATTCTGCAGAAAGATTCGCCGCCGTGTCCGTCGCTCAATACCGCAACCATGATGATGACGCCGCCCGCCTTGCAATTTGCTTCCGCCGCAGTCATGCCCTTGACCGCCTGATAAATGTTCTGATCCAAAGGATATCCGCCGTTGGTCGTGATGACGATGTCGGTGGGATTTTTTTTCACGCGCGACAGATTCAGCACGAAGTCACAGCCTTGGACGTGAGCTTTCTGCGAATCACCGGCAAAGGCGGCGATGACTTGCTTGTCCGCGTCGATGACGACGTTGAGTATGAAAGCCAGCTTCGCCTGCGCGGCGGCATAGAGCATGTCCTGATGAATCAGGTTGCCTTCAAGCTGACCGGTGCGTGCGCGGGGGTCGGCGATGAATTCATTGCAGTGGTTCGCCATGACGGTCGTCGCGGAGGCAACGCCGGGCAAGACTGCCTTCCTGCCGCCGGAGAAGCCCGCGAAGAAGTGCGCCTCGACGAAACCTTCCGCCATCAAAAAATCCGTGTCGATTGCAATCTTGTTCAAGAGGAGCCTGCCGCCCGAAGGCAACGTCCCCAGGTCAACCATCTCGTCTTCGCGAGAACGATGCACCACAATATTTTCTTTGGCGACGATTTCCGCGCCGAAACGTTCGATGAGTTCCTGACACGTCGTCGGGCGATGAAAACCCGTGGCAATCAAAATGGTGATGTTGATGTCGGGGTTCGCCTGTCGAATGCGCCGAAGGATAATCGGCATAGTCACGCGGCTGGGAATGGGGCGGGTGTGGTCGCCGGAGATGATGACCATGCGCCGCTTGCCACGAACGAGTTCTTCAAGCGACGCGGAGCCGATTGGGTTGTCCAATGCCCGTTCGACAATCGCTTGCTCGATTGTGTTCGGGTGAAAATTTTCCGCGCGGGATACGAGACTGCAGACAAAATTTCTGTCGGGGATTTCGATTGGAATGCGGCTCTTGTGGTAAGGGATCGTCGTCTTCATCTTCGTCCTCCCGAAATCTTTCACGCGCAAAAAATTTTTCCGGGGTTCAAGATGTTATTCGGGTCGAAAACTTTTTTCACGCCGCGCATAATCGCAAGGCTCGTCGCGGGCAATGAGTCCTTCAGATACGGCTGCTTGACCAGACCGATGCCGTGTTCGCCGGAGACCTGCCCCTTGAGTGAGCGGGCTTTGGCGTACATACGATTCATCGCCTCGTTCAAAAGCTCGTGCCAGGTGTCTTCGGGCAAGTCGTCGCGAAGAATGTAGACGTGAAGATTGCCGTCGCCGGCGTGCCCGAAAGATTTTATGCGGATGCCAATCTCCTCGCGCAGGGCGTGCACGAACTCGACGAAGTCGTTGACGCGGTTGCGGGGAACGACAACATCAACCTCGTCCATCATGGTCGTCGTGCCTTTGATAGCCTCAAGGAACGCGCCGCGCGTCTTCCACACGGGATCGCTGCGCTCCTGCGTGTCGGCAATGAGCAAATCAATCGCGCCCTGCTCAAGGCAAATCTGAGCGACGTCGTCGTAGTACTTGGCGATTTCCTCTTTGGTGTTGCCGTCAAATTTCAGCAGAAGATACGCGTCCGCCTGATTGTCGGGGAACTTCCTGCCGAGATATTCTTCCGCGTCCAAGATGACTTCGCGCTCCATGAATTCAATGGCGGTTGGCACGGCTTTGGATTTGATGATGAGCGGCACGGTGCGGATTGCCTGAGCCAGAGTCGGGAAGGGAATGAGCAGGCTGATGTTGCACTTGGGCAGCGGCACCAGACGAAGTGTCGCCCTCGTGATGAAAGCGAGCGTCCCCTCCGAGCCGACGATCATGTTCTTGAGGTCGTAGCCCGAACTGTTCTTGACGACTTTGCCGCCGAGTTCAAGAATCGTTCCGTCCGCCAAAACGACTTCAAGCCCGCGGACGAAATCGCGAGTGACGCCGTATTTGACAGCGGTCATGCCGCCCGCGTTGGTGCTGATGTTGCCGCCGATGGTCGCGGATTTTTCGCCGGGGTCGGGCGGATAGAAGTAACCGCGCTCCTCCACGTAGGCACGCAACGTCATAATCAGCACGCCGGGTTCCACGGTGAGCGTCAAGTTTTCCTCGTCAAGCTCAAGGATATGATTCATCAGCGTCGTGTCAATCATAATGCCCCGTTCGATGGCGACGGCTGCCCCGACGAGACCGGTGCCTGCGCCGCGCGGCGTCACGGGGATTCGCCGTTCGTTGGCATAAGCCAAAATCTTCGAGACTTCCTGCGTTGAGACGACACGCGCCACCAAATCCGGATAGGAACGTTCAGCGGTCAGTTCGTCGTGGCTGTATTCCTCGTTAATCTCGTCGCGCCAGAGAATGCGCCCGCGGTCAAGGAACGTGGCGATTGTCGCCAAATCCTGCTCGGTCAGCCGATTGTAGTTGCTCATGCGATGATCCTCCCCTGCTTAATCTTGGCAATCAGCTTCGGAATGATTTCGTACAAATCGCCCACGACGGCATAGTTGGCGACTTTGAATATCGAAGCCTTCGGGTCGGTGTTGATGGCGAAGATTTGTTCGGAATGCTCCATGCCCGCGACGAATTGCACGGAACCCGACACGCCGCAGGTTATGATGAGCTTTGGGCGGACGGTGCGCCCCGAAAGACCGATCTGCCGCTTGGGCTCCAACCAGCCGCCTTCAACCAGAGGACGCGTGCAAGCGAAGTCGCCGTTCAAAACTTCGGCAAGCTCGCGAATCAGTTGAAGGTCTTCCTTCTTCTTTACGCCGCGACCGGCAACAACCAGCACGTCAGCGTTTTCTATGCCGATTTCCTTCGGCTTGCGAGTCACGCTCAAAACTTCGACGCGGCTCGTGAACTCGTCGACTTCCAATGAAACGATGCTGCCGGAAATTTCGTCGAGACGAGAGGGCGCGTCCATGATCTTGTAGCGCACGGTTGCCATTTGCGGACGATGATGAGGCGTGAGAATCTCCGCCATGATGTTGCCGCCGAAAGCCGGACGAATTTGCACAAGGTCAGTGTTCTCGCGGATGTCGAGGACGGTGCAATCAGCTGTGAGCCCAGTGCGGAAACGAGCCGCCACCCTCGGCGCAAGCTGTCGACCGACGGGCGTGGCTCCGACCAGAATTGCCGCGGGCTTCACCGTGCTGATGAACGCCGCGAAGGCCGCCGCATAGTTCTCGATGTTGAAGGCGCGAAGCTCATTCTTGTCGCAGACGTAGACTTTGTCCACGCCGTAATGAAGAAGTTCCCGCGCCTGGTGATTGATGTCCGCGCCGATAAAAATTGCGTACACGGGCTGATTGATTTTGGCGGCGAGATCTTTTGCCTTGCCGATAAGTTCAAAGGTGACGGGGTGAATCTTGCCGTCCGCGTGGTCAACGTAAACCGCAATGCCGCGCCAAGCAGATTTGTCGACACCGACGGCGGCTTCAGTCTCGACGAACTCGAAGACGCCTTTGCCGCGTTTGACGCAGAGTTTGCACAGGCGACAGGCGGCGTTGATTTCGAGCTTGCCGTTGCGATTCTCCATTGCGCCGAAGGGACAAATCTTGACCAGCGCGGCGACGTCCTGAATCTTGTCCTGATGAACGATTAGCTTTCCCATGATGTCCCTCCGTCACGCAGTAAACTTCATCTTCCGCAGCGCGCAGTAAATTCTGGCGGACAACTCTTCTGCCGAGCCCGTCCACGTCTCCTGAACTTTGTCGGACGTCGGCGGGAAGATTCTTTGCACGCAGGTCGGCGAGCCTTCAAGCCCGTAATGCTTCGCGTCGGTGTCGTCCATGTCGTCGAGCGAGTAGCGGCTGATTTCCCTGCCGGCCGCCGCCTTCTGCTTCTTGTACGAGGGCAAGCGCGGTTCGCAGATGTCTTTCTGAACGGTGATTAGGCACGGGAAGGGAACTTTGAGCTTTTCGATGTCGTCGCTCATTTCCATATCAACGACGATGTGACCGTCCGCAATGTTGTCGATGGCGCGGACATTGCACACGCAGGGGATGCCGAGCATTTCCGAAACTTCGGGGCCGACTTGAGCGGTGTCGCCGTCGGTAGTCTGTAGGCCGCAGATTATGATGTCGAACTTGCCGAACTTGCGGATACCCTGCGAGAGCGTGTAGCTTGTGGCGAGAACGTCCGCGCCGCCAAATTTTCTGTCGGTGATAAGTGCACCCCTGTCCGCGCCCATAGCAAAGGCTTCGTAGAGAATTGCCGCGGCTTGTGGCGGACCCATAGTCAACACGCTGAGAGTGCTGCCGTATTCTTCGCGGAGCCTGAGCCCCGTCTCCAACGCGAACAAGTCATACGGATTCATCTTCGCGTCTGCACCGCCGCGTTTCAAGACGCCCGTTACCGGATCGACTTCGACTTTGTTGGAGCCGGGAACTTGCTTAATGCAAACCAAAATTTCCATCGTAGCCCTCCTATCGTGATGATGATTACGGTTGAGGCATTATAACATCTTTGCCCCGCAGATACATCGACAGCGCGAAAAAATCTGCGGCGGGCAGGATAATGGCGGGCGGCGAAGAATTTACGTCGGACACGCGGCGGCGTCCGCGGTAGCAACAAATTTAGAGGTGAAGTTTACATGGTTATCATCATGAATCCGGAGGCGACGACTCAAAACATAGACGAGGTCATCAAGGCGATTCGCAGCGTCGGTCTTGAAGCCAAGATCATGGAGGGCGCGCAACAGAAAATTGTCGGCGTCATCGGTGACAAGACGAAGCTGGCGTCCGTGGCGATTGACGCGTTGCCGGGCGTGGAAAGTTCCGTTGCGATATCCAAGAGCTACAAACTTGCGAGCCGTGAGTTTCATCCGCAGGCAAGCGTTATCGACGTGGGCGGCGTGAAAATCGGCGGCGGCGAACCAATCGTGATGGCGGGACCTTGCGCCGTTGAATCACGCGAACAACTTTTGCGGGCGGCACGGATCGTCAAGGACGGCGGAGCACAATTCCTGCGCGGCGGAGCCTACAAACCGCGGACGTCGCCGTATTCGTTCCAAGGGCTGGAGGTCGAGGGGCTCAAGTATTTGGCTGAAGCTCGTGACGTCACCGGACTCAAGATTGTCACCGAGGTCACCACCGTCGAAGGCATCGCGCCCGTCGCTGAATATGCCGACATGCTTCAAATCGGCGCACGCAACATGCAGAACTTCGGTCTGCTCAAAGAAGTCGGCAAATGCAATCGTCCCGTCCTTCTAAAGCGCGGACTTGCCGCAACGATTGACGAGTGGTTGAACGCCGCCGAATACATCATGAACGCGGGCAACCCCGACGTCGTCCTTTGCGAACGCGGCATCCGCACCTACGAGACTTACACGCGAAACACTTTGGACTTGTCGGCCGTCGCCGCGGTCAAACACCTTTCGCACCTGCCGATAATCGTCGACCCCTCGCACGGCACCGGCAAGTGGCGCATGGTCAAACCGATGGCTCTGGCGGCTCTGGCGGCCGGCGCGGACGGGCTGATGATGGAAGTTCATCCCAACCCCGCCAAAGCTCTGTCGGACGGAATGCAATCGCTGACGCCCGAACATTATCGCGCGGTGATGGACGGCGTGCGCAAGCTGTCGACTTTCCTGCGCGACGAAAATTTAATCGGACTTGAGGAGTGAAAAATTTTGCGCCTGAGGAAAAAGCCTCACACCGACGAAAAACTTCAAGCCTTCGCTGACTTCGTGACGCAAGGCGATGTTCAACCCATTGCCAAAGATCCGGCGCGGGAACTTTTCGTTGAGCTCGGCACGGGCAAGGGCGACTTCATCACGCAGATTGCCGAACGCAACCCGCAAATAAATTTCATCGGGCTCGAAGTCGAAGCGACCTGCGTTCTTGCCGCGGCAAGGAAAGTTCGCGAACGACAGCTGACCAACGTCCGCCTGATCGTCTTCGACATTAACCGCATCGCCGAAATTTTTTCGCCGCACGAAATCGACAGGCTCTACATAAATTTCTGCGACCCCTGGCCGAAGAAACGTCACGCTAAGCGTCGCCTGACCCACGCGAGATTTTTGGAGATGTACAAGACGATTCTCAAGCCCGACGGCGAAATTCACTTCAAGACCGACAACCGCCCGCTGTTCGATTTTTCGCTGGAGCAGTTCGCGTTGATGGGCATGAGCGTTCGCGACGTGACCAACGACTTGCACGCCGCCGAACCCGCCGACAATATCCGCACCGAATACGAAACCAAATTCAGCGCGGCGGGCGTCCCGATAAATTTCTGCCGCGCGACCTTCGGCGCATGACGACCCGTCACCTGTCCGGTTCCTGTTGCCGGTCGAGAGGCCCTTTTCTTTTGCTTACTTTTCTTTTGGGCCGGCAAAAGAAAAGTAAGACCCGGCCGCGTTGCGGGCAAAAAAAAACATTTGAGGAGACCACATGGAAAAAATTCTGACGCTCGGCATCGAGACCAGCTGCGACGAGACGGCGGCGGCAGTGCTTTGCGGGGGACGTGAACTTTTGTCGAACGTCATCTCCACGCAAATTCCCCTGCATCGAAAATTCGGCGGCGTCGTGCCTGAAATCGCTTCGCGCAAACACATCGTCAACATCATGCCCGTCATCGACGAAGCTCTGACATCGGCGGGCATCAAGTTGCGCGACGTGAACCAAATCGCCGTGACGTATGGCCCGGGACTGGCGGGAGCTTTGCTCGTCGGACTGAGCGCGGCAAAATCTCTGGCGTACGCGTTGAACGTCCCGCTCGTCGCCGTCAATCATCTGGAAGGACACATCTTCGCCAACTTCATCAGCGCACCCGACCTTGAGCCGCCGTTCCTGTCGCTGGTGGTATCGGGCGGACACACCGCGCTGATTCGCATGTTCGACTACAACCGCTTCGAGTTGCTCGGTCAATCGCGTGACGACGCCGCGGGCGAAGCCTTCGACAAAATCGCACGGGTGATGGGCTTGCCATACCCTGGCGGCCCCGAAATCGACAAGCTTGCCAAACTCGGCGACGCGAACGCCGTTGCCTTCCCCCACGCCAAGGTTGACGGCTACGACTTCAGCTTCAGCGGGCTCAAGTCTGCTGTGCTCAATTTCCTAAACACCGCGCAGATGAAGGGCGAGACCCTCAACGCGGCGGACGTGGCAGCGAGCTTTCAGAAGACCGTCGTCGATACTCTGGCGGAAAAAACTTTGGCGGCGGCGGACGAATTCCATCTCGGCAAAATCGTTTTGGCGGGAGGCGTCGCGGCAAATTCGTCGCTGGAAAAAACTTTGCGGGAGGCGTGCACGAGTCGCGGGCTGGAATTTTTTTATCCGACGAAGATTCTTTGCACCGACAACGCCGCAATGATTGCTTGCCGCGGCTACTACCGGTCGCTGGAAAAAACTTTCGCCGACGCCACGTTGAACGCCGTGCCCAATCTCGGACTGTAAGGAGACGCTATGGAACTCAAGAACCTCGGCAACAAGACCGATTACAAATACGACTACGCGCCCGAATTTTTGGAGGCGATTCCCAACGCCAACAGCGAGCGCAACTATTTCGTCACGCTCACTAGCGACGAATTCACCTGCCTTTGCCCGATAACTCATCAGCCCGACTACGCGACGATTAAAATCCGCTACGTGCCCGACGAAAAGCTTGTCGAGAGCAAGAGCCTCAAGCTGTACCTGACGAGCTTTCGCAACTGCGGGACGTTCCACGAGACCGCCGTCAACACCATCGCCGACGACCTGATTAAGCTGTTGAACCCGCGGTATCTGGAAGTGGAAGGCGTCTTCAGCGTGCGCGGCGGAATTTCCATCGTGCCGTTCGTCAATTACGGGCGCGGCGAGTTTGAATCCGTCGCGAAGAAGATTTTGGTTGAACGGCATGCTTAAGCAGAGACGACTTGCGCTCATCAACGACGTGACGGGCTTCGGGCGTTGTTCGGTGACGGTGGAGCTGCCGATAATTTCCGCGCTGAAGATCCAAGTCTGTCCGTTGCCGACTGCGTTGCTCTCGGTGCATACGGGCTTCGCAAATTATTTCATGGACGACTTCACCGACCGCATGAATGACTACATCGACAGCTGGAAGAAGAACGCGCTGACCTTCGACGCCATCGCCACGGGATTTTTGGGAAGTGCCGCGCAGATTGACATCACCCGCCGCGTCATCAGCGAGTTCCCCGCCGTCGTCATCATCGATCCGGTCATGGGCGACCACGGAAAAATTTACGCGACGTACACGCCTGAGATGTGCCGGCGCATGCGCGAGCTGTTGGAGTTTGCCGACCTGGTCACGCCGAACCTGACGGAGGCTTGTGAACTTTTGGGCGCGACATATCCCAAAGGCGGCGTCATGAGCGATTCCGACCTTGCGACTATGGCGGCGAACATCGCGGCGAAAACTCGCGGCGGGCGCGTCATCATCACGGGCGTCACGCTCGACGTCGGCGACGCGGACGACATCACCAACTTCATCTACGACCGCGGGCAAATTGATTTCGTCACGGGCAAACGCATCGGCAACGACCGTTCGGGCAGCGGCGACGCCTTCTTTGCGGTGGCGGCGGCTTCGTGGTTGAACGGCGAAACTTTGACGGCGTCGACGCGCAAGGCAGCTGACTTCGTTGCCAAGTGCATCGCCCGCGCCGAACAGCTGAACCTGCCGTGGAATTGGGGCTTGCCGTTCGAAGAGTTCCTGACCGAGCTGAGGTGATTGCATGCGAAAAATTTTTCTGCCGCTGATTCCGTCGGCGGGCAACGTGACGTTGCATCCGGTTTGTGCGATTCGTGATGTTGCGACAAAAATTTTTCTGCCGCTGATTCTGTCGGCGGGCAACGTGACGTTGCATCCGGTTTGTGCGATTCGTGATGTTGCGACAAAAATTTTTTTGCCGCTGATTCTGTCGGCGGGCAACGTGACGTTGCATCCGGTTTGTGCGATTCGTGATGTTGCGACAAAAATTTTTCTGCCGCTGATTCTGTCGGCGGTGATTTTTTTGGCGGGCTGTGCACCCGACGATACGCCTGAGGCCGCGCTCAACGACATCAAGACCGCTCTCGCCGAACGCGACGCTGCAAAACTTTCACAGCGCGTGGACGTCGACGAATTCTTTGCCGCCACCTACGACGCCGCAACCGTTGAGCTCGCCAAAAATTACGACGCCTATCGCGCCAAATATCCCGACGACCCGTACTTCCAACACAGCGCGGAATTTCTGACCGCTTACAACGCCGAACACAAGACGCGCCATCTGAAGTTCATCGACGGAGTTGCCGCCGCTTACTTCGCGAAAATTCCCGCGCCCGACATCCCACAGGACGATCCCGCCGCGTACGTCGCCAACGAGTTTGAATTGCTTCGCCAAGCCGCCGACGTCACCGTCACCGAAACCCGCACCGAAGGCGACCGCGCGACCGTCGTGCTCGACGTGAACGGCGACAATTCCCTGCGCGGGCAATTCATCGGGCGGCTGACGTTTGAGCTTGCCTTTCGCCGCGACGAGCAGAACCGTTGGCACTTCGCCGCAATAGAAAATCTCGACGAGCTGACGCCGACTCTGGTCGACAAGGCTGAGCTGGTGTGGATCACTTTCTTCTGACGGCTGCTTTGCCGACAATCTGTAGTGAGGAATCGCCCATGAAAAAAATTTTTCCGACGCGCGACGAATTTGTAAGCCTAGCGCAAAAGTCAAACCTAATCGCCGTGAGCACCGACATCAACACCGATTTGGACACGCCCGTTTCGATTTACTACAAACTCGTCGGCGAAGGCCGCGGCTTCATTTTGGAATCGGTCGACACCACGCAACAGGCGTTCGGTCGTTGGTCGTTCATCGGCGCGGAACCTTTCGTTGAGGTGCAAGTTTTCCGCTCCAAGCTGATGATTCGTGACGGCGACTTGATGCGTTGCATTGACGGCGCACCCGTCGACGCCATAAAAATTTTCATGAGCCGCTACAAGCCCGCCGCGCTGGACAAAAATCTTCCGCTGGCAAACGGCGGCATGGTCGGCTACTTCAACTTCGAGATCGCCGCGACGTTCGACAGGATTCGCGGGCTCAATCTCGGCGACGAAGAACTTCTGGGGCAGTTCATGATTTGTCGCGTGATGATTGTGCTAGACGCCCTGAAAAATTCTGCGCGGCTGATTTATTTGGCGGACATCACCGAACAGACGAACCTGCCCGAACTTTACGACGACATTGCCGCGAAGATGACTGCGCTTGCCGAAAAAATTTCCGCGCCGACAAAAATCTCGCCGCCCGAAAAAATTCCGCACCCGCCGATAAATTTCATGAGCCGCTACGCCGAAGCCCCGCCCGAAGTCCTCGACGCCATCGCCCGCGCCAAGGAACACATCTTCGCCGGCGACATCTTCCAGGTCGTGCCGAGCAAACAATTCCGCGCCAAAGTCACCAAGCCCGCGTTCATGTTCTATCGTCGGCTGCGGCAGGTCAACCCCTCGCCGTACATGTTCCACATAAATTTCGGCAGCGTCAAACTCGTCGGCGCGTCGCCCGAAATGCTGGTCAAGGTCGCGGGTCAAAAAGTCTTCACCTATCCGATTGCCGGCACTCGCCGCCGCGGACAGTCTGCCGAGGAAGATTCAGCCCTCGCCGCTGATTTAATGTCCGACGTGAAAGAGAACGCTGAACACTCCATGCTCGTCGATTTGGCGCGAAACGATCTGGGTCGAATCTGCGCGGCGGGCACCGTCAAGGTCGACAAGCTCCGCGCGGTCGAATACTTCAGCCACGTAATGCACATGGTCTCAAGCGTCAGCGGTCAGCTCAAGGAAAATTTCACGCCGATTGATGTTCTGTGCGCGACGTTCCCTGCAGGCACCGTCAGCGGCGCACCGAAGCTCCGCGCAATGGAAATCATTCACGAGCTGGAACCCGTCCGCCGAAAAAGTTACGCGGGCACCGTCGGCTACATGGACTTCTGCGGCAATATGGACATGTGCATAACGTTGCGGACGTTGCGAATTGAAAACGACACTGACGCCGTGATTCAGACGGGCGCGGGCATCGTCGCCGACTCCGTGCCGCTCAACGAGTATCGCGAGTTCCTGCAGAAGGCGAAGGCTCTGTTCCAAGTCGTCGAGGAGGTCGAGAACGATGATCCTGCTGCTTGATAATTACGACTCGTTCACCTACAACGTCTATCAGCTGCTGTCGGAACTGGGTGCTGACGTCGAAGTCATTCGCAACGACAAAATTTCCGTCGACGCGGCAAAAAATTTCGACGCCGTGATAATTTCGCCGGGACCGGGCATTCCGAGCGAGGCGGGCATTTCCGAACGGCTCATCGCTGAACTTTCGGGCACGTTGCCGATTCTTGGCATCTGTCTGGGTCATCAGGCAATCGGCGAAGTTTTCGGCGGCAAGGTCGTTCGCGCGGCTGAAGTCGTCCACGGCAAAACGTCTCGGCTCAAACACTGCGGTCGCGGAATTTATCGCGGGCTGGCTCAAGGCGTCGAGGTCGGGCGTTATCATTCGCTGGTTGTCGAACGGGAGAGCTTGCCCGATTGCCTTGAGGTCACGAGCGAATTGGACGACGGCACGATTATGGGCGTGCGCCACAAAGTTTTCGACGTGGAAGGCATCCAGTTTCACCCCGAATCAATTTTGACGCCCGACGGTCGCCTGATGATGGCAAACTTCCTGCAAGGGTGTCGCCGCGCATGAACCGTGAACCTTCGCCGCTTTTGGCAAACAAAAATTTTCTCTACGCCACGGAATTTTTTTCGGGCATGTCGATAATGGCAGTTGAACTCGGCGCGGGACGTCTGCTCGCGCCGTACTTCAGCTCCTCGCAAATCGTCTGGACGATAATCATCGGCACGATAATGATCGCGCTGGCTTTGGGCAACGTGTGGGGCGGCAGGCGTGCCGACATCGACGCTGACCCCGCCAAACTTTATCGGCGGCTGATATTCGCCGCGCTGTGGATTGGTGCCATCCCCGTGCTGGGGAAATTTTTGATCCTCGGCGTGGCGGGCGTGCTCATCGTCGCCATCGACACCAACCTTTTGATTTGGGCGGCGCTCGTCTCGTGCATGGCAATCTTCGTCGCGCCGCTGTTCGTCCTGGGCACGGTCACGCCGTCGCTCGTCAAATACGCAACCGACAATCTCGAACACAACGGACGCATCGTCGGCAACCTCAACGCGTTCAACACCGTCGGCTCAATCATCGGCACGTTCCTGCCCACGTTCGTGACAATTCCCGCCGTCGGCACCGCGATAACGTTCATGATCTTTTCGGGGATTCTGCTGCTGCTCGGCGTGATTTACTTCGTCAGCATCGGCGCACGAAAGGTGCTGTGCGTTATGAGCGTCGTGATTTTTTTGACGTGCGGCGTCGTCGGCAGTTCAAGCGGCTTCGCCTTCTGGCAGAAGAATCTTCTTTACGAGGGCGAATCGATTTACAACTACCTGCAAGTCCGCGACACTCCTCGGCAAATAATTTTCTCGACGAATGTTCTGTTCGGCGTGCAGTCCGTCAAAGTCAAAGGCGGCGGCTTGACGGGCTACTACTACGATTACGCGCTGGCGGCTCCGCTGATGACCGGCGGCGGAAAAATTTTGATCCTCGGCATGGGCACGGGCACCTTCGCCGAGCAGTGCAGGAAATATTTTCCCGCGTCGCAAATTGTCGGCGTGGAGATTGACGAGAAGATCACCGCGCTCGCCCGAAAATATTTCGATTTGCCGGCAGATGTCGAAGTCGTCACCTACGACGGACGCGCCTTCCTTCAAGCCGACGCGAACGTTTACGACGTGATTCTCGTCGACGCGTTCCAGGATATCTCGCCGCCGTTCCAGATGAGTTCGACGGAATTTTTTTCGCTCGTCAAAAGTCACCTGACATCTCGCGGCGTCATGGTCGTCAACCTGAACATGAGGGCTTCGGGCGCGGGCAACATCAACGAATATCTCATCGACACCATCGGAAAAATTTTTCCCGCCGAGAAAATTATCGACGCGCGTGGCGTGACCAATCGCGTGCTGTTTGCCGCCGCCGACGAAAAAATTTTTGACACGCTGCGCTCACGGGCTGAGGCTCTCGGTGACGCTGAACTTGCCGCGCTGATGATTCAGACCGCCGACGAATGGTCAACGCCCGCCCGCGGCTCCAACATCCTCACCGACGACCGCGCTCCCGTCGAAATGCTGAGCATGCGTGCGCTCGACGCCATCATTCAACAGCACCTGAGCTACTTTAAAGACATCTACCGACGCGACGGCTTGGACGGCGTGCTCAACAGTTTCTGACGCGAAAATCCCCCGACGAATGCCGAGGGATTTTTTTGTGCGCTGAAAAATTTTTCGGCACCATTGTAATTTCAGCGAACGTTCAATTATAATTGACGGCGAAGGAGGCGAGAACTTGACCAAGAAGCTGAGCGAACTTGCGCTGCTCATTCCCGAAGCCAAAATCGTCGGCGCGGACGTCGACATTGGCGGCATTGAACACGATTCGCGCAAGGTCACCGAAAAAAATTTGTTCGTGTGCATGGAAGGCGCACACGTTGACGGACATAACTTCATCGGGCAGGCTGTCGACAGAGGAGCCGTCGCGGTTATGACTGCGCGACAAAACTTCACGCCGCCCGAAAATATTTCCGCGCTCATCGTCCCCGACATGTTGACTGCGCTGGCGGTTGTCGTGCCGTATTTCTGCGACTACCCCGCCCGTTCAATGCGCGTCGTCGGAGTCACCGGCACCAACGGCAAGACCACTACGACTTACATGTTGCGGGAAATCTTTCGAGCCGCGGGCTTGAGCGTCGGGCTCATCGGCACGATCCAAATCCTCATCGGCGACGAAAGCTTTCCCAACCCAAACACCACGCCCAACGTCATCGACCTGCAACACGTCTTCGCGCTCATGAAATCTCGCGGCGTTCAAGTCGTCGTCATGGAAGTTTCAAGTCATGCTCTGGCTGAAAGTCGCGTCGCGGGCATCGAGTTCGATACGGCGGTCTTCACAAACCTGACGCAGGATCATCTTGACTTCCACGGCACGATTGAAAACTATCTACGTGCGAAGGCTCGGCTGTTCGACGCGGTCAGTCGTTCGGGGCGCAAGACCGGCAAATCCGCCGTGATCAATGCCGACGACGCCGCGACTGCGGAGATTGAGCGACACTGCCTCTGCCGAAAAATTTCTTACGGCGTGAAAAATTCCGCAGACCTTCGCGCCGAAGACATCACCGTTGGCGCGGACGGCATGCAGTTCAAAATTCGCGGCACTCTCGCCACGGAGCTCGCCACGCGCGTGACGGGCATGTTCAACGTTTACAACACGCTGGCGGCAATCGGTGCGGCTCTTGCGGAAAACATCAGACCCGACGTCATTTGCCGTGCGCTGAAAAATTTCCGCAGTGTGCCAGGTCGATTCGAACGCATAGAAGCCGACGCGCCCTTTGCCGTCATCGTCGACTACGCGCACACACCCGACGGCGTCAAGAATGTTTTGCTCACCGCACGACAGATTGCCCGCGGAAAAATCATCACGGTCTTCGGCTGCGGCGGCGACCGCGACAACACCAAGCGACCCGTCATGGGCGCGATTGCCGCTGAACTCTCCGACGTCGTCATCGCCACCAGCGACAACCCACGCACTGAAGATCCCGAAAAAATTTTGGACGACATCGAACGCGGCATCGGCTCCAAAGCTCACGAACGCATTGCCGACCGACGCGCCGCCATCTTCCGCGCGATTGAACTTGCCGCGGCGGGCGACGTCGTTATGATCCTCGGCAAAGGTCACGAGACGTATCAGATACTCAACAGCGGCACGATTCATTTCGACGACCGCGAAGTTGCAAGCGAAGCCATCAGGGAGGTTGCTACCCATGCATAAATTGAGTTTGTCGGAAGTCGTCCAAGTCACCGGTGCGGACTGCAATTCCGACGCGGAAATTTTCTTCGACAGCGTAACGACCGACAGCAGAAAGGTCACGGCGGGCGCGTTGTTCGTCGGCTTGAAGGGCGAGAACTTCAACGGCGAATCTTTTGCCTGCGACGCCTTCAACAAGGGAGCCATCGCCGTGCTCGTCAGCCGCAATGCCAAACGTCTGCCCAACAGCATCGTCCTCAAGGTTGACGACACGCTCGACGCCTATCGCAAAATCGCGGGAGCCTGGCGCAATCGCTTCGATATCCCCATCGTCGCGGTCACCGGCTCCAACGGCAAGACCACCACGAAGGATTTGACTGCCGCGGCGTTGAGCGGGCTCGGTCACGTGCAGAAAACTTCCGGCAACTTCAACAACGAAGTCGGCGTGCCAATGACGCTTCTTGAGCTTGACGACAAACATAACGCCGCCGTCGTGGAAATCGGTATGCGCGGGCTCGGTCAGATTGAATCGCTCGCCCAAGTCGTGCGCCCGACAATCGGCATCGTCACCAACGTCAGCGAAGCCCACATCGAAATCCTCGGCACGCTCGACAACATCGCCAAGGCAAAGGCGGAGCTTGTCGAGGCAATTCCCGCGGGCGGCACCGTCATTTTGAACGCGGACAATCAATACACCGCGGCAATGAAAAATTTCGCGGGCACGGGCGTCAACGTCGTCACTTACGGGCTTGACGGCGACGCCGATATCACCGCGCACGACGTCTTGATTGGCAGCGTGTCCACGGAATTCACTCTGGTCTATCGCGGCGAGAAGCACGACTTCGAAATCCCAATGCTCGGTCGTCACAACGTTTCCAACGCGTTGGCAGCTGTTGCGGCGGGCTTGACGCTCGGTTTGGACATCGACGAGATTCAGCGCGGCGTTTCCTCCTTGACGACGACGAAGATGCGCTTCGAGGTCATCAGGCGCGACGGGCTCACCATCGTCAACGACGCCTACAACGCGAGCCCCGCTTCCATGCGCGTGGCGATCAAGACGGCGGCGGAAGTTTACAGCGGGCGGTTGATTGCTGTGCTCGGCGACATGTTGGAGCTGGGAGACATCGCCGAAAGTGTTCATCGCGAGATCGGCGCGGAACTCGTCGAAAATAAATTTGACACGCTAATCACGCTCGGCGAACTCGGAAAGTTCATCGCCGCCGGTGCACGCGACGCCGGCTTGAAGAACGTCTACACCTTCGACACGCACGAGGACGCCGCGAAAAAAATTCTTGAGATCGTCCGCGACGGCGACACGATTCTGTTCAAGGCGTCGCACGTCATGCACATGGACAAGATCATCGAACTCATCTGAGGTGAAAATTTTTCTATGACGCAACTTTTGATGGCGGGAGCTGTCGCGGCGGGTGTCGTGCTCATGCTCGCGCCGATTTGTATTCCGATTTTGCACCGCCTGAAGTTCGGGCAGAGCATTCGCGCCGAAGGTCCCAAGAGCCACCAGGTCAAAAGCGGCACGCCGACTATGGGCGGAATTTTTTTGATAGCGGGCATCGTCGCGGGGACGCTCGCCTTCGCCGAATGGAACGCCAAAATTTTTCTCGCGCTGTTCATTCTGCTCGGACACTTCGTGCTCGGCTTCGTCGACGATTACTTGAAGGTCGTGCGCAAACACAATCAGGGTCTGCTCGCCCGCTACAAACTCGCCGGACAAATTCTCATCGTCATCGTCACGACGGTTGTCGCGTCCGAATTGCTGGTCGACTTCAGCCCGAAGATTTGGTTGCCCGTGGCGGACGTGACGCTTGACGCCGGACGTTGGTATCTGCCGTTCATGTTGCTGGTGATGGTCGGCGCGTCCAATGCCGTGAACTTGACCGACGGGCTCGACGGGCTGGCTTCGGGTTGCATGGCGATTGCGGCGAGTTGCTACGCGGTCATCTGTCTGCTGACGGGGCACGAGGATCTGGCGGTCTTCTGCGCGGCGACGGTCGGCGCGTGCGTCGGATTTTTACGCTTCAACTTCCACCCCGCCAAAGTCTTCATGGGCGACACGGGTTCCCTTGCACTGGGCGGAGCGTTCGCGGCGGTCGGCATCCTCACGCACACGGAAATTCTGCTGGCAATCGTCGGCTTCGTCTTCGTCTGCGAGGCTCTGTCAGTCATCCTGCAGGTCATCTCGTTCCAGACGACGGGCAAAAGAATTTTCCGCATGAGCCCGCTGCATCATCACTTCGAGCTGGGCGGCTGGTCGGAAGTCAAAGTCGTCTTCGTCTTCTGGACGGTCGGTCTCGTCGCGGGAATTATCGGGCTGTCAATGTTGTGAGGAGTCTTTATACCCGAACAATCGCTTATTACCGCGGAAAACTTTTCGACGGCCGCCTTTGCAAAAAAATTCCCGCGTGTTAAAATCGCCGCAGATTATCGACAGGAGGTAACAATATGAAACGAGAGATCAATCCGTTCGATTATGCGGTCGACATTGCCAAAGCTTTGCCGGGCGGGATTCTGCTCACCAGCGAGGCGGAAGACTGCGTCAACGCGATGACGATTGGCTGGGGGACGCTCGGCGTGGAATGGGGCGTGCCGATTTTCGTTGCCTACGTCCGCTCCATCCGCTTCACTTACGAGCTTATTGAACGCACGGGCGAATTCACTGTGTGCGCACCGATTGGCGAACTGTCAACCGAGATGAAGAAGGCTCTGGCACTTTGCGGCAGCAAGTCCGGTCGCGACATCGACAAAATCGCCAAGGCTGGTCTGCACGTCGTTGAGGCCGACATCGTCCGTCCGCCCGCGCTGAAAGAATTTCCGCTGACTTTGGAATGCCGCGTTGTCTACAGCGTTGAGCAGACCGTCAAAGATATTTCGTCGCGCTTCGGAAAGTTCTATCCCGCTGAAGGCGATCACTCTGCCCCGCACGTCGCTTACTACGGCGAGATCGTTAAGGCTTACGTCATCGAGTAGGAGGCAGCGCATGAAAAAATTTTTCGCAACGATTCTGCTGGCGTTGATGGTCGCGACGACGGCACGCGCCGCTGAATTCGAGATGGTCGAGTATTCCGCGCAGGTGAAGCTGCAATGGCTGACCGAAGCGGGAATTCCGGAGGCTGACAAATTCCTCACGCTGATGAAACGACCGGTCTTCTTCAACGCGGATAACCTGCCCGACTTCGAACGGATCAAACTTGCCAACGCGCTCTATCAAGAGCTTAACTACGCCGCCGCCATTGAATACGTCCGCGAACACGATTACGACAACGTCTTCGATCTGGCGTGCTCTCTTTCGCCGCGGGCAATGGTTCTCGGCGACGAAGGGCGCAAGGTTGTCGTCGGTGAACTGCAGACGGTTTGCCTAATCGGCGATTGGTGCGTTGATGAATTTGGCACGCGCGCCAAGGACAACGTCACCTACGACGCGTTCTGGTTGCAGGACGGTCCTTTGATGATGGCGAGTGCCGACAAACTCAACGGCAGGATTTGCATTATCGAGCAGGGCGTGACGATTTACCTGAACGACGAGAATCGCGACAAGATGTTCGACAATATCCGCGATGTCTTGCAGAAGCACGGCGGCTGCCTGATAACGTCGGACTTCGTTCAGCGCAAATACTTCACGGACGCGGCGGCGGCTCTCTTCGGCGCGGCTGAAGCTCCGACCATTTACGCCGAGACCAAGGCGATGTACGAACACGTTTACGATGACAAGATCAACGATGACGCATTGCAGGACGAGCAACAGGCGATGGCTTACCTTGCGGCTCACGGTCTGCGTGCCGAAAAAGTTCCGCTCTTCAGTACGACGCCCAAGCTCTACATCAGCAACAAGTTGACGCCCGCGCAGATTCAAGCCGTCAACGAGCTGGCGACGCGAAATTATCTGTGGGTCATCACGGCTCTTTAATCAGCGCGTCGAATTCCGCTTCCGACAAAATTTTTATGCCGAGCTGTTGAGCCTTCGTCAGCTTCGAGCCCGGCGCATCACCGACGACGACGTAATCGGTCTTCTTGCCGACGGAACCTTTGACGATGCCGCCGCGCTCCTCAATCAGCGTCGACGCCGCCTCGCGCGTGAGATTGGTCAGCGTGCCCGTCAGGACGAAGGTCTTGCCCGCAATCGGCGACGCGTCAAAAATTTTTTTCTCCGCGATGAAGTTCAAGCCCGCGCTCCGAAGTTCGTTGAGGATCTGCCGGTTGTCGGCGTCATCAAAAAATTTGCGGACGTGTCCGGCGGTGACGGCTCCGATGTCGTCTGCCTCCTGCAGTTCGTCAACAGTCGCCCGCGAAATTTCATCAATGCCGCCGAATTTTTTGAGCAGGTTACGTGCGGCGGCACTCCCGACACCAAAAATCCCCAAGCCCGTCAGAAGACGCGCGGGGGAATTTTTTTTGCTCGCGTCGATGGCGGCGAGGACTTTGTCGGTGGACTTGACGAGCCCGAAAATTTTTTTGGCGATGAGTTCGTCGCGATGATCACGCAGCTTGTAGATGTCGGCGACGTTGCGAACGAAACCTTCAGCGATGAGCTTCGGGATAGACGTCTCGCCGAGGCCTTTGATGTCCATTGCCGTGCGCCCGACGAAATTCAGCAGATGGTTTTCAAGCTGCGCGGGACAATTGGAATTGACGCAACGCAAGTCAACGGCGTCGTCGTCGCGTTCGAGGCGATGACCGCAAGCGGGGCAGTCTTCGGGGAAATTGTACGGCGCGGAATTTGCAGGACGCTTCGCCACTTCCACGCCACTGATTCGCGGAATAATTTCGCCGCTCTTGTAAACGCGAATGGTGTCGCCAATTCGCACGTCCATTGAGCTGATGAAGTCGCGGTTGTGGAGGGTGGCGCGTTCGACGCGGGTGCCGTTCAAGCTGACGGGATCGAAGACGGCTGTCGGCGTGATGCGTCCCGTGCGCCCGACACTGAGCTCGATATTGCGAAGGATGGTTTCACGTTCTGTCGGCGGATATTTATACGCCACTGCCCAGCGCGGAAACTTGCTCGTCGCGCCGAGTTGCTCACGTTGCGCGAAGCTGTTGACCTTGACGACCGCGCCGTCGATGTCGTAGCCGAGAGAGTCTCGCCGCTTGCCGATATCCTCAATCGCCCGCCAAACCTCGTCGAACGTCCTGCAGACCGCGTAGCCTGTGATGATCTTGATTCCGTTGCGGCGCATGAAGTCGTAAGCTTGAGTGTGGCTTTCGATGTCGACGCCGTCAACGCGTTGCAGATTGAACACGAACATCGACAGGCGACGCTCGCGAACGATTCGGCTGTCCAGCTGACGGAGAGTGCCCGCCGCGCAGTTTCGGGGGTTGGCAAAAGTTTTCAGCCCAAGACGTTCCTGCCGCTCATTGGTCGCGTTGAAGTCGGCGTGCGTCATATAGACCTCGCCGCGGACTTCCAGATAGGTCGGCGCGTCGGTCAGCTGTTGAACGATGTCGGCGATGACCCGCGCGTTTTCGGTGACGTCCTCGCCGTGATGAATGCCGTCGCCGCGCGTGAGGGCCTGCGAAAATTTTCCTTCGACATAACGCAACGCCAAGCTGAGCCCGTCAATTTTCTCCTCAACGACAAATTCAACGTCGCCGAGCTTCTCGATGGTGTCGCTGACAAAATTTTCGACGTCCGCGCGGTTGAAGACGTCCTGCAACGAAAGCATCGGCACATCATGCGCAACGAGCTTGCCTGCCTCACGACGAGCCGAGCCGCCGACGGTCTGCGTTGGCGATGACGCTGTGACGAATTCGGGATACGCCGCCTCCAAATCTTTCAGCCGAGCCATAAGCCGATCGTACTCGTAATCGGAAATCTCCGGCGCGTCCAGCTCATAATATCTGCGGTTGTGGCGGCGAATCTCCTTGCGCAGTTGAGCCAGCTCCGCTTTGACCTGAGCAATGTCCACGTGAATCACCCGCCTCAAATTTTTGTAATCGGCGCGACCTTGACCGCGAGCTTCTTGACGCCGACCTGGGGATTGGCGAACTGCACGGTGATGTTGACGTTGCCGACGTCCATGACGGTGCCGAGCCCCCAGAGTTTGTGATTGATTTGGTCGCCGACATTCCAATCGGTGCGCGTTCTCTGCGTCGGTGCAGATTTTTTCGGCGCAACATGACGGGCGGGCAATTTGCCGACTTGGGGCACGGGGCGGCGTTCGGGGAGGTAGCCGTGGCTCTCCATGCAATCGGCGGGCATCTCGTCCACGAAGCGCGAAACCTTCTGCTTGAGCATCTCGCCGAAGAACATTCTGGTTGCGGCGGCGGTGATGTAAAGTTTCCTCTCTGCGCGGGTCAAAGCGACATAACAAGCGCGGCGTTCCTCTTCGAGCTTTTCGGGGGTATCGAGAGCACTGCCGTGCGGAAAGATTTTTTCCTCCATGCCCACGACGAACACAACGGGGAACTCCAGCCCCTTTGCGGAATGGACAGTCATCAGCTTGACGCGCGATTCCTTGTCCGCGACGGCGTCCGTGTCGTTGATAAGCGCGACGTGATTGAGGAAGTCTTGCACCGTGGCTTCGGAATTGAGCTGAACGAAAGCCTTTGCGCTGTTGATGAACTCGCCCAAGTTCTCCTCGCGGGCGTCGTCGGTGTGATTTTTGCTCTCGTCGGCGTCGTCGGTCTTGAAGGCGTCCATGTAGCCCGTCTCGTCCAGCACGGTCTGAATCAGCTTGTGTACGGGCAAAGTTTTGGCGGACTCCATGAAACTCATCATCATTGCCGCGAAGTTCCTAATGCCGTTGCGGAAGCGTTGCGTCAGCCCCGGCACCATCAGCAGGCGATTCATGTCGGTCACCAGCTCAAAGAACGAAATCCCCTCGTCCTCGACATATTCCATCAGCCTGTTCACGTTGACTTGACCGAGCCCGCGCCGCGGCGTGTTGATTATCCGCCGCAGGTGCACGCTGTCGTTCGGGTTGGCAATGACGTGCAGATAGGCGAGAATGTCTTTGATCTCCTTGCGGTCGTAGAACTTGAGCCCGCCGACAATGACGTAGGGTATCTCCATCTGCATGAAGTATTCTTCGAACGGGCGCGATTGGGCGTTCATGCGATAGAGCAACGCAATTTCGTCGTAGCGGAAGTTTTCGTACTCAACCAGCCTGCGAATCTCCCTAGCCACAAGCTGCGCCTCTTGTCGGTCGCTTTCGCAGACGATGAGCTTGATTCTCTCGCCGCCGTCGTTTTGCGTCCAAAGGTTTTTGGGAATGCGGTCGTCGTTGTTGGCAATGACGGCGTTTGCCGCCCGCAAGATGGTCTTGGTCGAACGATAATTCTGCTCCAAAAGGACAACGGTCGCCTTCGGATAATCGCGTTCAAAGTTCATGATGTTGCGCATGTCCGCGCCGCGCCAGCCGTAAATCGATTGGTCGGCGTCCCCGACAACGCAGATGTTCTTGTATTTCGCCGCCAAAAGCCTGGTCAGCTCGTACTGCGCGGCATTCGTGTCTTGATACTCGTCAATCAAAATGTATTGGAAACGCTCCCGGTATCTCTCCAAAACTTCGGGGTAGTCGCTGAAAATTTTCACGGTGAAGAATATCAGGTCGTCGAAGTCAAGCGCGTTGTTCTGTTGCAGGCGATTTTGGTACATCTCGTAAATCATGGCAAGGTTCTTGAAGTACACGCTGCGATTCAATGACCGCTCCTTGAACGCGTCCACGCTAACCAAATCGTTTTTCAGGGCGGATATCCCCGCGTTGGCGTTGGCAAAAAGTTCCGCCGACAGCTTCAATTCGTTGACGCATTGCTTGACGAGAGCCTTGCTGTCGCTCGCGTCGTAGATGGCGAAGTTGCGCTTGAACTTGTCGGTGATGTCGATTTCGCGGCGCAGAATTTGTGCGCAGAACGAATGGAACGTGCTCAGCCAAACCTCGCGGGCACTCTCGCCAATCATTTTGGCGGCGCGGGACTTCATCTCATTGGCTGCCTTGTTGGTGAAGGTTATCGCCAAAATATTCCACGGCGCAATCCCCTGCGCAATCAAATTGGCAATGCGGCAAGTCAAAACGCGCGTCTTGCCGGAGCCCGCACCCGCCATAACCAACAGCGGTCCGTTGAGGCAATTAACTGCCTCGCGTTGCTTGGGATTAAGCCCGCCGAAAATTTTTTCCGTGTCAAAAAAAAATTGCTCGTCCAAAAGAGCATCCCCCTTTCGTCGGAGCAATTATATTCGCGCGGAAAAAATTTTTCAATCAAGCGGCGATTGTCGCCATTTTTCAGTAGAAGTCGTCCAATGATTCCTGTTCGATGAGTTCGGTCAGGCGCGCGGAAATTTTTTCCAGCGACCGTTTCATTGTGTCACATTCCTGCGCCGTCAGGTCAACGAACAATTCTTCGTAGTCGGGCTTTTGCATTTGGAATTCCTCGCCCTTGTCCGTCAGCTCAACAATCAGTGCGCGTTTGTCTGTCGGCGAACGATGGCGGCTGATGTAGCCGTGTAATTCCAGCTTCTGCAGCAGCTCACCGAGCGACTGCGGGCGGATGTCCAAGATGAAGCCGAGTTCCTTTTGGCTGATGCTGTGCATGCGCCGCAACGCCGAAAGGATTCGCCCTTGCCCCTGCCGAGGATCCAGCCCGCCGAAATTTTTTCTGTACCACGTCGCGTTGTATTGGCGCATCAGGTGATGTGTCTCCAGGAACTTTTCGAGTAACGCGTTGTCTTGCATGTCCGACCCTCCCAAAAAAATTTAAGGTACCTGTACGGTTATAATACAAGGTACCTTATGAGCCGTCAACTGTCGGCGGGCGTTTTAACGGAAATTTAACGGGCGGTGTGTGGCAGGTCAAAGCTCCCGTGGGACAGGCTTCGACGCAACGTTCACAGCGCACGCATTCGGCGGAATTAACTTCGCGCGTCGGATCCAATTCAATCGGGCAAGCTTGTCGGCATCTGCCGCAACCGACGCACCTGTCCGCCGCAAAGTTCAGCCGCCAAAAGCTCCAACGGTTCAGCAGACCATAGACGGCACCGAGCGGGCACATCACGCGGCAAAAGAATCTGTGGACGAGGACGCTGCCGACAATCACCGCCGCAAGAATCGTCACCTTCAGCGCGAACAGCGAGCCGAGGCGATTGCGAAGGTCTTCGTGCGCGGCAATGAGCGGCAAACCGGCTTCGAGCGTGCCTGCGGGGCAGATGTACTGGCAGAAGGTCGGCGCGTTCAATTCCGTGAGGACCGGACCAATCAGCACGAACATCGCCAGCAGAAAATATTTCACGCGCGTCAGTCGTCGCGGCAGAGAAAATTTCGGCGCGGGGATTTTGTTCAGCAGCTCCTGCAAAAATCCGAACGGGCACAGGAAGCCGCAGACCATCCGCCCCAACAACAGCCCGATTAGCAACGTGCAACCCGCCGCGTAGAAGCTCATCGTTTGGATTGCGCCGAGGGGACAGCTCAACGTCGCCGCGGGGCACGACCAGCAGTTCAGACCGGGCGCACAAAAATTTTTCAGCCCGCCGCGATAAATCCTGCCGCCCAAAAAGTTCGCCGCATGCGGATTGGTCAGCACCGTCGCCGCCAACTGAATCAGCCGCCGCATCAGCCGATACCGATACACTCCAGGCAAACGCGCGTCGCCTTCGCGAAGATAGCCGACAGTTCACCGCGCTCAATGCCCCAGATGATCATCGCCGCCGCCGCCGTCAAGATTATCAGCCGCATCATTTGAGCAGTTGCTCCAGCTGTGCGTGATAGCCCTTGATGTCCGCGCCGAGAATTGTTTTGCCAACGACTTCGCCGCGGCTGTTGACGAAAATCGTCGTCGGCACAACTTCAACGCCCTCCATGAACTTGAGCAGCTCGGCGTTGGGAATGATGTTCACGAAGTCAGCGTCCGCCTTCGACAAAATTTCCCGCGCCTTCTGAATTTCCGGCGAACCATCCGTCGCGTCGCACACCAGCCCGATAATCTGTGCGTCGTCGGGCAATGAACGAGCCATCTCGCCAAGCTCAGGCATCTCGCCAATGCACGGCGGGCAGAATGTCCCCCAGATGTTCACCATCGTGATTTTCTTCTCGGCAAAAATTTCTTGAGTCACGGTCTCGCCGTCGACGGTCTTTGCGCTGAAGGCGGGCACCTTCGCGGCGACGGGCGACGCTTGCTCATTGGTCACGCTCTCGTTGGAGTCGGCAGACTCATCACCGCAACCGGTCATCAGCACTGCCGCAACCATCAGCGCGGCAAAAAATTTTCTCGTCAAGGTAATCATCTCCTTCGCCGACATTTTAGCAGAGGCGTCGGGCACGGGCAAGCTTCATTGGCGGCAGGGAAATTGCGGCGCGGGCAGAATAGATAACAAAAATTTTAGCCCAGCAAAAATTTCCGAGGTTGATATGAACATTGTGATTTCCGGCTACTACGGCTCCAAGAACGGCGGCGACGAGGCGATGCTCGCGGCGATGCTACAGGTTCTGCGCGAAGAGATTGCAGACCTGCGCGTCAGCGTCATTTCCATTGACCCCGAATACACGCGGCACCGTCACGGCGTTGATGCATTGGAACGGCCGGACATTTGCGCCATCATAAAAAAAATCCGCGCGGCGGACTTGCTCATTTCGGGCGGCGGTTCCCTGTTGCAGAACGTCACCAGCGGGCGCAGCCTGTATTACTACCTGGCGATAATTTTTTTTGCGCTCGCCTTCGGTTGCAAGGTCATGCTCTACGCGCAAGGCATCGGCCCCATCCGCGGCACCTTCGCCCGAAAGCTGACGGAGCTTATCGTCAACCGCGTGGACTTGATCACCGTGCGCGACCGCGGCTCATTGGCGGAACTCGAACGGCTCAACATCACCCGCCCGAAAATTTTTTTGACGGCAGACCCCGTGCTCGCCATGAGACCCGCGCCGCTCGACATCGGCAAAAAAATTCTGGCGCGACATTCGGTTGCCGAAGGCGGAAAACTTGTCGGCGTCGCCATTCGTCATTGGGCGGACAGCGGAAATTTTCAACGCGAACTCGCCGCCGCCCTCGACCATCTGGCTGAAGAGACCGCCGCCAAAATTATTTTCCTGCCGATGAAATTCCCCGAAGACATACGCGCCGCCCGCGACGTCGCCGCGCTGATGACTACGCCCGCCGCCGTGCTCGACGAAGAATTTTCCACGCGCGAGATCCTCAGCCTCGTCGGGTGCATGGACGTCCTGATTGGCGTGAGGCTGCACGCGCTGATTTTCGCGGGGCTCATGGGCGTGCCGATGTTGGGCATCTCCTACGACCCGAAGATTGAACGGTTCCTCGATTCGGTCGGCGAAAAAATTTCGGGTACGCTCTCCTCAGTCACCGCCGACAAAATTTTTTCCGAAGCAATGACGAAACTTTACACGCCACGAAATTCAACGGACGGTGCGCTACTAAAAAAACTCGGCGACAGTGCCCGCCTGAACGCGAAGCTTGCCGCCGAGTTGCTGACGTGAACCCGTCACCCGTCTCCTGAGCTGACAACGAGGCCGCCCATGGACGGGCGGCCGCCGGCATACGACGACGTGATGCGTCGTTGCCGGCTCGGGGGTCCTTTCTTTTGCTTACTTTTCTTTGGACCAGCAAAGAAAAGTAAGACCCGCCGCTGTCTGCGGCAAAAAACTTCATGTACGCTTAAACATCTTTGCCAGGTCGTCCGCCGAAAATTTTATGATGGTCGGGCGTCCGTGTGGGCAAGTGTGCGGGTGCGCCGTCCGCGACAGATCGTTGAGCAGGATTTGCATCTGCCGCAGGTTCAGTTCCCACCCAGCCTTGATTGCCGCTTTGCACGCCGTCGTTGAGAGCACCGCGCGGCGAATTTTTTTTGCAATGTCGTCGGACTCGTCCACGCCGCTGAAAATCTCCGCCAATATTCCGCGCAAAAGATCCTCTGCGTCGGTGTCGGCGGCGTCCACGGGCAGCTCAATCAGTCGGAATTCGCCCGCGCCGCTCGGTTCCATAGTGAAGCCCAAATCCGCGAAGACCGCCAAATTTTTTTCGATGAGCTCGCTCTCTCGTGCGTCGAACTTCATCACGCGATGGATCAGCAAACCCTGCGCGGGCACTCGTTCGGCATAAGAGCTCAGCCTGTCGAAGAGAACGCGTTCGTGCGCGGCGTGCTGGTCAATGATGTACAAGTCATGCTCGTCCTGCGCCACGACATAACAGCGCGCCACCTGCCCGATGGGTTCAAGCTCAAGGGCGGGCTGTTGAACGGGCGGCGGAATTTTTTTTGCGGGGCGAACGTCGTCGGCGGGCTCGGAAATTTTTTCGGCAGGGCGAACGTCGGCGGACGATGAAAATTTTTTTGCCTCGGTGACGGTCGTCAGCACCCGCTCGAAGTCGAAATCGTCGCGGGGATTTTTTTTGCGCTCAGGAATTTTTTTCGGCGGCGGAGAAATTTCTTGGAAGTCCTCGCCCAACGTGAACTGTTCGAAGCGCGGTGCTTCAGGCGCGGCGGCAACCTCGGTCAGCTTGTGTTCGCCGTAAACTTTGCCTTCGACAGCCTCGCGCACGGCGTGCCAAACCGTCTTGAAAATTTTTCCGTCGTCGTCAAACTTGAGCTCAATCTTCTGCGGGTGAACGTTGACGTCGATGGAAGTCTGCGGCACCTCGATAATCAGCGCGGCGAAGGGGAAGCCGTTCTTCGCGACGAGCGAACGATATGCTTCGTCAAGTGCTTTGGCGATGGTGCGGCTTTCGACCACGCGCCCGTTGACGATGAACGTTTGCCAGGAGCGATGACTCTTGACGACGTTCGGCTTGGTCACGAAGCCCGACAGTTTCAAATCGTCTCCGTCGCGTTTGACGGTCAACAGCGAATCGGTCAGCTCGGTGCCGTAAATCGCGCTCAAGGTGTCGGTGAGCTTGCCGTTGCCGGGCGTGGCGATGGCGGTTCGGTTGCCGTTGACGAAGCGGAACGCGACGTCGGGGCGGCTAATCGCGAGCTTGACGACGTAATCGTAAATCTTGTTCGCCTCGGCGGGCGTCGCCTTAAGGAACTTCAATCGGGCGGGCGTGTTGAAGAACAGATCTTCGACGATGACCGTGGTGCCGACCTTGCAACCGACCTCGTGAGTGTCGATGACGGAGCCGCCGTCGATTTTGATGAGCGTGCCCAATTCGTCGTCAGCGCGGCGCGTCTGCAAGGTGAACTTTGACACGGCAGCAATCGTCGGCAGAGCCTCGCCTCGGAAACCCAGCGTCGATATGTGCTGAAGATCGGCGGCGGTGGAAAGTTTGCTGGTGGCGTGGCGGCGGACGGCAAGCGCGGCGTCCTCACGGCTCATGCCCGTGCCGTCGTCAGTCACGCGAATCAAAGCCTTGCCGCCGTTCTGGATTTCGATTTCGATGCGACGTGCGCCCGCGTCGATGGAATTTTCGACGAGCTCTTTGACGCAGGAAGCGGGGCGTTCAACGACCTCGCCCGCCGCGATTTTGTTGATGGTGCCGGTGTCGAGCAGTTTAATCTTCGCCATGCCGACACCTCAGAAGACAGCTTCAATCGTGCCGATGACTTCCCCGCGATGATTCTTGAGCACGGGCGGGAAACGTCTATCGAGTTCGTCAGCTTCCTCGCGCGTCAACAGGTCGAGATGTTTGAGCACGGCGATAGTCATTGGCGTGACCGTGGCGAAGGAGCCGTCCTCAACCTTGAAGGTGATGCCCAGGTCGCCGTCCTTGACCGCCATGCAAAAGACCGCGTCCGAGCCGACTTTGGCGATGATTCTGCCGCTCGTGACTTCAGGCACAGCCGTATCGATTCGTCCGGTGCCCGCCACAATTTGCGGATAACGGCTCATTGCGTCGCGGATTCTCGTGGCGGCGTCGGTGTAGTCGTTCCAATCCCCCTTCGACGGCGTGGACAGCCGAGCATAAGCCAGCGACATGTTGTAAATCGGCAGATAGAACACCGGCACGCCGCAGCCGTCGATTCCGATTTCGAGCTTGTCTTCGGGCATACGCGACGCCATTGCCACGTTGCGGAAGATGACTTTCTGCGCGGGGTGTTCGGGGCGAATGTAACCGCTGACGTCCACGCCGAGCATCATTGCCAGCGCGATGATCTGCGAATGTTTGCCCGAACATTGATTGTGCACGGCGGTTATCGGTTCGCCGGAGACCAAAAGTTTTTTGAACGCCTTGCCGTTCAACGGACGCAATACGCCGCAATCCAGAACAGATTCGTCCAGACCGAGCTTCGCCAAAATTCCGCGGACAAGCGCGACGTGATTCTCTTCGCCGCTGTGGCTGGAGACGAGCACGGCAAGTTCTTCGTCGGTTATGCCGTAACGCTCCATGCCGCCGTTTTTCACGAACGCCAGAGCTTGGAAGGGCTTCGCCGCGCTGCGCCAGAACATCGGCAACTGCGCATTGCCCACGGACGAAACGATTTTGCCCGCGCTGTTGACGGCGACAACGTCCCCGCGGTGAATGTTCTCCACGTGCCCCGCGCGGGTGAAATGCAATACAACTTCGCTCATGATGATCATCCTCCAAAAAAATAAGACCGCGTTGAGTTCGTCAGCTGCGGTCAACTCCTCGAAAAAATTTTTATACGGGCGACGGCGTCGGGTCGTCGGGAAGTTTCTGTTCAATCGGCGCGGGCTTGGACAGATCAACGGGCGGATCTTTCTGGAAGGGCTGTTCGATTTCCGGCACGCCGAAGACGATATCCTTGAGCTCCTGCGCCGTCAAAGTCTCCTTGTCGATGAGAGCCTTGGCGATGGCGTCGAGCTTGTCGCGGTTGTCGTTGATGATTGTGCGGCAAGCCTCGTACGCCTCTTGCATGTAACGATGAATCTCCTTGTCGATCTCGCCCGCCACTTCCTCCGAATAATTTTTCTGCGGCTGCCCGAAATAATATTGTTGCGCGGGGTCGCCGCCGTATGCGACGGGACCGAGGACGTTGCTCATGCCGTATTGCATAATCATTGCGCGAACGATTTGGCTCGCTTGCTGAATGTCCTGAGATGCGCCGGTGGAAATTTCGTTGAGGACAACTTCTTCGGCGACGCGCCCGCCCATTGCAACCTTGAGCCGGTCAATCAGCTCCGAACGCGTGGCGTAGCTTCGGTCTTCCTTTGGCAACATCAGCGTATAACCGCCGGCTCGTCCGCGCGGAATGATTGTGACTTTGTGGACGGGGTCGGCGTGTTTGAGCAACATTCCAACCAGAGCGTGCCCGCCCTCGTGGTAAGCGGTGAGCTTCTTCTCGTTGTCGCTCATGACTTTGGATTTGCGTTCGGGCCCCGCCATCACGCGTTCGATTGACTCTTCCAGCTCGGTCATGTTGATTTCGTGTTTATTGCGGCGTGCGGCAAGCAGTGCGGCTTCGTTGACGAGATTAGCCAGATCCGCGCCCGTGAAGCCGGGTGTGCGCCGCGCGAGAATGTCGAGGTCGGCGTCTTTGGCGATGGGCTTGCCCTTGGTATGCACGCGCAGAATCGCCACGCGTCCGGTAAGGTCGGGCTTGTCGACGACGATTTGACGGTCGAAACGTCCGGGTCTCAACAGCGCGCGGTCAAGGATATCCGGTCGGTTCGTCGCGGCGATGATGATTATGCCTTCGTTGGCAGCGAAGCCGTCCATCTCGACGAGCAGCTGATTGAGCGTCTGCTCGCGTTCGTCGTGGCCGCCGCCGCCGACAGCACCGCGTTGACGTCCGACGGCATCAATCTCGTCGATGAAGATTATGCACGGGGAATTTTTCTTCGCCTGCGCAAAAAGATCACGCACACGGCTTGCGCCGACGCCGACGAACATCTCCACAAAGTCCGAGCCGCTGATTGAGAAGAACGCGACGCCCGCTTCCCCCGCCACTGCCTTGGCGAGCAACGTTTTACCGGTGCCGGGCGGTCCGAACAGCAACACGCCCTTGGGGATTCTGGCACCGAGGTCGTTGAACTTTTTGGGGTGCTTGAGGAATTCGACGACTTCGGCAAGCTCCTCCTTTGCCTCGTCCGCGCCCGCCACGTCAGTGAATTTGATTTTGACTTTGTCGCCGCCCATCATCTTGGCGCGGCTCTTGCCGAAAGAAAAAACTTTTCCGCCGCCGCCCTGAGCCTGGTTAATCATGAAGTACCAGAAACCGACAAGCAGCGCAATTGGCAACAGCGACGTAAGGAGCGTCATCCACCAGGGCGGATCTTTCGGATTCTGCGCAATGATGTCCACTCCTTTGGCTTCGAGCTTTCCGACAAGAGTTTCGTCGCCAATCGGCTCGTCGGGTGCTGTCGTGGTGAACTCGCCGCCGTCTTTTTTGGTGACTTGAATCGTGTTCCTTGTCAGCACGACCTTTGCGATGTCGCCCTTTTCCACCAGCTGAAGGAACTGCGAATAGCTCGTTTCTTCCACGGGCTTGGGCTTAACCGAAAAGTAATCGTAGGCAGTTATCGCGATGAAGATCACCAGCAGATAAAACCCGACGTTGCGCATGAAACTGTTCAATCAAAACGCTCCTTTGCCGATGAATTATTTGCCGCCGTAGACGCTGCGTTTGAGAATGCCCAGATACGGCAGGTTGCGATAATGTTGCGCGAAGTCCAGCCCGTAGCCGACAATGAATTCGTCGGGAACTTCGAAGCCGCAGTAATCGATTTTGACGTCGACTTTGCGGCGCGAAGGCTTGTTGAGCAGGGTGCAGATCTTCACGCTGTTTGCCTTCTTGTCCATGAAGTAATCTATCAGGAAGTTCATTGTCGTGCCCGAATCGATAATGTCTTCGATGAGCAGGATATCGCGGCCTTTGGGGTCGTTGTCCAGGTTTTTGAGAATGTTGACCTTGCCGCTGGAGTGGCTGTTGGCGTCGTAGCTGGAAGCGATCAGGAAATCAAACTGCACGGGGATGGTCAGCCGCCGCACAACGTCCGTGTAAAACATGACTGCGCCGTTAAGGATGCCGACCGTCAAGAGGGGCTTGGCAATGTCTTTGAAGTCCTCGCTGATTTGCGCACTGATCTCCTTGGCGCGGGCGGCAATCTCCTCCTCGGTGTACAGCACGCGTTCGATGTAATCTTCCTTGCTCTTCATGGCAATCAACCCTTTCGTTAAAAGTTATTCGTGATGGTGAGTCTTCCTCGTTTCAAGTCGGCGCGAAGTTTTTTCGGAAGCTCCACGCCCGAAAGATTGTTCAGCAAAACCTTTCGCACGCCGTCTATGTGCATGAAGCCGAAATCCTTTGCCGAACCGATGATGTGCACCAGAAATTTTTTGATGACGGCTCGTTGAAGTGCGCTGTGCAACTTGATGAACTCTGCGCGGACGATGGCACCTTCAACGACGACGGCGGGGAAAATTTTTTCCGTCTGCATGTCGATGAAGTCCGTCTCGTCCGCCGCGACTGCCCCGAAGCGGCAAAGCGTCTCGACTGTCGCGGGATTGAACGTTTCAAGCGCGGGTATGAGCTCCAAGCGGATGCGGTTGCGCGTGGCGTCGGGGACGAAGTTCGTTGCGTCCACACGCGGCGACAGATTTTTTCTGCGGCAGAAACTTTCCAGCTCGGTCTTGCGGAATTTCAACAGCGGGCGGACAATCAGCCCGTATTCGGTGAACGTGCGCAACTTCATTGCCGACAAGCCCGCCGTCGTCGCGCCGCGCAGGAGCCGCATCAAAATCGTCTCAGCCTGGTCGTCGGCGTGGTGGGCGGTGGCAATGGCGTCGCAGTTCAGATGTTGACGGGCGTCGCGCAAAAACTCGTAGCGCACGATTCTGGCTGCAGTCTCGACGGAAATTTTTTCAGCCGCCGCGAACTGTCGAACGTCCCCGTTGCCGCCGATGAATTCGACGTTACGCTCGTGCGAGAAATTTTTGACGAACGCCGCGTCCTCGACGGAAGCTTGACCGCGCAAGCCGTGTTCGAAATGTGCGATGGCAACTTCCACGCCGAAGCGTCGCCGCGAATCAATCAGCAATTGCGCCAGAGCCAAAGAGTCCGCGCCGCCCGATACCGCGACAAGAACTTTGCCGACGCCGGCGAAAATTTTTTCTGCCGCGCAGATATCGATGAATCGTTTCAGCAGTTAAAAAGCACCCCCTGCCGTGTGCAAGGGGCAGTCAGTCCGAGCGACGCGAGCCGCGCCCGCCGCGTTTGGAATCGGTTTTGCGTTTGAGGTCGGTCAAGCGTTCGTCGCTGTCTTTGAGGAATTTGGACAGCTTATCTTCGAATGAGGCCGACAGTTGCCGTTGCGATCCGCGAAAATTTCCGCGCCTTTGCCTGAAAGACTGCCCGTCTTGTTCGGGCGGTCGGGGCTTTGCCTGCTTGAGTGACAGCGCGATCTTGTTGCCGTCCACGTTGATGACTTTGACTCGAACGGTGTCGCCCTCGCTTAAAAAGTCTCGCACGTCGTTGACGT
>JADEZQ010000015.1 GCA_015206785.1 Quinella sp. 2Q5 | reverse complement strand
TGTAAGGCGCGGAAATATCCTCGGTGGCCGTCAGCGAAATTGTTTGCTCGTCTCTGACGATAGCAATTTTTGTTCCCGCGGCGATGAAAAGTTTTTTCGTCGTCTCGTCGAAAGAAAATTCTCCGTCGGTCACGTCGAGAGCTAAGGCGTTGTTCGTGCCGCCGAGTACGCTGTCGAAGCGTTGCAGGTCGAACAGGAAACTGTCAAGTGATTGGGAAGCTGTCTTAGTTGTGATGTCTTTCATATCGCTTACCTCCTTGCGCTATGCATTTCAACATCTGGATTCCAATTTCCTTTTTCAGTGGTTGCTTACAATGACTGCCAAACCCGCTTATGTTCGACGAGTGTCGCATAATCTACGCGGTCATAAACCCGTGGTACGTCGGAATTTTGATTAAGTTTCAGCAGAAGCCGCAGTAAGCTCGTAATCTTCTAAAATCGTGTCGAGCGTCGCAAGCATCGTTTCCAAAATCGTTTGGTAATAAGTCTGCAAGAATTCGTTAAATACGTACGGCACGAAACTTAAGCTGTAAACCTTCCGCTTGATGAAAGCTAAAAAAAGACCGCTCGACGTATCGGGCGGTCAAAAATTTTTTCGGCGGGAAATTTACTGGACGTCGATGTTCGTTGTGATTTGCCCGTCGTCAATCGTAAACAGGATGAAGTTCGACATTGCGCTTTCTTCGGTTGGCGAGAGGAACTCGAAGGCGTAACCGTAGCTGCCGTTGCCGAGCTGTTCGTCTTTAATTTGCGGGTCGTCGCCGACGGTGAAGGTGTCTGCTTCAACCTGCGTGAAGTCCTCGTCGTCGCCGGTGATTGTCATTGCGTAATGGAGCGTGGTGATTTCGTCGCCGGATTTGAGCTTGATGAGGTCGCGGTCGCTCATGCCGTTGGAGTCGAGACCCTTGCGCGCGCCGAGAATGTAATATTTCTGTTCGGCGTAGACGTAAGCGACTTGCAGATTGCATTCGACGCCGTTTAGCTTGATGGGGATGGAGTAGAGGTTGTAGCCGTCGTTCTCTTCGGTGATTTCGACATAGACGGGGTGACCGTCGAGCATTGGCCAGACGCCGCGGAAGTTGTCGGTGAAGGTGCCCGCGTTCCAATCGGCGTTGATGTCGGCGTCCGAGCCGAGATAGATGATCAAGTCGTCCTCAAGCCCCATGTATACGAGCTGGCAATGAACGGAGGAGATTTGATCCATTTGCTCGGCGGTGAGTTGGACGAAGGCGTTGTTGCCGCTGTCGAGCTTGACGGGCATTTCGTTGAGCTGGGCGATTTGGAAGATGTCCTGACGTTGAACGGGTGGTTCGGGCACGGGCGTGACCAATGAATCGCCGTCGAGCAGAGGCAGGACGTCTGCGGGGATTTCGCCGTAGACCAGATAGTAGTACAAAATTTTCTGCGGGGTAGGTGCGCTGTTGAGGTTGAGATATTTGACGAGGAGCCCTTCGTCGCCGCTGTAGGTGTAGTAGCCGGAAAGACCGCCGCCGCGATTGCGATAGCCGCCAGCCACTTTGTAGACGACGGCAGCGTCAACGGCTTCGATGACTTTGTCGGCGTTGGTGGGGACGATGGATTTGTTTGCGCGAGCCAGGTCGACGATGTCAACCATGTTGGTGTAGCCGGTCTGACGGGTGTTGCCGCCGTAATTTTCTGCTTGCGCGGCACCGCGTCCGAAGCTTGCAAAAAACTTTCTGGGATTGTCGCGGGCAGCACGCAGAGCTTCGAGCCCGAAGGATTCATAAGCATTGCGAAGGACGGGCAACTTACTCATGTCGACGACGGAGAGCGTGGCGGTATCAGCGACGTTGTAGCGTTCGCAGTCGTCCATGTAGCTGTCGCAGATTGCCTTGCCGAGCCCGCCGCCGCTGAGCGCAGGATTTTCAGCCAGAGCACCGAGCCAGCCCGTATAGTTCCAGCCGATTCCTGGCTCAACCTCTTCAGAGGCGGTGACATAGCGGCAGAGGCCTTCGAGCGCATTGACGGTGTCGTAGGTCGCCATCAAGCAGGCGTCGAAGCCGATGAGTTCGAACGGCGGATTGTCGGCGTCAGCGTCATAGACGGCGTTGAAGGCGTCGTGCAGATCATTGAGGCTCAAAAAATTTCCCGTGCGCTCATCATAGCAGACACCGACAGCCGAGCCGCCGCCGTGATCCCAGAAGACCAAGACGCGGTGGTCGGCGTCGTAGTTCTCTTTGCCATAGCGCAGGAAGTCCGTGAGCGTCCGGACGTTGCCCATGTCGGTATCGTTCGCCTGAGCGATGCGCTGAAGTCCGTTGCTGTCATAGAGATAAAATTCCGCCGCGTCATTGGAGACGACGTTGTTGCGCCACTGATTGGCACCGCCCGTCATAATCAGCACCTTGACGTTGGCGGGCAGCTTGACCTCCAACATCTCCTGCAAGTCAGCCGAGGCAGCACCGCTGTTTGATTCCAGATCCGTGCCGCAAAGGTACCAATAAACAATCCAGCTGTCGGTGGAATTGTAGGCGTCGGCGAAGGTGGCGGTTTTGACGTCGCGCGGCGGTGCGGAGCCGTCAGAAACTTCGCTGCAACCCGCCAGCAACATCGTCACCAGCAGCGTTGCCAACAGGAAAAATTTTTTCACGCGAACCACTCCCTTCCGATTAGCGACCCGTTAGGAAATTTACGAACGCATCGGCGTCGGCGGGTGCCCAATGAACATTGCCGTCGGAGCCGGTGACTTTGGCGCAGGGTACGCTGAAAGTTTTTTCGGGCGCGAACTTGATGTTGTCGATGTAATTTTTCAGCGCGGCAACTGCCAGAGCTTGAACCTGATCATTCGCCTTCAACGCGGCGTCGTCGGCACCCTCGCTCTTGAGCTTGCCGACCATGCCAATGAGCGCGAACAACTCGTCGTTCTGCGCGGCGACGGTGCGTGCGGATTCGGCGGGGTCAATCGGTGTGGTTGTGATTTCGACAACGGGGCGGTCGCTGTCGTCCTTGGCAAGAGTGACCTTGAAGTTCATCGCGCCCTTCAGCCTGTCGAAGTAAATGTTGGTGATCTCCTCGGCGGCGGCGTCGCTCATCGGGGTGATGTTCGCCATAGACGTGACGAACGTGTTCGACAGATTTTTGCGGATTGCATTGCGGTCTTCGTCGGTGAAGCCCGCCGCCTGCATGTTGGGGCTGTCGCCGGTCATGCTGATTTGAGCGTAGGCAAGGACGGCTTTGTCGGGCGTGCCTACGATTTTATCTGCGCCGCAACCAGCCATCAGCATCGTTATCAGCGCGACAACAAAAATTTTCCTGAGCATAAAAAAAATTCCTCCCTCCTGTTCGCACGAATTGTAGCAGAAATTTTTCCGCGCGGCAACGTGACTTGTAGAGGCCGACGTGATGTCGGCCCGCCGCCGTATGACGGCCAAGGATGGCGTCATAGGCGGCACGAGCGGTTTCGGGTAAGCGCGGACGTTGGAACGGTGGACGGTATCCGCTCCACGCGCAGTGGCGAGTTTCTTTGCTACTTTCTTTCCTCGGTGAAAGAAAGTAGATCCTGAAACGTAAAAGTAGATCACAAAACATCAAAGTAGACGCCAAAGTTTTCAGAGCCCGAACTCCTTGCGCACCTGCTGTTGCAGTTCGTAGAGCTTGCTCATCGCTTCAATCGGCGTCAGGCTCGGCACGTCCAGCTCCAACAAATCTTTGAGCCCCTGAGCCATGAACAAACTCGGCGGCGGAGATTTTTTGTTGACGACGGGGCGCACGGGCGTCGCTGTCTCCATCGACTGCAAAATTTCTTCCGCGCGACGCATCACGGACTTGGGAAGCCCCGCCAGCTTGGCGACCTGTATGCCGTAAGATTTGTCCGCGCCGCCGGGTTTTATCCGCCGCAAAAAGATTACGGAGCCGCCGCGTTCCTTGACTGCCACGGAAAAATTTTCTATCCGCGCAGAAGTTTCAGCCAGATCCGTCAGCTCGTGATAGTGCGTGGCAAACAGCGTCTTGGCTCGAATCTTCCTGTCGATAAACTCAATGACTGCGCGGGCAATGCTCATTCCGTCGAAGGTTGAAGTTCCCCGCCCGACCTCGTCCAAAATTATCAGGCTGCGGCTCGTGGCGAACTTGAGAATCTGCGCGACTTCGTTCATCTCCACCATGAAAGTCGATTGCCCGCTGACGATGTCGTCGCCGGCACCGATGCGCGTGAAAATCCTGTCGACGGGGCAGATATCGGCACGCGCCGCCGGAACGAAGCTGCCCGCCTGCGCCATCAGCGTTATCAGCGCGACTTGCCGCATGTAAGTCGACTTGCCCGCCATGTTCGGACCCGTGACGATCATCAGCGAACAACGGTTGGGCGCGAGGCTTGTGTCGTTGGGAACGAAGAGACTGCCCAACAAAATTTTTTCCACGAGTGGATGGCGACCGTCGCGGATGTCGATTGCGCCTTTGATGTTGAGCTCGGGGCGCGTGTAGTTGTTGACGTGAGCCGCCTCCGCCATAGACGCGACGACGTCAATCAGCGCGAGCCTCTTGGCAGTGTCTTGAATGTCAGCGAGCCGATTGTTCACGCGGTCGCGCACGTCGCTGAACAGATTGTATTCGAGATTTACGATTCGTTCCTGCGCACCGAGAATCTTGGTCTCGAAGTCTTTCAGCTCGTGGGTGATATATCGTTCGGCGTTGACTAGCGTTTGCTTGCGGACGTAGTTGTCGGGAACTTTGCTCGCGCCGCTGTGGCGAACTTCGATGTAGTAGCCGAAGACGCGATTGTAGCCGACCTTGAGCGTGCGAATCCCCGTGCGACTTCGTTCGCGCTCTTCGAACTCTTGCAGGAAGGTGCGGCTGTCGGTGGAGATGCGGCGCAGTTCGTCGAGCTCCGCGCTGTAGCCGCCGTTGATGATTCCGCCGTCGCGAACGGTCAGCGGTGCGTTCTCGTTGATGGCGGCGTCAATCAGGTTCGTCTCGTCGCTGAAGTCGCCGAGCCCGTCGCGGCACGCCGTCAAAATATCACTCGTCACGTCGCGCAGAATGTCAGCGATCTTCGGCAACGTCCGCAACGAAATCTTCAGCGCGGTCAAGTCTCTGGCGTTCGCCGAGCCGACTTCGATCTTGGTCATGAGCCGTTCAAGGTCGTGCACGTCGCGCAGGGTCTCGCGCAAATTCCGTCGCGTCTGAAAATTTTTGAACAGCTCCTCCACGGCGTCGAGGCGTCGATTAATCGCGGTGACGTCGACGAGCGGGCTTTCCAACCAGCGGCGCAGCAACCGATTGCCCGGCGCGGTCTTGGTGCAGTCAATCACATCGAACAGCGTGTTCTTCTTGGAGCCGTCGCGAAGATTGCGCACGACTTCCAAATTGCGCAGAGCCGTCGCGTCGAGGATCAAGCGATTGCTCATGTCCAGCCGCGTGAGCTTCGACAGGTGCTTTAGGTCGGTGCGAACGGTGGCGTGGATATAGCGCAGGAGATTTTCCACGGCACGCGCGGCAAGCTCGGCGGCGGGCAGCTCGTCTTCGGGGAAGTGTTGTGCGGAAAAATTTTCGTCGTCGTCGGACGCCTCAACGGTCGTAAAAGTGCAGCCGTCGAGTTTGGCATCGGCGAAGAGTTTCAGCCTGCGCAAGAACGTCGGTTCGTCGACAATCAAAATTTCGTGCGGACTCAGACGATAAAGCTCGTCGAAGAGATTTTGCTCGCGGTCGGAGCCGTCATAGATCGCGTAAAAAATTTCGCCCGTAGAGATATCCGCGCCCGCCAAAGAAATTTCCGCGCCGCCTTCCATCGTCAGCACCAGATAGTTGTTCGCGGCGGCAGTCAACACGTCGTCGGTCAGGATCGTGCCGGGCGTGACGACTTTGGTCAGCGCGCGCTCGGTCAGACCCTTCGCCTTGGGATCGCCGATTTGGTCGACGACTGCCACGCGATAGCCCTTGGCGACGAGTTTCTGCAGATAACTTTCCACAGCGTGAGCGGGCACTCCGCACATGGGCACCCGTTGCCGATGAGTGAGCGTCAGCCCGATTTCCCGCGAGGCAGTCAGCGCGTCGTCGTTGAACATCTCGAAGAAGTCGCCGAGCCGGAAGAACAGCAGCTCGTCGGGGTGTTGAGCTTTTTGCGCGGCGTACTGCTCCATCATCGGCGTCAAAGTTTTGTCAGCCAATTCATCACCTCCGAATATCGCAAGCAGTTTATCAACTTCGCCGCCCAATCGCAACCGCAATGTCGACTGCGCCGCGCCGAAAAAAATTTTTGCGCCGCGGTATATTTCGTCGGTGGCAACTGTGATACAATCGCCGCAAAGGAGGCGCATCATCATGGAAAACCTCACCGAAATCGTTTTCATCTTGGATCGTTCGGGCTCAATGGCGGGCTTGGAATCCGACACCATCGGCGGCTTCAACGCAATGCTCGGCAAGCAACAGGAACAGACCGACGGCAAGGCTCTGGTCTCGACGGTGCTGTTCGATCATGAATCCATCGTTCTGCACGACCGCGTTCCTCTCGAAGACGTCAAGCCGCTCACGCGCGAGGATTATCAGGTGCGCGGAATGACTGCCCTGCTCGACGCCGTGGGCGACGCCGTCAAACACATCAAGAACGTCCACAAGTACGCCCGCGAGGAAGACCGTCCGAGCAAGACGCTGTTCGTCATCACAACCGACGGCATTGAGAACGCCAGCGAACGTTTCAGCCACGCCGACATCAAGAAGCTCATCGAACAGCAAAAGGAACTCGGCTGGGAATTCGTCTTCCTCGGCGCGAACATCGACGCGGTTGAGGTCGCGGGGAACATCGGCATCGACGCCCGACGCGCCGTCAACTATCACGCCGACAGCCGCGGCACCGGCAAAGTCTTCGGGGCGATTGCGGGGTTCGCCAAAGCGTTCAGGTCTTCGTCCCGGTCTTCTGCACCCGACGACGCTTGGCGCGAGGATCTCGACGAAGACTTCAACAGCCGCAAATAATTTCATCTCGCCGAAAAAAATCCCCGTTCGCATTGAGCGGGGATTTAGTTTGTCCGAATCAGTTTCGCCGCGAAGAATCCGTCGGTGCCCGTAACGTGCGGCAGGAGCGTTTTCATTTGGACGAGGCGGAAATTTTCGTGCGACGCCAGAAATTTTTCGATGACGGCTTCGTTTTCGCGGCGGAGGATTGTGCACGTGCTGTAGACGAGCGTTCCGCCCGACTTGAGAGCTTCGGACGCGCCGGAGAGAATTTCCGTCTGCAACGTCGGCAAAGCGTCGAGGTCGTCCAAATTTTTCCAGCGGACGTCAGCCTTGCGACGCAGCACGCCCAATCCTGAACACGGTGCGTCGACGAGGACACGGTCAGCCTGCGCGGGAAAATTTTTTCCGAGGCTCCGAGCGTCCGCGGCGAGCGGTTCGATAATCGTTATGCCGAGGCGTCGAGCATTTTGCGCGATGTGTTTGAGCTTGCTCTCGTGAATGTCGGCGGCGACGATTCGCCCGCGGTTGCCCATCAGTTCGGCGATGTGCGTGGACTTGCCGCCCGGTGCCGCGCAGCTGTCGATGACGAATTCGCCTGGCTTGGGGTCGAGCAGATGCGCGGCGGTCATGGAGCTTTCGTCCTGCACCTGACAGAGCCCGTGACGCAGTGCTTGGAAATTATCCAGCGAGCCGTGCCCGCGGCAGATGATTCCTTCGGGCGCGAAGGCTGACGGTTGAGCTTGCACGCCCAAATTTTTCAGCGCGGTCAAAATATTTTCGCGCGTGGTCCTGAGCCGATTGACGCGCAGGCAAAGCGGCGGGTCTGTGTTGTCGAAGGCGAGCAGTTTCGTCGCGTCCGAGCCGAATTCCTCAATGAACAGCTCGACAATCCGCGCGGGGTGAAACGTCCGCAGCGCCAGCGATTGAACGGAGTCGTCCGCGGGGAAGTCTGACTTATGCGGCTCACGGTTCGCCGCACGCATTACGGCGTTGACGAATTTGGATTCGCCGAGCCCGCAGAATTTTTTCGCCAGCTCCACCGATTCATTCACCGCCGCGGAATTTGGCACGCGATCCAGGAAAAAAATTTGATACATGCCCACGCGCAACACCGCCATAAGTTTCGCGTCGACCTTCGAGAGCGGGCGGCTCACATACTTGGCGATCTTCCAGTCGAGCGACGCACCCGCCTTCACCGCGCCATAAACCAGCTCCGTGCAAAATTTTCGGTCGAGGTCTGTGAACTTTCCCTGACGCAGAGCCTGTGCCAGTTCGACGTTCGCCCACGCGCCCTTCGTCGCCACGTTGTATAAAATTTTCGTCGCCGCCAGTCGTACCGTATCCAATGTCGTCCTCCAAAGTTTTTCTGCGGGATATACCGTGCGCCGCGACGAAATTCCTGCAGGTTGCAAAAATTTTTCGCGGCGGATATACTTCGCGCGGAGGTGTTGCTCATTGGACGCGAAGAAAATTTTCCGCGGCTTCCTGCTGCTGTTCAAAGGCTATTGGAAGTCCGAGGAGAGGTTGAAGGCTTGCTCTCTGTTGGCTGTGGTCATTGTGATGAACTTCGCTATGGTCTATCTGCTCGTCCAAATTAACTCGTGGTATCAAATTTTTTACGACGCGCTGCAAAATTACGAGGCAGAAAGTTTTTGGCCGCTCATCGGGCAATTCACCGGTCTGGCATTCATATACATCATCATCGCGGTCTACGCGGTCTATCTGCGGCAAATGTTGCAGATCAAATGGCGCACGTGGATGACGCAAAATTATCTGGCGGCATGGATGAACGGGCAGACGTATTACAAACTGCAGGACGCGGCAGATAACCCTGACCAGCGTATCTCCGAAGACATCGGGCAATTCGTCAACTTGACGTTGCAGCTGATAATCGACTTCCTGCGGCAGTTGACGACGTTGGCGGCGTTCGGCGTGGTGCTGTGGAATTTGAGCGGCTCGGTCACATTCATTGGGCTCGTCATTCCAGGCTACATGTTCTGGTTCTCGCTGGCGTATTCGGGTATCGGCACGTTCTTCGCACACAAGGTCGGGCGCAAGCTCATCGATCTGAATTTCGACCAGCAGAAGTACGAGGCGGACTTCCGTTTCAGCATGATGCGCGTCCGCGAAAATTCCGAGAGCATCGCTTTCTATCGCGGGGAAGTTTCCGAGCGCGAAGGCTTCGACCTGAAGTTCAGCAACGTCATCAAAAATTACTGGCAGCTCATGAAGAAGACCAAGCACCTGAATTTTTACGTCAACGGCTACGCGCAGCTGGCGGTTCTGGTTCCGTTCGTCATGGCGGCCCCGCGCTACTTCGCCAAGGAAATTCAGCTCGGCGGGCTCATGCAAATATCTTCGGCGTTCGGCAGAGTTCAAGACGCGCTGAGTTTCTTCGTCAACGCTTACGACACGCTGGCGACTTTGGCGGCGGTCATCAATCGTCTGGCGGGCTTCACCGAACACATGAACGAGGCGCACAAGATTCAAAGTTCCGTCACGTCATCGACGGCGTCCGACGAGCTGAAGTTGACGGAGCTGAACGTTTCGTTGCCGACGGGGCGCGAGCTGTTGAAAAAACTTTCGCTTGAGGTTCAAAACTCCAAGGCACTTCTGGTGACCGGCGCGTCGGGTTGCGGCAAATCCACGTTGCTCAGAACTTTGGCGGGCATCTGGTCATACGCTTCGGGCGAAATTTCTTTGCCGCCGAACGCGCGAGTGATGTTCCTGCCGCAGAAGCCGTACTTGCCGCTGGGGACGCTGCGCCGCGCGTTGATCTATCCTTCCGCAGAAAAAAAATCGCCGCCCGACGAAAAGCTCAAGGCGACGTTGCGATTGGTTGATCTGCCCGCGTTGGTCGACAAGCTCGACACGGCGGACGATTGGTCACGGATTTTATCATTGGGCGAGCAACAGCGGCTTGCCTTCGCGAGAGTGCTCCTGTCCGCGCCGGATTACATCTTCCTGGACGAAGCGACATCAGCTTTGGACGAGCCGCGCGAAATTGAAATGTACGAGCTCCTGCGCGAGCAACTGCCCGCCGTCACCGTGGTGAGCGTTGGTCATCGGTCGACGCTGTTCAAACTGCACGACGTGGAACTAAATCTCGACGGCAGTGGCGGTTATCGCGTGCGCGAACTCAACGGCTGATGTTGCCTGCTGACTGCGTCTGCGGTTAAATCTACTTTCTTTTGCCGGCTCAAAAGAAAGTAGCAAAGAAAAGAGCCTTCCCCCCGGCAACGACGCATCACGTCGTCGTATGCCGGCGACCGCCCATCCTTGGGCGGTCGTGTTGTCGGCTAAGGAGACGGGTGCGGACGATTGCGTCACTCAATCAAGATGTCTTTGCGTCCGAGCGGAGTGCTCAAGTCCATGTGACCGGAGAGCGTTTCGATTTCCTGCCCGTCGACCAAAAATTTCACGGCGGTGACTTCGGGGAAGTTTGTCAGCGTCTCGACGATTGAGCCGATCAAAAATTCTTCGCCCGTGGAGCCGCCGACGAAGCCCTTCAAAATGCTGCCGTCAAAGTCGACGAGAGCCAGCCCGTCGCGCACGGTGACGGAGCGGATGTACGCGTTGTCGGGGAAGATTCTTGTCAGGTTCTCCTCAGTGGGGTCTTCGCGCAGAATTTCGACGGCGGCCGTGTATTTGTCGGTGTTGTCGTCGATTACGATTTCGCGTTCGACTTCGACGAGGCGCATGCCCGAATCGTCGGGGTAGTAGACGTGCAAGGTGACGACGCGATCTTCGGGCGTCCTTTCGACGGGTTGAGTCGCGCTCTTGTCGATGGGCTTGGCTTCGGGTTGAGCGGTGGGCTTATCGACGGATTTGGGCGCGGGCTTATCGACGGGCTTGGTGGTTTCGGGTTTATCGGACGGGTTAGCGGGCGGTTTATCACAACCTGCAGTCAGCAACAACAGCGCGAGCATTGCCGGCACGAAAAAATTTTTCACGGTTAATCAGATCCTCCTTGGCTGAAATAGCGGTTGACGGCGTTGGTAATTGCCTGCGCAAGTTTTTGCTGATAGTCGCCGCTTGCCAACAAACGTTCTTCGCGGTAATTGGTGATGAAGCCGAGCTCAATGAGTGAGGCGGGGCATTTTGAATGGGTCATCACGTAGAAGCGAGCCGCCTTGACGCCGCGGTTGTTCAGCCCGCCGAGTTTTTCCAGCTCCTCGTTCAGCAGGCGGGCGAGCCTTTCGCCGCGGATGGCACCGGGCGCGTGGAAGGTCTCCATGCCGTTGGCGTGGCTGTTGGAAAATGCGTTGCAGTGGACGCTGATGAACAGGTCGGCGTTGGGCGGTGCCTTGTCGACGCGGGCTTGAAGTTCGACGCCGTCAGGCACACCCGGCGCGGCAACGTCGATGTCGGTCGTGCGAGTCATCACCACGTGATAACCCGCCTCCGTCAAAAGTTTTTGCGCCTTCAACGACACGGCGAGGGAAACGGATTTTTCCGTCACGCCCGAAGGACCGATGGCACCCGCGTCCGAGCCGCCGTGACCGGGGTCAATGACGACGATGCGTCCGCCGCCGTCGAAGCCGGTCCAATTATCCGCGCCGCCCGTGCTGATGTCGATGACCACACGTGCGGATTTTTTTTCGGAACGATTGGCGGGCTCAACGGAAACTTTCACGTCGGGAGCCGTAATCTTCCCGCGCAGATGAATCTGAATCCGCGTATGACGTTCCTGCGTCCTGTTGGCGGAAATTTTTTCGATGACGTCACGCGCGCCCGATTGAATCTTCGTGCCCGAAACGCGGCTCACTCTGCCGGGCAACGTGTTGTCCATGTCCACGAACAAAATGCCCGACTTGATTTCCGTCGCCACGTCGCTAAGGTCGAGCTTGCCGCCGCCGTAAGAAATTTCGATGCGTACGCTTTCTTCGTTGTCGAACGCTTCAATGCCCGTCAGCTCCGCCGCACGTGCAGAAACCGTCCCTGCCGCCGCGCACAAAACGACGAGCATCAAACTGAAACACGTCAGAATTTTTTTCAGCAAATTAACTCCTCATTCCTCTTTTCCGATGGTCAATGTCAGGTAGTCGCCTTCGCTCGCGTCTTCGGGCAGGAAGTCCGCGGGCAAAACGAATTGACGGAAGTCGCCTTCGTCCTCCACATAGAAAACCGCCGTGCGCGTGTCGTCTTGGCAAAGTTCGATGCGGTCAAGGTAGGCGGTTATTTTTTTTGCGCTATCCATTTGTCCAGCCAGTCCTCCGATTTCTCCGGTTCCACAGAAAAATTTTCGCCGTCGCTGGTGACGGTGATGGTTCCGTTCCAGCGCGTGCAAAAGATGTGTTTGGCGTCGAGCCCGTGTTTGATGTAGTTTTGCAGGGCTTCCTTGTGCGGGTGACCGTAAGTGTTGCGGCGTTCTTCGTCGGGACCGCAAGATATCAGCACGTAACTCGGATCGACGGTCGCCACGAAGTTTTCACTCGACGAAGTCTTTGAGCCGTGATGACCCGCCTTGAGCACGTCGCACTTCAAAACCTTGGCGTCGTTGTCAGCCCACAGCTCGGATTCAACCTTCTTCTCGGCGTCGCCCGTGAACATCATGGAAAATTTTTTGTACGTGAGCTTGCCGACGACGCTTTCATTGTTCGGATCGGACTTTTGCCCGTTGTTGATAGCGTCGACATTTTCCTTCAGCGGATAGAGCACGTTAAACTTGACGCCGTTGCCCAGGTCGAGGCTGTCACCCGCCTTCAACGCCTTGTGAGCGATGCTCTTGGTGTCGGCTGCCTTGACGTAGCTTTTGTACAGCGGGCTGGTGGAGTTGATGCCGTTGTCGTAAATTTCCGCGACGGAAATTTTTTCCAGATACGGGTTCGCCTTGAGCTCCTTGCTGCTTGGATCGATGAGCACCTTTGCGCTGCCGATGTGGTCAGCGTGCGGGTGCGTGAGGATCAGCTTGTCGATTTTGGTGACGGAAAATTTCTCCAGCTCGTTTACCAGCAGGTCACGTTCATCGGTGTCTGATGTGTCCACCAGAACGGTCTGCTTGCCCGTGCGAATCAGAATGGCGTCGCCCTGCCCGACGTTGAGCACAGAAATTTTCAAGTCGCCATTTACCGCCGCCCCGGTCTTCGATGTCGCTTCGGTTTTCGATGTCGCTCGGTCTTGGCGGCGTTGGTTGCGGGCTCGCTGTCAGCTTTGGGTTCGGATTGACCGCCGCAGCCGCCAAATACAAACGCCGTCACAACGAGCACCGTCAGAAAAAATTTGTTCATTCAATCACTCCCGCGAATTATTTTTACCACGCTCGTTTCGACAGACGATGTAGAGCCGAATCAGTTTGGTGACCGTCCAAAACGCGAACGACGCGATGTAAATCTTGTCCAGGGTCGACAGGTTCCCGTAGTCGAAATGCACAAACAGGAACACCGCCGCTAATATAATCAATCCGTCGAATTTGTCAAACGCTTTCTTCAAGATGTTGAGCAAAATTTTCCGCCTCCTTCATTCGAGCAATTATATCATTTTCATTTCAGCTTTGACATGAAAATTTTCGGCGCAGGAAAAAATTTTTTCGGCTCTCCTCCAACAAAAAACCCCCGTCGCGGGGGCAGATGTTCACGCGCTTGCCATGCGTTCGCCTACGGCACCGATGCGAATCTCGCCGATGTTGAGCGGCATATCCTTCAGCGAATGCTTGAGCTGATTGACGTAGAGGTTGCCGAATTCCAGGGCGATATCGCGCCGCGAGAAGTAGAAGCGCATGTCCAGCTGGGATTTGTCGTAGATGCGGAAGATCAGTTCTGCCGCGCCGATGTGATCGGTCAACACGCACAGCCGCAACCAAGTTTCCTTCTTCTCGTTGCCGTCGGCGTCGCGGGATTTTTCGTCGTAGACGCTCAGGTAGGTCGGGTAGCTGCGTTCGTTCTCGCCGATGTAGAGCGGCATCATCATCTGGAAGGTTCGCTGATTTTGCACGACGGAATTGTCGGGGCTCATTGCCTTGGTCATGGCGGTTGCGAAGTCGGCGACGTCTTTGCCTGCGCGTTTGAAGGCTCGTGCATTCATCTTGGACGTGAGGTTTGCCATATCGCACAACTGCATAAACGCCCACAGCCGCGGCAGGTCCGGCAGATCCTGTTGAACGGCTGCCTGTTGCACGGTGAGCGGCACGTTCTGTTGGCAAAGCCGCAGGAGATTTTGCAGGTGACGGGCTTCAGCTTCGGGCATCATCTTCTGCGTGTTGTTGACGAAGTTCTGCAACATAACGGTTTCCCGCGGTGACATCTCCGAATTGCGCAGGAGGAATTGCGCCAGGTCTTTGAGCGCGTCGGTCGTCTGCGGTGTGTTCTGTAGCGGCTGGCGCAGGAGCGTGGTTTTTGCGACATCCATCTGCTCGCGTATTTCCATTTGTCGCGCGACGAAATCGCTGTTCACTGCCGTCGGCTGAGCTTGAGGCTGAACGTTCGTTGACGTCGGCTGAGCTTGCGGCTGAACGGTCGTCGTTGATGTCGGTTGTGATTGCGGCTGAACGTTCGTTGACGTCGGTTGAGCTTGAGGCTGAACGGTCGTTGACGTCGGCTGAGCTTGAGGCTGAACGTTCGTCGTTGATGTCGGTTGTGATTGCGGCTGAGCTTGAGATTGAACGGTCGTTGTTGACGTCTGCTGAGCTTGCGGCTGAACGTTCGTCGTTGATGTCGGTTGTGATTGCGGTTGAGCTTGAGGCGTTGACGTTGGTTGTCCACCAAAATTCTTGAACATCGACTGCAACAATCTCTGCGTCGGCGACTGCGGTTGCGGCTGTTGATCCGTCGGCGGAATGTCGACGCCCGGACGCGGCATGAAAAATTTCACCAGTTGCTTGAGGAACTGGAAGCTGTCCGACGTCGGCGGCTGAGTTTGTGGCGCGGCGGAAGGTGCTGTTGCCAGCTGAGATAAGACTTCGTAGAGTGCCTGCGGAAGTTGTTCGGCGGTTTTGGAATCGAGCAATTCGAACGACGCCTTCGACAGCAACACGGGTTCGAGAGCCTCGCCGCCTTCGCGGGCGACAAGTGACGCCTTCAAGTTCGACAGCAACGCCTGCGTCTCGTCGCTCAGTTCCATCGAGTAACCCTTCTCGACGAGCGTGCCGACCTGCATGAGCATCCGCGAGAACAGCATCAGTTGATCCGCCGAGAAGCGTTGGCTTTCGATTGTCGAGCCGATACCGCGGGCAAGCGTCGCCTCCACCGACAGCGATTGGCGCAAAATATTTCGGACGACGTCGCCGACTTCCTGCGGCAACTTCTGTATACCGAAGCGTTCTTCCACGCCGATCTTGCCGAGCGTCGCCGCCATATCCCGTATCGCCGTGCGCAGGCTCACGTTCGTCTGCGGACGGAAGCCGCCCGATGAGCCGTCGTCCCTGCGGTGAATACTGTCGGGCCCGCTCGGCATCTGCTGTCGGTCTATCGGGCGAATGCCCGGCGCGCCTGATTCTATCAACGGCATCGTCATCAGCTCCTCTCGCTCAACGTCATTCGGATCAGATTCATCTGTAGCTCAAAATTTTTTCGGTTGCCCTTGGCAATGGTGTCGAGTATCAGCCCGCAAGTGAACGATAGCAGCGAAGCCGACATCATGAAGCCGCTGACGATGAGCGTCGGGAAGCGCGGCACCAGCGACGTTTGCAGATAGTCCATCAGCACGGGCACAAACATTCCAAAGGCGACGATAGCCAGCACAGCCGCAACGACGCCGAAGAATTGCAACGGCTTATAGTCGCGGTAAAGGTTGAAGATCGTCAGCAAAACCTTCGCGCCGTCGACGTAGGTGTTGAGCTTGCTTTCGGAACCGGCGGGGCGGTCGCGATAAGACACGGGCAACGATTTGAGCAGAAAGTTTTTGTCCAGCGCGTGAATCGTCATTTCGGTTTCAATCTCGAAGCCTTCGCTCAACACGGGAAAAGTTTTCACGAACAGCGGGCTGAAGGCGCGATAACCCGTCATTACGTCCAGGATAGGATTCTTCGGCCGCCAGAAGAGATTGATGAATTTGCGCACCATAACATTGCCGACGTTGTGGAAGGGGCGTTTGTTCTCGGTGAAGTACGTGGAAGAGAGCCTGTCGCCAATGACCATATCTGCCGCGCCGTTCAAGACCAAATCACACATCTCGCGGGCGTTCTCGGCGGGGTAGGTGTCGTCGCCGTCAATCATGAGGTAGCAGTCGGCGTCAATCTCGCGGAACATCGTGCGGATGACATTGCCTTTGCCCTGGCGATATTCGTAGCGGACTTCGGCTCCTGCGCGGCGGGCAATCTCGTCAGTGCCGTCGGTGGAATTGTTGTCGTAGACGTAAATCGTTGCATCGGGCAGGGCTTGGCGATAATCGCGCACGACCTTGGCAATGGTGCGGCTTTCGTTGTAGCAGGGGATCAGCACGGCAATTTTTGGCATCAAACTTTCCTCCGATTGTTCAGTGTTGTTGACGGGCGACGGTTGCGGGCGACGGTTGACGACGGCGGTTGCCTTCACGTCGTTATGTCTGTCTGACTGCGTTTGCGTTTAGATCTACTTTCTTTTGCCGGCTCAAAAGAAAGTAGCAAAGAAAAGAGCCTTCCCCCGTCGATGGACGCATCACGCGTCCAACTCCGGCGACCGCCCATCCTTGGGCGGTCGTGTTATCGGCTGATTCAACGGGTGCGGAAGGTGGTTGCGGGCGATGATTTTTTCTGCTTCGTCCGCTGTCAGGGCAACGGCGTCTATTCCGAGCGCGTGCAACAGTTTCATTACGGGCGGCGGCTCAAGACCTGCGCGGCGCAAAATTTCTTGGCGGGCAAACAGTTGGCGCGGCGTGCCGGTGAAAATGTTTTCGCCCTGCGCCAAAACGATGACGCGGTCGGCGAGGCGTGCGATGTCGTCCATGTTGTGCGAGACCAAAATTATCGTGGCGCGTGGTTTGTCGAAAAGATTGCGCAGGAGATTTTCTTTGGCGGGCGGATCCAAACCTGCCGTCGGTTCGTCGAGGATCAGATACTTCGGCTTGAACGCGAGGATTCCCGCGATTGCCACGCGACGCCGCTGACCGCCCGACAGCTCGAACGGTGACGACGACTTCAACGCCGCGTCCAACCCGACTTGCCGCATTGCCTCAGTCACGCGCGCGGAAATTTCTTCGTCGCTCAATCCGAAGTTGCGCGGACTGAAGGCGATGTCGTCACCAACGGTCTCTTCGAAGAGCTGGTGCTCAGGGTATTGGAAGACGATGCCGACCTTGCGACGAATCGCGCCGTCCGCCACGCTCAAGCCGTCAATCTCAATCGCGCCGCTCTGCAAATCAATCAGCCCCGCCATAAGCTGAATCAGCGTGGACTTGCCCGAACCCGTGTGCCCGGCAATCGCGACGACCTCACCGTCCGCCACGTCGAACGAAATATTTTTCAGGGCGGTCTTCTCGAACGGCGTGCCGCGCATGTAAGTGTAGCCGACGTTCCGAACCGAAATCATTGCAACGCCTCCGCCAGCTCTGTCGCCGTCAAAATTTTTTTCGGGAGCTTGAAGCCGCGCTTGCGAAGTCTGTCCGACATTTCAACGGCGATGGGCACGTCGAAGCCGAGGCGTCGCATTTCGTTGGTGTCGGTGAAAATTTCGCGCGGAGTGTCGTCGCGAACGATTCGCCCGCCGTCCATGACCAGCACGCGTTGAGCTTGCGCCGCCTCCTCCATGAAGTGCGTGATGTAAATTATCGTGAGACCTTGCGCGTGCAGACGTTTGACCATCTGCAGAATTTCGCGGCGACCTTGCGGGTCGAGCATAGCCGTCGGTTCGTCGAAGACGATGACTTTCGGGCGCATTGCAATCACGCCGGCGATGGCGATGCGTTGCTTCTGCCCGCCGCTCAATTTGCTCGGCGCGAAATTTTTGTAGCCGCTCATGTTCACGGCGTCGAGAGCCAAGTCCACGCGCTGACGGATCATTTCGGGCGCGATGCCGAGATTTTCCGGACCGAAGGCGACGTCGTCCTCCACGATGGCGGCGACAATCTCGCTGTCGGGATTTTGGAAGACCATGCCGATATTTTTGCGCACGTGCCAAAGGTTTTCCGCGGCGGCAGTGTCGAGCCCGTCGACAAAAATTTTTCCCGACGTCGGCAGCAACAGCGCGTTGAAATGTTTTGCCAGCGTGGATTTGCCCGAACCATTGACGCCGATAATCGCGACGAACTCCCCGTCGTCAATCGTGCAGCTCACGCCGTCAAGAGCAACCCTCTCGTCCGCCGTCTTGTAAACGTGGCGAACGTCCTCAACGCGAATCATTTTGCCGCGATAAGCTCAATCTCGCACAGTGCGCCCGCAGGCAAATCTTTCACGGCGACGCATGAACGCGCGGGTCGGCTGACGAAATATTTTTCGTAGACGGCATTGAACGCGGCGAAGTCTGCGATGTCGGCAAGGAAGCACGTCGTCTTGAAGACCTCGCTGAAGTCATAGCCCGCCGCCTCCAATATCGCCGCCAAATTTTTGCAACACTGCTCGGCTTGACCTTCGATGGTCGTGGCGACGATTTTGCCGACGGTCGGATCGATTGCAATCTGCCCCGACGTGTAGAGCAAGCCGTTGACCTTGATCGCCTGGCTGTAGGGACCGACTGCCGCGGGCGCGTTGTTCGTGTGGATAGTTCTCATTGAGCATTCCTCGTTTCTTATGGTGTCGCCGCCATTATGCCCGACGACAAAAAATTTTTCAACCCAACCGCGCTTCCAGTCGCGTCAGAGCCTCCAACCAAACGGCTTTGAGCGGCACGGAATTTTTTTCGGCAAGGCGGCGGCAGTCCTCGTATTCGGGCGTGATGGAAACAATCTTGCCGTCGAACGCGCTGACCTTGCATTGCACGTCGCCGAAGCTCGTGGTGACCGTCGCCATACGCCGCACAGCCTCCACACGGCGAGCAATCTCAATCACGCGCAGACCGATCGTCGTCGTCTCCTCGAAAATAATTTTCGTGCAAATGTCGCGGTGTTCGCCGTCAACCAAAACGCTCAGCATCTGCGCGGGACGATTCTTCTTCATGTAGATGGGCGTCGTCCAAACGTCCAGAGCACCGGCATTGAAGAGCCGCTCATAGAGCCAGCCATAAATCTGCGGGTTCATGTCGTCGATGTTGGCTTCGAGCTTGACGAGATGACGCGAGCCGCGCCCGCCGTATTCGCCCAGATACACGCGCAGGACGTTGGCGATGTCCAAGTCCCAGGTGCCCGCGCCGTAGCCGATTTTCTCCGCCGTAAAATCTTCGGGCAGGTCGTCGCTGAATTCGGCGAGGGCGTTGACAATCGCTCCACCCGTCGGAGTCGTCAGCTCACGTTCCGCGCCGAAATGATACGTCCGAAAATTTTTCAGCAGCTCGGCGGTTGCGGGCGCAGGTATCGGCATTAGACCGTGAGCACATTTGACGAAGCCGCTGCCGGTGTTGATTCGCGAGACAAAAATTTTTTCCACGTCCAGCCAATCCAGACAGATGGCGCAGCCGACGATATCAACGATGGAATCAATCGCGCCGACCTCGTGGAAGGTGACGGCTTCGGCGGGGCGTTGATGAACTTTGCCTTCCGCGTGGGCAATGACGTTGAACACGGCAAGCGCACGATTCTTGACGGCGTCGGAAAGTTCAGCGGCGTCGATAATTTTTTTGATGTCGGCAAACGTCCGGTGCGTGTGATTGACGGCGTGCTCGTGTCGGTGCAGGCGGCGGACGTTGGGGCGGTCGCCTTCGCTGTCAAAAATTTTCGCGGGCTTGACGTCGACATACACCGCGCCGATTCCGTTCTTGATGGCGTTGGAAATTTCCATGTCGAATTCGTGCGGCAGACGGAGCTTGCCAAGTTCCCCGCGCAGATATTTTTCGGGCACGCCCAGCTGAATGCACGCGCCCAAGAACATGTTGCCGCTGATACCCGCGGCGCAGTCCAAGTACAGAGCTTTCAAGTCGATTCCCTCCAAAAAACAACCCCGCCCGTCGATACGAGCGAGGTCGTTTGATTTTCGGTCAATATTGCTGGAAATTTCTTAGAGGTGCGGCCCTGCGGAGACGAGAGCTTTGCCCGCGGCGTTGTATTCGTACTTCTTGAAGTTCTTGATGAAGCGCGCTGCCAAATCCTGTGCGCGGCGATCCCATTCGGTCGGGTCGGCGTAGGTGTTGCGCGGGTCAAGGATGTTGGTTGCGACGCCTTCAAGTTCGGTGGGAACTTCCAGGTCGAAGATGGCGATCTTCTTGGTCGGGGCGTTCTTGATTGCGCCGCCGAGGATAGCGTCGATGATGCCGCGGGTATCTTTGATGGAGATGCGTTTGCCGGTGCCGTTCCAGCCGGTGTTGACGAGATAAGCCTTCGCGCCGCTCTTCTCCATGCGTTTGACGAGTTCTTCGGCGTATTTGGTCGGGTGCAGTTCAAGGAACGCCTGACCGAAGCACGCGCTGAAGGTCGGGGTCGGCTCGGTGATGCCGCGTTCGGTGCCGGCAAGCTTAGCCGTGAAGCCGCTGAGGAAGTAATATTTGCACTGCTCGCTCGTCAAAATCGAAACGGGCGGCAATACACCGAAGGCGTCCGCGCTGAGGAAGATGACTGACTGCGCGGCGGGACCGTGGCTGTCGGGGCGGACGATGTTTTTGATGTGGTAGATCGGGTAGCTGACGCGCGTGTTTTCGGTGACGGATTTATCGGCAAAGTCAATCTTGCCGTTCTTGTCGACGGTGACGTTCTCAAGCAGGGCGTCGCGGCGGATTGCGCCGTAGATGTCGGGTTCGGCAACGGGGTCAAGGTTGATGACTTTGGCATAGCAACCGCCCTCGAAGTTGAAGACGCCGGTGTCGTCCCAGCCGTGTTCGTCGTCGCCGATGAGCAAGCGTTTCGGGTCGGTGCTGAGCGTGGTCTTGCCCGTGCCGCTGAGCCCGAAGAAGATCGCAGTGTTCTCGCCGTTCATGTCGGTGTTGGCGGAGCAGTGCATCGCGGCGATACCTTTGAGCGGCAGGAAGTAGTTCATCATGCTGAAGAGACCCTTCTTCATTTCGCCGCCGTACCACGTGTTGAGGATGACCTGTTCCTTAGTCGTGAGGTTGAAGACGGTCGCCGTTTCGGAATTGAGACCGAGCTCCTTGAAGTTGGTGACTTTGGCTTTGGACGCGTTGAAGACGACGAAGTCGGGCTCCTGGTCGAATTCGGCTTGATTCTTCGGGCGGATGAACATGTTGGTGACGAAGTGAGCCTGCCACGCAACTTCCAGAATGAAGCGGATCTTCATGCGGGTATCGTGGTGCGTGCCGCAGAAGCCGTCGACGACGAAGAGGCGTTTGTTGCTGAGTTCTTCAATCGCCAGCTGCTTAAGAACCTTCCAGCTTTCGACGGAGCATTTCTTGTTGTCGTTGGGATATTCGGGCGTCGTCCACCAAATTTCGCCCGGTGCGCCTTCCTTGGTCGTGTCGTCATAGACGATGAACTTGTCCTTGGGGCTGCGGCCGGTGTAGATGCCGGTCATAACGTTGAGTGCGCCGAGTTCCGTTTCCTGCGCGACGTCGTAGCCCGTAAGCCCCGGCTTGGTCTCCTCGTTGAAGAGCACTTCGTAAGTCGGGTTGTAAATCACTTCGGTGGTGCCGGTGATGCCGTACTTGGTGAGATCCATCATTGGCATAATATATACCTCCATAAACTCTGTGTTAATCACTGCGGCGATAATACCCCATAGAAAATTGATTGTCAACGATTGCGCGGCTCTGCGTCGGCAAAAAAAATCGGACGCCGCGAATTGAACGGCGTCCCGATGATTTTGTCGGACGGTGTTCAGTTGTCGAAGATGTTGCGCAACGCCTGAATGTTGACGTCGCGGTTGAGTTGCGCCAGATACGTGGTGAGCTTAATTGATTTCGGGCAGACTTCGACGCAGTTTTGGCTGTTGCCGCAGCTGGTGATGCCGCCCTTCTCCATGAGGGCATTGAGACGTTTGGGCGCGTCGAATTTTCCGAGCGGGTGCAGGTTGAACAGATAAGCTTGAACGGTCGGCGCGGGTCCGATGAAATCCGATTGCGGACCGACGTTCGGGCAAGCTTCCAGACAACAGCCGCAGGTCATGCAGTGCGAAATTTCGTAGGCAGTCGCGGCGGTGTAAGGGTTCTGAATCGGCGCGTCTTTGACTTCCCACGAGCCGTCAAGTTCAACCCAACCCTGAATGCGCTTGAGAGCCTCGAACATGCGCGAACGATCGATGAGCAGGTCACGGATAACGGGGAACGTCCGCGCGGGCTGAAGTTTGATCGGCTGCTTGAGGTTGTCAATCAATGCGCAACACGCCTGCTGAGCGCGACCGTTGATGACCATCATGCACGCGCCGCAAACTTTTTCCAGACAGTTGCATTCCCAAACGACGGGCGGAACTTTTTTGCCGTCGACGGTGACGGGGTTTTTCTGTATCTCCATGAGCGAGGCGACGACGTTCAAGCCTGGGCGATAATCCACGTCGAATTCCTGCGTGTAGGGCTTGTCGTTGGGGCCGTCCTGTCGCTCGATAATGAATCTGACTTTATCAGCCATAGGAAACGCTCCTTTACTCTTTCTTGGCGACGGCGTAGTTGCGGGCGCGCGGCTTAATCAGCGAATGATCGAACTCGCGGTAGGTGACGATGGGCTCTTCGGTCTTGGTGTCGTAGTTGACGATTGTCACGCGCATGAAGTTTTTGTCGTCGCGCCCCATGAAGACGAGTTCGCCGTCTTCGTCGTGTTTCTGCTTGCCGTTTTCGAGGACGATTTTGGCGTGAGCACCGCGAGATTCATCGCGCATGCGGGCACCCTTGGTGATAGCCATTGCGTAAAGAATCATGTTGCGCAGCTGGCGAACGAACATTGCTTCCTGGTTGGCAACGTTGCCGCGGTCGGTGATGCCGATGTCGTCCCAACGCTTGAGGATTTTTTTCAGCTCGACGAGGCAAGTGTCCAAACCGTTGTTGTCGCGTTCAATGGCGACGTATTTGTACATCAGGTCGCCCATCTCGTGATGAAGTTTGTGCGCGTTCTCGGAGCCGTTCATCTGCAGAATCTTTTCGTACTCGTTCTGGACTTCGCGACGCGCCGCTTCCAATTCCTCGTTGGTGAGTTCGGAGCCTTTGTTGCCGGTCTTAGCCCACTTCATTGCTTCGGGGCCGCTGACTGTGCCCGAATATGCCGCGCTGAGCAGGGAGTTTGCGCCGAGACGATTTGCGCCGTGGTATTGGTAATCGCATTCGCCGGACGCCATCAAGCCGGGGATATTGGTGTTGTGCAGTCTGTCAACCCAAATGCCGCCCATTGAGTAGTGGACGCTGGGGAAAATTTCCATCGGGACTTCGCGCGGGTCTTTGCCGACGAATTCGCTGTACATTTCCAAAATGCCGCCGAGCTTGCGCAGCAGATAGTTGCCGTCGATGTGCGACAGGTCGAGGTAGACGCGGTGTTCGCCGTTGATGCCCAGCCCCATGTGTTCGCAGACTTTGTAGATGGCGCGGCTTGCCACGTCGCGGGGGACAAGGTTGCCGTAAGCGGGATACATGTCTTCGAGGAAATACCAACGTTCACGTTCGCCCGTCTGAGGATTATTGCGCCAGACCCAGACGCGTCCGCCTTCGCCGCGGCATGCCTCCGACATCAGACGATTCTTGTCGGAGCCTGGGATTGCCGTCGGGTGAATCTGAATGAATTCGGGGTTGGCAATTTCCGCGCCCTGCTGATAAACCGCGCTGACTGCCGAGCCGTTGCAGATTGTCGACGCCGTGCACCGCCCGAAGACTTGACCGGGACCGCCGGTAGCGAGGATGACGGTATCGGCACGGAAGGCGCGAATCTCCATCGTGTTCATGTTCTGCGCCACGAGTCCGCGGCAGATGCCTTCCTTGTTCTTGATGATGCGGATGAATTCCCAGAACTCGTACTTGGTGACCGAGCCTTTGACTTCCCAACGACGAACCTGTTCGTCAAGCGCGTAGAGAATCTGCTGACCGGTTGTTGAGCCGGCAAAGCACGTGCGCTTATTCTTTTGCCCGCCGAAGTTGCGAAGGTCGAGGACGCCTTCGGGTGTGCGGGTGAAGGGGACGCCCATGCGGTCGAACATCTTGATGAGCTTGGGTGCGGCTTCGACCATGCCCTTGACGGCGATTTGGTCAGCGAGGAAGTCGCCGCCGTAGACCGTGTCGTCGAAGTGTTCGTAAATGCTGTCGTGTTCGCCTTTGGTGTCCATGCAGGCGTTTATACCGCCCTGAGCGCAAAGGGAATGCGAACGTTTGACGGGGCAATAGCTGAACAGGTCAACTTCGCCGCCGAGTTCGCAAACCTTAATCGTGGCGAGCAGACCGCTTATGCCGCCGCCGACGATTGCGATTTTTTTCTTAGTCATATCTTTCGCCATAACCGAATCTCCTAATCAGTACATGAAGTAGCTCGCCATGAAGATGACCGTGACGGCGCAAAGTGCCGCGCAGAGCATCATGCTGATGCAACCGACGGCTTTCTGCGCGCGCGGACCCTTGGTGATGCCCCACGTCATGCAGAAGGTCGTGATGCCGTTGCAGAAGTGGAAGATTGCCGCCCACATGCCGAGGATATAGAGGATGACGACAATCGGGTTTTGGAAGAAATTCTGCAGTAGCTCAAACGATATCGGGGTGCCGGTCACGCCTTTGACGTAGCAACGCAGATAGCCCACGTGCCAGACGAGGAAGACGACGAGGAACCACGCCGTCCAACGCTGGATGGCGAAGTTGATATTGCGCACGTAGCCGTAATTGCCGGGGTTGTTCTTTGCCTGAAGGGCGATGTAGATACCATAAATGCCATGGAAGAGCAACGGGACAGCGATGCCGCCGATTTCGAGCCCGTAGAATATCGGCTTGGGGATGAGCTCCATCATTTCGAGCGCGGTGTTCAATCCTTCCGGACCGAAGATCGCCATTGAGTTGGTGAAGATGTGTTCGAACAGCACCATACCCAAGACGAGCAAGCCGCAGATAGAATGCAGTCGCCGCAGATAAAAGGTTGTGTGAAACATTGTGGCCTCCTTGGTTTGAGGGGCGCAGAAGGCTCAACGGATATTGTACGCGAGCCTTCTGTTTACCCTAGATTTGATTGATGTCGAAGTGGCGATAGTTCTTCTGCCCGATCTCGTAGAAGTTGTTGCCTTCGCAGTCGATGACGACGATTGCGGGGAAGTCGACGACCTCAAGCGCGGCGACGGCTTCGGGACCGAGTTCGGGGTAAGCCAGCACGGTGTAGCTCTTGACGGACTTGGCGATAAGCGCGGCGGCTCCGCCCACGGCTGCGAAATAAGTTGCGCCGTTCTTCTTCATGGCTTCGACGACTTCCGGAGTGCGCGAGCCTTTGCCGACCATGCCCTTTATGCCCTGATCCAACATCGTCGGCGTGTAAGCGTCCATTCTGCCGGACGTGGTCGGACCGCACGAGCCAATCGGGTCGCCCGGTTTGGCGGGCGTGGGACCCAGATAATAAACGATTTGGTTCGTCCAGTCGACGGGAAGTTTTTCGCCGCGAGCCAGAGCCTCAGTCATAACTTTATGCGCGGCGTCGCGTGCGCTGATAATCGTGCCGGTGATGAGGACGCTGTCGCCGGCCTTCAACTTGCGCGACATCTCCTCGGTGAACGGCGTCGTAATTCTAATGCTTTCTGCCATTGAGCAATCTCTCCTTTGCGAAAAAATTTTCAACGTGCAACCGTACCTGTTGCGGGCAGCGAATACACGACCGCGCATGGACGCGCGGTCGCCGCCGTAGAACGCCGGATGCGTTCTCAGGCGGGGGAAGGTCCTTTCTTTTGCTTACTTTTCTTTGGACCGGCAAAGAAAAGTAAGACCGCCGCCCGTGTCACGGGCGAAAAAACTTAAAGCACCCGATGAGCGTGGCGCATTGCGTGGCAACAGATAGTAACTGCAACGGGAAGTCCTGCGATGTGCGTCGGTGCCCATTCGATGTTCACTGCCAAAGCCGAGGTGGTGCCGCCGAGCTGCGGACCAATGCCCGTCGAATTAATCATATCGAGAAGCTCTTGCTCAAGCTTGGCGTATTCGGGCATAGGATTGCGCTCGTCAATTGAACGGGTCAGAGCCTTCTTCGACAGCAAAGCCGCCCTGTCCATTGTGCCGCCAATGCCGACGCCCACGACCATCGGCGGGCAAGGATTCATGCTCGCGTGCAAGATAATTTCCATCACCGCACGTTTGACGCCGCGCACGCCGTCAGCGGGAACGAGCATTTCGACGCCCGACTTGTTCTCGGAGCCGAAGCCTTTGGGCGCGACGGTGATGCTCAGCTTGTCGCCGGGGACGATTTTGGTGTAGATGACGCCAGGCGTGTTGTTTTTGGTGTTGACGCGATTGAACAGCGGCTCGCTGACGACGGACTTGCGCAGGTAGCCCTCGGTGTAGCCCTTGGCAATGCCCGCGTTGACTGCCTCTTCCAGATCCCCGCCGACGATGTGCAAGTCCTGCCCGACTTCAAGGAAGACAATCGTCATGCCCGTATCTTGGCAATAGGGACGGTCTTCCGCGCGTGCAATTTCGGCGTTCTTGATGATCTGGTCGAGGACGATTTGCCCAACGGGCGACTGTTCGGTCTCACGTCCGCGCTTAAGTGCACGGTAGACATCGTCGGGCAGATAATACGCCGCCTCCTTGCACATCTCAGCGACGTTCTCGGTGATGAGTTTGACGTCCAGCTCTCTCAAAGTAATCCCTCCTGAAATATAATTGCGGTCAAAAATTTTTCGTGATATGCGTTGCTTATTTGCCGCACCGTTTGAAAATCCTGCAACGTCGGATAAAAAATCCCCGCCGCCGCGTCAATCAGTTTGTGGTTGCAGGCAAGCTTGCCAATCTGATAGAATAGCCGCCGAGGAGGTCTTAACATGGGATTCTTTGATAGACTGAAAGCGGGATTGACCAAGACCCGCGAGCGATTCATTGACAAGATTGACGAGATTCTCCACGGCTCCGCCAAAATCGACGACGAGCTGATAGACGAGCTTGAGGAGACTTTGATAACTTCCGACGTGGGCTTGCAGACGACGGAGAAGCTCATTGCCGGTTTGCGAAAGGGCGTGCGTCGTGCGGAAATAAATTCGCCCGCCGACGTGAAAATTTTTCTGTCGAACCAAATCCGCGAGATACTGACCGAAGAGGAAAGTTCGCTCGTGAGCGTGACGCCGCCGCATGTGATTTTGATGATTGGCGTCAACGGCGCGGGCAAGACCACGACAATCGGCAAGCTCGCCGCGTATTATCGGGCGCAGGGAAAGTCCGTGATGATGGCGGCCGCCGACACCTTCCGCGCGGGAGCGATTGATCAGCTGGAGATTTGGGCTCAGCGTACCGACTCGGCTTTCGTCAAACATTCCGAAGGCTCGAACCCCTCAAGCGTTGCACTCGACGCCGCACGCTCGGCAGCCGCGCAGAACATCGACGTCTTGCTTGTGGACACGGCGGGTCGTCTGCAGAACAAGTTCAACCTTATGGAAGAGCTCAAGAAAATCAACCGCATCCTTGGCAAGGGAATTCACGGCGCGCCGCATGAAGTTTTGCTCGTGTTGGACGCGACGACCGGTCAGAACGCTCTTAGGCAGGCGGAATTGTTTTCGCAGTCGGCGGATATCACCGGCATCGTGCTCACGAAGTTGGACGGCACTGCCAAGGGCGGCATGATCATCGGCATAAAGGAGCAACTCGACATTCCCGTCAAGTGGGTGGGCGTTGGCGAACGGCTCGACGACCTGCGACCTTTCAACGCGAAAGAATTTGCCGACGCGCTCTTCGGGCTGTGACTCGTTGACTGCGTCGGCTCTTTATCCGCGAGACGGATGGCTCTTACTTTTCTTTTGTTGCGTCAAAAGAAAAGTAAGCAAAAGAAAAGACGCTCCGCCCGCCTGAGAACGCATCACGCGTTCAACGGCGGCGACCGCCCATCCTTGGGCGGTCGTGTTGCCGGCTAAGGAGACGGGTGCGGGTGTTGTCACCAGCTGTGCGTGTAGCCGACGGAAAAGCCCAGAGTGTTGTAGCCGGGATTGTGCTTGCGCAGTCCGTTGGAGAAGTGGCTGATGGAATAGCCGACGCTCATCGAATCGCTGTCGGTGAACTGCCACGTCAGCCGCGGTCCCAACCTCCACAGGAAACCGTAAGCACGGCCGTCGTAAGGATGAGCTTTATTGTAGAACATGAACGAGCCCGTGAAGTCCGCGCCGCCGTGGAGTTTGCCGGAAACTTTTTTGTCCCAACGGAGCATGAACGCCGGACCGAAGCCGACGCCTTGGCTGTCGTGGTGAACGCCGCCGTCACGTTTGGGGTTGGTGTAGCCGACAGCGCGCGTGAAGGTCAGCCCGCGCCAATAGCTTATGACGCCGTTGTCGGTGACTTTTTCGAAGTAGTGAACGTTGTAGTTGTTGACGTGGCGTTGATTGAACGAGTTGCCCGACAGATACTCCAGCTGAATCTCGTTGGCGTCTTCGGGAACTTGAGCATGAGCCGCGCCGCTCAGCATCAGACAAATTGCAAGCATCGACAAAAATTTTTTCATGCGTCGCCGCCTCCAAAAGTTTTCCGTCAATTTATCACAGCGAAAATTTTTTGGCAACGGCGGCATACGGGGTGATAACTTGAGAGTTTTATTGACGAACGACGACGGAATTGGAAGCCGTCATCTGTGGGCTCTGGCGGAGGCGTTGAAGCTTGGCGGGCACGACGTGACGGTTGCCGCGCCGTTCAATCAGCAGAGCGGCATGGCTCACGCCCTGAGTGTTTTGCGCGAAGTGGAGTACAAACGTTTCGACGCCGACTGCGAGGCTTGGGCGTTTGATGGGACGCCGACCGACTGCGTGAAAATTTTTCTGGAGGGTATGGCGACCGAGACGTTCGACGCGCTCATAAGCGGCATAAACGACGGCGCGAACCTTGCCACCGACGTCATCTACTCCGGCACGGTGGGCGCGGCTCTGGAAGGTTTCTTGCACGCCATACCGTCGCTGGCGGTCTCGATTGACAAGGCGTCGACCATTCCCGTGGACGCGGCGGCTCAAGCGACCGTTGACTATCTGGAAAAAATTTTGCGCACCGCCGACGCTCCCTTCTTGCACAACGTCAACTTCCCGAAAAATTTCCGCGGTTCCGTTCCCAAATTCGTCAGCACGCACCTGGGTCAACGCGACTACGTCAACGCTTTCACCAGCCGCACCGACGAGGCGGGCAGAACTTTTTTCCACATCGGCGGCACGGCTGTCGACCTGAACGACGCGGAGGGCACCGACATTCACGCCGTCAACAGCGGGCTCGTTTCCGTCACGCCACTGCACGCCGACGCTGCCGACCACGACGCCGTTGCTCGCCTGCAAAAAATTTTCCGAGGTTGAAGTTTTATGGACGATTACACTTGGAGGCGAAGGCTTGCCGCCAGACGCCGCCGCCGCCGCAACGAAAGGCTGTTCATGCTCGGCGTGTTTGTCGCCGTTATGACGGGGCTGTTCCTCTATTTCGCTGTCTACACTAAAACGCCCGAATATGCCATGCGCCAGATGATCAGTGCCTATCGCGAGGGCGACGCTGAAACTTTCCGCCGTCACATCGACTTAAATTCCATCACGCCCAAAGCCTACGACGACCTGACGAGCGACCTGTTCAAGTACGACACGAACCTGACCGACCGCGAACGCAGCCTGTTCGAAAATTTTTACGTGCTCATTCGGCGGCAGATGTGCGAAGGTGCCGTCGAAGTCCTCAACCACTACATCGACGAGCGCGAATGGATTTTGCCGGGCGGAATTCTCAAGGGCAGGCAGCTTGGCATCGACTACGACCTTCTGCTTGACCGCAGCCTGATTCGCCACACGGCACTCATCGATTTGGAAGGCGTCGAACATCACGGCGACGAAGCAACCGCCTCGTTCAGCATCGTCGAAGAATATTCGCAAGCACCGTTCGTGTTGAAAGTCACGCTCAAAGATCAGGCGAACGAGAGCTTCAACATCGGCGGCAAGGAATTCGATATCTTCGGGCGCACGTTCAAGTTCCCGGGGATCACGTTCAACTTGAGCGGCAGCGATTGGAAAGTCGTCAGCGTCGACAACTACCGCGAATATCTCGACGCCGTCAGCCCCATCCTTCGCAAGAACCTTGCCGAGTACATCGACGCCACCGACGAAATTGTTCGCCGCTACAACGCAACGTTCGCCAACGCGCAGGACGTGTTCATCTCCCTGCAACGTTCGCCGTATGGAATCATGACGACCAACCAGCGCACCGAGACCGCCGCGTTCATCACCGACACCGTCATCGCCGCGCTTGAGGCCCGACAAGAAGAGCTAGACCAAGTTCCCGTTCCCCAGGGCGCACAATTTCTGGCGGGCCTGCGTCAAGAGTCGACGCGCATAACGATTCAGGCGTGGCAGTCGTACATCAAAGGCATCACCGAAAACAGCGCGGCGGATTTGGATACGGCGGCGGGTCTTCACAAACAGGAGCTTGTCATCGATCAGCGCGTCGAAGAAATCATTCACAACTCAGCCGTCGCGCGCAATGTCCCCGAACTTCCGTGACCAAAAAAAAATCCCGTCGAGTGACGGGAATTTTTTTTGCCATCGTCGCAATCAAATGCGGCGGAAAATTTTTTGCCAGGCATCGGCGGTCAGGAAACTCTCTTCGGCAACGGCTTCGAGCTGCAAAAATTTTTCGTGCGACATGCTCACCGCCAACAGGTCTTTGCCGATGAACTTGCGCGCGGAAGGATCAGTCAGCCCAACGAAGCAAACGTCTCTCTCGCTCATGGGGTAGAGCACCGTCTGCGCACAGCCCGCCCCGAAAGAAATTTTCGCGCCGCAGTCGCCGTCGTAGTTCGCCAGCGTGATGAGCCCTGACAGTTGGTCGGCGTTGACGAGGAAGATTATGACGTCGGGCGTTTCGTCGTCAGCAACGAGGTCGAGCGGCTTGAACAGCAGAAATTTTTTCCGCGGCGGAAGTTTTTCAATCAGCGCGTTCGGCACGTTGCAGATGAAGTCGCGGGCGGCGTCGGGAGATTTTTTGTAGCGTTCGCAGCGGTCGACGCCGTTTCCGCCGCACGAGAGGAAGTATTCAATCCAACCGAGCGGATACTTCGCGAAGCCGAGTCCGGCGCGTCCGCCGAGGCACGGCGTGGTTTCCGCGCTGAAGGCGGCGACATTACCGCGGGCGGCCGCCGCCAACATCGCCACGACACAGCCCCAACGATTCGCGCTGAACTCCAGAGCTTTGACGGGACGGGCGTCGCTTTGCACGACGGCAACGGGGTGATTGGTCAGCTTGATGTGACCGGCGATGATGCTGTCCATCATTTCTTCTGTTCGGCGAAGAACTGCGTCAACGTCTTGCCGCCCACGCCCCAGTTGTCAAGGTCGTTTTCTTTGACGAGGACGTAGAAAAATTTTTCGTCCACGCCAAGAATCTCGGACGCGGTTTTCGTCAGTCCGGCAATGAGCTTTTCCTTCTGCTCTTTGGTCGGGTGAACGGCATCGATTGAAATTAACGGCATAACAATTCCTCCTCAGGCTAACAGTTTAACGACGGCTTCACCGACACCGGCCGCGGACGCGGGGTTTTGACCGGTGACGAGCCGCCCATCTTCGACGACGTGATTGCTCCAGTTCGCCGCGGCGTGATGAATTGCTCCGTGGTTCTTGAGCGCAGTCTCCAGCAGAAACGGCACGATGTACGTCGCTTGAACGGCAACTTCCTCGCCATTGGTGAACGCCGTGAGATTTTTTCCGTCGACGAGAAATTTTCCGTCACTAAGCTTGACGTTGACCAGAGCCGCAGGACCATGACAGACCGCCGAGACGACGCCGCCGCGTTCGTAAATTTCGCGGGTAACTCTGTCGACGGCGGGGCTGTCGGCAAAATCCCACATGACGCCGTGTCCGCCCGCAAAGAAGATCGCGTCGAAGTCAGCGGCGTTCACGTCTGCGAGCTTGAGCGTGTCGGCGAGCTTTGCTTGAAAATTTTCGTCGTCCCAAAATTTTTTGTTGACCGCGTCGTTGAGGTCGAGGCTGTCGCCGTCAATGGGAGGTTTGCCGCCCTTAATCGACGCCAATGCGAATTCAATGCCCGCCGCAGAAAATTTTTCCAGCGGGTGAGTCAGTTCGCTGAGCCAAAAACCCGTCGGGATTCCGGTCGCGCCTTTGACGTTGTTGCTCGTCACCACGCACAAAATTTTTTTCATGTGCAACATCTCCTGTTAGAATTTCTCCGACAGCTGAATCGTCGTCGGTTGGTAGTCAATCGCGTGCTCGGTCTCAATTAGCGGTTCGGCTTGCCGACGATAACTTTTGTACGCGCCCGACGCAAAATATTTTTGAGCCGCCGTGTCGTCGCTGAAGATTATCATCGTGTGCAAGATGTTCGGGTGCGGCTGTTCGGCGGTGACGAACGCGCCCATGACGCCCAAATCCTCACGGACGGCGCGAGTTGCCTCGTCGGAAATAATTTTTTGGAACGCCGCCAAATTTTCCGGCGCAATCTCGAAGCGGTAGGTCTTAACGACGGTGCCGACGCCGCGCGGCTTCTGCTCAAGGACAATTCCGTTGACGGGCAAAAGTTTCAAGCCGGCGAGAATCGGCAGACGTTCGGCGCGATACTGTTGGAAAGCTTCGCTCGTGCTGTGGATTCGGTAAGCCTCGTCGCTCTCGTAAATCTCAAGCAGCCGCATCAGGTTCGGGTTGTCGCGTTCGATCACGCCGTACAGCGCGTACGTTCCCGATTCCTTCGCCGTGGTCGGTGCCAAAACTCTTGCGCCGATTTCAATCATCTGCGGCATTGTGCCGGCGGTTGATTCAACGACAGCCCATTGCACGCGCGGCATATTTCCTTCGGGCGTGCGGATTGATTTCGCGCTTGCCAAAGACGTCAGCATAACCATCGCTCCCAACATCAGCAAAAAAATTTTTCTCATAGCTCAATCTCCCATCAGTCGTCGTGCGTTGTCGACATAAATTTTTTCTGACCAACCGCGCTGCAAAATTTCCGTGTCGAAAAGTTTTTTCTTGTGCAAGACAACCTGCGCGGGCACGTACGGATAATCGGTGCCGAAGACGATTTGGTCGAGCGTTGTGATTTTCAGCAGCATGTCGAGTTGTTCGGGCATTGGGTCGCCCGCCGTGTCGAAGAAAAATTTTCCGACGCTCGCCGCAATGTCGACGGGTGCCATCATGTTCATCGCCGCGAGCATTTGGAACATCGCCGCCGCCCGCTGCTTCATGTACGGCAGGAACGAGCCGCAATGAGGCACGACGACTTTCAGCCGCGGAAATTTTTCGAGCGTGCCGTTCGCCAACATGTTGAGCACTGCGCGGGTCGTATCGGCGGGATACTCGTACAACGCCATAACCTTGCCCGTGACGACTGAACGCGGCAATTCACGCGCGGGGCTCGGATGAATTATCGCGAGGGAATTTTTTTCGTTGAGCGCGGCGAAAATCGGATCAAGCCTCTCGTCGCCGAGGTAAACGCCGTTTGAGTTGCTGGCGACTTTGACGCCGAGTGCGCCGAGTTTTTCCGTGGCGTAGTGAAATTCTTCGATTGAGCCGTCAACGTCGGGCAGGGGCAGCGTCGCCACGAAACCGAAACGCTTCGGGAAACGTCGACAAAGCTCAGCGAACTCCCCGTTGATTGCGCGGACCGCCGCTCTGTCGGGGATATGCGGTGTCGCCATTGACAGCACGGTAAAATCTATGCCCGCCGCGTCCATGAACTGCAAATGCTCCGCCGCCGACCACTTTGGCAACGGGAAACCTTCTTCTGCGGTGGCGTCGATGTCCAATCGTTTCAGCGCGTCGACGTATGCCGGAAGGATTGCGTGCGCGTGAAAGTCCACCGTCCGCGCCGAAAAATTTTCCGCGTGCGCCGTCATTGCCAAGCCTCCAATCGTCACGGTCAATCCGAGTTTCAAAAATTCTCGTCGGTTCATGCCGCGTCCTCCAAAAAATTTTTAGCGCACATGCTAAAACGTCGAGTCAACTTCAAGTCAAGCAAAAACCCCCGCCGTGTTGACGGGGGAAAATTTTTTATGGTCGTCGCGATTACTGCGGTTTGATGCGTTTGACTGCTTCGCTGAGCGGCGGGATGACTTGCTTCTTGCGGCTCATTACGCCGGGCAGGAAGACGTGCGTGCCGCTGGCGTCCTTCTTGAAGGCTTCACCGATGAGCGTTCTGGGTGAGCCGGCGAACAGCAGATAGGTCGCCTCTTCGAGAATGTCGGTCGCCATCAACAGGTGCATGTCAAAGCCTTCGCGTTCGATGTTCTCTTTCATGAAGGCGATGAGCTGGTCTTCCATGTCGAGGATTTCTTTCGGATCCATGACGGAGATTTGGCTGACGATTATGCGGTAGTCGCCGATGTTGAATTCCTTGAGGTCGTTCTTAGCGATTTCGGCGGGGGTCTTGTCGCCGATGCCCGCGCCGGCTCTGAGCATTGCCAAGCCGTATTCCTTGAGGTCGACGCCCGCGATGTCGGCGAGCTTTTCGGCGGTCTTCTTGTCGTAGGGCGTACAGGTCGGCGACTTGAACAGCACGGTGTCAGAGATAATCGCGCTCATCAAAAGTCCGGCAATGGACGGCGGGATATCGATGTCGCGGTGCCAATGCATGTTCGCCACGATTGTGCAGGTGCAACCGACGGGCTCTTGGTGCGTGTAAATCGGTTCGGAAGTCTGAATGCCGCCCAATCTGTGGTGGTCGATAATCTCCATAATCTTGGCGTCTTCGATGCCTTCGACAGCCTGACCGCGTTCGTTGTGGTCGACGAGGATAACGCGTTCACGTTCGGGCAACATGATTTCGTCCGCGCTGACCAGACCGACGAGCTTGCCGTTTTCAACGACGGGGTAGCTGCGGTAGCGGTGTTCGTCCATGATGCCCTTGATGTCGCTGAGCAAATCCATTGGGCGGAAACAGACGGGGTCTGCCTTCATTATGCGGCGAATGGGCACGCACTGGTTGATGAGTCGCCCGACGGTGTAAGTGTCGAACGGAGTGAGCAGCACGAAGACTTTGCGGCGTTCAGCCTCCTCCAAAACTTCGGGGGCGATGCGGCTGTTCTGAGTGACGACGAGACAGGCGATGTCGCATTCGAGGAACTTCATAAGAGTTTCGGGGCTTCTGTCGCCGACGAGGACGATGTCCTTCTTGTTGAGGATGCTGACGGTTGAGAATGCGCTGCCCGATGCGATGATGATGTTGCCTTCGATGAGGGCGTTTTCGTCGCCGCTGACCAGAACCTTAGCTTCGGTCGCCTGAATGATATCGCGATAGCGAACGCGCAAATCGACCAGGCTCTGAAGACCGAGCTCAAGGAAGTAGCGTTTAGCCAAATCCCCGACGGTGACGATGCCGACGAGTTCGCCGTTGGAGTCGGTGACGGGCACGGACTGCAGTTCGCTCTTGCGCATGACTTCGCCCAGGTGGCGCAGCGTGTCGTGTTGGCGGACGACGGTTTTGCATTCGAGCGCAACGTCTTTGACGCGCGGATACAGATCGGTCAGTAGCAGGGGCTGTTCGACCTTGAAATATTCCAGCGCGTATTTGGTTTCGTTGTTGACTTTGCCGCAACGAGCGGGCACAGCGTTCTCGCCCATTGCCTGCTTAAGGTGCGCGTAGCCGATAGCCGAGCAAATGGAGTCGGTGTCGGGATTTCGGTGCCCGATGACGTAAATCGGTTTGTTGCCGCCTTTCATTAGAAGACCCCCTCAAATCTGTCGAAAAGTTGTAACTTCCACGGGGCGATTATAACCAAAAAGCCTGTCACTGTCCATAAGAAAAACTCCCCGACGGTTGGTCGAGGAGCCGATTTTTTCTGATTAACGTTTGGAGAACTGGGACGCCTTGCGAGCTTTTTTGAGGCCGTACTTGCGGCGTTCCTTTTCGCGAGGGTCGCGGGTGACGAAACCTGCCCGTTTGAGCGCGGGGCGAAGGTCGGCGTCGAGTTCCATCAGCGCACGGGTGATGCCGTGGCGGATTGCGCCGGCTTGACCGGTGGTGCCGCCGCCTTTGACGGACGCGATGACGTCGTATTTATCGTTCATTTCGGTGAGGACGAGCGGCTGACGAACGATCAGCTCCAAAGTCTTCAAGCCGAAATATTCTTCCATTGCACGGTTATTGATGACGACTTTGCCGTCGCCGGGGACGAGGCGCACGCGTGCGACAGAGCTTTTGCGGCGGCCGGTGCCATAGTAACTGACTTGTGCCATAGTATCCTCTCCTTAGCGCGATTCGATTTTGAGTTCTTCGGGCTTCTGGGCGGCATAGGGGTGCTTGCCGTCGGCGAAGACGTGAAGCTTTCTGAACAAATCCGCGCCGAGTTTGTTCTTGGGCAACATGCCGCGCACGGCGTGTTCGATGACGCGTTCGGGGAACTTTTGCATCCATTCGCCGGCGGTAGCGTATTTGTCGCCGCCGAGGTAGCCGCTGTGATGGAAGTAAATCTTCTTGCGCAGTTTCTTGCCGGTGAAGACAGCCTTTGCCGCGTTGATGACGATAACGAAGTCTCCCGTGTCCACGTGCGGCGTGAAGACGGGTTTGTTTTTGCCGCGCAGGACGTTGGCAATTTGCGCCGCCATACGCCCGACGGTTTTGCCTTCTGCGTCGACGATGTACCATTTGCGCTCAACGTCGCCCGCTTTGGCCATGTACGTATCTTTCATGAATATTCCTCCATGACTGATTGTGATTTGAACGCACGACGAAGTTCGCT
>JADEZQ010000042.1 GCA_015206785.1 Quinella sp. 2Q5 | reverse complement strand
TCGGATTAAACGCTCTTGCTGAACGCGGCAAACAGATTTACACGATTGCTTCACGTTGCGGCGTCTTCGCGAAAACGGATATCCAAGCCCTGATGAACGACGGCGCACGCAAAGCTGATATCGCGCTGTCGATCTTCCAAGCGGTCGTCAATCAAACCATCGGCAACCTGGCGCAGGGTCGAGCTATCACGGGCAACGTCGCCTTCCTCGGCGGACCGCTGCACTTCCTGCCCGAACTCAAGCGGCGGTTCATTGAGACGCTCAAGCTGACGCGCGAACAAGTCGTCGACACGGCAGACGGAAATTATTTCGTGTCAATGGGCGCGGCGTTGAGTGACGAGGCGCGGGAAATTTCCATTGCTGAACTTGAACAGTCGATTGCCAAGTCGCAGGCGGAAGCTCGTGTCGAAACTCGTAAGGCGGACTTCGTGCTCTTCAGCGACGCGGCGGACTATGATGCTTTCCGCAGACGCCACGCCGCCGCAAAAGTTCCGCGCGGGGATTTGTCGACGTATCGCGGAAAAATTTTCGTCGGCATAGACGCGGGCTCAACCACCACAAAAATTTGCGCCATCGGTTCCGACAAACAAATTCTGCACACGGCGTACAGCTCCAACGAAGGCGCGCCGCTCAAAGTCGTCGTCAATCAGATTCGCGAGCTCTATGACGCTCTGCCGCCGACGGCGACGATTGCGGGCGTTTACACCACCGGCTACGGCGAAGCCATCGTCAAGGCGGCTCTGCACGCTGACGGCTCCGAGGTCGAGACGTTTGCTCATCTGACTGCCGCGCAGGAATTCTGCCCCGACGTTTCCTTCGTGCTGGACATCGGCGGGCAAGACATGAAGTGTTTCTTCGTGCGCGACGGCACCATCGGCAACATCACCCTCAACGAGGCATGCTCCGCCGGCTGTGGAAGTTTCATCCAGAATTTCGCGCAGGGTCTGAACATGAGCGTTGGCGATTTTGCGGCGAAGGCGTTGACGTCCGAAGCTCCCGTTGATCTCGGCACGCGTTGCACGGTCTTCATGAATTCCAAGGTCAAGCAGGCTCAGAAGGAAGGCGCGACCGTCGCCGACATCTCCGCGGGCATCGCGCTCAGCGTCATCAAGAACGCGCTGTTCAAGGTCATGCAGCTCAAGAACGTTGACGATCTCGGCGCGAACATCGTCGTGCAAGGCGGCACGTTCTACAACGACGCGGTTCTGCGTTCCGTGGAAAAAATTTTGCGCCGCAACGTCGTCCGCCCCGACATCGCCGGCTTGATGGGGGCTTACGGCGCGGCTCTGCTTGCTCGCGAAAACTGCGCGGGCTCGTCGTCGTTGCTGACTGCCGATGCGTTGGCGACCTTTGACGTCGTCACCAGGAGCTATCGTTGCGGGCGGTGCGGCAACAATTGTCTGATTACCATGCAGAAATTTCCTGACGGCGGAAAATATTTCACGGGCAACCGTTGCGAGCGCGGCGTCGGCGGCAAAGTCAACGCGGCGAACGAAATCCCCAACGCCTTCGCCTACAAGTATCAGCGCGTCTTCGATTACCGACCGTTGGAAAATCCGCGCCGCGGCTCAATCGGCATTCCCCGCACGCTCAACCTATACGAAGATTATCCGTTCTGGCACACGCTTTTGACCGAGCTGGGTTATCGCGTGGAACTTTCGGGCAAGTCGTCCGCGCAAATGTTCTACAAGGGCATGGCGACGATTCCGTCCGATTCGCTGTGCTACCCCGCAAAGCTTGCTCATGGTCACGTTATGGATTTGGTGGAGCGCGGGCTGACGAAAATTTTTTATCCGTGTGCGCCGTACAACTTCGACACGCGGTCGGACAACTTTTACAACTGCCCAATCGTCGCGAGCTACCCTGAAAACATTCGCAACAACATGGACGTCCTGCACGAGCGCGGCGTCAAGTTCATTCAGCCGTTCCTGCCCGTGCACGACATGCAAAAGCTCAAGCGGCGGCTGGCTGAAGAGTTTGCCTTCGACGGCGTGACGAGTTCGGAAATTTCTTCGGCTGTCGACAAGGCGGCGGCGGAGCTTCAACGCTATCGCGACGACGTGAAAAATTTTGGCGACGAGTTGCTTGCACGCCTTGAACGCACCGGTGAGCACGCAGTCTTGCTCGTCGGGCGGCCGTATCACATCGACCCCGAAATCAATCACGGTATCGCCGAAATGATTCAGTCGTACGGCTTGCCGATTCTGTCGGAGGACATGGTTTATCACGTGCCGGTGGACGCGCCGAAAATTTCCGTCGTCAATCAGTGGAGCTATCACGCGCGGCTGTATCACGCGGCACAGTTCGCGGCGCAAAATCCCAACGTCACGCTGATTCAACTAAGTTCGTTCGGCTGTGGATTGGACGCGCTGACGATTGAGCAGGTCAAAGAAATTTTGGAGGCGCACGGAAGAATCTACACGATGATAAAGCTCGACGAGGTCTCGAATCTCGGCGCGGCACGAATCAGATTGCGTTCACTGCTCGCCGCGTTGAAACGCCGCACGCCCGTCGCTTACACGCCGAAAATTTTTCCCGACCGCCCGCGCTTCACTGCCGACTGCAAGCCCAAG
>JADEZQ010000033.1 GCA_015206785.1 Quinella sp. 2Q5 | reverse complement strand
CCGCTCAACTGCCACCGAGAGCCGACCCTATGACGACCGTTCAACTGCCACCGAGAGCCGACCCTATGAGCAGCCGCACATTGAACGGCGCACACTTCCCGACGTCGACGAGACCCTTTCCGAGCCGACGCGCGACGCGGCATCCCAAAAGAGGTATTAACATGGAAACCCCAACGCTCATACTCACCGACGACCTGTATCTGGGCACGGGCATGCACAAGACCGTTTATGCGCACCCGACCGACCCGCATCTCTGCATTAAACTTCTGCACCACACGCCCGACGAAGACTTTGAACGCGAAATCCGTTACCGAAAAACTTTGGGAACCCGCGCCGACTCGTTGACGCTCCTGACAAAGTATTTCGGCGAAGTCCTCACCGACAAGGGCGTCGGATATCTTTATGAACGCGTCATCAACTTCGACGGCACCGCCAGCAAAAGTTTTATCACCGTGTTCGACGAAACCATCATCGACCGAACGAAGTTGCCGTTGCTGGAAAAAATTCTGCTCGATTTTAGGCGCGTCTATTTCGCCGAAAAAATTCCGCTCGCGGGAATCGACGTGGGCAACTACTTCGTGCAGAAGACTGCGCCCGACGAATACCGCGTTCGCATCATCGACAACATCGGCACGAGCGCATTGATCCCGCTGGCATATCACTTCGACCGCTTCGCTCAAAAACGCGCCGCAAAATATTGGCGGCGGCTCGTCGGGGAAATCGGCACGCTGTATCAGTTCCTGTTCGCGAAAGATTTTTTGCGCAAGCTGGCGGAGGTGACTTGATGAATCGCACGACGCGCACGGTCATAAAAATTTTCGTCATCGCGGCGACGGCAATCGGTTGCATCGCGGCGGCGTATTATGTCGGCTCGCTCGTCACCGGTCACGCTCTGGCGACGGCGTCGGACAACATGAACTATTCGCGCTGGCAGGAAAAATTTTTCACGCTCACTCGCGCCACGGGCTTGCTCAACGGGCTGTGTGCTCTCGGCTGGTTCATTGCGGCTCGCTTCGCCTTCACCGTGGACGAGGTGCCCGGCGCGGGCAAAAGAATTTTTTGGGCGGGAATCTGCGCGGCTTCGGCGGCAATTGCTTTGGGCGTGCCTCATGTCTATGCGCCAATGCTCGGCATCAAGCTCAACGGAATCATCTTCGCGCTGTTCGCGACAATCTTCACGGGCGCGGGTTTTTGGCTGGTGACAATCTTCACAACGCCGCTCGCCTTCAAGTACACGCCGCCACTCTCGCGCGAAGTGCTGAAACTTTTTTCGAGAAGGTGACGACGTGAGCTACTATTTCATTTCAATCGGCGGCACGGGCGCGAAGGTCATGGAAAGTTTGACGCACCTTTGCATCGCGGGTTTGCTGCCCAACGACGAACGACTTTACATCGCGGCGATTGATCCTGACGTGGGCAACGGCAACCTGGAACGGACGAGTGCCGCGCTGAATAATTTCGTCGCGTTCCAAAATTTTTCCGTGGGCAACGACACGCCGCTGTTCAAGAACAAAATTTCCATCGTGCGTCCGTTCCCATTCAACCCGACCGGTCACGACAAGACGCTCGACGATTTGACGGAATATCATCAGCACAGCACGGGCGTCGGCAAATTGTATGCGGCACTGTACACGCGCGCGGAACGTTCCGTCACGCTCAACGAGGGCTTCCGTGGGCACCCGTCCATCGGCGCGGCAGTGCTGGCTAAAAATTTCGGCGACGGCTCCAACCGCACGACGCTCACCGCGCAGATTGAAAAGCTCATCGGCGAAGGCGACAGCGTCAAAATTTTTTTGGCGGGCTCAGTCTTCGGCGGGACAGGTGCGGCGGGCTTGCCGACGGTGGCGCGGCTGTTGCGCGATAATCTGGCGGACTACGCGGACAGAATTTCCATCGGCGGCGCGTTGATTCTGCCGTACTTCAGCTTCACGCCAACCGACATCGGCGACGAGCTCTTTGCCCGCAGTGAAAACTTCTTGCCCAACACGAAGGCGGCTCTGAAATATTATGCCGACCGCGAAAATCTTTTCGACGCCACATATCTCGTCGGGGATTCGGTGATGACGGCGGTCAAAGATTTTTCCGTCGGCTCCGCCAACCAACGCAACGAGGCTCACATCGTGGAACTGTACGCGGCTTTGGCGGCGGCGGACTTCTTTGCGCAACCGACCAAGAAAAAAATTTTCAAGTACATCTGCCGGCACGAGCGCGACAAATTTTCCTGGAACGATCTGCCGACGTCGCGCGAGAGGTTCGTGCAGTTCGCGCGGTTCATCTTCGCCTACGTGCACCTGGTCAAACCGGTGCTGAACAATTTGGTTTCGGGCGAGGCGGCGGCGTACAAGTACCCGTGGTTCGTGGATTTGCTCGGCGGCGTGAAGGTGACCGACCCCGACGTTGTGAACTTCAGCTTCTACGCGGAGGCATTCGCGGCGTGGCTCAAGCAGCTTGAAACTTTCGGCGGGCGAGAAATTTTTCTGATAGACCCCGCGGCGTTTGAATCGAATCCCGCGCGCATCGTCGACAAAAAAATTTTCTCGGCACTCGACGGCGTTCAAAGCAAAATCACGTTGCACGAGGTCTGGTATCGATTGACGGAACCGCTCAAGCTCGAATCGTCGGTGACGGGCTTCGGGAAATTTTTGCGACGATTGTACGAAGCTTGCGCGGCTTGAAGGGCGGTGATTTTATGGCAAACGTCGTGACGATTACGGGCGTCAAAAAACTCTACAAGATGGGCTCGGAGACGGTTGCCGCGCTCAACGGCGTCGACCTGCGCATTGACGAAGGCGAGTTTGTCGCGCTGATGGGACCGTCGGGTTCGGGCAAGTCCACGCTGATGAACATACTCGGCTGCCTGGACAGACCGACCGTCGGCTCGTACAAACTTTTGGGGCAGGAAGTCAGCGGGCTCGGCGACGACGACCTTGCACGCATTCGCAACCGAACAATCGGCTTCGTCTTCCAAAACTTCAACCTGTTGCCGAAGTTAACCAGCCTGGAGAATGTCGCGCTGCCTGCGGTTTATGCGGGCTTGAGCTCGAAGGAACGCACGGCTTTGGCACTGGACGCGCTGAAAAAAGTTTCGCTGTCCGACCGCGCCGAACACCTGCCCAGCGAACTTTCGGGCGGGCAACGTCAGCGCGTGGCGATTGCGCGGGCAATTGCGATGAAGCCGGCGATTTTGATGGCGGACGAACCGACGGGCAACCTCGACACCAAATCCACCGGCGAGATCATGGAAATCTTCCGCGATTTGCACAGGTCCGGCTCGACGATAATTTTGGTCACTCACGAGCCCGACATTGCTCAGGCGGCCGACCGTCAAATCCTCGTCAAGGACGGCAAAATCACCAAGGATATCCTCACCGCGCACTCAACCGAGACCATCGACATTGTTTGACGGACGGAGGAAAACTTATGCCGAAAATTTCTGTGCTGATGCCGCTGTACAATCGCCGGCACTACGTCGAAGACAGCATTGGCAGCGTGCTGATTCAAACCCTGCGCGATTGGGAACTGATTGTTTGCGACGACGGCTCGACCGACGGCAGCTTTGAGTTCGTCGCGGAAAGATTCGCCGCTGAAATTTCCGCGGGCAAGCTCAAGCTCCTGCGCAACGAAAAAAATCTCGGCGAGTTCCCCACCGACAACCGATTGATTCGCGAGGCTCGCGGCAAATACATCATGCTCCTGCACAGCGACGACTTGCTGTTGAACACCGCGCTTGAACACATGCACGACGCCGCGGAATTTTTCGGAGCCGACGTCGTTCATGCGGGGCTGTTCCTCAAGTCGCCCGCCAACGGAATCATCGACGCGAACACGCCGTTTAAGGTCATGTGCTGGGAAAATCACCGCGTCAAAAATTTTGAGACCGTGCCCGACGACCCTGCCACGCGCTTCAATGAATGGGCGAGCGGCGACACTTTCATCGACGCGCCGTACAACATCTTCCGCCGCGAATTTCTTCTGGGCAACGATATCCTGTTCCCCGAACGCTGCGGCAATCTGCTCTTCTGTCTGCATTGGCTGATGAAGGCGAAAGTCTACGTCAAGACGCCCGAAATTTTCTACGTCAATCGCGATTCGCCGGACTCCCAAACCAACGACAAATCCGCGCTCAATCGTCGGCCGGGGAATTTTATCCGCGATGTCGTGTTGCTGACGAAGTACTTCGACCGAATCTTTGACGGCGTGGATTATTTCGACGAGGCGACGCGTTACAAGGCGAAGGCGATTTTCTACAACCGCTTCGACGAATTCGAAATCAACCGCCTGAAAATTTACGAGCGAGGTCTGTCGCCCGAACTGCACCGCGGCGTTGAACGGGCAATCAAAGACAACTTCGGGGACTGCGCCGACTACGTGACGTTCCTCTTCCACAAGCTGCATTGCCTTCCGTTCGGGCAGGACTATCGGACGATAGGTGGTTCAAATGCTTTTCACTGAACTTTTGAAGATGGCGTGGCGGTCTTTGGCGGCGAACAAATTGCGCACGTTCCTGACGATGTTGGGCGTGATAATCGGCGTGACGAGCGTCATTGCGCTGGTGAGCGTTGGCATGGGCGTCAAGAAAAACGTCGTCGATTCGATATCGCGCTTGGGTTCGAACATGCTGATCGTTATGCCAGGCAGTTTCAATCGCGGCGGACCACGCGGCGCGGCCGGTTCAATTACCACGCTGACATACGATGACGCCGAGGCAATCCGCGACAAAATAAAAAACATCGCCCACGTCTCTCCGACGGTGAGCGGCAGTTATCAAGTTGTTTACGGTCACGAGAACTGGAATACGTCCGTGACGGGCGTGGTGCCTGAATACGTGGACATTCAGTCGTTGACGTTGAAGAGCGGATTATTCTTCGGCGCACATGATGTCGACGTCCGCAACCGCGTGGCAGTCATTGGCTCGACCGTGGCGACGAATCTGTTTGAGTCGGTCAATCCCGTCGGCAAAAAGATTCGGATCGGCAACGCGCCCTACACGATTATCGGCGTGCTTGAAAGCAAAGGACAATCCACCGGCGGGCAGGATCAGGACGACGTGATTTTGATTCCGCTGACGACGGCGCAGGAAAGGTTGGTTGGCATAACGTACGTGCGCAGTATCAACGTGCAGGTCACCGACTCCGACAAGATGGACGAGGTTCAAGCCAACATCGAAAAACTTTTGCGCCAACGCCATCACATTCGCAAAGGCGCGGAAGATGATTTCAACGTTCGCAACCTGACGAGCCTGATGGAGACGATGACGTCCACCACGACGATGATAACGCTTTTACTCGGTGCAATCGCCGGAATATCGCTAATCGTCGGCGGCGTCGGCATTATGAACATCACGTTGGCTTCGGTCACTGAACGCACGCGGGAGATCGGCATACGCAAGGCAATCGGCGCGACGTACAACTCGATTATGCTGCAGTTCCTCATTGAGTCGACGATGATCAGCATTATCGGCGGGATAATCGGCATTGGAATCGGCGTCGTTGCCGCGCAGATGATATCGAAGTTCGGCAACTTCACGACGGTTATCAGCGGCTTGAGCATTGCGGCGAGCTTTGGGTTCGCGCTGTTCGTCGGGATATTCTTCGGCATGTTGCCCGCCAGGAAGGCCGCGCGGCTCGATCCGATTGACGCCCTGCGTTACGAGTGATGACTGCGTCGGCGGTTGATGACTGCGTCAGTGTCTGCTCACTGCGTCTGCGTTTATATCTACTTTCTTTTGCTGGCAATGGGCGGCCTCGTTGTCAGCTGATTCAACGGGTGACGGTCAGTCGCGCTTGAACAGGTCGCGGGTGTAGACTTTGTCGCGCACATCGTCCAAAATGTTTTCGTAGCGGTTGGCGATGATTATGCGGCTCAGGCGTTTGAATTCGGCAATGTCGTTGACGACGCGGCTGCCGAAGAATGTCGAGCCGTCGGGCAGGGCGGGTTCGTAGACGATGACGGTGACGCCCTTAGCCTTGATGCGCTTCATAATGCCTTGGATGGAGGATTGGCGGAAGTTGTCGGAGCCGGTCTTCATAGCCAGGCGCCACACTCCAACGATGACTTCGTGCTCGCGGTCGTTGGAAAAATTTTCGCTGCCGGTGTACGCGCCTGAGAGTTCAAGCACGCGCTCGGCGATGAAGTCTTTGCGAGTGCGGTTGGCTTCGACAATTGCCTCGATGAGATTTTCTGGCACGTCGCGATAATTCGCCAGCAACTGCTTCGTATCTTTTGGCAGACAATAGCCGCCGTAGCCGAAAGACGGGTTGTTATATTGGTCGCCGATTCGCGGATCCAAACAGACGCCGCGGATGATGTTGAGCGCGTTGAGCCCTTTGACTTCGGCGTAGGTGTCCAGCTCGTTGAAGTAGGCGACGCGCAGAGCCAGATACGTGTTGGCAAAGAGCTTGACGGCTTCCGCCTCGGTTGTCCCCATGATGAGCGTGGGGATATTTTTTTTGACGGCACCTTCAGCCAGAAGCGCGGCAAAGTCCTCTGCCTCACAGCGTTGAGATTCGCTCGCGCCGACGATGATGCGCGAAGGATGCAGGTTGTCATAGAGTGCTTTGGATTCGCGCAGAAATTCCGGGCTGAACAAAATTTTTTCCGTGGCGAAATTTTTGCGGGCAAGAGCCACAAATCCGACGGGCACAGTGCTTTTGATGACCATGTACGCCGCGGAGCCGCTGTCCAAAACTTTTCCGATGACGGCATTGACGGCGGCGGTGTCGAAAAAATTTTTCTTCGGGTCGTAGTTGGTTGGCACGGCGATGATGACGAAGTCCGCCTGTCGATAAGCTGAAGCGGCGTCGGTCGTGGCGGTGAGGTCGAGCTTTTGCGTGGCGAAAAATTTTTCGATGTACTCGTCGCGAATGGGCGAGAGCCTGCGGTTGACGGCGTCTACTCTTTCGGGCGAGATGTCCACGGCGATGACGCGGTTGTTCTGCGCCAAGAGCGTCGCCAAGCTCAAGCCGACATAACCCAGCCCCGCAACGGCGATTGTCCTGTTCAAAGCGATTCCTCCTCATTCGTGCCATTCAAATTCAATGCCGCCGATGTGAACGGTCGTCCCCTCGGTGATGCCGCGAGCCTTCAACAGCGCGTCCAGCCCCTTCATGCGCCAGATGAATTGGAAGCGGCGGACGCCCTCGTCGTTGTCGAAGTTGGTCATTGCGACGATTTTCTCCAGGTTGCGGTTGCGAACGATGAATTCGGCGGCGTCGTTGCGTTCGATGATGACGGGGTCGTCGTCGGCGACGTCGATAACCTTCACGGCTTCAACGGTCGGTTCAATCTGCGCGGCAAGCTCGTCCAATTTGCTGCCGATGAAATTTATCAGCGCGTCAAGATTCTCGTGAGCGGCGGCGGATATCGCAAAGAACTTTAAACCTTCCCGACGGGCGAGAGCCTCAAGCGCGGGCAGATTGTCTTTTGCCGCGGGCAGATCGATTTTGTTGGCGACGAGGATTTGCGGGCGGGCGGAAAGTTTTTCGCTGTAGCGCGTGAGTTCGGCGTTAATTTTGGCGAAGTCCTCGACGGGGTCGCGTCCGTCAACAGCCGCCGCGTCCACGATGTGCAAGATTAGCTTCGTGCGTTCGATGTGCCGCAGAAAGTCGTGACCGAGCCCGACGCCATCAGCCGCGCCTTCGATGAGCCCTGGAATGTCCGCCATCACGAAGGAACGTTCATAATCGAGACTGACGACGCCGAGCACGGGAACGGTCGTGGTGAAGTGGTAATCGGCAATCTCCGGCCGCGCAGAGCTCACGGCGGCAATCAGGCTGGATTTGCCGACGCTGGGATAACCGACCAGCCCGACGTCCGCCAAAAGTTTCAGCTCCAGCTCAAGTTCACGGCTCTCGCCCGGCTCACCGAATTCCGCAAACGTTGGCGCACGCCGCGACGCTGACTTGAACTTGGCATTGCCGCGACCGCCGCGACCGCCCTTAGCGACGACAGCCCGTTGACCGAGCGCAGTCAAATCCGCAACAACTTCACCCGTCGCCGCGTCACGAACGACAGTGCCAAGCGGAACTTTGATGACGCAATCCGCCCCGCCGCGTCCGAATTGTTTTTTGACGTCGCCCGCGCCGCCGTCGTCCGCCGTGAATCGACGATTGAATCGGAAGTTTAGCAACGTGTTGACGTTGGCGTCGGCCTCCATGACGACATCGCCGCCCTTACCGCCGTCGCCGCCGTCGGGTCCGCCCTTGGGAACAAATTTTTCGCGGCGCATTGACGACTTGCCGTTGCCGCCGTCGCCCGCCTTCACGCTGATTTTGCCTCGGTCAATGAATTGCATATGACCGCCTCCAAATTGTTTTTGCCGCGATTATATCACACGTCGGCGCAGGATTTTGGCGGCGGGCAAAGAATTTTTCGCGGCGGAGGTGTTAACATGGCAGACGAAAGATTGATCGTCGCGCTGGATTTCCACACGCTCGATGATGTTGAACGGCTCGTTGACGATTTGGGCTCAAGCGTGAACTTCTACAAGGTCGGCATGGAACTTTTCTACAGCGTCGGCCCCGTCGTCGTCGAAAGGCTCAAGTCCCGCGGCAAAAAAATTTTCCTCGACCTGAAGCTCCACGACATTCCAAACACCGTGGCGGGCGGCTTGTGTTCGCTGATGAATTTGGGCGCGGACATTTTGAACGTGCACGCCTCTGGTGGGCTGACGATGATGCAAAAGGCGGCCGAAGCCCTTCACGCTCAGGCTCAACGTTGCGGCGTCGAGTGCCCGAAGGTGATTGCGATAACCGTGCTCACGAGCATTGGCGAGGCTGAATGGTTCGGCGCGAAGAAAATTCCCGAACAAGTCGTCGACTTCGCAAAGACTGCTCAACGCGCGGGGCTCGACGGCGTCGTTGCCTCACCGCAGGAAGCACGATTGATCCGCGAGGCTTGCGGCGAAAACTTTTTGATTGTCACGCCTGGCATTCGTCCTGCAGGCGCGAACATCGACGACCAAAGCCGAATCGCCACGCCCGCGGCGGCACTTGCCAACGGCGCAACGCATTTGGTAATCGGCAGACCAATCCGCGCGGCACAAAATCCACGCGAGGCGGCAGAAAAAATTTTATCCGAAATGAGAGGCGCATGACCATGACCGAACGCGAAGTTTATGATCTGCTCGTTGAGACGGGCGCGATAATGAACGGGCACTTCAAGCTCACCAGCGGACTGCACAGCCCGCACTACGTCGAGAAGTTCAACGTCCTTCAGCACCCCGATTGATAAATTTCATTCGGAGTTTGCGCCTTGTAATTTGCAAGGACGGGCGAAAATTTTTTATGGTCGGCACGAACTTTTTGTAAAAAGTTTTCATCAAACTGCAACCAAAGGCGCCATTCATCGGCAACGTTACCCGTCAAAAATTTAATTCCGCGCGCGGCGCCGTCTTTCAGCGCTTGAAAAGGATTGAGCGGCAAAAATTTTCCGTCGCAAGTCGGCAAATATTCACTCGGATTTTCACCGATTCCGCCGGCACTGACTTTCAAGTAAATATCTTTAATTTCGTCTGCAGATTTTTTCATAAGGTCACCGACAGTTTTAACGCCGCTGTTTATCATAAATTTTTCTGCAGTTTTGGCGGAAGTCTCCGGCGTATTGTAGAACAACAAATGCCCGGACTGCGGAATAGCTTTTTGGAACAAACTTTTTGCGTCAGGAGTAACAGTCAACAACATACATGAAATGGAACCCGCACTTTGCCCAAAAATCGTAATGTTATCGGGATTCCCGCCAAATTCGACTATATTTTCTTTAACCCAACGGAGCGCCGCAATTTGGTCTTTTATGCCGAGACAGCCGCTGTCCTCAAAATTTGAATCAATCGCCGCCAAATTCATAAAGCCGAAAACATTTAAACGATAATTCAGCGTGACGATAACGACATCGTGAGCCGCCGCAAAATTACTGCCGTTATAAAGCGAATCAACCGAGCCGCCGACAACAAAGCCGCCGCCGTGAATAAATACCATTACGGGCAAATTATTTTTTTCGCCGCGCTTCCAAATGTTGAGCGTCAAGCAGTCTTCACTTTGCACGCCGTAAGAATTTGCGTCTTCGGTAGGGTCAACGGCTTGAACAGCCGCCGCGCCGAATTTTTTTGCGTCAAAAGTTTTGTCGGATGGTTTCAAAGGTTCGGGCGCGTGCCAGCGCAAATTTCCGACCGGCGGTTGAGCGTAGGGAATACCCAGCCAAGTACTCACGCCGTTTTTGTCGACAAAACCGTTGAAAGTTCCGTAACGAGTTTTAATATTCAAATTTTCAAGCAAAATAAATCACCTCTTATAAATTTATTGCCCAATGTCAAGTTCGGCATACAATTTGTTGATTTCCTCTTCGGTAAAATGCAACTTTTCATCGGTGTCAGAAAAAATGACTTTGATACTTGCCAATCGTCCCGCGAGGCGTCTTTCCTTGCGCAGTTCACGCCCCGTGATGAAAAAAGATTCAAACATTCTGTCACCGAAAAACCAAAACAACACAACAAAAATTTCGCGCGGTACTTCGTCAAGGAAATCTGTCAAAGCCAAAAGAATCCCGGCAATTATTGAACCTATCAGCATAAAGAAAAAAACTTTTAATTCGTGTTCTTGTTCTTTTTCGACACTGCCGAGCTTGTAAGAAAAATCATCACGGATAATTTCTACTATGGTGTCTTTCTCATCTTCCGTCAAGCAGTTCCCGATGATATTTAAAATAATCGGGCATTCATCGGGAATTGGATCTGCAACATCTTGGAGATAATCGACAAAATCCAAATTCAAGCCCTCTTGACCTTTGGCGCTGTATTTGCTGATTATGTCGTTGTAGCTTGAAATACAACAATATACCGTTGCAATACCGTTTTCAATATAATCACGTCTTATGCGAGAATCAAGCCGACTTTTGCGGCTGTCAAATAATCTTGTAAAATTCTGTTTTCTCATAATCGTTAATTAAATGCAATAATAGTTGGTCAAGAAATATGTTCTGTT
>JADEZQ010000004.1 GCA_015206785.1 Quinella sp. 2Q5 | reverse complement strand
TCACTCACGCGGCGTCGCTCCATCAGGCTTCCGCCCATTGTGGAATATTCCCCACTGCTGCCTCCCGTAGGAGTATGGACCGTGTCTCAGTTCCATTGTGGCCGTTCATCCTCTCAGACCGGCTACCGATCGTCGGCTTGGTAGGCTCTTACCCCACCAACTACCTAATCGGACGCAGGCTCCTCGCAAAGCGATAAATCTTTAATGTAAAGTTCATGCGAACTCTACATAACATCCGGTATTAGCGTCCCTTTCGGAACGTTGTCCCCGTCTTTGCGGCAGATTACCTGCGCTTTACTCACCCGTTCGCCACTAGCACCGAAGTGCCCGTTCGACTTGCATGTGTTAAGCACGCCGCCAGCGTTCGTCCTGAGCCAGGATCAAACTCTCCAAAAAATCTTTGAGTTGTCTGACTCGAATTGCTTTAAGGGATCGAGATTTCTCTCGACCGCACATCTGGTAATTGCACTGTTCAGTTTTCAAGGAGCCCCGTGAATCAAGCTTGCTCAATATACAACCGAACCCGACTTTTGTCAACCCCTTCGCAAAAATTTTTTTCAACTTTTTTTGCCGACCATCTAAACTTCCCGCCGTGACGCCGTTTGTAGCCCGCTGTTGCCAAAAAATTTTTCTGTGTTATATTGAGCGAAAAGCCCGAAGGAGTTGAGATTATGGCTAAAGAAACCGAACGCAGGCAATTGCTCGACGACGTGTTCAACGCGTTTACCGTCCTTGGGCGTGGCAATTACGTTGCGTTGTTGGACGTGAAATGCAACCTGCTGACCTTTAGCGCGGCCGCCGTGGAACTTTTTGGTCTGCCGTGCGAAAACATTCCCGCGGACGGGCTCGACTGGGCGGACTACATTCACCCCGAAGATCGTTTTGTATATACGCGCACGATGAAGGCTCTGCTGAACGGCGAGACGCGAAGCTATGACCTGACGTATCGCACGCGGCTAAAGGACGGAACCTACGCCACGATTCGTTATATCGGCGCGGCAATCGGCGGCGAGGACGGCAAACCCGAAGTTGTCGGTGGCATAATGATTAACGAAGCCCTGACCGAGAGCACCGACCCCGTCACGCTTTTGAGGAACCGTTACGGATTTTTCCGCGACATGGTTGCCGCCATTGAGCTCAAGCGCAGTTGCGTCGTCATGCTCTGCGGCATCAACAAGATGAACAAGATCAACGACGAGCACGGCTACACGTTCGGCAATTCGGTCTTGCAACAGACGGCGTGGCTTTTGCAGGGGACGATGGGGAAGGACGGCACGGTCTATCGTATGAATGGCGCGAAGTTCGCCTTCCTGACCGAGACGCTCACTCCCGAAGAAGTCGCCGCAAAGTATGACAAGATTCGCCGCGCGGCGCAAGCCGGTCTGCCCGTGGAGAACGTCCGCCAAGTTCTGTCGATTAACGGCGGCATGATTCACTTCGACGGCGCGGGCGTCAACGAACGCACCATTCACGCCTGCCTGAGCTTCGCCTACAACGATTCGAAGTTCTATCACAACGGCAAGCTCGTCAACTACAACGGCGCAATCGGCATGAACACGCACGATTCGCTTGAGCTTGTCGACGAGGTGCGCGACTGCATATTAATGGACTGCAAAAATTTTTCCCTGCGCTATCAGCCCGTGTTCGACGCCGCGACCGAACAGTTGACAGCGATTGAGGCTCTGCTGTGTTGGCGCAGCAATCGCTTCGGGGACGTGCCGCCTTCGGCATATGTGCCCGTGCTGGAGAACGATTACCTGTTCGAGGAGCTGGGTTATTGGATTCTGCGCCGCGCGATGGAAGACGGTCTCAAGCTCCTGCGCCGCAAGCCAGACCTTATGCTGAACGTCAACATCTCGCCCGCACAAATCGTCGACGACCTGCTGTTTGAGGAGATAGACAAAATTTCCCGCGCCGTCGGTTTCCCGCTGAAAAATCTTTGCTTCGAGCTGACGCAGAGTTGCCGACTGATTGAACCGGATATCCTGCGCCGAATCGTCCACGCCTTGAAGGACAAAGGCATCCTCTGCCTGATTGACGACTTCGGCAGCGGCGTCGCGTCGATTGACTTCCTGCGCGACTTGGCACCGAACTTCATCAAGCTTGAACGCGACTACATCACGCAAATCAACAGCAAGCCCGGCAACCTGCAAATCGTCCGCCACCTGTCGGAGCTGGCGTCGGAGCTCGGCACGAAGGTCTGCCTCAAAGGCGTTGAGGACGTTTCGATTCGCGACACCGTGAAAAATTTCCCCGTGACCAACGTGCAGGGCAACTTCTACTCCGAAGCCGTCACCCTCGACGAAATTTCCAACCGCCTGCTGTGACTTGAAACTTTTCGCCGAATGTGATACCATTCGCGCAGTTGAACAAACAAAAACGGTGAGGCAGCCCGATGGTAGCGCGTCGACTCCTTCACCTCGTTGATACAGATGCTAAGGTTTTACGAGCCGTGTCGCATACGGCTTATTTTTTTCCGTTGAAGTAACTGAGGATAGCGAAGACGAACGTCCCGACCTTGCAGACCACGTCCAGCCAGTCGAAGAAATCCATTCCGCGTCACCCCCTTCCTTCGAGGGAAGAAAGCCGACACATCGAACTGCCTCGCGAGCAGTATATCACGCGTTCATAAAGCTTTCAACGACAAGAAAAAAGCGACCCGCTCCGTGTTGGAGTGAGCCGCTTTTAGTTTGCGATTGATTCAGGCGTCGAGCACCGACCATTCGTGGCTGAAGTAGAAGTTTCGGCTTTCGGGGAACTTGCCCCAGTTCTCAACGACGCGAGCCATTGCGCGGGTCACGTCGTGATGACCGTCAGTGTTGGTGAGCAGGACGAGGAACTGATTGGAACCGTTCTGCGAGACGACATCGCCGCGCCGCAGAGTTTTGTGCAGACATTCGATGAACTGTTCGCCCGCATATTTGAGCGGGATGGTGCCGTCGTCGTCGTTAGTCCTTTTCAACGCCAACAGCACAATGCAAATCGTCTTGCCGTAACCTGCGCGGGTACGCTTTAGGAAACGGTAAATTATGCGGAAACTCTCGAACGGAATGACGTATGCGCCGGGCTCCTTGTTGCGTTCGCTGAGGATCATTTCAATCTGCGCGAGCGTGACGACGGTTTCAACCTTCTCTTCGGGGGCGTCGTCGCTGTAGATGTTGTAGCCGTGCTTTCCGTTCTGCTTGACGATGTAGAGAGCTTTGTCCGCCTTCTTGTACAGGTCGACGAAGTCCGTGCCTTCGTTGGGGACGAGCACGCAGCCGATTGACGCGCCGAGGGGAATGTTCATGTCCTCGCCCATGAGACGTTTGGCGGCGTCGGTGATCTTCTCGTTGATGAAGCGGGTCTTCGTGGCAATGGCACTGTCCTCGTGCACGCCGTCGCAGAAGGCAACGAACTCATCGCCGCCCATGCGCCCAATCAAATCCGTCGAACGCATCGCCGCCCGCAAAATGTCCGCGAAGGCAATCAGAACCTTGTCGCCCATCGCGTGCCCGTGAATGTCGTTGACGAGTTTGAAGCTGTCCAGGTCAATCATCATCAGCGCGCCGTGAGACTTCTTGCAAATCTTCTTGAGCTCCGTTTCCGACGAACCCTTGTTGAACAGTCCGGTCAAGGCGTCGGTGGTGGAAACTTTCTTCAAGTCTTGAATCTCGCCGACGGTCTGCAAGATGTTCGCCACGCGTTTCAGCAGAACCTCAGGCTGAATCGGTTTGCGAATGAAATCCATCGCGCCGTTGTCGAAGCCGCGGCTCTCGACCTCGTCGCTCCTGTCCGCCGTCATGAACATGAACGGAATCTTCGTGTGGAATTCGTTCTGAAGGGCAATCTGCAATTCGTAGCCCGTCATGCCCGGCATTCGGAAGTCCGACAGAATCATATCGGGTCTCTTGTCGCGATAAACTTCCATCGCCTCTTGAGCAGAGGACGCGCAAAAGATTTCGTATCTATCCTGCAAGATAAACGCGGTCATCTCGCGCAGAACTTCCATGTCGTCAACGATAAGAATCTTCTTCATCGCCAAAACCTCACTGTCCGAAAAGTTAACGGCCTTCATACATGGAGACATTATATCCGTTTGTCGCGTGGAAGGGAAGAATCGTGCGCGAAAAAAAATCCCGCCTAAGCGGGACGGTCGTTCAAGTTCCAAGCCGTAATGTGTCAATCGCTCTCGACACGAATGGCAATGTCGATACGGTGTTCGCCAAGCTCCATCTCCACGGTGTAGTAATCGTCGTTAGCGCGGGTAGCGGGGTCTTGGTTTATTGACAGCTCCGGCGGGGTGATGTCGCAGTCAAGCTCCAGTTGCGAAAAATTTGTGGCAGCGCGGGCGGCAAGCATGTTGCCAACCTCGCGAATCGAACTTTGAACCATGTCGCTCAGTTGAGTGACGGGCACGCCCATCATCATCGTCGAAGCAACGAACTTGGCGGTCTCCTCCGTCATGTTATAGATAACGCTGCCGCACACCTTGCGCGTAAAGCTGACGGTCACCGTCACGCCATTGGTAAGGACGATATTGCCCTGTCGATAAATTCTGATCCGCCGCGGGGCAGGGAAGCCAATCTGCGGCATCACTTCAATGAATGCGTTGACTATCGGGTTGACGAGCTTTGCATCCACGATATCAAACTCCTTCCGCAAAAATTTTTATGTCAAGCCTGAGGCAAGTCTTCAAAGGTGTTTAGGGGAATTTCCACGCCGCGACGGCTTTTACCTGCCGCGGTGAAAAAATTTTCGGACGCGAGCTTTCATTGGGGCAAGTGGTTTTCGTAGGCAACGCGCAGTTCGTTCAGGTTGGCGGTGTTCAAGTCCTTTCGGCAGACCCAAGCTTTGGAATTGATCTCCATCGTCCGGCGGTCGTCTGCAGTGTAGCGGTGCCATTGGGGAATCAGCTCGTTTTTCGGGTCGCCCGTCGCCGCGAAAGCTGTCCACGTCGCCTGAACCTGCTTGATGAGCTTGGCGGAGGGTTTCGCCTCGATGTCGTGAGCGGGATTGCCGAAGACAAACGGCAGGTCAATCGCGTGGCACGAACCCAAACCCTCAACCGGCGACGTCTGGCTGAACAGATAGTAGTACGTCGTGTCGAAGGCGGAATGATACTCGGCGCACAGCTCCTGACCCACGCGCCAATCGAGCTGGTCGGCAAATTCCAGGTAGCGTTCGTCCGCGGGCAAGTCCATGTGATTTTTTTGCCACGCCGCGTAAAGTTCTTTGCCCTCGGTAAATTCGTCGGCATAGAACAGCGGATTGAGCGTCGGGTGAACTTTCGGAACGATCTTCAAGAAATCTTTGAAATACAACAACCAATAGCGATACTCCTCGGCGGTGGTGCCTGTCAAGAGTTTGACGCCCTTGCCCGCGCCGTAACTAAGTTCGTACATCGGAGACTTGGGCAGGAACTTTCCGTCGGCCGTCGGCATGTAATCGAATTCGGTTTCCCAAGCGCGCGTGTAAGCAAGTTTCTCGTACGCCGCCTCCAGCTCGGTCGCGGGCATAGTCATCAGCTCGCGCATGTCGCTGTAGCCGTTGACGTCCATGAACAGGCGGGCAAGCTTGGCTGAGTCGTCGGGCTCCTGATAAAACGCCGCGTGACCCGATTGAGCTATCGCCTTGGTGAAAAGACCGTTGACCGCGGGCGCAGTCATCAGCAACATGGTCGAGATGGAACCCGCGCTCTCGCCGAAGACCGTGATGTTGTCGGGGTCGCCGCCGAAGTGTTCGATGTTCTCTTTGACCCACGCAAGGGCAATCGCCTGATCCTTGAGCCCCAGGTAGCCGCTGTCTTCGAAGGCGGGATCAATCTCCGCAAAGTTCATGAAGCCGAAGATGTTTAGCCGATAGTTAATCGTGACGACAACGACGTCGTGAGCTTTGGCGAGGTTCGCGCCGTTGTATGCCGGGTCGCCGTTGCCGCCGTTGACGAAGCCGCCGCCGGGAATGAAGACCATGACGGGCTTGCGGGTCGTGGAGTTGTGCGCCCAGATGTTTAGCGTCAGACAATCTTCGCTCTGCGGCAGGAGGCTGGTGGGCTCAAGTTCGTCGCGGTCTTGAATGGGGCTGGCACCCAACTTCTTGGCGTCAAACTCCGCAGTGGACGGCTCAAGCTTTTCGGGCGCACGCCAGCGCAAATTTCCCACGGGCGGTTTGGCATAGGCAATGCCCAGCCACGTGCGCACGCCGCCTTTCATGAAGCCGTTGTACGTGCCGTAACGCGTGCGTGCCGAGCAGATTTTTGCGGCGGAAAGATTTTCGTCGCTGATGAAGTTCGTCGCGGCAAACGCCAGCGTCGTGAGTGTGGTCATCTTTATGAACTCCCTGCGTGAAAGTTTTCGGTTAAACACGTGTCATCTTCCTCTCAACGTTATCAGTCGCAGTGTAATTCAAAACCGCCGCCGTGTCCACAAAATCTTTGCGCCCGTTGAAAACTGCGCGGGCGTGTGATAAATTATCGCCGAAAAAATTTTTCGGAGGCGCGAGATGTCCGACGAGCTGAAAAAATTTTTGGCGCACGAACTCGACGAGCTCAAGCGCAACAAAGTCCGCGCAATTGCCCTGGGAGTGTGCGCCGTTGTGCTGATGGTCTTTTGGGCGAACGACGACACTTCAAACGAAAACATCAACCTGACCGAACAGCCGACGACTCAACCCGTGACGCGCGACCTGCCCGTCAAACAGCTGCCCGCTCCGAAAAATCTTGATGGCGTCGTGCCAATCGTCGGAGCCACAGCGGACGCGCTCATAGTTGCCGATCCGTTTGCGGGTGCCGTCAAGCCCAAGCCCTTGCCGAAAAAAATTCCGCCGCCGTCGATTCCGATTGAGCCGCCGCAACTTCAGCCCCGCGAAAAAATTTTGCTCACGGGCACGGCAATCAGCGGCGCACGCAAGACGGCGATGTTCCTGCGCGGCAAGGAAACGCTCTTCCTGACCGTGGGCGACGAGGTGAACGGGCGGCGTATCGTCGATATCGGCGCGGACTTCGTCACGTTCAGCGACGGCACGCGCGTCTACCTGCAGAAGGAGATGAACTGATTGATGCGGAAAAAATTTCTGCCGCTCGTGATGTCGGCGGCTTTTTTTGTGGCGTCGAATGCAAACGCCGCGCCGATGACATTGAGCGTGCACGACGCCGACCTGCGTTCGACAATCGTCCTGGTCGGCAAGACGGGCGGGCTCAACGTCATGGCGGACGATTCGGTCAAAGGCACCGTGTCAATCTCGGTGACCGACGTCGACGCCGTGCGCGTGTTGGAACTGATTGCCCGCGTCAAAAATCTGCGGCTGCTGCACGAAGGCAACGTTTACATCTTAACCGCGGAACTTCAGCCCGCCGAGCCGATGCAGAGCTACGTTCTGCCCGTCAAGTTCGGCGACGCAAACATCTTGCGCAAGGCGGTCTTCAAGGTGCTCGACGTGGAGCCCGACAAACCTTTGAGCGAGACCATGCGCGTTAAGGACGCCGACGGCATTGAACGCACGTACACTTACAAATTCCGCGAACGTTCCTCAAGCGACTGGCAGACCGAAGAGGACGACGAGAAAGATCCCCGCGCCAAACGCGTCTACGTCAACCCCGAAGTCAATGCGCTCGTCCTGTTCGCCACGCCCACGGAATATCAGCGCGTCAAAAATCTTTTGACCGAACTCGACGTTGAACTCAAGCAGGTTTCCGTTGAAGCGCAGTTGCTTGCCGTGGACAAGAGCGAATCTAAAAATCTCGGCGTGGAGTGGTCGTGGTCAGCCATCCCGCAATATCCCGACCACTACGACGGCACAATCACCCGCCACGAAAATTACGGCGACAGCGACGGCTACGGTATCATCAGGTTTGGGCGGACGTACACGGGCTATCCCTACGAATTTTATTACGGCGCGAAGATAAATGCGCTCGTCACCGACGGCAAGGCGAAGATTCTTTCCCGCCCGAATGTCACGACGATTCAGGGGCGCGAAGCCGTCATCAACGTCGGAAGCTCCGTGCCCGTGCCCACCACGCAGACCACAAACTCCACCGTCACTACGTCGATTGAATATCGTGACGCGGGAATTATTTTGAAGTACACGCCGCGCGTCAATTCCGACGGCACAATCACCGCGACGATTCACACGGAAGTCAGCACGCCGCAATACGTTGAGGATATGGGGGCTTACCGATTCAACACGCGTTCGGCGGAGACGACCGTGACCGTGCGCGACGGCGAGCCAATGATTATCGGCGGTCTCATCGGCGCGGAGGAGGAACGTTCCGTCAGCAAAATTCCCTTCCTCGGCGACCTGCCAATCCTCGGCGCACTCTTCCGCAACCACCGCAAGAGCAAATCCGAATCCGAACTCATCATCTTCTTGACGGCGCGGGTGATTGACCGATGAAGCTTTATCCGCTGAACCTGGACGTAGCGGGCAAACGTTGCGCAGTCGTCGGCGGCGGGAACGTGGCTCTTCGCAAAATTCGCGGTCTGTTGGAAGCGGGAGCCCTCGTCCGAGTCATTGCGCCGGAAATCTGCGCGGGCGTCAGCAAACTCGTCGACGGCGGAGAAATTTTTTGGACGCGGGAAAATTTTTCGCCCGACATGTTGAACGACGAGCTGTTGGTCATCGCCGCCACCGACAGCCCCGAAGTCAATCGTCACGTCGCGGACGCCGCGCAGTCCCGAAAAATTTTGGCGAACGTCGTCAACGGCGCGGGCGGAAATTTTTTTGTGCCGTCCGGCATTCGACGCGGCGACCTGCTGTTGACCGTCTCGACCGAAGGAAATTCCCCCGCCTTCGCGAAATTTCTGCGGCAGATGTTGGAGGCGGAACTCGGCGAAAGTTTTTCCGCGGGGCTCGACATCATCGCCCGATATCGCCGCGAAGTCAAACACCGTCTGCCGAATCCGCAGGCACGAAAAATTTTTTGGCAACAGATTCTCACGCAAGAGGCTTGGCAACTTTTGAAGTCGGGGCAACTCGACGAGCTGGAGGCAATCATCAATCATGCACTTGAAAGTTTTGGGGCTCAATCACACGACGGCACCCGTTGACGTGCGCGAACGGTTTTCCATCGGCAAGGACGCCGTGCGCCGCGGGCTCGACAATCTCGACGACTATGGCGGCTTGAGCGAGGCGGTCGTCTTGGTCACGTGCAACCGAACGGAAATTTATGCCGTGACTGACGACGACGCCGGCGTCCGCGAATTCCTAAACGATCTCATTGGCGCGACCGTCGACGAAAAATTTTTGTACGCCTTCGACGACGAGGACTGCACCAATCATCTGTTCGCAGTCGCCGCGGGTCTCGATTCACTCATTCTCGGCGAAGGGCAAATCCTCTCGCAGGTCAAGGAAGCTTACGCCGTCGCTAAGGCAGCTCACGCCACCGACACCATCTTGAACACGCTGTTCAATCGCGCAATCGCTTCGGGCAAACGCGTCCGCACGGAGACCCGCATCGCTTGCAACTCGGTTTCGGTTTCGTCGGCGGCTGTTGAACTTGCGGCTCGTGAACTCGGCACGCTCGTCGGCAGAAATGTTCTGATCTTCGGCGCGGGCAAAATGGCTCGGCTCACGGCTCAACATCTCATCAGCCGCGGCGTCGGAAAAATTTTCGTCGCCAATCATCACATCGAACGCGCTATCGACATGGCAAACCAAATCGGTGCTCAAGCCGTCGCCTGGAACGAAGCCTTCACCGCCGCGGCGCACGTCGACATAATCATCACGTCCACGGGCGCACCCCACTACGTCGTTAAGCCCTGGCAAACTCAGCAGCTCATGGCTCGCCGTCAAGGGCGCGGCATCCTGTTCATCGATATCGCCGTCCCCCGCGACGTCGACCCCGAAGTCGGCAACATCTGCGGCGTCACGCTCTTCAACATCGACGATCTTGAATCCGTCGTCGAAAAAAATTTTCAGGCTCGCCGACGTGAAGCCCGCCTCGCAGAAAAAATTATCGCCGAAGACGTCTCCGCCCTCACCGAACGCTTCAAGTATCTCAAGCTCCAACCGCTCATGGCAAATCTTTCCGAACGCGCCGAAAAAATTCGCGAACGGGAAATCCGCCGCGTGTCCGGCAAACTTTGCAACCTCACCGACGACGAACGACGCAATGTCGACCGATTGACGCGGCGAATCGTCCGCAAGCTCTTGCGCCTGCCGATGATGAACCTCAACGCTTCCGCCGGCACCGACGCCGAAAATTTTTACGCCCAGGCAATGCAGGCACTCTTCAGCCCGTGAAAAAATTTTTGGAGGTAGTTGTCATGAAAAAATTTCTCTCTGCGGCGATTGTCGCGCTCGTCGTCGCAGTTTCGGCTCAATGTTCGGCAATGAATTCGGTTTCCGTCACTGAACTCAATCGCATTCTCGGCAACTGGTACGACGCCAAAGGCAATCTCGTCCTTACAATCAGCAACGATTACAGCATAAACGGTTGTAAAGTTCTTGCACTTTATTTAAACAATGATTACAAGCCGATATTCGCTTATCAATCGTCAGCGGTTTACACTCGTCGAATTAATGACGGACATGGAATCAAAGAAATTCATATGGATTATCATTCAATGCCAACAATCTATCAGTCAACTCCGGACTATCACGAAATGATTTTTTTAAACGGGAAAACTGCACTCCGCAGGACGAAGGAGCCGCGTTATTTTGAATCGGTCGGTGGAATTTATCTCGGCATGCACAAAGACGACGTGGTTAAACTTTACGGACAGCCTTCGAGCGTCAATAACAACATGGGGCATATCACTTGGAAATATCGCGGGTTTGATGTTCAATTTGCCGCTGATGTTGTAGATTGCATAACGATTTACAAAAATAACGACAGACGCTTTGATTGGTCGGGGCTTTCCGCGAATAACGCAAAAGATGATTTCAAACGCAAATATTCGGGCAGAGAAGGTCAAACCTCTCGCAGGTTGATTATCGGATACGGCGAAAGTCTTAGTTTTAGACAAGACTGCATAATTTTTGATACCGGTTTCTAAAATTGACGGTGCCAAAGTTTTGATTGGAGGCGGTTCACATGAAAAAATTTCTCTCGGCGGCGATTGTCGCGCTCGTCGTCGCTCTCTTGGCTCATTGTTCGGCCGAATATCGTGATTGCTACAAGAACGATTCCGATTATATTTTGGTTCGTTCAGGACATGGTGCACACGAATATTTATACTTGCCGAGCGTCGATGTTCAGGAATACAATCCTCCACATTATCAGATTGCTGGAACTATCGTTATAATATATGACGACGACCGAAAAGACGATATTAGCAATGAACTTGTACGATACAACTGGTACACCAAGGAAACTTTTCATAAAGATAATTACGGAAATTGGCGAAAAGATGAGGTAAGAAAACACATCGAGTGGTATGCACGAAAAAGTATTGCAAATGCGCTGTTCAAAGCGGCTTATGGCATAAACTTTTTCAACGGGTGAGGGATAATCTTGCGAATTAAAATTGGAACGCGCACCAGTCGGCTGGCACTTTGGCAAGCGAACTTCGTGGCGGCTCGGCTGAAAAAATTTTTTCCCGACGTCGAAGTCGAACTCGTTGCCGTGCACACGACCGGCGACAAAATTTTGGACGCGCCGCTGGCGAAAATCGGCGGCAAAGGTCTGTTCACCAAGGAACTCGAACTGCAGATGGCTCGCGGGCAAATCGACGCGGCGGTTCACAGCATGAAGGACGTCCCAACCGAATTGCCCGAAGGTTTCCGAATCGCGGCGGTCACGGAGCGGGCTCAACCCTTCGACGCGTTCGTCAGCAATCGCTTCGCCTCGTTCGACGCCTTGCCAATCGGAGCCGTCGTTGGGACGTCGAGCCTTCGTCGCGCGGCGCAAGTGCTGTCGCTTCGTCCGGACATCACCGTCAAAAATCTGCGCGGCAATGTCGACACGCGGCTGGCGAAGTTGGATGCGGGAGACTTCGACGCAATCATCTTGGCGGCGGCGGGATTGGAACGGCTCGGTCACGGCGCACGCGTGCGCGAAATTTTGACGCAGCTGATTCCCGCGGCGGGGCAAGGAGCTTTGGCAATCGAGACCCGCGACGACGACGCCTTCGAGCTGATGCAACGGCTCAATGATTCAGCAACTCGCGCGGCCGTCGATATCGAACGAGAATTTTTGACGGCGGTCGGCGGCAGCTGTCAGATACCCGTCGGAGTTTTCGCTCAGGTCGGCGACACGGTCAGCGTCCGCGCAATCATCGCCGCGCCCGACGGTCGACACGTCGTCACGGATTCGGTCACTGCCTCGGCTGATGACAAACACATCGGCGAACGGCTGGCACGTCGGCTGCTCAATCGCGGCGGTCGAGAAATTTTAGACGCGCTGAAATAATTTCCACCGAATGAAAAATCCCCCGCTATGTGCAGGGGATTTTTGGTTGCGGAAAAATTTTAGCCGACGAACTTTTTAAAGACGACGCAAGCGTTGTGCCCGCCGAAGCCGAACGAATTTGACATTGCGGCATTGACGGTGCGAGTCTGCGCCTCGTTCGGCACGTAGTTGAGGTCAAGACCTTCGTCGGGCGTCTCGTAGTTAATCGTCGGGTGAATGGTGCCCGTTTCAATCGACAGCACAGCAGCCACTGCCTCAATGCCGCCCGCCGCGCCGAGCATGTGACCGGTCATTGACTTGGTGGACGAGACCGCGAGCTTGTAGGCGTGGTCGCCGAAAACGATTTTGATCGCTTCGGTTTCGCTTTGGTCGTTGAAGTGCGTGGACGTGCCGTGCGCGTTGATGTAGTCAATCTCGTCGGGGCGAAGGTTTGCGTCGTCGAGCGCGAGCTTCATGCATTTGGATTGGGTGATGCCTCCGGGCGCGGGCGTGGTGATGTGATAGGCGTCGTCGTTTCTGCCGTATCCGACGATTTCCGCGTAGATGTGTGCGCCGCGATTGATGGCGTGTTCGAGCTTTTCCAAGACGATGATGCCCGAACCTTCGCCCATGACGAAGCCGCTGCGGTTTTTGTCGAACGGACGCGACGCGTGCGCGGGGTCGTCGTTGTGGTCGGAGCAAAGTGCTTTCATCTGCGCAAAGCCCGCCACGCCTGCCGGTGAAATTGCCGCCTCGGTGCCGCCGGCAAACATGATGTCAGCTTCGCCGCGCTGAATCACTCGGAAGGCGTCGCCGATTGCGTTGGTGCCGGAGGCGCACGCCGTGACGATGCATTCGCTCGGTCCGTGCAATTTGTAGGCAATGGCAATGTTGCCCGCAGCCATGTTGGCAATCATCATCGGGATAAAGAACGGGCTGATTCGGCTCGGACCTTTGGCAAAAAGTTTTTCGTATTGGTTGTGCAAGGTGCTCATGCCGCCGATTCCCGTGCCGACGAAGACGCCCGCGCGGTCGCCGTCAATTTTGCCCGCGTCAAGCTTCGCGTCGTCGAAGGCAAGGCTCGTGGCGGCCAGCGCAAACTGCGTGTAACGATCCATGCGCTTGATTTCCTTCTTGTCGATGAAGAGCGCGGGGTCGAAGTCCGTCACCTCGCCGGCAATTTGACAGGTGTAGTCAGTCGCGTCGAAGAGCGTGATCTTGTCGATTCCGTTGGTGCCCGCCGTGACAGCTTGCCAAAAATTTTGCTTGCCGATGCCGACGGGTGAGACTGCCCCCAGCCCCGTGACGACGACTCTGTTCTCTTGAATCAAATGCATCAATCCTCCTTCGCGTGCGATTATAACGCCGACGCCCGTGCTTGTAAATGACTTGGGCGACGATAGAATTTGGCGCAGTGCTTGCCAACCGCGGCGCGTGCGGTATAATGCGGGCAACTCACAGGTAAGGAGAAATTTTTATGAGCTATTTCATTCGGCGCACGGAGAACAATCTTTGGCACGGGAAATTTTCTACGTTCCCCGAAGACGTCATCACGCACGCGGTGTCGACTCGGCTCGGCGGGGTCAGTTCGGAGCCGTTCGACAGCCTCAACCTTGCGTTGCATGTCGGCGATAATCCCGCGGACGTCATTGCCAACCGCCGCCGCTTCGTGCAGACGCTCGGCTTCTCTCCGGCTGATATCGTCACGCCCAATCAAGTTCACGGCGACAAAATTTTTCGCGTCGATGAAAACTTTCGCGGGTGCGGCTGTCAAAATTATGCCGACTCAATTCCCGAAACCGACGCGCTGATTACGAACGTTGACGACCTGCCGCTGATGCTTTGCTTCGCGGACTGCGTGCCGATTTTTTTCGTGGACGTAACGAACCGCGCGGTTGGTCTGGCTCACGGCGGCTGGAAGGGCACGCTCAAAAAAATTGCCGCAAAGACTCTGCTAACCATGCACTCCGAGTTCGGCACGCGCGTCGAAGATTGCCTCGTCGGTATCGGACCGTCAATCGGGCCGTGTTGCTATGCTGTCGGCGGCGAAGTCGTCACCCGTTGCAAGGCTGCGTTCCCGAATCATCACGGCGAACTTCTGATTGAGCGCGACGGAAAAATTTTCCTCGACCTTTGGCGGGCGAATGTCTTGCAGCTGACGGAGATTGGCGTTCCCGAAAGCAACATCGACGTCGCGGGCGAATGCACCTGTTGCCAAAGCGCGTGGTACTTCTCGTATCGTGCGGCACAGAAAAAAAATTTCGACCGCACCGGACGCATCGCCGCCCTCATCGCGCTGAAGCCCGCTTGAAAAATTCCCCGCGCAGGTTTATCATTGACACACAGTAAAATTTTTTAGGGGAGGCATGCCATATGATTATCGGTGTGGCAAAGGAGATCAAGAACAACGAGAACCGTGTCGGGCTGACGCCGGCGGGAGCAGATGCGCTCGTCAAGGCGGGGCACACAGTTCTGATTGAGGCTGGCGCGGGCGTCGGCAGCGGCTTCGACGACGACGGCTACAAGGTAGTCGGCGCGACGATCGTGGCGGACAAGCGCAAACTTTTCGACGAGGCGGAAATGATCATCAAGGTCAAGGAGCCGCTCGAACCTGAGTATGAACTTTTTCACGAGGGGCAGACTCTGTTCACGTATCTGCACCTGGCACCCGAACCCGCGCTGACAAAAGCCCTGCTCGACCGCAAAGTCACGGGCGTGGCGTATGAGACGGTTGTCGGGCGCGATGGGCGGAGCTTGCCGCTTTTGGCACCGATGAGTGAAATTGCCGGACGCATGTCGATTCAGCTCGGCGCACAATTTTTGGAGAGCCAATACGGCGGACGCGGCGTCTTGCTTAGTGGCGTGAGCGGCGTGGCGTCCGGGCAGGTCGTCATTATCGGCGGCGGCGTCGTCGGCACCAACGCGGCGAAGATTGCCGTCGGCATGCGCGCGCGCGTCACTGTGATTGACCTGTCGATTGAAAGACTGCGTTACCTCGACGACATCTTTGGCGGGAAGATTTGCACCGTGATGAGCAACAGCTACAACATCACCCAATGGGTTGAACGCGCGGACTTGCTCGTCGGCGCAGTGCTCGTGCCCGGCGCAAAGACTCCGCAACTCGTCACCGAAGACATGGTCAAACGCATGAAGCGCGGCTCGGTCATCGTCGACGTCGCCATCGACCAGGGCGGCTCAATTGCCACCTGCGACCACGTCACCACCCACGACAACCCGACCTTCGTCAAGCACGGCGTGATCCATTACTCCGTTGCCAACATTCCGGGCGCGGTCTCGCGGACGTCAACGCTTGCCCTGACGAACGCCACGTTGCCCTACGCGTTGAAGCTGGCGGGCAAAGGCTGGCAGGCTGCTTGCCGTGAGGACGCCGGTCTCGCCAAAGGTCTCAACACCATCGGCGGCAAACTAACCAATCGCGCTGTCGCTGAAGCTCTCAATCTCGAATACGTCGACTACGCGCAATTCCTCGCTTAAACATCAACACCTCACAAAAAATCCCTCGGCTCATGTCGGGGGATTTTTGATTTGCAGACATTGCACTCGCACCCGTCGAAGTCAGCGACAACGAGGCCGCCCATGGACGGGCGGCCGCCGGCATACGACGACGTGATGCGTCGTTGCCGGCTCGGAGGTCCTTTCTTTTGCTACTTTTCTTTGGACCAGCAAAGAAAAGTAGATCCAAACGCAAACGCAGTGAGCAACAGCCGGAACCGATACCCGTCAGCTCACAGCTTGAACTGCGCGACCTCGCCCTGCATCTCGTTGGCAAACTCGGCAAGCGCGTTGCCCGCGTCAGCAATCTCCTGCATCATCGCAGTCTGCTGTTGAGTGGCGGCACTGATAGACGAAGCGTTTTCATCCGAACGGCGGGCTATATCTCTGACGCGGACGACGTCCGACAAAATTTGTGCGCTGCTCCTGTCGACGGTGGCAATGTGTTCAATGCTCGCGGCGACGTTGACATTGAGCTTGTCGATCTCGTTTTCTATGCCGCGGAAAGCCTCGCCCGTCTGTGCAACTGCCTCGCGACCTTCGCGGACATCGCGGGTGCTGCGTTCGATTGAGTCGACGGCGTCGGCAGTGTCGTGTTGAACGGTGGCGATGAGCTTTGTAATCGTCTCGGCGGCGTTGCCCGATTGCTCGGCAAGCTTGCGAACTTCCTCAGCCACGACCGCAAACCCGCGACCTTGCTCGCCCGCACGTGCCGCTTCAATCGCCGCGTTCAACGCCAAAAGATTCGTCTGCCCCGCAATGCCGCTGATGGTCTCGACAATCTGCCCGATCTCCTGGGAACGTCTGCCGAGCTCGCCGACAATCTTCGCGGACGAATTGACCTGCGCGGCGATGCTCTCCATCATGTCGATTGCGGCGTTGACCTTCGCCTTGCCGACGGACGCGTTGCTCGCGCTCTCGTGGGCAACGGCCTCCATCTGCGCAGCACTGTCGCGCAAGCCGTCAATCTTCGTGCGCATGTCGTTGATCTCGGTCTCCAGCGTCTGAACGGTTGACTGTTGCTCGGCGGTGCCGTTCGCCAAAGTCTCCATGTTGTGCGCGACTATGTTGATTGATTCGTTCGTCTGTTGAGTGCCTGCCGTCAGCTCCTGACTCGAAGCGGCGACGCGCTCGGAACTTTCGGCAATCTTCGTCAGCAAATTTCTCAGGCGGTGCTTCATCTCGTTGACGTTGTCCGCCAAATTTCCCAGCTCGTCGTCAGAATGAACGGGCACATCGTCAACGCGCAGGTTGCCGGCAGAAATTTTCTTCACCGACCCGACGACCTCGTTGAGCCGCTCGATGACTTTGCCGACAAAAAAATTCGACGCCACGGCGCAGACAATCACAATCACAACGATTTCCAGCGCAATGGAAAGAATCATTTCGTGGATGACCTCGTTCATGTCGTGAGCACTGACGCCGACGAAGAGCATGCCAATCGTCGCGCCCGTCGTGTCTTTGATGGGTTGATAGGCGGCGTAGTGGTCTTCGCCCATGACTGACGCCTTGCCGACGAAAAATTTTCCCTGCGTGATGACGGTATTGATGACGGCGGCGGAAGCCTTCGTGCCGGTTTGACGGGTGCCCGCCGCGTCCTTGACGGTGGTGGCGACGCGCGTGTCCCCGTTGAAGATCGTGACCTTGCTGTCGCAGACGTTGCTAAGGTAGTCGGCAATCTCGTTGACGCCGTCCATCTGCTGATGACCCTTGTACAGAATGCCGTCTTGAATATGCCAGTCGCCGACATATCGGTTGTTCAAAATCTCCGCCAGCGAATGAACGTCGGCGGCGGCTTTGGTCTGCAGAGCCTGAACAAAATCTTCTTCCGCGCGCAGATAGCTGACGATGCCCATTGCCAGGCAAGCGAGGATAACAACTGCGTTCACTGCCAAGATTGATTTGCTTCTGATGCTCACTAAAGTTCCTCCTAGAAAGTTTTTCGCACGACGATTATCCGCGGAAATGCTGAACCCAATAATGCTTGTAGCGCGACTTCGACTGGTAATAATAGACGACGCCTATTTCGGTGTACTTCTTGCTGAGCATGTTTTCGCGGTGAGTTTTTGAATCCATCCACGCCTGAACGACCTGCTTGGGGGAAGTCTGTCCGCCCGCCAAATTTTCTCCGAGGACATGCCCGCGCTGCGGCATTGCCGTGAAACATTTTGATCCGTTCGGGCGCGTGTGTGAAAACTTCGTTGGCAGCTCCGTCGCTCGAACGTATGCGCTCGCTTCCAAATCGTGGGCGAACTTCAACGGTGCCGCGCCGACCTTTGCCCGCTCAATGTTGACCAGGCGAACGACCTCTTGCGGAAAATTTCGCGCGTCCTCTTGCGGGTTCCAGCGTGCCGCGTGAACTATTGCGACGTTCACCGCCGCCAAAAGAATCGTCAACGCGATTATCGATAAGAATTTCTTCATGGCTACTCACCTCGCCGAGATTGTATTTGCCCGTGATTAGTTGCGCTTTAATCTCGCGGGAAAATTTTATTTCATTGCGTGCGCAGTTTCAAGGCGTTTGCAAAAATTTTCAGGAATGGTGGCGGCGAATCTTGTCGTGGTTGCGGCGTGTGTGATATAATTCGCAGGAAAAAATTTCCCCCCGTCTTTTGAGAGGAGTGTTTATCATGAAGTTGCCCAAAATTTTTAGGCGTGTAATGGTTGCCCTATGCGCTGTGGCATTGGCAATCGGGGCAGTCGGCTGCGGCGGCGGCGAGAAGGAGCAGTTCATCAACATCGCCACGGGTGGCACGGCAGGCACTTATTATCCTATCGGCGGCGCCATTGCTGAAGTCCTCAACAAGAACGGCATGAACGCTTCGGCGCAATCGACCGGTGCGTCCGTTGCCAATATCAACATGCTCAAGGACAAGCAAGTCGAACTCGCAATCGTTCAGAACGACATAACTTATTACGCCGTCAACGGTCTGGAAATGTTCAAGGAAGGCGGCAAGGTTGAAAACATCTTCGGCATCGCCTCGCTGTATCCTGAAACGTGTCAGTTCATCGTGCGCGAAGACAGCGGCATCCGTTCAATCGCCGACCTCAAGGGCAAGCGCGTTGCTGTCGGTGCGGCAGGCTCCGGTGCTGAAGCCAACGCTCGCCAAATTTTGGAAGCTTACGGCATCACCTATGACAACGTGGAAGAACAGTTCCTCTCGTTCGCTGAAGGTTCCTACGCGCTCAAAGACGGCACCGTCGACGCGGCGTTTGTGACTGCGGGCTATCCGACCGCTTCCGTGCAGGACGTCGCCTCGCAGAACAAGATTCGCCTGTTGCCCGTCGCCGAAGAGCAAATCAAAATCCTCACCGAGAAATACCCGTTCTACACCAGAACCGTCATTCCCGCGGGCGTTTACCAGAACTTTAACGAGGACGTCACCACCGTCAGCGTCATGGCAATTCTCGTCGCCAACGACAAGATTGACGCCGCGCTCGGCGAAAAGCTCACCAAGGCAATCTTCGACAACCTCGACAAGATCGCCGCTGCTCACTCCGCCGGCAAGAGCATCAACAAAGACAGCGCGCTCACCGGCATGGACTTCATCAAGATGAACGACGGCGCACTCAAGGCACTCAAATAATCCGAACGAAAAATTTTACGCGGCGTCCCGTCCGAAGCGGGGCGTCATTTTTTTTGCGGTTGCAAAAATTTTCCGCGCTGATATAATTTCGGCGATTGTGATTGGAAGGAGACTGCCCGTGCCGAAGTTTGAAGTTCTCGCCGCCGTGTTGCTGATGACGTTCGGCTTGCTCGTGCGAATCGTGACGCCGCCGTATCAGCTGGCGGACGAGATAAACCATTTCGCGCGGGCGTGGCAAATCTCGCAGGGAAAGTTTCTGTCGCCGACGATAGAAGTTCGGGCGATTGAACGCGGCGACAATCCCACGACGCGCGATCAAATTCGATGGTCGTGTCGCGGCGGACGAGTGACGCTCAAAGCCGAGGACGAAGAATTTTTCGCGGCGGAAGTTCCCCGTTCGCTCATGCCCTCGGAATTCGCGATCGACGTCGTCAACAAGTTCCACGCGGTGAACTTCGGCATGCAACGAAAATTTTTGGCGACGCCGCTCAACGTCGACGATACAGAACGACATTTAATCCCGAACACGGGTTCCTACGCACCGCCGGCATATTTTCCGCAGGCAACGGCGACGTTCGTCGGGCGGCTGATGAATTGGTCGGCTGGCGCGATTTATTACGCGATGTCGATGTCCGCGTTGCTGTTCGTGACGGCTTGCACCTTCGCGGCGATGAAACTGTTGCCCGAAAAAAAATTTCTGATCTTCGTGCTGGCGTCGTTGCCGATGTTTTTGACGGAGGCGGCGTCGTCTTCGGCGGACGCTGTGATTTACGCGGCGTGCCTGTTGGGGACGGCGTGGCTGTTGTCGTTGCGGCGAAGTTCGGAGCAATTGTCGACGGCGGAAATTTTCGCGCTGATGATGTTTGCGGTGACGCTCGGTCTGCTCAAACAAGTCTACGGCGCGATTCTGTTGCTGTACTGGCTGATTCCGCGGCGGCGTTTCAAATCAATGGCGCAATTCGTCGGCGTGGGTGTCGCGCTGATTTTGTTGGAGCTGGCGACGTCGCTGGCGTGGCTGACATTTTCGGGGGACTTCGGGCGCGTGCCGTTGTTCACGGGTTTTTACATGGGGCTCGAAGGCATTGACCCCGCCGCGCAGAAAAATTTTGTCCTCGCGCACCCGACGGAGTTTCTCGCCGCGCTCGTGTCGTCGCTGATGAATCAAGCCGTCTGGTTCCCGAAAACATTCTTCGGCGTGCTCGGCATCGTCAACGTCTACTTCCCGAAAATTTTTTACGTCGGCTTGCTGATTGCGTTGATGGTCGTCGCGTCGTTCGGCAGGTTGCAGTTGCGTTGGACGGAGCGGCTGATAATTTTCGTCGCGGTTGCAGTGACGGTCGCGGGCGTCTTCGGCGTGGAATATCTGGTCTGGTCATCCGTTGGCGCGAACATCATCAGCGGCGTGCAAGGGCGTTACTTCCTGCCGATTGCGCTGATGGCTCTGGCATCTTTGTCGGCAGTCGAGCCGCCGAAGTTTGCCGCGGCGTTTGCGTTAGCGGTTGGAATTTTCAGCGCGGCGGCGACGGTTTGGATAACTTTCGCGCGATTTTATTGACTGTTGACCGCTAGGCGGTCGGCTCTTACTTTTCTTTGCTGGTCCAAAGAAAAGTAAGCAAAAGAAAGGACCTCCGAGCCGGCAACGACGCATCACGTCGTCGTATGCCGGCGGCCGCCCGTCCATGGGCGGCCTCGTTGTCGGCTTCGGTGACGGGTGCGGTGACGATTTGGATAACTTTCGCGCGATTTTATTGAGGTGAAACTTTTTGAGGCGTGTGGTGATTATTGGTGCGGGTCCCGCGGGTTTGACGGCGGCTTATGAACTGAGCAAGTTCCCCGAAAAATTTTCCGTGACTGTGCTGGAGGAGAGCAATTGCTTCGGCGGCATTGCTCGCACCGTCGAACACAACGGCAATCGTATGGACATGGGCGGTCACAGGTTTTTCTCGAAGGTGCCGGCCGTCAACGACTGGTGGGAACGGATGATGCCGACGCAGGGTAAGCCCGCCAAAGATTACGTCGCGCTGGGCAGGGCGTGCACAGTCAAAGACGGCGGACCCGATCCCGAACAAACCGATAGGGTTATGCTCAGGCGCAACCGTCTGTCGCGAATTTTTTTCCGCGATAAATTCTTCGACTATCCGATAAAGTTGAGCGCGGCAACAATCCGCAACATGGGCTTGGGCACGACGTTCGCGGTCGGTTGCAGCTACCTGTGGAGCACACTGTTCAAGCGGCAGGAAAATTCGCTGGAAGATTTTTACGTCAATCGCTTCGGCAAAAAACTTTACTCGATGTTCTTCGAGAACTACACGGAAAATCTTTGGGGACGACACCCGCGCAATATCTCGCCCGAATGGGGCAAGCAGCGCGTCAAAGGTCTGTCGATACTCGTCATCTTGCGCACGATGCTGGAAAAATTTTTTCACCGCACGCCGCGCAAGGTCGAGACGTCGCTGATTGAAGAGTTCGCCTATCCAAAGCTCGGTCCCGGTCAGCTGTGGGAGCTCACGGCTCATGAGGTGGCGGTCTCAGGCGCGAACATCATCACGGGCGCGAAGGCTGTCCGAATCCGCAAGAGCACCGACAATCTGATTGACGCGGTCACCTACGTCAAAGGCGGCAGAGAGTTTCGCATTGACTGCGACGTTCTGATATCGTCCATGCCGCTGAAAGATTTGGTCGGCGCAATGAACGACGTGCCCGACGACATCCGCCGCATCGCAAACGGTCTGCCCTATCGCGATTACATGACGGTCGGCGTGCTCGTCAGCAAGCTCAACCTTCGCAACGAAACCGACATCAAAACCGCGGGCAACATCATTCCCGACGACTGGGTCTACGTCCACAACCGCAACGTCAAGATGGGTCGCTTCCAAGTCTACAACAATTGGTCGCCGTATATGGTGCGCGATAATCGTTTCGTGTGGATGGGGCTGGAATATTTCTGCAACGAGGGCGACGAGCTTTGGAGCATGTCCGACGACGCCTTCGCTACCTTCGCCGTCAATGAGATGGTCACGATGAATCTGATTGACGACGCGGCAAAGGTCACCGATTTCCACGTCGAGCGCGTCCGCAAAGCTTACCCCGCCTACTTCGACACCTACGCCGAGATCGACACGCTGCGCAATTATCTGGACACCGTGAGCAATCTCTATTGCGTCGGGCGCAACGGTCAGCACCGCTACAACAACCTGGATCATTCGATGTGCACGTCGTTCGAGGCGGTCAAAAATATTTTGGCGGGCGTCGCCGACAAATCCAACATCTGGAGCGTCAACACCGAGAAAGAATATCACGAGGCGAAATGACGAAGGGGCGTTCAACTTTGGCAGAGAACTTCATCGTGACGACGGCACGCAGACCGGACGTCGCGAACGAAAATTTTGCACGGGAGCTGGCGGTCGAACTCGGCGGTCAATTCGTCGCGCGGGAAGATTTTTCGTTTGATGTGCTGCGGAAAATTCACGGAGTGGAAAATATTTTGCTCGTCAAGAAAAATTCGCTCGCGGTCGTCACGGCGGCGGGTGAATTTTTTTTCCACCCGAACACCGCTCATCTGCGAATCAAAAATCTGCGCGGCGGCGAAGGCGACAGGCTCATCAACGCGCTGAAAATTTCGGCGGGCGCGAAGGTTTTGGATTGCACGCTCGGTCTCGGCTCGGACGCGCTGGTTGCCGCTTACGTCGTCGGCTCAAGCGGTCGGGTCGTCGCCACGGAAGTCAATCCGCTCGTCGCTGAAATCGTTCGCCACGGCATGAAAAATTTTTCAGCCGACACCCAACCCGTCGTCGAGGCAATGCGCCGCGTCGAGGTCGTCACCGCCGATTGCGCCGATTACCTGCGAACCTGCGCGGACAATTCCTTCGACGCCGTTTACTTCGATCCGATGTTCAGAAGACCCGTCGAAAAAAGTTCGGGCATCAATCCCATCCGCCCGCTTGCCGACGACAGAGCTTTGACGGTTGATGTTGTGCAAGAGGCTTGCCGCGTTGCATGTCGCCGCGTTGTGATGAAGGAGCATTCCGGCAGCGCGGAGTTCGCTCGGCTCGGCTTCAGCGTCGTTGAAGGCGGCAGGTACAGCTCCGTTGCCTTCGGCGTCATTGACATCAATTAACGGCGCGTGTAAAATTTCCGCAGAAAAATTTTCGCGGAGGTATCAAATGTTCGACAAAGAAGTTCTGCAGTACAAGGTCGGCGGCCTGCTGTATATGCCCGCCTTCCAATCCAACATCGTCCGAAAACTTTCAGCCAATGAACTGCCGCACGTGACGTCGTTGGCTTTTTGTTTGGAGGATTCGATTCAAGACGCGTCGCTCGACGAGGCACAGGCGGTGCTGAAAAAAATTTTGCGCGAACTCGAAGGGCTCGACCGACCGTTGCCGCTGGTGTTCGTTAGGATTCGTTCGCCGCGGCACCTGGAAACCTTCCACGAGGAGATCGGCTCGCGCTCAAAAATTCTGACGGGCTACATCCTGCCGAAGGTGGACATGAGCAACGTGGGCGGCTTCATCGCCGTCGCCAAAGCAATCTCTCTGCCGATAATGCCGACGCTGGAGAGCGAACGCGTTGCAAGTCTTTTGACACGGCGGACGGAACTCATCTCATTGAAGCAGGCACTCGACGAGGTTGCGCCAATCGTCCTGAACATTCGCGTCGGCGTCAATGATTTGTGCAAGCTCTACGGTCTGCGCCGCAACATCGACCAGACGATTTACGATATCGGCGTCGTGCGCGACGTCCTCAGCGACATCGTCAACATCTTCGCGAAGGATTACGTCGTGGCGGGCTCTGTGTGGAATTATTTCAACGGCGACAACGGCGGAGCGTGGGCTCGCGGGCTCAAGCGCGAACTCGACCTTGACCGCGCAAACGGCTTCGTCGGCAAAAGTGCCATTCACCCCGCGCAGTTGCCCATCATCTTCGACGCCATGAAAGTCAGCCGCACCGATTTGGACGACGCCAATCAATTGCTCGGCTGGCAATCGACGACGCACGGCGTGGCAAAAAGTTCCGACGGCGCACGCATGAACGAGGTCAAGTGCCACATGCGCTGGGCTCGGCGGATAAAAATTCTCGGCGACATTTACGGGGTGCGGCAATGACAACTTACACAGCCCCGGACGTCCTGCGCGTCGCCAAACGTTTCAACAACGCCCGCCGAAATTATCTGCTGGTCAATCCTCTGCAAGGCAAGCACCTGCCCGTCAGCCCGACCGCCGCGCTCAACATGATGGACGCGCTGGGAAATCTTGTCGCGGAAAAATTTTCCGACGCGCGATTGGTCATCGGCTTCGCGGAGACGGCGACGGCTGTCGGCGCGGTGGTGGCGAAAAAAATTTCCGGCGAGTGTTTCTATCTGCAGACGACGCGCGAAGACTTCAGCGGCACCTTCGTCGAATTCATGGAGGAGCACAGCCACGCGCCCGAACAAAAACTTTTCGCCGAAGGGCTCGACGCGCTGATCGATTCGACGGCGGCAGTGGTCTTCGTCGACGACGAACTTTCTACGGGGCGGACGTTGCTCAACATCGTGCGTCAACTCAAGCGGCAATTCCCCGCGCTCATCGGCAAACGAATCTGCGCGGCGTCAATCATCAATCGGCTGTCGGCGGAAAATCTCGCGACACTCGCGGCGGAGAACATCGAATGCGTCAGTCTCGTCAGGCTCAACGAAACTTTCGACGCGGAAAAATTTTCGGTCACTGCGGCGCAAACCGTCACGCCCATCAACGAATCGGTCACGGTCCGCGCGATTGATGTTGCGGACGCTCGGCGCGGCGTCGTCATCGGCGAATACTTCCGTCAATGCGACGCGGCGGCCTCAATCGTCAGCGGCATCGTTGACGGCGCAAGCTCGCTCGTCGTCCTCGGCACCGAAGAATTTATGTTGCCCGCCATAGTCATCGGTCGTCGGCTGGAAAAAAATTTTTCGGTCGTCACGCATTCAACCACGCGCAGTCCCATCGGCATCGGCGGCGAAGATTATCCCATCCGCTCCGGCTTCAAGCTCCGCAGTTTTTATGACGCCACGCGCACGACGTTCATCTATAACCTGCAACATTACGACGCCGCCGTCATCGTCACCGACGCGAAAAATTTTTCGGACGGGCTGGCGGATTTGCTCGGTGCTCTGAAAGTTCACGGCGTCGAAAAAATTTTCTTGGTGAGGTGCTGACGTGTTCGGAACATACAAACCAGACGACGTGACGATTTTGCTCAAGGACATCAGCGGATTGGTGGAGCCGCTCGGCACGCGCGAACGTGAAGCGCAGATTCAAGCTGGGCGACATTATTCGGAGATGTTGCCGATTGAGTACGAGCCGTCGCCGAAATATTTGCAAGCCTACTTCGACGCGCTGACCCGTTACGCCGGAATCACAGCCGCGGCAGTCGTCGCCGTCGCCGAAAAAATTTTCCGTGCCAAAGGTTCCAACGTCGCGCTGGTATCTTTGGCTCGCGCCGGCACGCCAATCGGCATCCTCATCAAGCACTGCCTGCAACGTCGCTTCCACATCGACGCGGCTCATTACACCATCTCAATCATTCGCGGCGTCGGCATCGACAAAAACGCCATCAACTACATTTTGGCACGGCACCAACCCGACGCGATTCAGTTCGTCGACGGCTGGACGGGCAAGGGTGCCATTCAGCGCGAACTGTCCGCGGCTATGGCTGACTTCCCCGACGTCGACGCGGGGCTTGCGGTGTTGAGCGACCCTGCGGGTGTGGCTGAACTTTGCGGCACGCACGAGGACTTCCTGATTGCAAGCTCCTGCCTGAACTCGACGGTCTCCGGTCTGTTGAGCCGAACGTTCCTGCGCAGCGACATCATCGGTGCCGAAGACTTTCACGGCGCGGCATTCTATCGCGAGCTTGCCGACAGAGATTTGACCTACCAATTCATCGGCGCGATTGAAGACCGCTTCGACGACGCCCCGCCGATTGAAACCGCCGACGTCATCGACAGCGGGCTTGCCGAAGTCAAACGCATCGCCGCGGACTTCGCCATCGCCGACATCAACCTGATTAAGCCCGGCATCGGTGAGGCGACGCGAGTTCTCCTGCGACGTCTGCCGTGGAAGATTTTGGTGCACAGCCTGCACGACGACGAGCACCTGGGACATCTCTATCGCTTGGCGGAGGAGAAGGGTGCGCCGTTGGAAGTCTACCCGCTGAAAAATTATCGGGCGTGCGGTCTGATTCGGAGGCTTGCGGACAATTGACGACGAAATTATTTGCCTGCGACCTGGACGGCACGCTGATCCATTCGCACAAACGCAAACGTGACGGCGACATCTGCGTCGAACATTACGACGGGCACGAGCAAAGTTTCATCGCGCCGCGGGCATTCGACCTGCTCAAGGAAATTGCCGCGCAAGTGACGTTCGTGCCGGTGACGACCCGTTCAATCGCGCAGTACCGTCGAATTTTTTGGGCGGAAGACTTTCGCCCGCGCATGGCAGTCGTCGCCAACGGAGCGTACCTTCTCGACGGCGACCGTCAAGAAAATTTTCTGCGTGAGACCGTCGAGCCGCACGTTGACGACCTGCTGACGGCGTGCAAAAATTTTTCCGACGACGCGCGCTTTGACATCTGCCGCATTGTTGACGAAAGCTTTCTGTTCCTGCGAGCCGCTGACGACATTGACGCCGACGCATTGACGTTCGACACGGAACTGACAGTTCAGCACACCGGCAAAAAAATTTATCTGTTCCCGCCCGCGCTGACGAAGGGCAACGCGCTGACGAAGCTGGCGGAAAAATTTTCCCCGACAAAAATTTTCGCGGCGGGTGACAGCACAATCGACCTGCCGATGCTCGCGCTTGCTGACGAATCGTTTGCGCCGAAGAGTTTGGGCGGCATGTACTCGGACGCGCCGGACTTCGCCGAAGAATTTTTGCGACGAATCCGCGACGACCTGTGCCCGTAAAAAAATTTCAGCCCCCGACAAATCGTCGAGGGCTTTCGTCTATCTGCTGTATAAAATCATTTGCACCATCTGCCCCATCTCGGAATAGGGCGCGTACTTTCGCGTCGGTCGCGGAGAATTGTCGATTTCAAGGACGGCTCGCGTGTCGTAGGAAAGGATTTGCGTGCCAAGGATTCTGTAAGTCTGCTCGGCGTGGTTGATGACGACTTCGTAGGCGTACATGCGGTTGAGGTTCGCCTTGATGATCGCCATGCGCACGAGAATTTCGCTTTCCGTGTGGAACTTGACGCTGTCGGCGTCGTAGTAGTAACCGGTGTCTTGAGCCGCGTCGATGAAGCGCAGATCCTCCGCCGCGCAGGTCGAGCCGCTCAGAAAAATCGTCGCCGCCAAAAGCAGCAGGAACTTCTTCATGCAGTCACCTCATATGCCGAAAATTTCCGTCACGCCCGTGCGCAAAAGCTCCTGCATGACCGTGACGTTGAGCAACAGAGCTTCGGCTTGCGGGCGCAGCTTCGTGTAGTGGAAGGTTGGGTTGTGCGCAACGGTGAAGTCCGTCGGGTAGGCAATCGGATTGACGCGGCGCAGGTTGAAGTTGAGCATGGCGCGGTTCATGTGGAAGGCACTTGTGACCAGGAGCGGCTTGGTGAAATTTTTTTCGCGCAGAATGGGGACACAGTATCGGGCGTTCTGCGAAGTGTTGACGCTTTTGGTTTCGGTGATGATTTTGTCTTCGGGCACGCCCAGAGACTTTAGCACGCGCGCGGAAATTTCAGCTTCGGCTCCCGAATCGGAATAGACCTGCCCGCCGCTGATGAGTATCGGCACGTTTAACATCTTCTGCAGGCGCACCGCCGTCAACAACCGATTGGCGGGGCTGGCGCACAGGGCTCCTACGCCGTCGACATCGGGCACCTGACTTATCGCGCCGCCGCCGAGCAAAATTATCACGTCCGCGCCCGACGATTCCACTTGAGCGGGCGGCGTGTGCATCTCTTCGAGCCAACCCATGAATCGTTCCGCAACGAAACCCGTGCACAAAAGGTAGAACACCAGCGTCCCGACAAAAACCGCCGCTGAAAGTTTCCTGCTGATTCTGAAGAGCTTGACTGCCAACGCCAACGCCAGCACGATGAAAATTCCAGGCGGCAATATCCAACTCGCTCCGAACTTCAACGCATAGACCAACGCCATCAACTCCGACCGTTTTGCCCAATGATATACTAGCCGCGATGAAATTGCAAACGGCGGGAAATTTTGCTACAATGGCGGAAAATTTTTTCGGAAGGAGTTTTTTTCGTGAGGCTGTGTAAAATTCTCGTCGGTGCGCTGTTTGCTGTGATGATGTTCGTCACGCCCGCCGCCGCACAAAAATCTTCCGCGCCCGATGATCCGTCGGGCTTCGTCGTGCTGTCGGAGGCGGTGCCCGATATCATTCAGGAGATTCGATATTACTCGACGTATAATTTCGTCGGCGACAGGATTGACGGCTACGAACAGCCCGTCGCGCTGATGACCCGCGAGGCCGCCGCCGCCCTCAAGAACGTTTCCGATTACGTCATGCGCCGCGGCTATCGGCTCAAAGTCTATGACGCCTATCGCCCGCAGATGGCAGTTGATCACTTCGTTCGTTGGGCAAAGGACGTCAAGGATACCCGCATGAAAAAATTTTTCTACCCGACAATCGACAAGTCGCGGCTCTTCCCCGAAGAATACATCATGGAAAAATCCGGACACACTCGCGGCTCGACGATTGACCTGACGCTGTTCGACATGAAGACCGGCAAGGAAGTCGACATGGGCGGCACGTTCGATCACTTCGGAATTGAATCGCACCCCGACTACAAGGGCAAGCTCACCAAGCGGCAGTTGAAGAACCGGCAATTTCTGCGCAACGCGATGATGAAGTTCGGCTTCCGCCCGCTGGAAACGGAGTGGTGGCATTTCACTCTGGAGAACGAGCCGTATCCCGATACGTACTTCACGTTCATCGTGCGCGAGCTTGCGCGATAAGCTTGACGATTTGTTTGACCGTCGCGGAGATATTTTCCGTGGCGGTCTTTTGATTCATGGCGTCGGCTAACGTCATGGGTTTGCGCAGGATTGCAAACGCGGCGTCGAGACCCGCTTCGTCGGACAGATCCGCAACGGAGCCTCCCAGCCCAATCGTCACGATGTGCGGATTGATTTTCTTTGCGAGCTTTGCCACGCCCGATGGAGCCTTGCCTTGCGCTGTCTGGAAGTCGAGGCGGCCTTCGCCGGTAATCAAGACGTCGGCATTCTTCAACGCTTCGGCGATGTTTAGCGCGTCCAACACGATATCGACGCCTGGCTGAAGGTTGCCGCGCAGATAAGCCCTGAATGCAAAGCCGAGCCCGCCGGCCGCGCCGTCACCGGCAACAGAGCTTTCGTCGAGCTTGAGGAACGCCGTCGACAGTTCGCCGAAAGTTTTTATCCAGCCGTCCATGTCGCGGATAATTTCGGGCGTCGCGCCCTTCTGCGGACCATAAACCGCCGAGCAACCGTTCGCGCCGGTCAAAGGATTAGTCACGTCGCAGGCGATGCGGAAGGTGCAATCTTTCAGCGCGGGCAGAGCGTCCGACGCGTCAATCGCCGTGATGTTCGCCAGGTCGCGCCCGTAAATGCCGCCGCTGATGAATTTGTAACCGAGCGCAGTCAACATGCCGATGCCGCAGTCGTTGGTTGCCGAGCCGCCGATGCCGATGATGAAATTTCTGCAGCCGTCGAGTATCGCCAAACGAATCAGTTCGCCCACGCCGAATGTCGTCGTGTTGAGCGGGTTGCGTTTGTCGTCGGGAACGAGCGGCAGACCTGCGGCGGTTGCCATCTCGATGACGGCGAGCTTTTTGTCGGGGACTTCGCCGAAGAGCGCGGTGACTTTGTCGCCGAGCGGACCGCAAACTTCAGCCGACTTCATCACGCCGCCGAGCCCCGCGATTATCGAACGGCAGGTGCCTTCGCCGCCGTCTGCCAGCGGAAAAATTTTCACGTCCGCATTCGGTGCCGCGGAAAGAATTCCGTCGCGAGCCGCCGCGCCCGCCTCCAAACTCGTCAGCGAGCCCTTCAAGCTGTCGATTGCCACGATGATTTTCATTGCGATGACCTCCCCAAAAAATTTTCGCCATTATACCAAAAAGCCCCCCGCATGTAAGCAGGAGGCTTTGTCGTTGTCGGAAATGTTATCAGAAGAAGAAGCTGACGCGCCCGACGAAGGTTTGAGTGTCTTTCTTGGTGTCGAGGGTCTTGCCGGTGAGATAGTGCACTTCGGTCAAAGTGTTCTTGAACGGCGACCACGTTGCGTAGAATTCGACGCCCTTCTTGTTGGGGCGGCCGTCCCAATAGCTGTCGTAGGTGGGAGCAAGACCGACGTTCTGCCCGACGTAACGATAGGCGACGCCTGCACCCCAGGAGCCTTTTTCACGGTTCGCGCCCTTGTAGGCGAGTTCGATGTTGTAAGCCTTCTTGAATTCCTGAGCCTTGGTGTTGCGAGCATAGGCACCTTTCAACCTCAGGTTGCCGCCGAAGTTGTAGCTTGCGCCGACAGTCCAGACGCCCGCGTTCTTCTTGTTGCCGTAGCCGTAGAGATTGCGAAGCCCTTCGCTGCGGAAGTGATGATAGCCCGCGCCGATGTAGAAGTTGTCGCGGCTGCCGTAGGAAAGTTCGCCGCCCTGATAATCCGCCGCGTCGTCGCCGTTGAGATCGCCCTTGCCGTCAGCGAGGAAGACGTCGGCATTGTTCATGTCCCAACGCCCTGCCATCAACGCAAGCTTGACTTTGCTACCGTAAGTGACTGCCGCGCCGCTGAAGAAGTCATCCATCACCATGCCGTTGTCGACGTTGGTGTAGAAGGGCATTTTGCCGAGCATGACGGTCAGCTTGTCGTAGTTGCCTTCAGCGAAACCGTAGGTAAGTTTGAAGTTGCCGTAAGTATCTTTGCTGGGGTCGCCCGAAGCCGTGATACGCGCCTTCAACTTCCAGTGGTCATTGACTTCGGCGGTGGGGAACAGACGCAGTTGCAGGTTATTGGTCGTGCGCTTCCACTTTTCGGACGTGCCGGGCAACTTCTCGCGGTTGTTCCAGTAACGGTAACGCATTTCGCCTTCCCAAGTGACTTTGTCGGCGTACTTTTCGAGATTGCTCACGCGGACGCCGAGAGCATCGAGTTCGTCACGGAATTCAGCGACGAGGCGGTCGAGTTCAGCCTTGTTCGCACCGGTCGGATTCTTCGCCAAAGCACGCGCGATCATCTGCGCCGCTTCGTAACGGGTGATGTTTCTGTCGCCGCGGAACAGGCTGTTCGGACGACCGTATTCGTCGGTATAACCGTCAATGACGCCGGCGACGCGGAGTTTCTCGATGGACTGATATGCCCAGTGACCTGCGGGGACGTCGGTGAACGGGTTGGCAATCGCCGCAAAAGACGTGGACGATACGCCGATGACTGCTGCTGCTGCAAGAGCTGCTGCTACTGATTTCTTCATGGTGAAGACCTCCAATAAATCGAATGTTGAACGCTGTGGCTCGTGACGAAGGCTTTGGAGGCTTCCGAAATTGAGTGGCCGTGTTTCCTCAAGCCGTACGACTTCCGCCGCCCTTGTCTTAAGCCGCGCAGAATATAGCACACATACCAAAAATTTTCAACCGAAAAATTTTCCACATTGCTTTCAAGTTGCAATTGCCATTAACGTAAATTATAATCGGCGCAGGAAAATTTTCGGCAGGGGAGCTGAGCGCATGGCAAATTACACGACGACGACGCCTGATTGGGCGGTGTCGAATCAATCGGCGGTGATGAGCGGCATCGAAGGCATAAAGGACACCACCGTCGGCAACATCAACCCCGCGTTCACATCGGGGCAATTCAAACCGAAGCGGCGCATGACTTTGACGGAAGACGAGCTGGTTGACGGCGTGACGGGCGGCGACCGAATGATCCTTTCGCGGGCGATAACGCTCATCGAGAGCAACAGCCCCAAACATTTCGCCAAGGCACAGCGCGTGTTGCAACGTCTCCTTCCACGCACGGGCAAGGCTCTGCGAATCGGCATAACGGGCGTACCTGGCGCGGGCAAGTCCACAATCATTGAAGCATTCGGCAACATGCTCTGCGACGACGGACATCGCGTGGCGGTGCTGTCAATCGACCCGACCAGCTCCATAACCAAAGGTTCAATCCTCGGCGACAAGACGCGCATGGGAACTTTGAGCCGACGCCCCGAAGCGTTCATCAGACCTTCGCCGGCGGGCGGGACGTTGGGCGGCGTGGCACGCAAAAGTCGCGAGACTATGTTGATGTGCGAAGCGGCGGGCTACGACGTGATTTTGATTGAGACCGTCGGCGTTGGGCAATCCGAAACGACCGTCCGTTCTATGGTGGATTTTTTCATGCTCGTGGTATTGACCGGCGCGGGCGACGACCTTCAAGGCATCAAGAAGGGCATAATGGAGCTTGCCGACGCAATCGTCGTCAACAAAGCTGACGGCGACAATCTCGTTCGCGCCAAAGTCACCCGCGGCGAATATGAGCGCATGACCGAATTCATTCGCCCCGCAACCGACGGCTGGCCGACCCACGCCTACCTTGCCAGTGCCTTGACGAAGATGGGCTTGCCGGAACTGTGGCAGGTCATTCAGCTGTTCAAGAAGACGACTCAAGCCAGCGGTGTCTTCCAACGGCGGCGGGATTCTCAGCTGCTCGACTGGATGAACGCGATGATTGACGAGCACCTGCACAACCTGTTCTTCGGCGACGCAATGGTCAACGGGCGCATGCCGGAAATCCGCGACGCCGTGTTGAGCGGAATCATTTCGCCGACGCAGGCAGTAGCGGAGCTGGTCAAACTCTTCGACATCACACGCGCCGCCCAAAAGAAAGTCAGTCTATTCGACACCTAACAGCACCCGTACGGGCAGCGATAAACCCGGCCGCCCATGGACGGGCGGCCGCCGGCATACGACGACGTGATGCGTCGTTGCCGGCTGGAGGTCCTTTTCTTTGCTACTTTCTTTTGGACCCGCAAAAGAAAGTAGATCCAAACGCAAACGCAGTGAGCAATCGCCGCTGTCAACTGTCACCCGTCACCGAAGCCGACAACACGACCGCACATTGCCGGCAAAAGAAAGTAGATCTAAACGCAAAGGCAGTCAGCCGACGTTGCAGGAAATTTCCGCGCACCCGTAGAACGTTCACGACATGAGAGCTCGCGGAGGTGATTTCAATGACAAAGCTCAACATAAGGAATTGCGCGCGATGTAAAAGGATTTTCGTGCCTGTGAGCGGTGAGAAGATTTGCCCCGACTGCCGCGCCGCGGACATTGAACTTGAAGAGCGCGTCAAAGCTTACGTCCGCGACCACCCCGGCATCACGGTCAATCAGCTAATCGAAGGATCGGGCGTGCCCGGCAAAATCGTCTGGCGCATGATTATGCAAGGTCAGTTCGAGAACTCCAGCTTGCGCGACGCAAAATATCCCTGCGCCAACTGCGGCAAGATCATCACGCGCGGCACCTATTGCGTCGAATGCGCCGACAAGCTCAAGACTAACGCGCAAAAATTCGCCGCCGCCATGAACTCCAAACGTAAACGTGCCGCCGAAAAAGAATCTTCGGGCAAAACTTTTTCCGATTCGATGTATGACGCAATGGACAGCGCACGCAACCGTTGAACCGATCTCATTTCCCGCGCAGGCGGGATTATTTTTTTGGGAGGCAACACGATGGACTTCGATAAAATTTACGCGGACTTTGAAGCCGCACGCACCTCCGACGACTTTGACACGATGAGCGACATAATCGCCGCCGTCAACGAACACTGCAACGTTATGATTCAAAGCGGACGCGGTAACGAAATTCCGCCGCGGGACTTGCGCATAGCCGAGCACGTCAACGTTCTGATTCACCGCGTGACGAAACTCTTGAGCGACGGCGACGGCGTCCGTGCGAAAAATTATCTGATATCTCTCGCCCGCGACAACGTCTCCACCTTCGACAAGTTCTTCCACATGATGTATCTGCTCGCCCGCGGTTTGTACGTGACGGGCAACTTTGCGCAGGCGGCGAAAATTTTTGACCGCTACGACCAAATTCGTGCCGCTCATTGGGACGACGCCGACGAGCTGAGTTTGTTTTATCGCGCGAACTGTTTGATGTTGACGGGCGACTTCGACGCGGCGATTCCGTTTTACGAACGGGCTCTGGCGATGAAAGCCGACTTCCCCGAAGCCAAACGCAACCTCAAGCTCGCGCGGCAACGTTCGATTGAAAACCTCGCCCGCGAAGTCAAAAGCCTGTGGAACTTTCCGAACTGGCGCGACGTGCCGATTTTCATCAACGCCCGCGACAGGCTCGGCGTCATGCGGCGGCAGATTGATTGGCTGCTCGACGCCGGCTACCGAAAAATTTTCGTGCTCGACAACGCCTCGACCTATCCGCCGTTGCTCGAATACTATGCCGCGCTCGAAACGGATCGTCGCGTCAAAATCATTCGCCTGGAAAAAAATTTCGGCTTCAAGGCTCTGTGGCTGTCGAACATTTTGGAGCGGCTCAACATCGCCACGCCGTACGTCTACACCGACCCCGACGTCGTGCCCGCGGAAGATTGCCCGAAAGATTTTCTCAAGCGGCTGATGGAAATTCTCGGCGACAACCACGAGATTCGCAAGGTTGGGCTCGGTCTCGTCTGGGAAGACATCACGTTCTTCCAAAGCGACCGCATGAAGAAGATCGAATCGGATTACTACGACGGCTCGCGCGTGGGCGACGAACTTTATTTCACGCAGGTGGATACGACGTTCGCGCTCTATGCCAACGTTCGCCACTACAGCGTTCGGCTTGCCATGCGCACGGCCGGCGACCTTCGCGCCCGACATCTGCCGTGGTATTTCGATTACGACAACCTGCCCGACGACGAACGCTATTACATTGCACACGCGGAAAATTTTTCGTCGACGGTCAATCAGTTTAGGAATCGGAAGGCGTGACGTGGATTCGATTGAGATTAGCGGCGGCAACGTGACGTTGCATCCAGTGTTCGCGGTAAAATTTCCGACGAACGCAAGCAATCGCCGCGCCTGAACGTTGCGGAAAATTTTTGGAGGGAACAGCTTGGATTCGATTAAGATTCGCGGAGCACGCGTCCACAACCTCAAGAACATCAGCATCGACATTCCGCGCGACAAACTCGTCGTCGTCACGGGCGTCAGCGGTAGCGGCAAAAGTTCGCTCGCCTTCGACACCATTTACGCCGAAGGTCAACGCCGCTACATGGAGTCGCTGTCGAGTTATGCGCGGCAATTTCTCGGTCTGCCCGACAAGCCCGACGTCGAACTCATCGAAGGCTTGAGTCCGGCAATCGCCATCAACCAGAAGACGACCAATAACAATCCCCGCTCGACTGTCGGCACCGTCACGGAGATTTATGATTACCTGCGACTGCTGTTCGCGCGTGTCGGCAAAGCTCACTGCCCAAAATGCGGCAAGCCCGTCCGCAGCATGAGCCTCGACCAAATCTTGACGCAGATACTCAAGCTCGACGAGGGCACGCGGTTCACATTGCTCGCGCCCGTCGTCAATCATCGCAAGGGCACGCACAAAGACGTTCTCGACCGATTGAGCGCGGCGGGATTCGTGCGCGTCAAAGTCGACGGCGTGATTCGCGACCTCGGCGAAAAAATTTCCCTAGCCAAGACGAAGAAGCATTCCATTGATCTCGTCGTCGACCGCCTGATTAAACGCGACGGTATTCGCTCGCGGCTGGCTGATTCGTTGGAGACTGCGTTGAAGTTCGGCAACGGCATCGTCTTCGTGGAAACGGATTCGGAAACGCTGACCTTCAGCGAACGAAATGCTTGCGTCGATTGCGGAATAAGTTTGCCCGACATCACGCCGCAGCTGTTCTCGTTCAACAGCCCGAAGGGTGCCTGCCCCACGTGCAGCGGGCTCGGAAAAATTTTCGATGTGCGCGAATGGTCGACGATGTATGAGTGGATGGCGGCGGTTCACGACTTCAAGACGACCGACCTGCCCGAAGACGTCTGCCCCGCCTGCCACGGTCACCGCCTTAAACCCGAAGCGTTGAGCGTGCGCGTGGGCGATATGAACATTGCCGAAGTCTGCGCCATGAGCGTGGACGCGTGCAAAAATTTTTTCGCGACGCTTGCCCTCGACGGTGCCGACAAAAAAATCGCCGCGCAGGTTCTCAAGGAGATCAACTCGCGGCTGAATTTCCTGTGCGACGTCGGGCTTGATTACCTGAGTCTTTCGCGCAAGTCGGCGACATTGAGCGGCGGCGAATCCCAACGCATCAGGCTGGCGACGCAAATCGGCTCGGCGTTGACGGGCGTGCTTTACGTCCTCGACGAACCGTCAATCGGTCTTCATCAGCACGACAATCAAAAACTTTTGGCGACGCTGAAAAATCTTCGCGACCTGGGCAACACGCTGATAGTCGTTGAACACGACGAGGAGACCATTCGCGCGGCGGACAACATCGTCGACATCGGGCGCGGCGCAGGGAAATTCGGCGGCTCGGTCATCGCGCAGGGCACAGCTGATGCAATTGCTCGCGCGAAAAATTCTTTGACGGGCGATTATTTGAGCGGGCGCAAAAAAATTCTCGTGCCATCAACGCGCCGACCAATCGACCGAATGCTGACGTTCGCCGACGCCTGCAAGAACAACCTAAAGAACATCACGGTCAACGTCCCGCTCAACGCGCTGACTCTGGTGACGGGCGTATCGGGTTCGGGCAAGTCGACGCTCGTCGAAGAAATTATTTTCCCGCACCTGCAAGAGACACTGCCCGACGGCGTGAGCAAAGTCACGATGATCGACCAGGATCCAATCGGACGGACGCCGCGCTCGAACATCGCGACCTATACCGGCGTCGCTGACCACATCCGAAAACTTTTTGCCGAGACCAACGGCGCGAAGGTTCGCGGCTACAAGGCGGGACGATTCAGCTTCAACGTCAAGGGCGGCAGGTGCGAGAGCTGCGGCGGCAACGGCGTCCTGCGCATCCCGATGAACTTCCTGCCCGATGTCTTCGTCACGTGCGACGTCTGCGGCGGCAAACGCTTCAACGCCGAGACGCTTGAAGTCACCTACAAAGGCGCGAACATTGCCGACGTCTTGAGCATGCCCGTCGACGACGCGCTGGAATTTTTCGCGAACGTGCCGACCATTCGGCGCATGTTGCAAGTCCTTCACGACGTCGGGCTCGGTTACATTGAGCTGGGTCAATCTGCGAACACCTTCAGCGGCGGCGAGGCTCAACGCGTCAAGCTCGCTTACGAACTGGCGCGGCCTCTCGGTCGTGCGGCGAACATCTACATCATGGACGAACCGACGACGGGTTTGCACTTCGACGACGTGAGCAAACTCATCGACGTGATTCAGCGGCTCGTCGACCGCGGCGACACTGTCATCATCATCGAACACAACCTCGACGTCATCAAGTGCGCCGACTACATCATCGACCTCGGTCCCGAAGGCGGCGACCGCGGCGGTCAGCTCGTCGCTTGCGGCACGCCCGAAGACGTCGCCCGCGTCGACACGTCCTACACCGGTCAGGCTCTGCGAAAAATTCTGCCGTGACATCACACAAAAAAGCCCGAAGACGACCTTCGGGCTTTTGCTTTTGCCGATATGAATTTCTCGCGCAGTGCGGAATCAGAATTGCGCGCGACGTTCGGGGCGGTGTCTGCTGAAGCAATCGCGACAATACACGGGGCGATCGTTCTTGGGTTCGAACGGGACTTCAGTTTCCTTGCCGCAGTCGGCGCATGTCACGGTAAACATCTGGCGACCTTCGCCGCCGTCGCGGTTACGTCTGCGTTTGTCGCGGCAGTCACGGCAACGCACGGGTTCATTCTCGAAGCCGCGTTCGTGATAAAATTCCTGTTCGCCCGCGCTGAAGGTGAATTCTTTTCCGCAGTCCTTGCACACGAGAGTTTTGTCTTCAAAAGCCATCAAAAAAATCTCCTTACGACCAAAAAATTCTGTCGACCGACGCAGGCTTGAGCCTGAATCGATACGCCCGAATTATACCACGCTTTACGGAAATTGCAAGTTAAAAGGACACGCCGTTGACGTGCCCTTGAATTTTCGATTGGAGCGGGCAATGGGAATCGAACCCACCTCTCAAGCTTGGGAAGCTCGCATTCTACCGATGAACCATGCCCGCCTGCTCATTGCAAGAGATTCAGGATGCTTGCGCGGTTTTGGTTGAACATTGTCGTGGCGAACAGTGCCAGTTGCTGTTGAACCTGCTGATTGCGAAGATTGGTGACTTGTTGCGCGATGTCGGCGTCGTCTGAGGCGGACTGCGCGGCAAGCTGATTCTCTTCCATCGTCGTATAATTTGCCTCTTGGAATTCCAGCCGCTGAAGCTGTGCGCCTTGCGTGGTTGCCTCGTCCAGTGCCCTGTCGAGCGAAATGCCTTCGTTGACAAAATCCTCGGCGAACTGCAGGGAATTCAAACTGCCGCCCGCGACGTTCAACGCGTCGTCGACAATCGCCAGGGAATTGTTCGCCGCTTCGACAGTCGACGCGTCGATTCTAACATTGCCCTGCGCGTCCGTCAAGCCCAAAGCTTGCGAACGGAGATTGCCGAGCCGAAAATTTTCGTAGCCGTCAATGCCGGAGAGCGTCAAGCTTTCGCGCGAGCCGTCGAGAATGCGTTGCCCGTTGTATTCGACGTAAGCGTTCTCGTCGATTTGGCGGACGAGCTGCGTGATGTTCTGCTGAATGGCGCGGCGGTCAATGTTGGTGTTGGAGTCGTTGGCGGCGTTGACGAGCTGTGCCTTGATGTCGGTGAGTGCGTTGATTGTGTTGCCCGTGGCACCGGCCGCCGTGCGGATCATCGCGCTGATGTTTTGGGTGTTCTGAATTGATTGGCGTGTCGCGCCGATGTTGGAAGTCAGTCGGGCGTTGATGGCGTATTCCGACGCGCCGTAAGCAGCACGCGGATAGTTCGAGCCCGTGGAAATTCTTTGCATCGTGGTCTGCGCGGCAGAGTTGATGCGGTTGATTTGGTTGACGTAAGGATTCGTTCCGTTGATCGTTGGCATAACCATCACCTCCGTGTCGAGTGAATCATAGCACAAAATTTTTTCGCGAACAAGAATTTTTTTGGTAGCAATGTCTGCCGTCGCGTGATAGAATATCTGAAATTATTCGGAAGGTGGTATCGGCAATGGTTCACATAGTAGGCGCAGGTCCGGGCGATCCAGAGCTCCTCACCCTCAAAGGTCACAGACTGCTTAGCGCGGCGGACGTTGTGATTTATGCGGGCTCGCTGGTCAATCCCGACCTGCTGAAATTTTGCAAGCCCGAAGCACAAATCTACAACTCCGCGCAGATGATGCACGAGGAAATCCTCCACGTCATTTCGCTTGCAGAGAAGGCCGGCAAGACGACCGTCCGCCTGCACACGGGCGACCCGTCGATTTACGGCGCGATTCAAGAGCAGATGGACGCCATGCAAGAGCGCGGCATTGACTTCGACGTTACGCCCGGTGTCAGCTCGTTCCTGGCGGCGGCGGCGGCTCTCAAGCAGGAATACACCTTGCCGGGCATCACGCAGACGGTCATCATCACGCGCCGCGGCGGCAAGACGCCCGTCCCCGACACCGAATCCCTCAAGAAACTCGCTCAACACAAAACGACGCTGTGTATCTTCCTGTCGGTCAATCTGCTGGCGGAAGTCAAGCAGGATCTTTTGAGCGCGGGCTTCAAGTCCTCAACGCCGATTGCCGTCGTCTACAAAGCTTCTTGGCCGGGCGAAGAGAAAATTATCCGCGGCAGACTCGACACCATCGTCCAGCAGGTCAGAGACGCCAATATCGACCGCACCGCAATGATCGTCGTGGGGCACTGCCTCAACGCCAAACGTGAGCATTACGAAATGTCGCAGCTGTATTCCCCAAAGTTCAGTCACATTTTCAGGCAGGCGAGAGATTAAATTGAGAACCGCAATAATTTCCCTAACATCGAGCGGCGCACACGTTGCCGCAAAAATTTCCGCGAAGGTCGGCGGTCAAACGTTCGCCCGCGGAAAAAATTTCACCAACCTTGCCGAGCTCGTCGCGGATCTGTTCGGCAGGTTTGACGGACTTATATTTGTTTGCGCGGCGGGAATTGCCGTGCGCATGATTGCCCCGCACATCGTCAGCAAGCTGAGCGACCCCGCAGTCATCGTCGTGGACGAGCGCGGGCAAAACGTCATCAGCCTTCTCAGCGGGCACGTCGGGCGGGCAAACGATCTCACGATTGAAATTGCCAAGGCACTTGAGGCGAATCCCGTCATCACCACCGCGACGGACGTGGCGGGGAAAATTTCCATCGACGCCATCGCCTCAAAGCTCGGACTGCTGCCCGAACCGAAGGAGGCAATCAAGGTCATCAACACGGCTATCCTGCGCGGCGAAGATGTTTTCGTCACGGCGGGCGACGTCCGGCTGAATCTCGTCCCGCAGAACTTAATCGCGGGCATCGGTTGCAGACGCGGCACTTCGTCGCTGAAAATTTTTGAGGCACTGCAACGAGCCTGCGCCATGATTCATCAGCCGATAGAGCGCGTGAAACTTTTGGCGAGCGCGGACGCCAAGCGTGAGGAACCGGGTTTGCTGTCGTTGGCGGAAGTGATGGGGCTTGAGATAAAATTTTTTTCCGCCATCGAACTGCAGAAGAAGATCGCCGAATACAAGTTGGCGGAGTCGAAGTTCGTCCTGCGTTCCGTCGGCGTGAGCAACGTCTGTGAGGCGGCGGCACTGTGTTGCGTGAAAGACGGACGCTTCGCCCTGCCCAAGACCGTGTTCAAAGGCGTGACTGTTGCGCTGATTTGGGAACGCTCTTGATTATCGACGGCGCGACTATCGCCAACATCACCAGCACAATTCCGACGGACTCGACGACGCCGAACGCCGTGCCGAAAATTATCCGGCTGATGACGACTGACGCGGCGGGCTCTGTCGTGGCGGTGATCGACGCTTCTTCGGGCGTGAGGAATCGCAAGCCCGCGTTGAAGCTCAGGAACGCCGCCACCGTCCCGAAGACGATTATCCACGTCACGTCAAAGAACACGTCCGCCGCCGCGAACGGAGCCCAGCTCCAATCGTCAATCAGCGCGAACGTCGTGAGCCCGCCGATAAACATTCCAACGCCCGTCAAAAAGTACGGGTCTATTTTTTTTGCGAACAGGTGCTTCGGGAAGATTGCGCTGAACGCGAACGCCGCGCCGCTCAACAAGCTCCACACCACGCAGCCTATCGGCACCAACATCTTCGTCGGGTTGCCGCCGGTCACGAGCAGGAAGACGCCGCTCATCGCCAGGACGACCGCCAACACTTCGCCGCGCTTGGGAAATTTTCTGTGATACGCCGATTCCCACAGCACGACCATCGCCGGACAAGCGTAGGTGATGACTGTCGTGGCCGCCGCCCCGCCGATTGATATCGCTTGAAAGTACGTGAACTGCATGAACATCACGCCGATTACCCCGTAAACCACAACGTCCAGCCAAAGCCGCCCGTGCCGATTCAGCAAGCCGAGCGACCGCCAAAAATTCCGACGCCGCGCCGCAATCGCTATCAACAACGCGCCCGCCGTGCACATGCGAACGTTCGTCAGCTCCATCGCGGATTTTTCCGAGTGCGCGAAAAAATCTTGCACCGCCACGCCCGAACTCGCCCAGAAAATTCCCGCCGCACCCACGAAGATCAATGCCAATGTCCTGCTCAATATCGTCACCTCGGCTACACATTCTACCGCCGAAAATTTTATTGGCAACCGTTCGCCGCCGTGATACAATCGAAAAAATTTCGGAGGTGATGACGTGGTCAAGCTCTTCATCGGCGGCGGTCACATCGAAGCCGAAGTCAGCGAATTCTATTGCAACGACCTGCCGATTTTTTTTGCGCGGACGGCTCGCCGAACTTATCTGCACGACAGCGAACCGTTCTACAACGTGCCGCGAATGATCTTCGGCAGCATGCCCAATGACGGTGGCGGATTGCTCTTGTCTCCTGCCGAACGCGACGAACTTGTTGCAAAGAACCCGCTTGCCGCCAAGTACGTCCGTCAATTCGTCGGCGCAAACGAATTTATCAACAACCTGCCGCGATATTGTCTGTGGCTCGTGGATTGTCCGCCGAATGAACTGCGACGCATGCCGCTCGTCTATCAGCGTGTGCAAGACGTTCGCAAATATCGTCTAATGAGCAAACGCGAGGCAACGCGCAACCTTGCTGATACGCCGTGGCTTTTCGGGGAACGACGCCAACCGAAGACGGAGTATCTTCTCGTGCCGCGCGTCAGCTCCGAACGCCGCGACTACATTCCGATTGGCTACATGCCGAGCGAAATTATCTGCAGCGACGCAAATCTGATGATCCCCGGCGCGAAGCTGTGGCACTTCGGCGTTTTGACGAGCCTGCCGCATATGGCGTGGATGCGCGTGGTCTGCGGGCGACTGACGAGCCGCTACCGCTACTCGGCGACGGTGGTCTACAATAATTTTGCGTGGCCGCCATTCAGCCGCGAGGTCGAGCGCACGGCGATGGCGATCCTCACGGCGCGCGCGAACTATCCCGACGCGAGCTATGCCGACCTTTACGACCCGCTGACGATGCCGAAAGATTTGCGGCGTGCTCACGAAGCCAACGACCGCGCGGTTATGGAGGCTTACGATTTCCCGCGGGGCATGAGCGAAGAGCAGATGTTTCTTGCGCTGCAGGAACTGTATCGGCGGCTGATGAACCTGCAAAAAATTTTCGAGGAGGTAACAACGTGAACTTGAGCAAATCTCTGGACGCCTTCAACGAGGCGAAACGTTTCATGCCCGGCGGAGTGAACAGCCCCGTTCGTTCGTTCGGCAATGTCGACGCAAACCCGCCGTTCATTGCACGCGGCGCGGGCTCAAAAATTTTCGACATCGACGGCAACGAGTACATCGATTACGTGATGAGCTGGGGACCTTTGATCTTCGGGCACGCTCACGAGCGGATTGTCGCCGCGCTGAAACGGGCTGTCGAACGCGGCACGAGCTACGGTGCGCCGACTCAATTGGAGACGGCTTTGGCGAAGCTGGTCAACAAAATTTTCCCGACGATGGAAGTTATGCGCATGGTCAACAGCGGCACGGAAGCGACGATGAGTGCGTTGCGTGTCGCCAGAGGATTCACTCGCCGCGAGAAAATCGTCAAGTTCGTCGGCTGTTACCACGGGCACAGCGACAGTCTTCTGGTCAAGGCGGGCTCAGGCGCGGCGACTTTCGGCGAACCGTCGAGCCCCGGCGTCACAGTCGGCACGGCACGCGACACGATTGCCCTGCCCTACAACGACCTTGCCGCCGTCGAAAACGTCTTCGGTCAGTGCGGCGAGGAGATTGCCGCGGTCATTGTCGAACCCGTCGCGGGCAATATGGGTCTGGTCCTGCCGAAAGAAAATTTTCTGCGCGGACTGCGCGACATCACCAAACGCTTCGGCGCGTTGCTGATCTTCGATGAAGTCATGTGCGGCTTTCGAGTTGCGCTCGGCGGTGCTCAGGAAAAATTTTCCGTCGCCCCCGACATCACGTGCCTCGGCAAAATTATCGGCGGCGGTCTGCCCTGCGCGGCATACGGCGGGCGCGAAGACATCATGCGCAACGTTTCGCCCGACGGCAGGATTTATCAGGCGGGCACATTGAGCGGCAATCCGTTGGCAATGACGGCTGGCATTGAGACGTTGACGATGTTGCAGGCTCAAGGCGTCGTCGAAAAAATTTCCGCGCAAACATCAAAGCTCGTCGACGGCATTCGCAACGCCGCAATCAAGTCGCACGTCGACATTCAAACACCGCGGGCGGGCTCAATGTTCGGCATCTTCTTCAGCGCACGACCCGTGACGAACTTTGACGAGGCGGCGGCGGCAGATCAATCGCGCTTCCGAAAATTTTTCGCGGCGATGTTGGAACGCGGCATCTACCTTGCGCCGTCGCAGTTCGAGACGCTGTTCATGTCGGCGGCTCACACGGACGAGGACATTGCGCGGACGATTGCGGCGGCTTCAGAGGCGTTCGAGGTGTGCAGATGATTGCGCGGCTGAAAGATTTTGTCGCGGACGGGATGGGCTCGTGCAAAGTTCTCGTCGTCGGCGACGTTATGCTCGACAAATATTATTTCGGCGAAGTCACGCGCATCTCGCCCGAAGCACCCGTTCCCGTCGCCCGCGTGCTTAGCGTCAAAGAAACTCTCGGCGGCGCGGCGAACGTCGTGCACAACCTTGCACTCTTGGGCTGCCGTACGTCGATTATCGGGCAGGTCGGTCGCGACAATCACGGCGAAATTTTTCTCGGCAAGCTCAAAGCTCTCGGCGTCGACTGTTCGGGCGTGATTGAATCAGCCAAACCGACCACGACGAAGATTCGCGTCATCAGCGGTCATCAGCAAATGATTCGTCTGGACTTTGAGGACGCCGGCGAACTTGATGCTGAAGCCGCCGACGAGTTGCTGAAAAATTTTTCCGCGCGACTGCCCGAAGCCGACGCCGTGATTGTCTCCGACTACGGCAAGGGCGTCTGCACGAAGAAGATTTGCCGCGAGATTATCGGCGCGTGCCGTGCTCAACGCAAAGTCGTCGTCGTCGACCCCAAAGGCGACAGCTGGCAAAAATATTTCGACGCGAGCTTCATCACGCCGAATCTCAAGGAACTCAACGCCGTGTTGCCGAAGAAAATTCCCAACGACGACAGCGCAATCGAGGACGCCGCTCATCACGTCATCGACGAATTCAATCTGCGCGGGCTGGTCGTCACTCGTTCGGCAAAGGGTCTCACGCTCATTGACGGCGAAAAAATTTCCCACATCACGGCGCGTGCTCAAGATGTCTTCGACGTTTCGGGCGCGGGCGACACGGTCATCGCGGTGTTCGCGGCGGCATTGGCAGGCGGCGTCGAGTCTTCGGCGGCGGCTTATCTCGCCAACACTGCGGCGGGCGTCGTCGTCGCAAAGGTCGGCACCTACGCTGTCAGCCGCGACGAACTGTTCAACGCATTATGAGGAGGAAAAATTATGACAAGCATTCACATCGCGGCGGAGGTCGGCGAAATTTCCGAACGCGTCTTGTTGCCCGGCGACCCCGTCCGTGCCAAGATCATCGCTGAAAATTTTTTGACGGACGTCCATCAATACACCGCCATCAGAAATATTTTCGGCTTCACCGGCTTTTACAAGGGCGAACGCGTTTCCGTTCAGGCGACGGGCATGGGCGTGCCTTCGATATCGATTTACCTGCACGAGCTGATTGAAGTCTTCGGCGCGCGGAAATTGATTCGCGTCGGCACCTGCGGCGGCATGAGCGAGAGCGTCAATCTTCGCGACGTGATCATCGCTCAAGGCTCGTCGACGGATTCGTCCATCGTCAATCAGGTTTTCAACGGCGCGGTGAACTTTTCGCTGTTGCCGGATTTCAATCTGCTGCGCACCGCCGCCAATGTCGCCGACGAACTCAAGCTGCCCGTCAAAGTCGGCAACGTCATCTGCGTCGATCTGTTCTACAATGACTACGACGACCCCAACGGCACCTTCGGCGACGGCAAGCGCACCCTCAACGACAAACTGCGCCGCCACGGAGTTCTTGCTGTCGAGATGGAAAGCGCGGCTCTGTATCTGCACACGGCGGCGGCTAACGTCCAAGCTCTGGGGATTTTCACGGTCAGCGACGACCTTTGGCGCGGCGAACATTGCACGACGTCCGAACGCGAATCTTCCTTCAACGACATGATTCGAATCGCGCTGGAGACGATTATCCGATGAGCAAGGTCAAGAAGACAAACGCCGCCCGAATCCTCGACGGGCTGGGCATAAGCTACGAGATCAAGACCTACGCCGTGGACGAGTCGGATTTGTCCGCGGTGCATGTGGCGGAGGTTTCGGGGCTGGATATCGCCACAATCTTCAAGACCCTCGTTGCCCGCGGCGACAAGTCGGGCGTCATTATGGCGGTCATTGGCGGCGGCGACGAGCTCAACCTGAAAGCTTTGGCGCGAGCCAGCGGCAACAAGTCCGTCGAGATGATTGCGCTCAAGGAACTTTTGCCGTTGACGGGCTACGTGCGCGGCGGCTGTTCACCACTTGGCGCGAAGAAAAATTTTCCCGTGTACATCGACGAACGCGCCGTCACCTTGGAGAAAATTTCCGTCAGCGCAGGTCAACGCGGCATGCAAATCGTCCTTGCCCCGCAGGATTTGATTCGGGCAGTCAACGCCACCGTCGCGCCGCTCACATAAAAAAAACCGGCTTCGATGTGAAGTCGGTTTTTTTGTTTGCGTCAGTATTGCCGATTGAAGACGGTGCCGCGCGTGCCCAGGGAGCTTGCCACGTCGTAGGAACGCACCGTTGAGTTTTGCCGCCGCGATTTGTTCAGCCACGCCCGCGCCCGATAAATTATCTGCCGATCCAGCGGGATGATCTGCTCAATCAATGCCTTGCACTCGTCAGACTGGCGGTAATCGTTGGGCGGCAGTGCCTGAATCATTTCGATGAGCTGTCCGCGCTGATCAACCAGCTGCATGAAAAGTTCGCTGTCCTTCTGGTCGCTGAACTTGAGCAGTTCTTTGGTCAGCGCGAAATATTTCTGCCAGAGCTCGCGCGCTTGCCCGATGACGTCCGTCTCGTTAAGCATATCCGTTGCCCCCGACGCCCGCACCCTTTTCGGCACGCGCCTTCTTCATTGCCTCTGCCCATGCGTCGCGCAGTTCGGTGATGATGCCTTTCGCCTCGTCGAGCTTGGACGTGTCGCTGCGGATGTTGCCTTCAACAAGTCGGTCGTAAACATAGTTGTACAGCACAAGCAGCTGATTGGAGATTTCGTAGTCCATGTTCAGCGTAAGGCGAAATTCCGAAATGATTCTCTGCGCTTTCTGCAATGAGTTGTTTGCCGCCTCGTAGTTCTTCTCCGCGAGCGAATTTGTTCCCTCGTCGATGAACCTGAGGCATCCGTTATACAGCATTAGCGTCAATTGTTCCGGCGGTGCATTCAAAACTTGCTGTCGCCTGTATGCTTCTGCCGCATTTACCATGTCCTAACCTCCGAAAAAATTTTACTGGTTGCCGCCCATGACGAAGTTCAACTGCGTGCCGAGCTTGGCGAGCGTCGATTCCATAGCGTCATACTTTTTGTACAGCGCGGTTTCGAAGGAATTCATCATCTTTTTGAAGTTGCTCATCTTCGTCTGCAGTTGGCGCAAGAGCGTGTTTAAGTCGCTGTCCTCGGTGATTTCCGTCGATGAGCCCGCGCGGGATCTGATGTTCTTTGTCGCCGTGGTCAAGATGTCGCCGAGCCTTTGAGCTATGCCGTTGCCTTCGGGGTTGTCGATGACGTTGCCCTTCTTGTCCTTCTGGCTGCCGTCGAGCTTGGCAAAGACGTTGTAGACGGCGTCGGAGTCGTCGGCAAGAGCCGCGCGCAGTTTGTCTTCGTTGAGCGTGAGCTGACCTTTGATGCCCGTGGTCGATATGCCGATGGCGTATGCCGAATTGTATTTGCCTTCCAGATTCTCAATCGGCGTGGCAATGGAGTCGCGCATTTCGCTGATGATATTGCCGAGCGTCTTGTCGTGGTAGAGCAAACCTTTTTGCGCCTTCTCCTCCCACTTGGTGATCTGATCTTCCTTCATGGCGTCCTTTTGGGACTGCGTGAGCGGCGCGTAACCGGTTTCGGGCTTCTCGTCGTATTTCTCGTACAGACCCGAAAGCAGTTTGTTGTAGTCCGCGACGAAGCTTTTAACCCTGTCGACGATGGCGTCCACGTCCTGCGAAACGGTGACGGTTGTGGGAGATTCGGTCTTCGTTACGGCAGTGTAGGTTATTCCGCCGACGGTCGCTTTGTTGTCGGTCGTGTCATAGGTTACGCCGTCAACCTTGATGTGACCGTTCGTGCCGAACTGCTCCTGCTTGGTATCCGTGCCGTTGAAGGTCATTGCCGTCGGGTTCAATGTACCGTTGGTGGATTGCTTGAGCCCCAACCGAGTAAGGAAGCCCGCCGCCGCCGAGCCTGCATAGACGCGCCCGCCCGCGTCGTTGTCGGAATCGGCACCCGTCGTCAAGATGATTCCGTTTTCTGTGCCGCCGTTGGGATTGTGCAACGTGATTTGGTCGTTGACGGTGTCATAGTTGGCTTTGATATTGAGACCCGTGTTGTTGATCTTGCTGACCAGGTCGTTGAGCGTGGCGTTGCCGTTAAGAACTTCTTCGTAGGTGAAGCTGATTTCCACGCTTTTGAGCGAACCGCTGTCGTTCTTGGTGCCGTCGCCGACGAAGAAACTTATCGCCTTGTTGTTGAGGCTGACGTTGTCGAAGTCGTACTGTTCGTTGTTGCCGCCCGTCAATGAGCCGCTGACGATATCGTTGTCGTCGACGCTTATGCTGTCGAACAGAATATCCTTGAGGTTAATGCTGTTCTTGGAAGCGTCGGCCGCGCGATTGATTGTGCCCGTGCCGATGAGATAGGCTGCGGAGCTCAGGTCTGTGACTTCAACCAAATGATTCATCACCGGTGCCGAAGCGTTTGCCGTGACCTTTATCGCGGACGACGTACTCTCAGCGGTCTTGGCGTTCATGGTGGCAGACATCTTGTACTGCGACAGCGTCGACATATTGAACGTGGTGATGGAGCTGTTGAGCTTGAGGTATTCCGCCTTAGTCCACTCGTTCTTGGTGAACTTCTGCGCCATCTTGTCGTATTCTTTCTGCTTGCTCATCATGCCGACTTTAACCATCGACTCGACGTCAATGCCGGAGCCCGACAAGCCGTAAATTCCGTTGACACCCATAGTGAATCCCTCCTTAGGAAGGACGCGTCAAATTGCCCTGTCGATGAACGCGCCCAGCCAATCCTTAGCTTTAATCATGTTCTCGATCATTTCTTCGGGCGGGAATTCTTTGATGACTTCTTTTGTTTCCTTGTCGATCATCTTGACGTTGAACATGTCGATTTCCTTGTTGTACTTGAATTCGAGGTTGACGTTGATTTTGCTCATGAGCTTGTTGAAAGTCTCCGTCATGTTTTGGACGGCCTCTTCGCTCATGGTGCCGGGTTGCAGGTGACCTTCCTTCTTCTCCTCTTCGCCGGGTTTGAAGATTTCGGGTACCTGCGCGTCCTGCGGTTTGATTGTGCTTGCCGACGTTGTGTCGACGGGCTTAATCTGCGAAAGGCTCTGCGCCTCGCCCGAATTTGTCTTGGGGGTCGAATCTACAACGACCGCCGCCGTCACCATATCGTTCAGTTTCCCTACCATAGTAGAACACTCCTTTGTTTTGCGGGCTTGGTTTTGTACCTTCCGCTAATTTCCTTTCAGCGGCAACGCGCCGTGCAAGTCGACGTCCAGTTTTTGAGCCGCCTTTTGGTTTTCCTCTTGAATCGCCCTGTATATTTCGCCGCGGTAGATTTTGATATCGCGCGGGGCGTCAATGGCTATGCGCACGTTTTCGCCCTGCACTTCCACCACATTGATGACGATGTTGTCTCCAATCATTATTTGCTGACGAGGCTTTCTCGTCAAGACCAGCATACCGTTATCCCTCCTTCTTTTTGGCAGATTCGGGGAAGAGGCGATGCTTGGTCGTGTAATTGCTCTTTTCCAAGACGACCTGCTTTGCCTGCATATTGAGGGCGTTTAGGACGATGGGAGCCACCAGGTTTGCCGTCATATAGCGAACGGAGCCGTTTGGAATGGTAATCATGGAATAATAGAAGACTTTGTCCTGATCGCTGATGCCCAATTCTTTGACGGTCTCGTCGTCGATTTCGAAGGTGTAGTCTTGGAAGAACAGGAAGGGGATCGTCAGCAGGAACGCCAAATCCGGGGACTTGAGCGACTGCATGAAGTAATACGGGCTGTCGTCCTCGTAGGGCAGGATTATGAATTCGTGTTCGTCCTCGAAGGCGGGAATGCCGTCCTTGAAATGAACAATTTTCTTTTCGTCGACCTCAATCTCACCGAATCTGCTGGTATTGACTTTGCGCATACTGCTTTCCTCCTTTGACTTGCCGAAGGTTCAAGCGTAGATATCGTATTGGTTGTACGAAACCCAACTGTGGATGAAGCCTTCGTTTTGCAGATAAGTTTGCACACTGCCCGGGGTATAGTGGATCCTTGCATTTGGCGCGGTCTGAATATCGACGGTTGAGTCGCCGGTATCGGGTTCGCCGACGACTTCGTTGGGGTGACCCTGCACGGTCGGATCGGGTATGGCATCTATCTTGAAGACCGCGCGTGCCTCGTAGTCGGAAAAAATTTCCGCCCGAATCTTTTGGGTGATATCGTTGCCGCGCTGTGCCGCAGTGGTAGCAATCGTCCAGTTCTCTTGGGCGTGGCGACCTATTGCAGCTTGCACGTCGGAAAGACCGCGCCGCCCTTGCTCGGTCATCAAGTCGCCCATCGTGCGAAAACCGTAAGCTCGGCGGCTGGGGTAGTTGTCTATGCTCAAGCCGGGCTGAGTGACGCCCTGATTGGAGCGTGCCTGCCGATTGTTGCCGCCGCGTGTCTGCGGTTGAATGATTGCCGCTTCGTCGAGACGCCCCTGTGTCTGACGGATGCCTATCTGCGGCAATTGGTGTCGAGTATTTAGCCTCACCATCATCATGGCTATTTCCCTCCCTTCGTTGGAATTTCCTGCCTTGCCGCGGAAAATTTTGACGCCAAATCCCGAAAACAGCAATAGACGGCAACGAGTGAATTCGTTGACGCCTGCAGGTAAAAAAATTTTTCAGTGTGTCAAGGATCAGAGGTAATCAGCCAACGACTGCGGAAGGATTCGCCCGCCCATTGACAGCGACAGGTTGTAGAGCGTTGTCATTTGCATGAGCTTGGTTGCCAGCTCGGCGATGTCGGTGCCGCTGACGTTGGTGATGTCTTCGGTGATGTTGTCGGATTGGTTGAGGAGCATGGTCTCTACGCTGTTGTAGAGCTGTTGGCGTGCGCCGACGCGGGTCTCTTCCAGAACGAGCGTGGCGTGGGCGACGTCGGTTGTGGTGACGCCGTCGGAGCTCATCCACAGGGTGTCGCAGGTGTTGACCTTCTCGCACATGCACAAAAGCTCGTTCAACATTGCCGTGCCCGAAGGCTCGTTGCCGGAGGCGGCGTTGTCGAAGATATCGCGCCCGAACATGCGTGCGCCGGTGGAGTTGACGGTATCGGCGGAAGGATCGGTCGCGCCGTTGAGCTTGACCATCGAGATCAGATTTTCGTCGCCGTGGTAGGTAACGATATTCTGGCGGATCGTCACGAAGTTATAATCGCCGAAGGTTCCGTCCTGCCCGTCACGCAGAAGCCCCTGATTGGTGAAGTAAGTCGCGACGTTGACGGCACCGACGTTGTCATCAATTCCCGCGGCAAGGAGTGCCTGCACGCGGGTATTCGTGGAAGCTTGCGCCTCGTCTATGGTCTGGAAGCCCATTGCACTCAGTTCGCTGTAGCCTTCGTCGACGAAATCTTTGGTGTAGATGTTGCCGTTCTCGTTGTCGAGGTAGTAGGTTTCGCCGTCCTTAGTGAGTTCAAGGAGCTGGAAAAGCTCGGTGTTGTAGTCGGAGCTTGTGCCCTTGAAGAAAGCTGATTGCGTGGTATCAAGATTCTTCGGCATGCCGCGATAGTACATCTCGTCGCTCAAGGTGAACGGCTTGGTCAAATCCTTCTGCCCGCTGAAGAGATATCTGTCGCCGACCTGGGTGTTCGCGGTGGAAACCATCTCTTGCATGCAGGCGAACATTTCTTTATAGATAGCGGCGTAATCGTCCTCGGCGTTGTCGGAGTTTGCGGCGTGAACTGACTTTTCCTTGAGCGTCTGCATAATCTCGGTCATATGAACCATAACGTCATCGGAATTCTTCATCCACGACGAGGCGGTCTTCAGGTTGTCTTGGTACTGCTGATTCTCGCTGTCGCTGACGTTGTAGCGCAGGTATTTGGCGTAGTTGATGGGGTTATCGCTGGCGCGGTGCAATGACGAGCCGTCCGACTGCTCAAAGAGTTTCGCTTGCTTCTCGTAGGCATGGTTGAGCGAAATTTGGTAGTTGTACATGAAGTGGGAACTGCCTATTCTAACGCCCATATCAATTACCTCCCAACGACGCCGGTGGAATTAACCAGGCGATCCAAACATTCGTCCATGGCGTTCAAGCAGCGGGAACACGACGCGAAGCCCTTCTGGAACTTGATCATGTTGGTCAGCTCTTCGTTCCAATCGACGCCCGAAGTTGAATCGCGCCAATTGGTCACCTGCGTCATAATCGCCTGCATCGCCTCATAGTTGACGTCGGTTGAGTAAGCGTCAAGACCGAGCGACGAGACGGACTTCTGATAGAACGAGTTTATGCTGAGCTTGGTGAGCGACGTGGTGTAGACGTAATTGGCGGGATCTGTGACGACGGTGCCCGCCTCGTTGATTGTGTTGCCGTCAAGATTGCGCAGTATGCAATTGGCACGCAGGACGTCAGCACTGGCGCGGTTTTCGCTCAGAATCGTGTCGAAGGGAATGTTGAACAGCTCGCTCATGTAGACGGCGTTGGTGCCGTCGCCTGTACGGTCGCCCCATTCGAGATTTTCCCACGTGCCGACGCCCGGCGCAGTCTCGACGTATTGTTTGCTTGTCGCCGCGGCAATGTAGCGGTCGCCTTCGATCTCGTTGAACCTGCTGTTGACTTCCAGTTCGGCAATGATGCGCACGCCGCTGAGGAGCCGTTCGCTTTCGGGAAGGTCGGTATCGTTCTTGTAGAGATAATTTTTGTCGTTCTCGACATCGTAGCGGTATTGATAGGTGACGTTTTCCCTGCCATAGAAGTTTATCGTGTCGGGGACAAGGTCGCCGTCGTCATTAACTTTGCTGTGCCCGTCGATATCCCAACCCTGCTTGTTCTGTTCGTTAAAAGTCGACAGGAGGAAGTTGGCAATGTCCGCCATCCTGTCGATGTAGGTTTTGTTCTCGGCAATGGCATCAAAGCGAGCCTTGAGGCTGCCGTTCTGCGGAAGGTAGACGATATTGCTTTCGACGATTTTGATGTTGTAGTCGGTCACGCCGTAATCGACGCCGTACCAGCTGGAGGAGACGCCGTCGCCCATTGCCAGATGTGCGCGGGAAACGCCGTTGACCAAAGTGACGCCGCCGGAATTGATTTGGTAGGCACCGCCTTCGAGTTCGGTGACGTTGACGTTGACGTAATTGCTCAGCTTGTCGACGAGCAGGTCGCGGCGGTCGCGCAGGTCGTTGGCACTGGCACCGGTGACTTCCTGCGAGAGGACTTCGCGATTGAGTTGCAGGATATCTTCCAAAAGCTGATCGACTTGCAAGACTTCGGAGCGAATGTCGTCGTATTCGGAGCGGATTTGGTCTTGAAGCTCGGATGTCACGGTCTGAATGATATCGCTCAAGTTTCTGCCCTGTTCAATGACATTGACGCGGCTTGAGGACGTTGAAGCCGTGGTAGACAAATCCACCCACGAACGATAGAACTTGTTGATTGCCTCTTCCACGCCGAGGTTTTTGCTGTCGTCGAAGATGGTTTCGAGCTTGTCGTAGTTGATGGATTTGGTGTAGTAGTATTGTTGCGTGGGATTTTCGTTGCGGTATTGAATATCGGCATAGACATCGCGTGCCCTCTCGACGCTTAGGGCATCGACGCCGGTGCCTACGCGAACGGTGCCGTGCAATGAGCCGCGCTCTTCGCTGTAGGTCGTCGCGAGCGTGACGGTTTGGCGCGAATAGCCTTCGGTGCCTGCGTTGGTTATGTTGTGACCGGTGGTATCGAGCGACATTTGGTTTGCCATAATACCGCGCACCATCGTGTTGAGTCCCGCGAAAGTTGATCTCATAGTCATCACCCCTTGGGGAATTCAGATGTTGGCTTCGAACATTCGCCGCGACCTTTGCGAGCCGGTTTGAGCCGCCGCGCCATAGGTGTCGCTTGCCGAGATGTTCGCCAGAATGTTCAGGTTGAACGCGACGTAATCTTTGCCGCGTTGCAACAGGAGCTTGAGCTTGTCGGTCTGACGTTTGAGTTGCTGTTGAGAATTCGCCGACTTGCCGAGGAGCTTTTCCGCCACGTCCCGCTGAAGGTTCTTTTCCTGCGCGGCAAGGTAATCTGCAAACGACGGAGCCTTGACCCGTGCCAGAAAGTTTTGCGCGCGCTGTTGGTTGTCATCCAGGGCACGCGTCGTCGTTTCAATCTTACGGATAATTTCTTGCACGTCGGGCGAATTGCTTTGCATCACGCCGATAAGTTCGTCGAGCAGTTCGGGCAATCGGGCACAGAGCACCGTTTGTTCGCGCAGGATTTTGATAGCTTCGTCCATTGCTCATCACGCCTTTAAGTCGAATTTTTTTTGGTGGGTGACGATGTCGCCGCCCTTGCCCGAATAAGTCGGTTCCACTGCCGCGCCGCTTAGCTTGTTGAGCTGATTGCGCACGGCGTCCAATGCACATTGCGCCAGGACGCGGTTGTTGTCGCGGATCTGCAGTGTGCGGGCGACGTTGCGATTTAGCCGCTCATGCAATTCAAGCAGCCTCTTCGTCATCTCCGGCGAAGGAGCCGCCCGATAAAATTCTTCCGCCCGCGTCGATTCGGTTACGGTTTTATTTGACTTCGACAAGCCGTTGAGAATTTCGACGCGCCGCTGTTCAAGCTTTTGCAGTTTGGCTGTAAGGAGCTGTTCCTCGTCGAGAATGTTGCTTAGCCCCGTCATATCGATGCCGACGAGCGCATTGCGTTTCCTTTCGCCCAGGTTGGCAAGTTTGTCGTAAACCTCGCCGAGCTTGTCGAGCGTATTTGTCAGATCCTCCCACATGGCAGTTGCCTCAAAAACGATTCGTCATTATGGCGGACGCGATGTCCGTCGACGAAACGAAATATTGCCCCGAAGATATCCGCTGTTGGAATTCCAGAACTTTGTCTTGGCGCACTTCGGAAGAATCGCGCAGTTTGCCGAGCATCTCGCTGAAACTCTGTGCCGCCCGCGACGGGGTGAACGCGTCGCTTTTTTGCGTGTCGCGAACGTTGTTTATCGCGTTGGCATAACGAGACGCTGCCACGGAATTCGGGTAGTACTTCGCGGACGAGTTCACATTGTTTATAAACATGATCTTTCACCACCTGTTGGTTGCTTTCCTTGCAAATTTTTTCTGTGCACCCTCCCTGCCTGCCTATATATCGAAAATTTTCTAAGGCAACTTAAAGGTGACGTCAAGCAAATCATTCGGCGTCGAAGGGCGTCGGGTTCATGGTGAGCTTTGGATTGTTGTCGGAGATCCAGCCGAGCGACCATTCGTTCTCGACGAGCAACACGGGGTTTTCGTTGCGATCCAGGACGAACATGCCGCGATCTGCGCCGCGCAGACCGGTCGGGGTGACTTTGGTGCCGTCGGAAAATTTCAGCCAGCGAGCCACTTCAAACGGCAACATCGTCAGCAAAACGTCCACGCCGTATTCAGACTTCAGGCGGTACTGCAAAACCTCGAACTGCAGCGTGCCGACGGTTCCGACGACGTAAGACTCGGTGCCCGCGCCCACTTGGTTGAACAGCTGAATCGCGCCTTCCTGCGTGAGCTGATCAATGCCCTTGGCGAACTGTTTGCGCTTCATGGTGTCTTTAGCTTGCACACGAGCAAATTTTTCCGGCGGGAATGTCGGAAAGTCCTCGAACTTAAATTTGTGCGCGGGGTCAGTCAAGGTGTCGCCGATGCCGAAGACGCCGGGGTCAAACAAGCCGACGATGTCACCGGGAAAAGCCTCGTCGATGATCTGTCTGTCCTGCGCCAGGAACTGTTGCGGTTGCGAAAGTTTGATGAGCTTGTCGCTTGCCGCGTGCCAGACGTTCATGTTGCGGGCGAACTTGCCCGAACAAATTCTGATGAACGCCAGACGGTCTCGGTGCGCGGGATTCATGTTGGCTTGGATTTTGAAGACGAACGCGGAAAAATTTTCGTCGTCAGGTTCGATGACGCCATCACTGGACAGACGCGGTGCGGGCGGCGGAGCCAGACGCAGATACTCCTCCAAAAAATTTTGCACGCCGAAGTTCGTCATTGCCGAGCCGAAAAACGTCGGGGTCAGGTCGCCCGCGTCGATGCGTGTCTTGTCGAAGGCTTCGCCCGCCTCGTCGAGCAACAGCAAATCCTCCTGCAGTGCGTCAAAATTTTCCTGCCCGATACGGTTGATGACTTCGGGGTCGTCCGCTGAAAAAACTTCCGACGCGCGAGCAGTTTGTCCGTGAGTGGTGTCTTCAGCGAAGAGTTCGACGACGTTCTTTTGCCGGTCAAAGACGCCGAGATATTTGCCGTCCACGCCGATTGGCCAGTTCATCGGGTAGGCGCGAATGCCCAAAACGTTTTCGAGTTCGTCCATCAGGTCGAGCGGAACTTTGCCGTAGCGGTCGAGCTTGTTGATGAACGTGAAGATTGGAATGCGGCGTTCGCGGCAGACTTTGAACAGCTTCTTGGTCTGCGCTTCGACACCCTTAGCCGCGTCGAGAATCATGACCGCGCTGTCGACAGCCATCAACGTGCGGTAGGTGTCCTCGGAAAAATCTTGGTGACCGGGCGTGTCGAGAATGTTTATCCTGCAGCCGCCGTAGTCGAATTGCAAAACCGAGCTGGTGACGGAAATGCCGCGTTGCTTTTCGATTTCCATCCAGTCGCTGACGGCGTGGCGTTGAGTCTTGCGAGACTTGATTGAGCCCGCCAGATGAATCGCGCCGCCGTAAAGCAGAAGTTTTTCCGTCAGCGTGGTCTTGCCGGCGTCGGGGTGGGATATGATTGCGAACGTGCGTCGCTTGTTGATTTCTTCAGTCAGTGTCAATTAATTTGCTCCTCTCTTCTTGACGACGATTAATATTCCCGCGAAGATCAGCGCGATGCCCAGCACGATGTAAGCGGTGAAGGGTTCGCCCAAAATCATCATGCCGCCGAGCACTCCCACGACCGGCGCGACCAGCGTCGCGATTGATGCCGTGGAGGCTTCGATGTGGGTCAGGACGTAGTTCCACAGATAGAACGCCAGAGCTGACGCCAACGCCCCGTTATAGACCACGCATAAAATTGCCGGCAAGCACCAATTGATTTCGCCTTGCGGGAACAGCGTCGTGTAAATCACCAGAGCCAAAGCTCCGAAGACCATCTGCCACGTGGTCAACTGCACCATGTCGCAACGGGTCAGCCGCAATTTCACGACGATGTTTGAACACGCCATGCACATTGCCCCCGCGATGATTATGAACGCCGCGGACAAATCCTCCACGCCCTGCAGACCCATCAGCACATACAAGCCGACGATTGCCAGCACGACGCCGAAGAGTTTCACGCGCGTCAATCTCTCGTTCAAGGCGAAGTGCGCCAGGATTGCCGTCCACAGCGGCGCGGTGTAATTCAAGACAGCCGCCATGCCCGCGCTCACGGACATCATGCCGACCTGCGCGGTCACGTTGTTCAATGTCAACTGCAACAGACCCGTCAAAATTATCCACGGCAAAAATTTTTTGTCGGGCAAGGGGATTCGTCTCCACAGCGCGACTGCCAACAATATCAGCGCACCCGAACCGAATCGCCACGTCACGAACAGTATCGGCGGGAAGTAAGTGTTCGCCGTCTTCATCACGACCCAGTTCAAGCCCCAAATCAGCCATATCGCTGCCAAAGCCCGCAGCATCAATCAAGACCTCCTCATCAACTGCACGAACAGCAACGTTGCGTCGATGACGGACGCTATGAGCACGATTAACACGACGGTATCCATTTGCACGCGACCGGACGAATTGAGCACGGGCTCAGGGTGCAACGAGAAAAACATTCGCGGCACGATGAACACGAGAAACGGCACCGTCAGCACGCTAAACAGCGAATAGACCGCCGAGACCTTTGCGCGGACTTTTTCGTCGGCGACGGCACTGCGCAGCGTCAGGTACGCGCCGTAAATCAGAATCAGCACGAAGATTGTCGTCTGCCGAGGATCCCAATTCCAATACGCCCCCCATGTCAGCTTGCTGAAGATTGCGCCGCTCGCCGTCGACAGCAACACGAACACGAAGCCCAACTTTGCCGCCCGCGCAGAAAGTTCGTCTGCCGTGAAGTCGTTCGTGCGCAAAAATTTCGCGGCATACCATGCGCCGGTGAAGAAGGCAATCACCGCGACCCAAGCCGTCGGCACGTGGAAGAAAATTATTTTCGCCAGCTCACCGAGCCCGCGAATCGGTGGCACAAAAAAAATTATCGCCGCGACGATAGCCGCCGTCAGCACGATTAAAATTTTGTTCATGATTCCTCACAAGTAGTCATACAGAATCGACGCCGCCGTCACCAACATTGCGTCGAACATCATCATCATCACGAGCGAGCCGCCATCGAACGCCGCGCCCGTCAACGCCGCTTCGGTCAGGGAGATTGCCGGCAGAAATATCGGCAGCGTCACGGGGAAGAGCAGTATCGGGAAGAGCCCGCCCTTCGCCACGGCAGATGTCGTCAGAGCCGCCGTCAACGTTCCCGCCGCCGACAAACCGATCAATCCGAGCAGCAACGTCGCGACCATCAACAGACCGTCGGCAACGTCCGCGTCGAACAGAATCAGGAACGTCGGCACGATGAACACCGTCAACGATATCAGCGACGCGAGCACGTGAATCATTTTGCCGAAGAGCACGGCTTGAGCGTCGGCATAAAGTTTGAGCGTCGGCAAAGTTCCCGCCTGCGCTTCGTCGTCGAAGGTGCCGGCAACGCCCGCGCCCGCCGCGAAGAAAATTATCACCCACAACAACGCGGATAAAATTTTCGGCTCAACGACGCCGCTCGTCGACAAGCTCAAAGCCGCCGTTGCTGTCAACGCGAACATCATCATCGCCGCCAAAGCCGCCCGCCGCCGCAAGCTCACGACGAAATCTTTGCGCACTATGGCGACGACTTGTTCACAGCGGCAGACGAATGACTTCATCGCAAATTCCAACCTCCGTCGCGTCGTTTGTGGCGAGCAAAATAATTTTGTCGGGCGCGGCGTCACGGATCTCGGTGAAAAATTTTTCCCGCCCGTCGTCGTCAAGGTTCGCCGTCGGTTCGTCGAGCAACCAGATATCCGCGTCGACTGCCAGCAAAACCGCGAACTTGAGCCGTTGGCGCATGCCCGTCGAAAAATTTTCCGCGAGCACGTCGAAAGCTTGAGCCTCCAGCCCGACACGCCGACCGAGTTCAAAAATTTTTTCGGGCGACAAAACTTTTCCACGCAGCCGCGCAAAGAACGCCAGGTTCTCGGCTCCGGTCAACGCGCCGTAAAGTTTCATCTCCGGCGTGACGGCTCCGATCGTCAAACCTTCGGGCAGGGCAACCGTCCCCGCGTCGGGTGCAATGATTTTTCCCGCGAGCTTGAGCAGTGTCGACTTGCCCGCGCCATTTGCCCCGACCACGCCGATAACTCGCCCGCCGCGCAGATTCAGCGTCGCGTGCCGAAAAATTTCCCGCCGCCCGAAGCTCAAGCTCACGTCGCGAAATTCAATCGCCGTCACGTCAACCGATCCTTGTTGAGCCGCATCCAATGATCTCCGCACACGACGAGACCTTCCGCCTCCATCAGCGAGATTTCCCGCGTCAACGACGAGCGATTACATTCAAGCTCCTTCGCCAGCTGCAGACGCCGTGGAACTTTCACGCGCTCGGTTTGCTGACGGCGTTCGCGTTGCAGAAGGTACAGGATAATTCGTTCGCGCAGATTCTTTTGCGAGAGCAACTCAACCTTCTGCATCATCAGCACGTTCTTGAGCGCGAAGGTCTCCAGCAGATTTTTCATCACGATGCCGTGCATGCGTCCGAGCTTCGGTCCGGCAATCAGCAGCGCACGATACGGCACCCACATTATCGCGGCGTCGGTCGTCAACTGCACGCTGACCGCCACGACGTCTTCGCCGAGAATTGCGCTGACCGAGCCGAACATTGCCCCGCTCTCAAGCGCATGACCGACGTTTTCGTTGCCTTGCCTGTCGAGCGTCAGCAATTGGGCTTCGCCGCTGACGATGACGCCGATGTTCGCGTTGGGCACGAAAGCTTCAAGCACGCGTTCGCCGCGCGGATAATTTCTGACGGTCGTTCCCGTAAACTTCATGAACTGTTCGATCTCACGCGGTTGCAGGTCTTTGAAGAGCGGCACGCCCCGCAACTCTTCGCCGGACATCGCGCTCACCTCCCGATAAAAATTTTTCCGCCGAATTTTATCACACGGTTACATTTGTCACAACGTCCCGATAAAATTTCCTGCGCGATTGACGCTGTGCGGCGTGCTTGCTAAAATTTTCGCCGAGGTGATTTACATGGATTACGATATCACCGTGATTGGTGCGGGCGTGGTTGATGTTTTGGTTGGCGCGGTGGACAAGAAGATTCTGTCGCGCAACTCCACGCCGATGGATTTCGTCAAGGTTTCTTTCGGTGGCGACGCTCTCAACGAAGCGGTTGTCCTGAGTCGGTTGGGAAAGCGCGTGCAATGGATCAGCAAGGTCGGCGACGACACGGCGGGGCGCAGGATTTTGAGCTACGCCGAGGAGAACGGGCTTGATGTCAGCGGCGTGAAGGTGCAAGAGGGGCTTGAAACCGCCGTCAACGTCGTGCTGGTCGATCACAGCGGCGAACGACACTTCCTGACCAATCCGCGTTCGAGTTTGCGACGCTTGACCGAGACCGACATCCTTCCCCACCTGGAAGAGATGGCACCAATCGTTTCGTTCGCGAGCATGTTCGTTTCGCCGTTGCTGGATATCCCGACGATGGCGCAACTGTTCAAACGAATCAAAGCCGGCGAGCGCACGCTGATTGTCGACACCACGCACGCCAAGAACGGCGAGACTCCCGACGATTTGGCGGGGCTGTGGCACTACGTCGATTACTTCATGCCAAACGAATTCGAGCTTGCGACATTGACCGGCAACGACGACACCTACGCAAACATCGCGGCGTTGATGGCTATCGGCGTCAAGTGCGCTGTCGTCAAGCGCGGTCCGAAAGGTTGCATCGTTGCTCACGGTGACGAGCTGACCAAAATCCACGCCTATTCCGTCGAGAAGGTCGTCGACACCACGGGCGCGGGAGATTGCTTCGTTGCGGGTTTTCTTTGGGCTCTTTCGGAAAACATTCCGCTTATAGAATGCGCACGCTTTGCCTGCTCGGCAGCCTCGTGTTCGGTTGAACATGTCGGCGCGACGACGGGCGTTCAATCTCTGGCGCAGGTGATGGAGCGTTATCGGGACTTTCGCACCGACGCAGTCTGAAGCGGACGGTCTTTTGACAACGGCAGGCGGCTTGCATATAATTGACGCGCAAAAGCTTTTGGCTCTTAGTCTCAACAAATTTGCAAAGGGGTGGCAGCAATGGATTTTGATATGACTTCGGCAGGCGAGGCGTGTGGCGTCTTCGGCATGTACGATTTGAGCGGTGGCGACGTGGCTCAAGCGATTTACTACGGGCTTTATGCCTTACAACACCGTGGGCAAGAGAGCGCGGGTATTGCGGTGACTGACACTTCCAACCGCGCCGACAAAGTCTTCTGCCACAAAGATCTCGGACGCGTCAACGAAGTTTTCAACGCGCAGAATCTTTCCGCATTGACGGGCAACCTCGGCGTCGGTCACGTGCGCTATTCCACGGCGGGAGCTTCCACGCGCGAGAATTCTCAACCGCTCGTTCTGGCGTACATCAAGGGCACGCTCATGCTTGCGCACAACGGCAACCTGGTCAACGCCCCGCAACTTCGTCGGCAACTTGCAATGGGCGGCGCAATCTTCCAGACCACGACCGATTCAGAGACCATCGCCTATCACATCGCCCGCGAACGCGTCAAGTCCCGTTCCGTGCAAGAGGCGACCGTCCGTGCCCTGCGCAAGGTCAAAGGCTCGTATTCGCTCGTCGTGGCAAGTCCGCGCAAACTCATCGGTGCCCGCGACCCCTGGGGCTTCCGTCCGTTGGTCATCGGCAAGCTCGACAACGCCTACATCATAACCAGCGAGACTTGCGCACTGGAGACCATCGACGCGGAATTTATCCGTGACGTTTTGCCCGGCGAAGTCGTCACCGTTCACCACAACGGCAGAATCGAATCCAACATGGAACTCGCACTGCCCGCTGAGGAGTCGGCTCGTTGCGTCTTCGAATACATTTACTTCTGCAGACCCGACACGACGTTTGACGGCATGAGCGTCACCAAGTCCCGAATCATCGCGGGCAAACTTTTGGCGCAGGTTCACCCCGTCGCGGCGGATATGGTCGTCGGCGTTCCGGAGTCCGGCAACATGGCGGCCGTCGGTTACTCAATGGCTTCCGGCATTCCCTACGGCATCGCCTTCACGAAGAACACCTACGTCGGCAGAACGTTCATCAAGCCGCAACAATCCAGCCGCATGCAGAGCGTCAAGGTCAAGCTCAACGTCCTGCGCGACGTCGTGCGCGGCAAGCGGCTCATCATGATCGACGATTCAATCGTCCGCGGCACCACGAGCAACAAGATCGTCACCATGCTCAAGGACGCGGGCGCGGCTGAAGTTCACGTGCGCATATCCAGCCCGCCGTTCTGCCACCCGTGTTACTTCGGCATCGATATCCCCGACGAGGAACAGCTCATCGCACACAATCATTCCGTCGAAGAGATCGGTCGCATCATCGGCGCAGACTCCCTGGCTTATCTGCCGCTCGACGCCCTGAGCGAAATGTCCGGCGGCAGACGGATTTGCACGGCGTGCTTCAGCGGCGACTACCCCATTGCACCGCCGACCGAAAACATCCGCGGCGACTATCTGCGCTGACCCTGAGGAGTGAACAACTTGATCGACCGAAAGGAAATGACTGCCCAAGAAGTTCTCAAGAAGTACGACACCGAATCCAACACGATGGAATACACCGGCGCGATGGCGAAAATTATTTCCGCGCTGGCGATAACGTTCTCCGTCTTCCAAATCTACACGGCAAGCTTCGGTTTGCTCGACGCGCAGATTCAGCGGGCGATTCATCTGGGCTTCGGGCTGTGCCTGTCGTTCCTGCTGTATCCGGCAAAAAAATCTTGGCGGCGCGACAAAATTCACCCGCCGGATTTGATTCTGGCAATCGCAGGCGCGGCGGCTCCCGCCTACATCGTCATCAACTATCGCGAACTGATTCTGCGTGCGGCTCTGCCGACCTCAACGGACGTTTTCATCGGCGGGCTCGGAATAATTTTGGTGATTGAAGCTGCGCGGCGCGTCGTCGGAATTCCGATGGTCTGCGTCGTATTATTTTTTGTCGGCTACGCGTTCGCCGGACCATACATGCCGGGGCTTTTGGCTCACCGCGGGCTCACAGTCGATCACTTCGTCAGCCATGTCTACTTCACCACCGAAGGCATCTTCGGCATACCGCTGGGCGTCTCGTCGACGTTCATCTTCCTGTTCATTCTGTTCGGCGCGTATCTGGAAGGCACGGGGCTCGGAAAATTTTTCATCGACGTGGCGAACTCAATCGCGGGCTGGGCAAGCGGCGGTCCTGCAAAAGTCGCTGTGCTGTCGAGTGGATTGATGGGCACGGTCAGCGGCTCGTCCGTCGCTAACGTCGTTGGCACCGGCTCACTGACGATCCCCATGATGAAGAAGCTCGGCTACCACAAAGATTTTGCGGGCGCAGTTGAAGCGGCGGCGTCCACGGGCGGACAGCTCATGCCACCTGTGATGGGCGCGGCGGCTTTTTTGATGGCGGAGTTCGTCGGCGTTCCCTACGTCGAAATCGTCAAGGCGGCGGTGATTCCCGCGGCGTTGTATTTCATCGGCGTGTGGCTCGGCGTGCACTTCGAGGCGAAACGAAATAATCTGCAGGGTCTGCCGCGTTCGGAACTGCCAAGGCTGGGCGAATTGCTCCGAACGCGCGGACATCTGGCAATCCCGCTCGTGGTCATCGTCTGGCTTTTGGTCAGCGGCTACACACCAATGAGGGCGGCTCTGGTTGCAATCGTCCTGTCAATCGTCGTGAGCAGCTTGAAAGCGTCAACGCGCATGTCCCCCGCCGAAATCATTCACGGGCTGGAAACCGGCGCGAGAAATGTTTTGGGCGTACTGGTCGCTTGCGCGGCGGCGGGCATCATCATCGGCGTCGTCACCAAGACGGGCGTCGGGCTCAAGCTCGCGTCGACTCTTCTGGATTTGTCCGGCGGAATGGTCTTGCCCAGCATGTTCCTGACAATGATCACCGCAATCCTGTTGGGAATGGGCGTGCCAACCACCGCCAACTACGTCATCACCTCGACGATAGCTGCGCCCGCGCTGATTCAGATGGGCGTGCCGATTCTGGCGGCGCATATGTTCGTGTTCTACTTCGGCATCATCGCCGACGTCACCCCGCCCGTCGCTCTGGCAGCATACGCAGGCTCCGGCATCAGCGGCGGCAACGCTCTGCGCACGGGAATCAATGCGTCGAAGTTGGCAATCGCCGCGTTCATAATCCCATATATGTTCGTGCTCAATCCGGGACTGCTCATGCTCTACGGCTTCACGGGCGGGCTGGTGCTCGCTCTGATGACGGCGGTGATCGGCATGGTCGCGTTGAGTTCGTCGCTCATCGGTTACCTCGCCGCGCCGCTGAAAAAATTTGAACGCGTGATTCTGTTCGCGGGCGGGCTGTTGATGATTAAGCCCGGTCTCATCACCGACATCGCGGGCGTGGCAATCTTCTCGACGATTCTGTTCTTCCAGCTGCGTCGAAAAAATTTTTGACGGCACACAATAAAAAACGGGCGGCACTCAATCGCGAGTGTCGCCCAAAATTTTTATGCGGACATCATTCGGGCAGAACTTCCAACCAGTAGCCGTCGGGGTCTTCAATGAAGTAAATGCCCATGTCGTGATTCTCGTAGCAGATACAACCCATCGCCTCGTGACGTTTGTGCGCGGCGGCGAAGTCGGGCGTGGTGAAGGCAACGTGAAATTCGTTGTCGCCCAGGTTGTAGGGCTCCTTCCAATCCTTCAGCCACGTGAGCTCAAGCTTGTGGTGGCTGCCGAAGCTGTCGCCCAGGTAGACGATTGTGAAGTCGGGGTTTTCGATTCGACCGGTCTCGTGCAAGTCGAGAGCCTCCGCGTAAAACTTCATGCTGCGTTGCAAGTCCAGCACGTTCAAGTTGTTGTGAGCGAACCTAAACATTTCAATCGCCTCCGAAAATTTTGATGAGCTCCTCGTCGCGATAGGAATAAATTTTTTTGAACGCGTCGCCGCCCGTGACGACCCGATCCGCCACGAACCAGAAGGGCTCAATTCCGACGGCAGCCGCACCTTCGATATCGCGGTCGAGCGTGTCGCCGAAATAGGCGGCCTCGTTGGCGCGAACGTTCATCTTCGCCAGCGCGGACGTGAACATAATCGGCGCGGGTTTTTCGCAACCGGTCTCTTCGCTGGTGACCATGAAGTCAACGTAACGAGCCAGACCGAGCACGTCAAGCTTGCGGTATTGGACGTGGGCAGTCATGTCGGTGCAGACAGAAATTTTCACGCCCGCCGCCTTTAGCCGACGCAGGAAGTCCGCCGCGCCGTCATAAGGACGCATCCCCTCCAAGAAACAATTCCAGTACGCCGCGTACATCTTGAGCACGTAATCGAAGGGATTCTTGCCCAAAAGCTCCAGCGCGGTTTGCATGAGCAGGACGCGGCTGTGTTGAGCGGCGGTGTCATGAAGTCTTGCGCGAATGATCTTGCGAGCTTCAGAGTAGGTCGCGCGGAAAATTTTTTCGTCCACGCCAACGACGTCCTCGACGAACGCACACAGCTCCTTCATCGCCCGAATGTCGTTTACCTGATAATCGTAAAGTGTTCCGTCAATGTCGAAGATAACGCCCTTGAACATCGTAGCCTCCGTGAATTATTCCGTGCGGCGGACGTTGTCGCCATAGATGGTCTTGAAGTCGTCGCGCATGGAAATTGTAGTCCAACCGTTTGTCTCGGCAAGCTTGCGAGATTTTTCCGCCCTGGAAATGTTGCCGTATTCGCGTTTGACGTCGTCGCACAGAACAAAAAAGCTCATCGCGCGATATTTGTTGCCGTCGATTGTGTAGTTGAGCATGGAAGTATCGCTGCCGCTGTTTCCGAAAGCAAGGACGGGTTGCTTGCCGATCTCGCGGGCAATAAGGTCGACTTTCACCATCTGCAGGTCTTTGTGGACGAACTTGCCGCGAATCAGTTGGTCGCCGCGTTTATAGGTGTACTTCAAGTTTTCGGTGTCGCCTTGGTTGCGGGTAAGAAAGCGCGCGTCCGTTCCGATGAAGTTGCTCGAATCAATTTTGAGCAGGTCGCTTGTCGTGATTCGCAGGAGCTGGCGGTCGGTGCCGGAGACGATGTAAACCTTGAAGTCGTTCGCCTGCAGGTATTTGACAACTTCAATCATTGGCAGATAGAAAGCCTCGCCGCGCTTCAAGTTCGTCAGCAAACCGATGGGTTGATCCATAAAGTTTTTGACGTAAGCCTCGTACTCGTCGAAGGTCATGCCCGCGAAAACATTTTCTTGCGACATTGCTTCACGCGTGCCGAAATCGCTGCCCAAAAATTTCAGCGTCGGCGCACGGTCTTTGAAGTCGCCGTTGATGGCGTCTTCCACCTGTTGAGCAAAATCTCGGTCTTCGGGCGCGGCGGTGAAGTTGTCGTCGTGCAGGGCGCGTTGAACGTACATCATCCACTCGAAATAGCAAGGCGCGGTTTCGCCGGCGAGCGTCCCGTCCCAATCGAACACGACGATCCGATCTTCAGCGGGGATAAAATTTTTGCTGCGGCGGTTGGTCACGTCGCGGACGTATTCGACAAGCTGTTTTTGCGCGGCGGAATCCTTCGTCCAGTATTTGAAGTCGGCGGGGCGTTTGACTTGGATGGCGGCAATTTCGTCGCGGGTTGCGGCGTCGGCCGCAGTGAACGGTGTCAAAGCAATCAATCCTGCCGTGAGCAATGCTGCAAATTTTTTCTTCATGATGAACCTCCGTTACTTTGTCCGGCGAACGTTGTCGCCATAGATGGTCTTAAAGTCGTCGTGCATGGAAATGGGTTGCCAGCCGCGCTTGAGAGCCAAAGCCTTGTCAGACGCGGCGCGTTTGAGATTGCCGAGCTCACGCTCAACGTCGTCGCAGATGACGAAGAAACTCATCGCGCGATATTTGTTGTCCTGCAGAGTATATTCCAACATGCCGCTATCGCCCGACGAATTTCCGAACGCGAGCACGGGCTTCTTGCCGATGTGGTTGATGATGCTGAAAACTTTCAAAGTCTTGGCGTTGTCGATGAGTGGCTTGCCGCTGATGACGATTTTCTCTTTGTGGCGGTCGTAGAAATGATCGTGGGGATCTTCCTTGCCCATGTTCGTGGACGTGAAGTTGAAGTCCGAGGCGACAACCCTGTCGAACTCAACGGGAATGACGCCGTCGATAAGTTCGCGCGTGGTCATGGCGCCGCAGGCGGAATCGATGTAAACGCGGAAGTCGTTGTTGGTCAGGTACGAAATCACTTCGACCATAGGCAGATAGAAAGCCTCGCCGCGCTTCAAATTCGTCAGCCCAATCTCGTCGGTGTCCATGAACTTGCGGACGTAAGCGCGGTACTCTTCGGGCGTCATACCGGCATAAACTTTGGTGAGCCCCTCGAAGTGAAATTTTCTTTCGGCGGGCGTGAGACTCTGCTTAGCCAAAACCTTCGGGTAAATTTTTTTCGCCTTGTCGACAATTTCCTTCGGCGCGGTGTAATCGGGATCCTCAAACACGCGGTGGAAGAACATCATCTCCTGGAAGTACAGCGGCGCGGTTTCGCAGTAAAACGTCCCGTCCATGTCGAAGGTGGCGATGCGGTCTTCGGGCGGAATGTAGTTCGCGCTGTTGGGATCGGTGACGTCCTCGACGAACTCGACAATCGCCTGCATAGTCGGCGAGCCGTCGTTCCAGTATTGGAAGTCGGCGGCAGTCTTTACGTTTATGGCGGCAACTTCTTCGCGGGTCGCCGCGTCAACTGTACCAAACGACGTCAGAGCAATCAGCCCCGCCGTCAAAGCTGCAAGAATTTTTTTTCGCATGATGTGCCTCCGTTATTTCTTTTCCACGTGGACAATGCTGTCGCTGTAATACGGTTCGCTGATGGCAATGCCCGCGGGCGTGTCGATGTTGGCGGGAACGAGCGTGCTGTCTTTGGGAACGCTGACCCAGAAGACGACGTCGGCAATTTTGCTCGTGAGTGCCGAAGCGCGGGCGTCGCTGTCGATGTTGACAAGCTCAATGTTCTTGCCGATGCGTTTGGAAATTTCCGCGAGAACTGCCGTGCTGAAACCGGCGGGTTTGCCGTCAGACAGAACCAAATCGAACGGCGGCAGGTCACCCGTCACGGCAACCTTAACCGTGTCCGCGTCGGGAATTTGTTCAATTTCAACGGCGGGCGGCTCCTCGGTGCCCTTGAGGTCGATGATGTATTGCTTGGAAAGTTTTGCAAGCGTGCCGTCGCTCATCATGGAACTAATCGCCCTGTTCAGGTCGTTGCGCAAAATCGAATCGCCTTCGCGCACGGCAAAGCAGAATGAATCGCTAAGCACCCGTTCGCTCTTTAGGATCTGCAGTTGCGGGTTGCGATTGATCATGTAATCCGCCACGCACTGATAGACGCTGATCATGTCGATTTGCCCGGATTCAAGAGCCATCTGCATTTCGTTGATGTTGTTGAAGTACTTGAAGTTCATGCTGATGTTCGCCTTGGACGGGCGGTAAGATTTCTCCAGCTTGAGCATCAGCGCGTTGTACTCCTCCTCGCTCGCGTTCAGGTGGGTGATAACGCCGACGGTGACTTTTTCGGGCTTGGGCGGGGATTTTTTTTCGCCGCCGCAACCGACCGTCAGCATCGCCACCAAAAGCAACGTTACCGCAAAAATTTTCTTCAGCATAAAAACACTCCTAACCAATCTTGACGGTGTGCACGACCTTGTAGCCGCGCTCGTCGAGAATTTTTTTGATGTCGTCGAAGCCCGCCGCATGCTCGTCGAGCCGCACGACCAGTTCATAACGATGATCGCTCTGCCGGCAGGTGATGAAGCTGTCGATGTTGATTCCGTTGTCCGCGAAAATTTTTGTGATGTCAGCCATCACGCCGACCTTGTTGTCGACTTCGAGAGTCAAACGCGTCTTTCCGCCCGGCAAGCCCATCATTTCGATGAACGTTTTGAGGATGTCCGTCGCCGTGATGATGCCGACGACCGCGCCGACGTCCGACACGACCGGCAGCCCGCCGACCTTGTTGTTGTACATGATGAGCGCCGCCTCTTCCAACGTCGCGCCCTCGTTGACGGTGATAACTTTGTTGTGCATGATGTCGCGCACGGAAATTTTGTCCAGCAACGAACGGATTTCAAACTTCGACAGCGTCGTCGCGGGGCTCGGTGCCACGCGCATGATGTCGCGGTCGCTGAAATAACCCACGAGCTTTCCGTCGTCAACGACGATCATTCGGTGGAACTTGTGCTTCTTCATGAGCCGATCCGCCTGCTGAATCGTCGCATCGCTCGTCACAGACACGGGGTGCCGCGTCATTCTGCTTGCCACGAACATTACAATACCTCCTTCAAGATTTCTCAAAGACCCGCCGCACTTCCTCCAACGGCAAAATTTCCAGATGAGCCAATCGGTTGCGCAGGTCGCGATAATAAAGCAGCTCGTCCCAGTCCGGCTTATCGAACCACAATTTTCGCAGCTTCACCAGATGAACGAGGACGCCAAGCTCGGCTTGTTCGGGTGTCTCGATTCGTTCTCCCCAGCTTGAATAGCACGGCAGGGCGGCGGCTATCGGGCGGAAATATTTTTTCAGCAAGACCCTGCGGCGGAAACTTTCAACCAGCGGGAAGATCAGCTTCATCTGCGCCACCCAAATCGGTTGGTCAATGTCGTCGTCGGTTGCGGCGGCAAAGTCTCCTTGCGCCAAAATTTTTCGGAAGACGGCGCGCGGCTCGGCAAGCAATTCGTCCCTGCGCTCCATGCACGCGGCGGCAAGTTCAGCGTTGCATCCGGTCAAGCCCGTCACCAACTCGGCAAGATACTGCTTCATCAGCTTTGTATCGTTGCTGCTCTCCGCCGCCAGCAGAATGTTGAACGCGAAGTAGTCGTAGTCGCCAATCTCCCCGTCGAAGGAAAGAATTTTGACGCCGTCGCAAGCCCTGCCATCAAAATTCGCATTGACCTCCAGCAGGAAAACTCCACCGCGCCTTTCGCCCAGGAAGCCGTGATAATCCGCCACGAACCGAAACCACTGACTGCCCGGCTCGTTTGCGGCGTCACGAACCCAAAGACACGTATCGTTGAGGGAAATGCCTTCGTCCGCCTTGTCCGCCAGAAACTCCGCGTGAGCTTTGTCGCCATAGGGGTGAAAGCCCGCCTTGTTGGCGCAAAACTCCTGCATAACGTATTTGGGCGGCGTCCTGGGAATTTCTTGGGCGTCGACCTCGACAATCTCGCGCGGCGGTGAAAATTTTTCGTCCAGCAACTTGTACAGGGTCTCGCGCATTGTCTGTCGCCACGGCAAATCTTTCGGCAGGCACAAGACGACAGAGCAACCATTCGACAAAAATTCAGCCGCCCGTTCCAAAAATCTGCGCGGACCGTCGGTCTTTCCCCACCAGATGTTATGCATTGTCCCGCCCCCTTACTCCAAATCGATAAGCTTTTCGAGGATATCGTCGGGCGTGCCCATGTTTTGGCAGATGTTGTCGTTGGCGAAGTGATACTTGCCCGCGGCAGTCTTGCGCAGGATATTCAGCTCGCACAGCTCCACCATCAGCGCATCAATCTTGGCTTCGTTGTCGGGCAGGAAATTTTTTCCAAACAGGTGGTCAAATTCCGTGCGTGCACACTGCAAAATATCCGACGGGGAAAACGCGACAATGGGCTTGAGCGTGTGATACAGATACGCCAGAATCAGCGCGATGACGTAGTAATATCGGTCGTCGCCGAGCTGTAGGGTGATGTTGATGCGTTCCTTGACGATATCCACGAAATCCTTGTCCGCCAAAAGTTTTTTGATGAGATTTTTGTTTATGACGTAGGGCGGGGTATCTTCGTCGTAGTTCCTGTAATCGAACAGCGTCAGCAAAAGTTTCTCGCAGAAGTATTGAATCAGCCCCGGGAAATAGAGCGCGGTCTCCTCAATCAACGAGATGAAGTCGTCGTCGGGCAAGCGCAGCCCCAAACAGTTCAACGGCACCTCCAGAAGTTTGCGAGCTTCCTGCGGGGTGAACGGCGTTATCGTGAAGTGCTTGAGCAGCGGCAGGATATTGTTGTCGCGCTGAGATTGCTCCTTGTCGAAGCGAACGACGTTGTGCGTGCCGGCAATGACGAACTTGAAGCGGCTGCCGTTGTAATCGTTCTGTTGCAGATCCGACAGGACTTGAATCGGTTTGTTCTTGACCAAGGCGCAGGTTTTGATGAAGGTGTCAGCCTCGTCCAACATGAGCAGGAAGTATTTGACCCTAGGGCGGGCGTCGTCGGCAAGGCGGTTCTTTATGGCGCGGGTGATGACTTCCCAATCGTCGGTTTCGGCAAAGGCGTCGGTCGCGTCGAAAAACTTTTGGTCGATGAGCTCGCGGCTGACCTTCAACGCGGCTTGCAGGTAGTCCTCGTCCTTGACCTCGACGAGAATGGCGCGCTGACTGTCGTTGCCGTCCAGCTCCATGCGAGCCATCTTGAGCAGAGCGGACTTGCCGAGCTGTCGGCCGCCATAAACCAAGTTGACGCCGTTGGGGTCTTTGACCTTGTCCATTGCGTCTTCGCGACCTTTGAACATCTCCGGCGGCAAAGGTTTCTTCGGATCCCAAACGTATGGTTGGCAACGGCTGAACGGCATGATGAGCGACATGAGCGCATCGTTGATTCGTTTCGTGCGAATCTGTTCGGAATAATGCTTGACCAGGTACGTCATAACCACCCTGTCGATGACCGCGAACACGTGCCGCAGGGATTTGTCGTGCTTGAGCTTTTTATCCAGACGCCTGCGTTCCACCTTCAACAGCGCACGGTCCAAAAGAACCAGCGTATTGTTGTCGTCGAGTGCCTTGAAGCGGAACAGAAGATCCTCGTCCTTGGAAGTCTTGTCGATGAACCAAATGCACGCCACCTGAAAGCCCCTGTCGGACTGAGCGGCGGAACCGAAAGCCGCTATCGGGTGGTTGTGTTGGATTTGATACGAACGCTTGAGCTTGACCTTGTAGGCTATGGAATAGATGTCGTCAGCACCGGAAGGCTCCAAGCTCTCCACGTCGAAGCCGAGCAATTCCAGAAGAGTGTGCACGCGCTTGCGCAAGGTTTCCATGCCGGTTTCGGAATCGGGCTTGCCGCTTGGCATCCAGTTCTCCATCAACAAGGCGCGCTTTTTGGAACGGGTCTCGTGGCGGTTTTTGAGCGGTTCAAGCAGATATTTCAGATGTCGACCGGTGTCTTTGACCCGCTGGTACAAATCGTCGTGTTCGTTGAGAAAATTTTCCAGCGTGTAATCTTGAATGCCGTCGGTCTTTTTGTAGAGTATGCCGTCATTGATCGCGTCTATGCATGCCTCTGCCTTGGTGAACATTTTTTCGGCGATGAACTTTTCAACAGCGTCAAGGCTCTCTTGCAATTCTTGGGGGTCAAAGTCTTCGTTCGTCCGTCGGAAATTTTCTGCCGCCCGTTGCAACTTGTCGGAAAATCTTTCGGCGGTCTTGTCGGCGGCGCGAGCAATCTCGTCCTCCCAAAATTTTTTCACGCGGAAGAACACGCCGTAGTTCTGGCTGCTCAAAGCATATTCGTAGCAGTTGCGACCAATCTGTAGGACGCGCGCCTCGGTGCCTTCGGGCATATCTTGAAGTTGTCCGTGAAATTTTGCGCGACGGACGCCGCCGCGGAAGTAATCCCATTGCTCATGGACTTCGTTGGCACCAGCCTTCAAGGGCGTCCTGAAATCCGAAACGTTTTTGGCGATGAACGAGCCCGAACCCGTGGCTTGCAGGTAGGCGTCCAAAACTTTTGCCGCTCCGTAGTTGAAGTTGCCGTCCTTGCTGAAGATGTATTCGAGTCTTTGGCGGGCAGTCGGAAGATTTTTCTGCCGCGCGTGCTTGAGTATCTGTTCGGGCAAGCCGTCGTTGGTGCCGTCGGAAATATTGAGCGTCAAGTTCGGCAAGCATTTCTCGTCGGTGATGACGAAATCCGCGCACAAAAATCCCACGTAGAAATAATCGTGCTCGGCGGCGGAACCTTTCAGACGCCAACAAATTTCCTCCAGCGTCTTTATGAGGACGGTAATGCCCGCCGCTTCAAGAGTCTTCGCCATGAGTTTGGCGTTGAGCCGTTCGCAAGCGATTTGGGCGTTTTCTATGAGCCGATGGCGGATCTTGATGAATTTGTGCCTGCCCCAGTCGGCACCGCTCTTGCTAAGCTCCCGTGCGCAATCGACCCACGTGCACATAATCCTAATCATGCGCCGCAAATTACTTTCAATGTTGTTGCGGAGGCCACTGTTTCTGATGAATTCTCTCACGACGTTGCGGGGGAATCTTTGCCGGTGAGCCGCTGCCCATCTGTCGTCAATGAAGTTATCTAACTTGCGCGTGTCGATGTTGTCCACGTTGACGGGCGCACCGCTCTTGAGGAAAGTTTCTTCCAAAAAACTTTCCACGCGGCTGATGTTGTCCATCGAGGTATCTGAGTTCAACATCATGCGGAAGACGTTTGCAAGCTCGCCGTTGAGCGCGAAAATATTCTCGCACATAATCGAGAAGACGGGATGAGTAGTTTCGAATTTTTGTCCGAACCAGCGGTCGAAATAATCTTGCGCGTTGCTGACGGCTTGAGCGAAATTTTCTTTGGTGTCGTCTTCATCGCTGTGGCTGTCGGCGTAGAATTCGGCACCGGTGTTCGTCTCGGTCTTGAAATTTTGCAGGTCACCAATCAGATTTGCCAGCGCGTCGTTCGTGCGGACGATCTCAAAATCGTTGACGAGTTCGCCGATATCCTCAAGCCCGCGGTCGAAGTTGAAGTCGTTGCTGAAGAGCGCGCGTATGGCGGCGGCGGTTATCAGTGCCTCGTTGAAGGCGTCGTCGTCGGGCGCGGCAAGACTCAACACGGAAGCACTGCTGTAGCTTTCGTCTAGGAGCGGATCATTCAGCGCGAATGCCAGTTGCCGGTAAATCGTGTCAATGCCGTCGTGTTTTGATGACTGCGCCTTGAGATAAGCCGTCGCGCAATAAAATTTTTTGTCGAGGAGCATATCGCGCACGTCGGACAAAATCTCCGCTTTGACGGCGTCGACAAGTTTGCGAATGATCTCGTTGAATGCGTTCATATTTCGGGCAGCGATGTCCTCTTCCGAAGGCACGATCCAAATCTCGTCGGCGGAAATTTTTTCGCGAGTGTCGCGGCGATAGAACTCGTCGTCGTCGAAGGCGTAGAGATATTGTGCGGCGGCGGGTGGCAAAAACTTTTCCAGCACGTCAAAAATTTTGTCTGCGTGTTCAAGCGTGAGCCCCGCGACAATCACGCGGTCAAAGTTCCTGTCGAGGCGAGCCTTCAGCCGCGCAAGAAAATCGTCGCAGTTTTCGATATCGTCCCGGAAACAACCAACAGCCAGATCGCTGCCCGCCTTGCTCTCAATTTCCGTGAAAAACATCCGCTCTTCGAAGTCGCGCTTGAACTGTTTCGGGGAAAATTCTTTCGGCGGTGGATTCTCCTGCACGCGGGAAATTTTATCCCATGCAGCAAAGTCTTCGGCGGTCAACGGCGCGCCCGTCTCCCGAAGAGTTTTGGCGAACTTGCTGATGGGCGGCGGCTCAGAAATTTCTTCGGTGCCGAAGGTCAACTTGCCTTCGAAGAGCCCGCGCCCGATGAAATCCGGCTTGAACGCGTGACTGAATTGCATGCTCGCCGAAAATTTTTTGCCGAAGTCGGGTTCTTGCACCGCCTTGACGAATTCGACGTAGGGGGTCAGCTCGTCCTTTGCATTGGCAGTTAAAAGCTCGCGCAGATGGTTCTGATATCCGCGCAAAATTTCTTGCAGGTCGGCGTCGTCGGTGACGAGCATCAAAAATTTTCGCGCTTGGAATGTCACGTCGGCTTCACGGATTCGTTTTTCTTCGGCGGACAAAATCTCTTCCACCGCGGCGAAACTTTCGGGCAGTCTGTCTTCGAAGAGCTCGCCATAGATATCGACGGTTTGCCCAGAGACTTTTGCCCAGTCGACGGAAATTTTGCCGACGTCATTCAAAAGTTCACTTGGCATAAATTTTTCGGCGTCGATGAAAGTTTCCGCCGTGGAGAAAATTTTTTTCAGCGATGCTCCGAAGCCGCGCATCTCGTCCAAATTCCGCCGCAGCTGTTGAATTTGTTGCAGGCGTTCCATGATGAGAGCCCCCTTAGCCGCCGAGATATGCCTTGCGGATGTTTTCGCTTGAGGCAAGCTCTTTGGCGTCGCCGCTGATGGTGATTCGCCCGGTCTCCAAAACGTAAGCGCGGTTGGCTATGGACAGTGCCATGTTGGCGTTCTGTTCGACGAGCAGGACGGTGGTGCCGGTCTTGTTGATGTCGACGATGATGTTAAAAATTTCGCGGATCAAAAGCGGCGCAAGCCCCATGCTCGGTTCGTCGAGGAGCAAAAGTTTCGGGCGGCTCATCAGCGCACGACCCATTGCCAACATTTGCTGTTCGCCGCCGGAGAGAGTTCCCGCCTGTTGAAGACGCCGCTCCTCCAGCCGCGGAAAACGCCCGAAAACCATCTTGAAGTCGGATTGAATCTCGTCTTTGTCGGTGCGCGTGAAGGCTCCCAGCTCCAGGTTTTCCTGCACGGTCATTTCCGCGAAGATGCGCCGACCTTCGGGCACCTGCGAAATTCCTTCGCGGACGATTTTGTGTGCGGGCATACCTGCAATCTCCTTGCCGAGGAAATTTATCGTGCCGGTCTTTGGCTTTAGCAGACCCGATATCGTGCGCAACGTGGTGGACTTGCCCGCGCCGTTCGCGCCGATGAGCGTGACTATCTCGCCTTCGTCCACGGTCAGGCTGATGCCTTTGATTGCGTGAATTGCGCCGTAGTAAACGTTGATGTCGTTGACGTTAAGCATTGCCATAAGCAGACCTCCTGTCGTGCAGAGCGACGAATTTGTCGATGTCGTTGAAATATCTAAAGTTGTCGTGGATTTTGTCGAGGCTCCATTCCCACCACTTGATGCGCTCGAAAGCTTCGATGGTGTCTTCGGGGAAACGGAACTTGATGATATTGGCGGGGTTGCCGCCGACGATGGCATAGGGCGGGACGTTCTTGACGACGACGCTATCCGAGGCGATGACTGCGCCGTCACCGATGACGAGGGGCTTGTCGGGGTTGGCGCTCTTCAAAACACAGCCACGCCCGATCCAAACGTCGTTGCCGATGAAAATTTTGCACGTGCCCTGAGGCGGCTTGAATTCGTCGGGAAATTTCCAGTCGATGTTGGCGGCACCGCTGTTAGTCACGTTGCGCCAGTTGTGCGTCATGTTCTCGCTGAGCGAAAAAACTATATCCCGCGACACACACGCAAACTTCCCCGCGACAATCTCACCCTTGCCTTCAATGCGACAGTCAATTGAGACGTAACTCTTCGCGCCCAACGTCAAGGTCGTGTCGTTCTTCGTGAAGGTGTGGAACTGCGGGTAAATCGAATGGGAATTGGCGCAGAACTTTTTCGGATTCAGAACGCCGCAAGCGACGCCGTATTTGACAAGCCGCGGCAAGTTCAGCTCCGGCACCGTGAAGATGCGCCCGTCGATGATTCGGTTGCGGGGGACGCCGCGTCTTTCGATGAACTTCATGCGCCGATAGAAGTCAAACCTCGACGAAACTATCACCAGCTCAAATTTTGGCGGAGTGGTGAGTCTTCTGCCGTCGGGCGCGACGAAACTCAGGCGGTTGTCTTGCAAGACGAGATAGCCGACGATTTGCAAGAGACCGCCGCGAACAGCCTGCACGTAATATTTCCGCAGCTTGTCGAACATGTCGTCGGTGCCGAAGATCAAAGTCTTGTACGCCATCAGTTGATCGCCTCCGCTCCCAGATATGCGCGAATGACTTCGGGGTTGTTCTGAATTTCGGCGGGCGTGCCGTCAGCGATGATGATGCCGTATTCGAGGACGTAAATCCGTTCGCAGATGCCCATGACCAAACTCATGTCGTGTTCGATGAGCAACACCGTCAGCCCGAACTGCTTGCGTATCCAGCGAATCATTTCCATGAGTTCGTGCGTCTCTTGCGGGTTCATGCCGGCGGCGGGTTCGTCGAGCAACAACAGCTTTGGTTTGGCGGCAAGGGCGCGGGCAATCTCCAGCCGACGCTGTGCACCGTACGGAAGATTTTTGGCGACCTCGTGGGCGTGAGAGTCGAGCTTGAAAATTTTCAGCAAGTTGAACGCGTCGTCTTCGATGGATTTCTCTTCGCCGAAGTAGCGACCCATGCGCAGGACGGATTCAATCAGCCCGTACTTCACGTGGCAGTGATAGGCGATCTTGACGTTGTCGAGGACGCTCAGCTCGCTGAACAGGCGGATGTTCTGGAAGGTGCGGGCGATGCCGCGCGTGGTGATTTCGTACGGCTTCATTCCGACGATTGATTTGCCGTCGAAGGTTATCTCGCCCGTGGTCGGTTGATAGACGCCCGTTATCAGGTTGAACGCCGTCGTCTTGCCCGCGCCGTTGGGACCGATGAGCCCGATGAGTTCGCCGCGGTCGATGTAGATGTTGAAGTCCGACACCGCCTTTAGCCCGCCGAAGACCTCCGACACGTCCGTTGTTTCCAGCAGATGTTTACTCGCCATTGACGTCGCCTCCCCTGGTCAAGGTTTCGATGTCTTCCATCAACGCCAAGTCCTGTTCGGCGCGGGAAAAAATTTCGTCGTCGTCTTCGATGAGAGCGCGCAGATTTTTGACGGCGGCAATCAGGACGTCCGACCTCTCGTCGGGAATGCTTTCAATCAAGGCGATTGCCTCGCGCTTGAGATTGTTCACGTCGTTGCCTCCTTCGTGCCGGAAACTTTGTCGAGGAATTTTTTTATCGCTCCGACGTTCGTTATCTCCATGTAGCCGAACAGACCTTGCGGGCGATAGAACATCATCAGGATCAGTGCCAGCGCGTAGATTATCATGCGCACTTCGGGGAATGACGCCAGAGCCGCCGAGATGAACGTCACGACGAAGGCTCCGGCGATTGAGCCGGTGATTGAGCCGAGCCCGCCCATAACGACCATGATCAGATAGTTGAACGACGCCATGAACGTGAACGACGCGGGGCTAATCAGATAGAACTGGTGCGCGAAGAGCCCGCCTGCCACTCCCGCGAACGCTGCGCCGAGCGTGAACGCCATGACCTTGTATTTGGTGGTATTGACGCCCATAGCTTCGGCGGCGATTTCGTTTTCGCGGATGGCAATGCATGCGCGGCCGTGCGAAGAGTTCACGAAATTCTTGATGAAGAACAGCGTCACGAGCATCGTCATAAAGACCCATGTGAAATTCGTCAGGTGTGCAATGCCTTTGAAGCCCGCCGCCCCGCCGACGTAGTCAATGTTCATGATGACGATTCGGATGATTTCGCCCAGACCGAGCGTGGCAATCGCCAGATAGTCTCCGCGCAGGCGCAGCGTCGGCAAACCGATGAGGAAGCCCAAAAATCCCGCGGCAACTGCTCCGAGGATCAGCGCGGCAATCAGCGGCAGACCAAACTTTGCCGTGGCGACGACGCCGACATATGCACCGACCGCCATGAAGCCCGCGTGACCGAGAGAGAACTGCCCCGTGTAGCCGTTGATGAGGTTGAGGCTTACCGACAGGATAACGTTGACGCAAATCAGGATGATGTTGAGTTCCCAGAACGAGCCGATAATTTTCGCGCTGATCATCATTTGTAAGACGCCGTACAGCAACAAACCGAAGATGAGCATAACTAAATCTTTTTTCCGTGCAGAGTTCATAGTTCACACCTTTTCGTTCGTGTTCTTGCCGAAGAGCCCGCTTGGCTTAATCAACAGCACCAGAATCAAAATCGCAAACGCCGCCGCGTCTCTGAACGTTGACGACAAAAACCCCGCGACCAGAGCCTCAACCACGCCGAGGACGATTCCGCCGACGACCGCGCCGGGCAAAATTCCTATACCGCCCAAAACCGCCGCCACAAACGCCTTCAAGCCGGGCATGATTCCCATGAGCGGATCGATTGTGTTGTAGTAAATGCCCACGAGCACGCCCGCCGCCGCCGCCAGCGCCGAGCCGATGCAAAACGTCATAGATATCACGCGGTCAGCGTCCACGCCCATCAATTGCGCCGTCTCCGTGTCGAAGCTCGCCGCGCGCATTGCCTTGCCGAGTTTGGTCTTCTGCACGATGTAAGTGAGCAGAGCCATCAGGATAATCGTTATCGTAAAGATCAGCAGTTGTTGCCCGTTGACGACGAAACCGGCGATGTTAAAGGCAAAGTTGAGCGACGTCCCCGGGAACGTGCGCGGCGTCGGCGTCACGAAATACATGCTGGCATATTCCAGGAAGAACGACACGCCGATTGCCGTTATCAAAAGCGAAATGCGCGGCGCGTGACGCAACGGCTTGTAGGCGATGCGTTCGACCAACATGCCCAAAAGAGCCGTCAGAGCCATGGATATCAGCAGCGCGGGCAAAATCGACATGTGTCCAATTGTCACCGCCGCAAAGCCGATGTACGCGCCAACCATGTAAACGTCGCCGTGTGCAAAGTTAATCAGCTTTATGATGCCGTAGATCATCGTGTAGCCCAGAGCAATCAGCGCGTAAATACTGCCCAGGCTCACGCCGTTTATCAACTGCTGAATGAGTTGATGTGCAAAGTCCATAAAAAAACCTCCTCGACAGATTATCGCAGAGATTTTAACGTTTTGCGGCGATATTGTCACGCTTTATTTTCCGGAAGTGTTCAGCGACGGGATCGGCGTAGAAAACGATTCGCCTTCCAAATCAATTGCGAACCGACAATGTTTGACTTAGCCGCAGTTGCAATGTAAGATACGTTAACTGATTACGGTTGGAGGAAAGTTTTATGCGCGTGGTAATTGTTGGAGCAGGCAAGCTCGGTTACACAATCGCCGAACTTTTGAGCAGCGAGCAAATGTCGGTTACCGTCATTGACCGCGAAGAGAGCCAGCTCGTCGCCGTAAAAAATAATTTGGACGTGCTCACGATAACCGCCAACGGTGCCAGCCCGATAACAATGGACGACCCCGACGTCAACGGCGCGGATGTCTTCATCGCCGTGACGGGCACCGACGAAGTCAACATGGTCGCTTGCATTCTTGCCAAGAAGCACGGCGTCCGCCACACCATTGCCCGCATACGCGATATGCAGTTCCTAAGCGAGGCGAAGGACTATCTCAAGAAGAACTTCGACATCGACTTGATGTTGAACCCCGAAATGATAGCCGCGCACGAAATTTATCGGATACTCATGACACCGGCGGCTCTCGACGTCGACGAGTTTGCGGGCGGCAAAGTTCGCCTGTTCGAAGTCAAAATCGGCAAGCACAGCCGTTATGTCGGCGTCCCGCTCAAAAAGCTCAACCTGCCGACGGGAGTTTTGGCGGGGCTGATTTTCCGCGACCACGAAATGATTATTCCCCACGGCGACGATTCTTTGCAGGTGCACGACAACGCCTACTTCATCGGCTTTCCCGACGCCATAGAAAAGTTCAGCTCCAACTTCGTGCAACAGGACTCCAAAAGGCTCGAACGCGTGATGATTATCGGCGCGGGCAGAATCGGGCGGACGTTGGCTCTCATGCTCATAAACGCGGGCGTCAACGTCAAAGTCATCGAAAAGGATCGCGAACGTTGCGAGGAGATGGCGCAGCTCTTGACGGGCGATTCGATTGCCATTTACGGCGACGGCACCAACGTCGACCTTCTTGCGCAGGAAGGCATCGCTTCGGCGGACGTTGTCGTTTGCTTGACCGAGGACGACAAGCTGAACCTTATGGTGGCTCTGCTTGCCAAAAACCTTGGCGCGAAGAAAACTGTCGTGCGCGTCTATCGAACCGAATTAGCCGATCTCATTGCCAAAGTCGGTGTGGACGTGGTAATCTCTGCCAGGCTCCTTTCCGCCAGCGAGGTGCTTGCCTTCGTCAGGCGCGGCGGCGTGGTTAGCGTGTCGATATTGGAAGGGGCTCGCGCCGAGGCTGTCGAACTCATCGTGCAGAGCGGCGCGAAAGTCGCGGGCAAAAAGCTGATGGACGTCAAGCTCCCGCGCTCGTGCCTGGTGTGCGCATACGTCCGCAAGAACAAGGCAGCCATCCCCAACGGCAACACGATCCTTGAGCCGGGCGACAGGACAATTCTTTTCTGCCTGCGCGGCTCCGCCCAAGAGGTCATGACCTGGTTCAACTGATTTGACCCCGCGGCAAAAATTTTCGAGGAGGCAACAATATGTTCAACTTCGCTCGCAAAGACACCGAGTTCTTCGACCTGTTCACGGAGAACGCAAAATTTTTCCATCTGGGTGCCGTCATGCTCGACGGGCTGATTAAAGACCCGAACAAATCGCTTGAACAGATCGAAGAGATTTTGGGGCTCGAATCCGCCGCCGACGAGGTCAACGAGAAAATCATCAGCAAGCTGAACTTGAGCTTCATCACGCCCATCGACCGCGAAGACATCTACGCCATCGCCGGCGAACTCGCCAACGGTATAGACATGTTGCAGGGCGCGCTTCAACGAATCATCATGTACCACGCGGGTCACTCAACACAGCGCAGCCCCGACCTGACGAAACTTTTGGTGGACGGCACCAACGAATTGGTCAAGGCTTTCAAACTTCTCCACGACGTCAAAGCCAACCAGCGCGAGATTCTCGACGCCGTGCACAAGGTTTCCGATTACGAGAGCCGCGGCGATTTGATTTACCGCGCAGAGATCGGCATCCTCTTCGACGACGCAGCCGAGGCCGCCAAGGAACACGGTGCCAGCCGAGCCGTCATCCATCTCATCAAGTGGAAGGACATCCTGGAAGACGTGGAAGAGGCCCTTGACCACACCAAGAAGGTCGGCGACATGATTCGCGGCGTCGTGATGAAGTACGCGTAAAATTTCTACGGGAGGCAAAAATTTTGGACGACAAAAAAATTCACAGCGTTGACGACTTTGGCGACGCCATAGAGGACGAACTTCACGAGGACGATTTGCCCGACGTCATTCCCACCGAAGACGACGACGGCGACGAAATTGAAGTTCACTTCGACGAGGCGGCCGCGCAGGTTGAAGCAGTCGAAGGAGACTACAGCGCGGATCAGATTCAAATTCTCGAAGGGCTCGAAGCAGTCCGCCTTCGCCCGGGCATGTACATCGGCTCCACCAGCGAACGCGGCTTGCATCATCTGGTTTATGAGGTCGTGGACAATTCCATCGACGAGGCTCTGGCGGGCTTCTGCACCGAGATCAACGTCACGATTGAGGCGGACAACTCCGTCACCGTCAGCGACAACGGGCGCGGCATTCCCGTCGACATGCACGAGAGCGGCAAGCCCGCGGTTGAAGTCGTGTTGACTGTGTTGCACGCGGGCGGCAAGTTCGGCGACGGCGGCTACAAAGTCAGCGGCGGACTGCACGGCGTGGGCGTGAGCGTCGTCAATGCCCTGAGCCGTTCAATGGAAGTTGAAGTTCGTCGCGACGGAAAAATTTATCGGATAACCTTTGCCCGCGGCGAGACCCTCACGCCCCTTGAAGTCATCGGCACCGCGCAAGATACCGGCACGAAGGTTCACTTCCTGCCCGACGACGAAATTTTTACCGTGCGCGAATTCAACTTCGACACGCTCAAGAATCGTCTGCGCGAGCTGGCTTTCTTGAACAGCGGCATAACAATCACGCTCAACGACAAACGTCACGGCGGGCAAGAGCAAACGTTTCACTTCGACGGCGGGATAAAATCTTTCGTCGAACATCTCAACCGCAAGAAGGAACGCCTCAACCCCGCGCCGATTTATTTCAACGGTCGCCGCGACGATGCCGTAGTCGAAGTCGCAATGCAATACACCGACAGCTTCCAGGAAAATATTTTCAGCTACGTCAACAACATCAACACCGAGGAAGGCGGCATGCATCTGGTCGGCTTCAAGACCGCGCTGACCAAAGTCGCCAACGAGTTCGCCCGCCGACACAATCTGCTCAAAAACAACGACAGCACCTTGAGCGGCGAGGACGTGCGCGAGGGTTTGACAGCCGTCATCAGCGTCAAACTTCACAACCCGCAGTTCGAAGGTCAGACCAAAACCAAGCTCGGCAACGTGGAGATTCGTTCGCTCGTCAGTGCCGTCGTCAACGAAAGCCTCAGCGAATTTTTTGAGGAGAACCCGACCGTCACCAAGACGATACTCGAAAAGGCTGTGATGGCCGCCCGTGCACGTGAAGCCGCTCGCAAAGCTCGCGAACTCACCCGTCGCAAGAACGCGCTGGAAATTTCGTCGTTGCCGGGCAAATTGGCGGATTGCTCTGTGCGTGACCCCGACAAGACCGAAATTTACATCGTTGAGGGCGACAGCGCAGGCGGCTCCGCCAAACAGGGTCGTGACCGCCGCTTTCAAGCGATACTGCCCCTGCGCGGCAAGATCCTCAACGTCGAGAAGGCTCGGCTGGATAAAATCTTCGCCAACGCCGAAATCCGCACGATGATCACCGCATTCGGCACGGGCATAAGCGACGACTTCGACTTGAGCAAACGACGCTACGGCAAGATAATCATCATGACCGACGCGGACGTTGACGGCGCACATATCCGCACGCTGCTATTGACGTTCTTCTATCGCTACATGAAGCCGCTGGTTGAACACGGGCACGTTTTCATTGCGCAGCCGCCGCTTTACCAAATCCGCAAGGGCAAGGAGCACTGGTACACCTACAGCGACGACGAACTTGCCGCCAAGCTCGACGAAGTCGGACGCGACGGCGCGACTGTTCAACGCTACAAAGGTCTCGGCGAGATGAATCCCGAACAGCTCTGGGAAACGACGATGGATCCGCTGAAACGCACAATGCTCCGCGTCGAAGTCAAGGACGCCGTGGAAGCCGACGAACTGTTCACGATCCTCATGGGCGACCAAGTTGCCCCGCGCCGACAGTTCATTGAAGAGAACGCCCTGCTCGTCAAGAACTTAGACATCTGAAAAAAACTATCCCGCAGGAAAAATTTTCCCGCGGGATTTTTTTGTGCGATTGATTCAGTCTTCGTCGCCGCCGATGACGGTTGCGTTGTCGTCGAGCAAACCGACCGCCTTCATGGTGACCAACTTGCCGGAGCCCGATTCCCGACGGCGTTTCCGGAGACAAATATCTATGTTCAGCCGTAAGGGTGAATCATAACGATAACGAAGAATATGATTGATAATTGTGTTCAAAGCGGAAGTTTGTAGTGATAACGCGTTTAATCCGACGTAAAAAAATCGTAAAACTATTGACGCCAAAATTTCAGCAGTTTATAATTTCACTTAAAAGATTCACAAAATTGAGCATATGGTTTCGTTTGAGAACATTTGGACGGAGCCAGGGAAAGGGTGGCGAAAGCATGAGTAAAGTTTCAGAAATGACTCGCGACAAGTGGATTGCGAGCACGTTTCCGGAATGGGGCACGTGGCTGGTCGAGGACATCGAATCGGCGGTAGTGCCGGAAGGTCAGGTGGCGATGTGGTGGCTCGGTTGCACGGGCATTTGGTTCAAGACGCCCGGCAACGCAAACATCACGATTGATTTGTGGTGCGGCAACGGCAAACGTACACACGGCGACGGCAAGATGAAGCCCGGTCATCAGATGGCGAATATGTGCGGGTGCAGGAGCATGCAACCGAATCTGCGCAACGTGCCGTTCGTGATTGATCCGTTCGCGTTCAAGCAGGTCGATGCGGTTTTGGCGACGCATTATCATCAGGATCACATGTCGGCGGAATGGGCGGCGCACGTCATCAACAGCGGCATGACGACAATCGAAGACGGCAAGGAAATCCCCGTTCCGTTCATCGGTCCGAAAAAATCCGTCGAAACGTGGATTAAGTGGGGCGTGCCCGCGGAACGTTGCCGCGAAGTCAAGCCTGGCGACACGTTCAAAATCAAGGACATCGAAATCGTCTGCCTGGACAGCTTTGACCGCACTTGCATTGTCACGACCGACGACACGAGCGAAAACCGCGAAGAGCTCACCGGCAAATGCCCGACGGACATGGACGAGAAGGCAGTTAACTATCTGCTCAAGACCCCCGGCGGCAACATCTATCATTCGGGCGATTCGCACTTCTCGATCTACTTCGCCAAGCACGGCAAGGACTACGACATCGACGTTGCGTTTGCGTCGTTCGGCGAAAACCCCATCGGCATGCAAGACAAAATGACTTCCATCGACGTTTTGCGTATGGCGGAAAACCTCCGTTGCAAGGTCGTCGTGCCGATTCACTGGGACGTTTGGACGAACTTCCAGGCGGACTGCGACGAAATCAAATTGCTCTACGACTTCAAGAAAGACCGCAACGAATACCAATTCCATCCGTTCTTCTGGCAAGTGGGCGGCAACTACATGTACCCGCGCGACAAAGACAAAATCTACTTCCACCACCGCCGCGGCTTTGAGGACTGCTTCGAGCATCCGCAGAACATTCCGTTCCTGCTTGTGAGGCTCCAACCGACTCGTCTGCGAAAAAATTTTTTATGTGACAATTGACACCTACAAAAAATTTTTATCAGCAGATATAATCGGTGCAACACGCCGTGTGCAACGGGGTGGAATGCATCAAGGAGAGTCGGTTATATGAAGAACAATCAAAAGGCCGTCCAAGCGCGTCGGCAACAGATTTTGCAGATGGTCCGCGACGCCGGAGAAATCACCGTCACGGACATCGCGCAAGCTCATAACATTTCGGACATGACAGTTCGACGCGACCTGCAGTATTTGGAAAACCAGAACCTGATTTGGCGAACGCACGGCGGCGCAAACTCTATCGACAAGGCGCGCGAGATGAAACGCTACGGCGAGGAGATAACCCTTTGCCGCGACGCTATCTCGGAGTACGCCGCCCGCTTCGTCAATGACGGTGACACGCTCTTCATCAACGGCAGTCGCACCGCGCTCAATCTGCTCAGGCACCTGGGCGACAAAAAAGTTTTCGTCTACACAAACAATGCCTGGTCGGTGGGTGAGAGGTACCCCGAAGGCGTGACGGTCTGCTTGACGGGCGGGGAACTTCGCAATCACGTCATGGTTGGCGAATATGTCATGCGGCACCTGCTGTCTATCACGGTCAATAAAATTTTCATCGGGTGCGCCGCGGTGTATGACGACGGGGAATTCCGCTACGACATCCCAACCGAAATCGGAATCAATGAATCGCTCATCAGCCGCACGGGAAACAAGCTCTACGTGCTGGCGGATCACAGCAAGCTATTGAGGCGTTCGGGTCATGCAAACTTCTATGGCTCAAGCACCTACGAGAGGGAAATAACGCTCATCACAGACGAGAAGGCCGACGCCGCCACCCTGGAGAAATTGCGCGGACGCGGCCTCGAAATCATTGCAGTGCCCATCAGCGGCAAATAACGTTCGGCACGACGAGCCTTCTTCGCGTGTCGGACGAGGGATGTCTTATAAGTGTTTAAGGAATTCGTAGCCAAGAAACTATATTCTTTCCACGAGGGCTTTGACGATTGGCGTGACGCAGTGCGCGCCGCCTGTCAGCCCCTCATCGACGCGGGCATCGCCGAAGACATCTACCCCAAAGAGATCATCAAGAAGGTAGAGGAGCTCGGTCCTTACATCGTCATCGCGCCGAATATCTGCATCCCCCATGCGCAGGAAGGTCTCGGCGTGCACGATACGGCAATGTGCTTCATGAAGACCGAACGCCCCGTTCACTTCGACCCCAACGACCCCGAAAAGGACGCGCAGATTTTCGTCGTGCTCGCGTCGGTCAACAACGCCGTTCATCTGGAAAACCTGGCGCAACTGTCAGAAGCGCTGTCGGACGAAGATTTGGTAGCGAAACTTTTGGAGGCGAAAACTCCCGAAGACCTGCTCAAGCTTGAGGCGTAAGGAGGTCTTCCTATGGAATTTTTGCTCGGTATATGGGAGTTCTTCCAGAACAACATCCTGACGAAGCCGCAGTTCTTCATCGGCTTCATCGTATTGATCGGCTACCTGATGTTGGGCAAACCGATTCAAGAATGTATTGCCGGCTTCATCAAGGCAACCGTCGGCTACATGATTTTGGGCGTAGCGTCGGGCGGCTTGGTCGGCAACTTCCGCCCCGTGCTCGTCGGCTTGAAAGACCGCTTCGAACTTTCCGCGGCAGGTTATCGACCCGTACTTCGGGCAGGCGGCGGCGCAGATGTCCGTCGAAAACGTCGGGCGTTCCTTCTCTATGATGATGCTCGTGCTGTTGCTCGCCTTCACGATGAACATCTTGCTCGTCCTCTTCCGCAAGTACACCAAAATCCGCACGCTGTTCATCACCGGCCACGTCATGGTTCAGCAATCGTCAACGGCACTGTGGCTCGTCCTGTTCTGCTTCCCCGATTTGCAAGACCCGCAGGTTGTCATTATGCTCGGTATCTTGCTGGGCACTTATTGGGCGGTCGGCTCGAACTTGACGGTTGAGCCTGTCGCAAAGGTTTCTGAAGGCGGCGGCTTCGCAACCGGTCACCAGCAGATGTTCGGCATTTGGATCACGTCGAAAATCGCCGGCAAAATCGGCGACCCGAAGAAATCCCTGGAGAATTTGAAACTGCCCGGCTTCCTGGCGATGTTCAACGAAAACGTCGTCGCGACGGGCTGCCTGATGTTCTTCTTCTTTGGCGCGATCATCATGGTGCTCGGTCCCGACATGATGCACCAAATCGACAAGGGCTTCGGTCCCAACCAAAACTTCTACTTCTACATCCTCGAAAAGTCTCTGTACTTCGCTGTTTACCTGACGATCCTGCAGCTCGGTATCCGCATGTTCGTTTCGGAGCTGACTAACTCGTTCCAGGGCATTTCGGAAAAAATTCTGCCCGGCTCCATGCCCGCTGTCGACTGCGCGGCGGTCTACGGTTTCGGTCATCCCAACGCCGTGACGATTGGCTTCCTGTTCGGCGCGTTCGGTCAATTGCTCGCAATCCTCGGTCTGGTCGTGTTCCACAGCCCGATTCTGATCATCAGCGGATTCGTGCCGCTGTTCTTCGACAACGCAACGTTCGCGGTCTACGCCAACAAACTCGGCGGCATCCGCGCGGCGACGATTATCCCGTTCTTCAGCGGCATAATCCAAGTTCTCGGCGGTGCGTTCGCGGCTCACCACTTCCTCACCGGTCAATTCGGCGGCTGGCACGGCTCGTCCGACTGGGATTATCTGTGACCCTTCATCGGCGTCATCATGGAGAACTTGCACGTTGTCGGCGTAGCGATTGTCGTCCTCGCGCTTTTGGCTATCCCGCAAATTATCTACCGCATGAACAAGGATACCTACTTCCTCATCGCCGAAGACTGGGATGCTTACGTTGAGCTTGAGGCGAAGAAGCAAGGCGTTCCCGTCGACGAAGTTGTCATCAAGTGACGGCTCGGCGACGAATAGATATAATTGAAGGGAGATTTTCATTATGGCAAAACTCAAGGTTATCGCGGCGTGCGGCTCTGGCATGGGCTCTTCGCAGATCATCAAGATGAAGCTTGAGAAGGCGTTCAAGAAGCTCGGCGTCGATGCTGAGATTTACCACACCAACGTTGGCGACGCCAAATCTCAGGCGAACAACTTCGACGTGGTCTTCTGCTCCGCCTCGCTCGTCGGCACATTCACTGGCGTCAAAGCCACCGTCATCGGGCTCAAGAACTTGCTCAGCGAAAAAGAAATGATCGAGAAAATCCAGTCGGAGATCATCGACAAGAAGTAAAACTTGCTCCCCTTAATCAGAACGTCGGGGCGGGAACGAATCCCGCCCTCGGAGTCGCGATTATTTTTTTTTATCTTTTGGGAGGGTTAAGCATGTTAGAAGAACTGAAGCAGAAAGTGTACGAAGCGAACATGGAATTACCGCGGCGCAAGCTCATCACCTACACGTGGGGCAACGTCAGCGGCATTGACCGTGCAAGCGGGCTGTTCGTCATCAAACCGAGCGGCGTGGAATATGACGAGCTCAAGCCCGAAGATTTGGTCGTTGTGGATTTGGACGGCAACAAGGTCGAAGGCAAACTGCGCCCGTCGTCGGACACGGAGACCCATCGGATTTTGTACCGTGCTTTTCCCGAAATCGGCGGCATCGTTCACACGCACGCCGATTATTTCTACGGCGACATTCCCTGCACGCGTTCGTTGACGAAGGAGGAGATTGAAGCGGCTTACGAGCTCAACACCGGCAACGTCATCGTCGAGACATTCACCGAGCGCAAGATCAATCCCGTGTTCGTGCCCGCCGTCATCTGCGCAAACCACGGTTCATTCACCTGGGGCAAGGACGCCGCGCAAGCCGTCTATCATTCCGTCGTTCTCGAAGAGGTCGCGAAGATGGCGACGTTCACCGAACTCAACAACCCGAAGGTCGCCCGCGCCCCGCAGTACATTCAGGACAAGCACTTCATGCGCAAGCACGGACCGAATGCTTACTACGGGCAAGGCTGAGGTGTCGCCATGAAAAAATATTTGCTCGGTCTGTACGAAAAGTCTATGCCGAACGATTTGACGTGGGCGGAGAAACTTCAGGCGGCGAAGGTCGCGGGCTTTGATTATGTCGAGATGTCGATTGACGAGACGGACGCAAAGCTTGCGCGGCTGGATATGACCGACGGCGAAGTTGACGAGGTCATTGCGGCGATGCGTGCGGTCGGACTGCCGTTCCGTTCGATTTGCTTGAGCGGGCACAGGAAGTATCCGCTCGGCAGCCACGATCCCAAAATCCGCGAACGCAGCCTTGAGATAATGAGCAAGGCGATTGCTCTGGCGGCGAGGCTCGGCATTCGCACCATTCAGCTTGCCGGTTACGATGTCTATTACGAGGAAGGCGACGCTCAAACCCGCGCGGACTTCATTGCGAACCTGAAGCTGTCGGCTCTTATGGCGGCTCGCGAAGGTGTCGTGCTCGGCTTCGAGACGATGGAAACGCCGTTCATGGACAACGTGCGCAAGTCGATGGAATATGTCAGCCTGGTGAATTCGCCGTATCTGGGAGTTTATCCCGACGTGGGCAACGTCACGAACGCTTGCCTGCTCTATGGCGAAAATCTTGCCGACGACTTCAAGACGGGCGCGGGTCATCTGGTCGCCGTTCATCTGAAGGAGACTGTGCCCGGCAAGTACCGCGAGATTCCCTTCGGCACCGGTCACGTCGACTTTGCCAAGGCGATTCAAACTTCGTGGGAACTGGGCGTTCGCCGCTACGTCGCTGAATTCTGGTACGTCAAGGGCGTCACGGAGGATTGGCGCGGCGAACTCACCAAGGCGAACAACTTCCTGCGCGGCTACTTCGACAAAATCATTTGAGGAGGCAACAACATGAACGTCACGAAAAAAGTCGTCGGCGAGCTGGAGAAGTGCTACGCCATGACGATGTTGCACTATCACGGGCACGATCATTTTCTTGTTGCGGCGGAGAAGGTCAACGAATGCCGACTCTACGATCTGGAAGGCAATCAGGAGGAAGTTCTTTGGAGCGAGCCAGGCGGGATTATGACGATGCAACAGGTGCCCGGCAGCGACGGACAGTTTCTGTCGACGCGGAAATTCTATTCGCCCAACGACAGCAAGAACGCCTCGATTGTCGTGGTCACGCCGATGGGCAAGGACGATTGGGAAGTTCGCGTCCTTTGCAAGCTGCCGTTCGTGCACCGCTTCGACATTCTGCAAGCCGGCGGCAAAAATTATCTCATCGCCTGTTGCCTGAAGACCGACCACGAGTACAAAGACGACTGGCGTTCCCCGGGCAGAGTGTGCGTCGCGGAATTGCCCGACGACCTGTCGAAATTCACATATAGCAATCAACTTGAGCTTACGACCATAAAAGACGGCATGCTCAAGAACCACGGCTACTATCGGCACGTGGAGGCGGACGGCTCGACCTCAAGCATCGTCAGCTGCGACGACGGCGTTTATCAGTTCTTCCCGCCCAAAACTGCCGGCGGCGACTGGACGATCAAGAAGCTCATCGACGACGCGGCGAGTGACGGGCTGTTGCTAGACTTGGACGGCGACGGCGTCGAAGAACTTTGCACCATTGCCCCGTTCCACGGCGACACGATCAACATCTATCACAAGCGCGGCGACAAGTTCGAACTGGAATACACGCACCCCGAGAAGCTGGAGTTCCTGCACGCTATCTTCGGCGGAATGATTTGCGGCAAGCCGACCTGGATTCTCGGTCACCGCAAGGGCGAACGCTATCTGCTCGCCTTCACGCACGACGGCAAAGGCTACAGCGCGCAAGTCCTCGACAAGGGCTGTGGCGCGGCGAACGTCATGCATTTCGTCCGCGACGGCAAAGACATCATCGTCGCCACCAACCGCGAAGTCAACGAGATCGCGATGTACGAATTGACCTAAGGAGCTGACACCATGAATATCGATAACTTGTCTGTCAACGCGATTCGCACGCTTGCTGTCGACGCCGTGCAGAAGGCGAACTCCGGTCATCCGGGAATGCCGCTGGGTGCCGCGCCGATTGCCTACGAACTTTGGGCGCACCAAATGACGCACAATCCCAAAAATCCCAAGTGGATCAACCGCGACCGATTCATCTTGAGCGCGGGACACGGCTCGGCGTTGCTGTATTCGCTGCTTCACGTCTTCGGCTACGGCTTGACGCTCGACGACCTGAAAAATTTCCGGCAGGACGGCTCGTTGACGCCGGGTCATCCCGAATATGGTCACACGGTCGGCGTTGAAGCCACGACCGGCCCGCTCGGCGCGGGAATGTCGTTCGCGGTCGGCATGGCGATGGCTGAAGCTCATCTCGCCGCGAAATTCAACAAGCCTGGCTTCCCAGTCGTCGACCACTACACGTTCGCATTGGGCGGCGACGGCTGCTTGATGGAAGGCATTTCGTCAGAAGCATTTTCGTTGGCGGGCACACTCGGCTTGAGCAAGTTGATTGTCCTGTACGACAGCAACCGAATCACAATCGAAGGCTCGACGGATATCGCGTTCACCGAAAACGTTCAGCAGCGCATGCAGGCGTTCGGCTTCAGGACGTGGACGGTTGAGGACGGCAACGACATCGACGCAATCGGCGCGGCAATCGCCGAGGCGAAAGCTGATACGTCGCGCCCGTCGTTTATCGAAATCAAGACGCACATCGGCTACGGCTCGGCTAAGCAGGATTCGGCGTCGAGTCACGGCGAACCGCTCGGCGTCGATAACGTCGTCGCGCTCAAAAAAGCTCTCGACTATCCGCAGCCCGAAGAGACTTTCCACGTGCCCGCCGAAGTTTACAGCCACGTCAATGACCTGATGACGGCCGGCGCGAAAGCTGAAGCCGCTTGGGAAAAACTTTTCGCCGACTATGCCGCGAAATTCCCCGACGAGAAAAAACTTTGGGACGAATATTTTGCGCCCGTCGACGCGGAAAAACTTTTGGCGGACGAAAATTTCTGGGCACGCGAGGACAAAGCTCAAGCTACCCGCGCGGCTTCCGGCACGATGATCAATCGGCTTGCAAAGCTCGTTCCGAATCTGATTGGCGGCAGTGCCGACCTCGCGCCGTCGAACAAAACCGCGATGAAAGGCGAAGGCGACTTCAGCCGCGACAACTACGGCGGACGCAATTTGCATTACGGAATTCGCGAACTGGCGATGACCGGTATCGTCAACGGGCTGATTTTGCACGGCGGACTTCACGCTTACTGCGCGACGTTCTTCGTGTTCGCCGACTACATGAAGCCGATGATGCGTCTCGCGTCGCTGATGAAGTTGCCCGCGATTTATGTCCTGACGCACGATTCGATTGGCGTTGGCGAAGACGGACCGACCCACGAGCCGATTGAACAGCTGGCGATGTTGCGCGCTCAACCGAACTTGAACGTGTTCAGACCTGCCGACCTCACGGAGACCGCGGCGGGCTGGTTCCTGGCAGTGACGTCGAAGGAGACGCCGACCGCTCTGGTGCTGACGCGGCAAAATCTTCCACAACTCGCCGGCTCGTCGAAAGACGCGCTCAAGGGTGCTTACGTCGTTTCCGAAGCCCAAGGCGACTGCGCTGGCATTTTAATCGCGACCGGTTCCGAAGTTTCGCTGGCGATTGACGCTCAAGCCGAACTCGCCAAAGAAAATATTTTCGTGCGCGTCATCAGTATGCCTTGCATGGATTTGTTCGAACAGCAGTCCGACGAATACAAAGAATCCGTCCTGCCCTCGAACATCAAGGCTCGCGTGGCAATCGAAGCCGGCACGAACTTCGGCTGGGGCAGCTACGCACCGGCGACGGTGAGCATGCACGGATTCGGCGCGTCCGCTCCGGCAGGTACGCTGTTCAAGAAATTCGGCTTCACCACTGAAAACGTCGTCGCGACCTTCAAAAAAGTTTTGCAAGGGTGAGCACCATGAAAAAATTTTTGACCCTGCTGATGATTTGCATGCTGGCTCTGATGACGGGCTGCAGCGAGAAAGACGTTCCCGTCGAGAAGACCAAAGCGGACGTCAAGGAACACTTCCTGCACGTCGCCACGGGCAACACGATGGGCACCTACTACATCATTGGCGGATCCCTGAGCGAGCTGCTCAACGAGAAAATTCCCGACATGCACTGCGGCGTTCAGACGACGAGCGGATCAATTGCCAACGTCAGGCTGCTGGAGGAGGGCGTCGTTGAGCTGGCGATTATCCAGAACGACATTGCAAGCTACGCGGTCAACGGCACCGAAATGTTCAAGGACGAGAACAAGTACAAGTTCGATCATCTGCGCGGCCTGGCGACGCTCTACCCCGAAAGCTGTCAGTTCGTGACGGCGGCGGCTTCGGGCATTGAGTCGATTGACGGACTGCGCGGCAAGAAGGTTGCCGTCGGTGTGGAAGGCAGCGGCGCGGAAGCTAACGCTCGTCAGATTCTGGAAGTGTACGGCTTGAGCTACAGCGACATTTCCCCGCAATATCTGTCGTTCTCGGCGGCGGCTAAGGCTCTCAAGGACGGCACGATTGATGCGGCGTTCCTCACGGCAGGTGCACCGACCCTCGCGGTGCAAGATGTCGCTTCGCAGATGGCGATTAAAATTCTGCCGATAGACGACCAACACTTCAAGACGCTGTCGGAGAAGTTCTCGTTCTACTCGCGCAACACGATACCCGCGGGCACCTATCGCGGCGTGGACGAAGACATTCAGACCGTCAGCGTGATGGCAATTCTCGCCTGCAACGACAAAGTCGACAAGGATCTTGCCGGCAAGTTGCTCGCGACAATCTTCGACAACCTCGCCCAATTCAAGAGCGCGCATCCCGTCCTGAACGGTCTGGACAAAAAGTTTGCGATGGAAAAAGCGCACATGACAATTCCCTTCAACGAGGGCGCGGAAAGTTTCTTCAAGCAGTAACCGCGGCTTCAACTCGGCTCCCGTTCGGCGGGGGCTTTTTTTTTGGCGGGGAATCGTATAGAATCCCACGCGGAAAGGAGACGATTATTTTGAGGATTTTCAAGCTGATGGTGACGTTGCTGGTGACGCTGGCGGTCTGCGGGTGTCTGGGCGAGGAGAAATCGACGGCGGAAGTGTTGCCCGCGCCGATTGACCCGATTGAAGAGCAAATCAAATCCATGCCGCTCGAAGACAAAGTTGGGCAGATGATGATGATCGGTTTTTACGGCACGGAGTTCAACGACGACATCCGTTACATGTTGGAGACGTGCCGAGTCGGCGGCGTGATATTGTTCGACAGAAACCTTGAGTCGGTTGCGCAGGCGAAGGCGTTGACCGCGGCGTTGCAGGCGAATCAAAAAATTCCGCTGCTCATCGCGCTGGACGAGGAGGGCGGACGCGTTGCTCGCGGCAAAAATTTTCTGGAGCCGGCACCGTCGCAAGAGGCAATCGGTCTTGAAGGCGACAGCTCGGTCGCGAAATATTGGGCGGAATACAACGCGGAGCTTCTGCGGTCAATCGGCGTGAACATCAACTTTGCGCCGGTGGCGGACGTCGGTAGCAAAGACACGCGCTCGTTCGGCAGTGACGCGCAGATGGTCGCGAATTTTGTTGACGCCGCCGCGCAGGGCTACGAGTCGAAGAATTTTCTTTACACGCTCAAGCACTTCCCCGGCATCGGCAAGAGCAAGATTGATCCGCACAAGGAAGTTTCGTTGGTGGAGGACAGCCGCGCAGTTTTGGACGCCGAGGACCTGCCGCCGTTCGCGCGAATCATTCACGGGTACGACAACTCGACGTTCGCGGTGATGATCGGGCACTTGAAGTACGCCGCGCTTGACGCCGAAAACTCCGCGAGCCTGTCGCCCGCCGTCATTGACGGTCTGTTGCGCGGGGAGCTCGGCTTTGGCGGCGTGGTCGTCACGGACGATTTGGAGATGGGCGCAATAAAAAATCACACCGATTTGGGTTCAATCGGCGTGCAATTGGTTCAAGCCGGCGGAGACGTTGCGCTTGTCTGCCATAACTACGAGAGCCAGCGGATTGTTTACAACGCGATATTGGAGGCGGTGCGCCGCGGCGAAATTTCTGAAGCGCGGATTGATGAATCGGTTCGGCGTATCCTCAAGATGAAGGCGCACCTCGGCTGAGGCGGTCGACGTTGTACTTGGTGACGGGTTCCATTGGATTTTTGGCGGAATTCATCGGGCAACACATCTGGCAACCGCGCCAGTCGTCGCGAAGAATTCTGTAGCGTGCTGAGGCGTACTCGAAGGAGTTGAGCACGCGCGACCAGTCGACGAAGTCACGACCGTCGGCACCGCGCTCGATGAAGTTGTGGATATTGAGCGTCGGCTCAAACCAACCGCAGAAGTCCAGCCGCCCGTCGGGATAAAGATCGATTTCATTCCACGGCGCGAAACAAATTTCTCGGTCGGCGTCGGGTTTCAGGTGCAGGCTCGGCGAGATGTCGTCGACGATGGACAGTTCATATTTGCCGGCGGCGCGGCGAAGTTCGTTGCGCCGCTTTAGTTCGCCCATAACTGAACGGTCGGCTGCCTTGCGGAGGATGTCGGCGTATTTAGCGCGAAGCTCGGCAATCGGGATGGACTCAACTTCCTGCTGGAGGGTCGCGGCCTCGGCAGTCGGCAACCACAGACGGAAGTAGACGAGAACTTTTTCGGCGAGCACGCGTTCCAACTCCATTAGCGTCTTCATTGCCGGACGAGCGGCGTCGGGGTTGGTGAAGTGTTCGGCGTTCATGTCGTTTTCGGTGTAGTCGAAGTAGAAGACGATAAAGCCGGCGTGAAGGTCGAGCGCGAGTTTGACGAAGTTCAAGATGTCGTCGGCGTTGTCGCGGTTGATGACCATCGACAGATCGGGCGCGAAGCAGAGCTTGTCTTCGGCGGCGAGGCGTTCGACGTAGCGGCGGATATTCTTGAGCATGACCGGAAAAATTTTTCGAGCGGCGTCGCCGTCGTCAGCGTCCCAACAACTCCGCGCGAAGACGTCGACATTGGAAGCGTTCACGGAGAAATGCGTCTTGAACAGATTATCGGCGGCGAGCTGTTGAAATTTGTCGTTGAAGGCGATTCCGTTCGACTCAGTCATCAGCGTGATTCGCGGATAGTTCGTGCTCATGAAGCGCATGTAGTTGAGGCTTTCCTTGGCGAAGAAGGCGTCGCCGCCGGTGATGAGGACGATGCCGATGTTGTCGTAGAGCGGCCGGCAAAGTTCGTAGTACCAGCTCGGCTCCATAGCGTGGGTTGCCTCGTCGCCGAAGGTGCAGCGCACGCCGCAGTAACGGCACTTGGCGTTGCAGGCGTTGGTTATGCGCAGACGAAGCAGTCCGCGATTCAACTGCGCACGACATTCGGGGTGTCGCGATAAAATTTTCGGCAGGGCGCGTTCAATCTGTTCACGCCAACGACCTTCGCGCCGACCAAAGCGTTCGAAATGCACCAGCGGATTCATGTCGGCGGATTTGACGTCGGGATTGGCGGCGAGATAATCGGCGGTGGAAAAATTTTCGGAAGGGTCCTTGCCTTCGCGCCAGCCGACGTGCAGATAGTGAGCGGCGGCATCCAGATATTCGCCGAAACCGTAAGATTGCCGATACCAGTCCGCGTCGAAGAGCAACGAGTTGGCGACGCACAGCCTGTCAAAATCAGAGTCGTCGGACGGTGGCGTTTTGTTGAGGAGCTTGGTCAAAGTCGAGAGCAACGTCATGCGTCGATACCTCCGTCAATTTTTGTGATGGTCAAATCGTTGTGCCAGTGGACGTAGCCGCCGCCGAGATTCATATACGGATTGGGGCTGACGACGTTGAATTGCACGGCGCACGGCACGAAGTCGCAAACTTCGGGGAAGTTCATGGTCTCTTCGACGGGAATGGAGATGACGCAGGCGATGTCGTAGAGTTCCTGGCGAAGGGCGACATTGAACCGCCAATCCACCGCGAAAATTTCTTGACGCTTGGCGTCGGTGATGACCTTCATGCCGTCGAATCGGGAATCGGTGTAAACGAGATCGATGCCGGTTGCGTTGCGGATGTGGTAGCCGAAGCCGAGGCAGTCGACGTCGTCGTTGAACTTGATGACCATGCGCAAGACGACATCATTGCCGAAGACGACTTCGGTGACGGGGCGACCGGTCGTGTCGAGCAGTTGCACGTTGATAAATTCGGCGCGACCGTTGCCGGTGCGTTGATAGGCGGCGTTCTTGTCGAAGGAGCTTTTGCCGCGCAATAAATCCGCCGACGAAATTGGAAGCGGCGTGGCGTCGGCGGGTTCATTTGATTGGTGACGTTTGATAGTGTCGAGGAAGTCTTCCAGCGCGGCGGACTTGGTCGGCTCATAATCGCGGCGAGCGTCAATCTGTTGGTTGCGATATGTCTCGACGACTTCACGGGCGGTGCCGTCCATGACGATTCGTCCGCTCTGCATGAGGAAGGCGCGTCGACAGAGATTCTTGACGGCGAAGGTGTCGTGGCTGACGAAGAGGACAGTGACTCCGCCGTCAATCATAGTGCGCATTTTGTCGATGCATTTGCTCTGGAAAAAGGCGTCGCCGACGCTCAACGCCTCGTCGATGATGAGGATATCGGGTTCGACGAAGGCATTGACGGCGAAGGCGAGCCGCGCGAACATTCCCGACGAATAAGTTTTGACTGGCTGATTGACGAAGTCGCCGATATCCGCGAAGGCAATGATGTCGTCGACCTTCGTTTCCATAACCGCGCGTGATTGCCCCATCAACAGCCCGTTCATGTAAATATTTTCCACGCCGGTAAGTTCGGGATTGAAGCCCGCGCCGAGCTCAAGCAACGAGGCAATGCGACCGTTGACTTCGATGGTGCCGCTCGAAGGTGTGAGGACGCCCGTAATGATCTTGAGCAGCGTGGACTTGCCCGCGCCGTTTTTGCCGACGAGCCCGACGTTTTCGCCGCGACCGATCTCAAACGACACGTCGCGCAGTGCGTAGAAGTCGCGGCTGTATTTCTTGCCGAAGGGGTGAAACGTTTCCTTGAGCCTGTCGATGTCCCGCTCGTAAATTCTGTAGACCTTGGCGAGATTTTCCGCCTTAATTGCGAAGTCGTTCACTATAGCAGAACCGAGAAGCCGAAGATTATCGGAATGTACATGTAGGCGAGCAGAATCAGGAACTCAAGGATTAGGTATGGCAAGATGGTTTTTGACACCGCACCTATTGAAACTTTTGTAATGCCGCTGGCGACGAAGAGGTTGACTGCCATTGGCGGGGTGATCATGCCGATTGATGTATTGACGATGATGATGAGCCCGAGGACGATGGGGTCGACGCCGAGGGCGACGGCAATCGGCAGGAGGATCGGCGTAACGAGCAGGATAATCGACTGCGTTTCCAGGAAGCAACCGAGGAACAGTAGCAACAGGTTCATTGCGAAGAGGATGACGTACTTGCTGGAGAAGGCGGTCATAATCGTCGTGGACAGGATGGTCGGGATATTCTCCGTGGTCATAAACCAGCTGAAAGGCGCGCTCATGCTGATGATGAACATGACGACGGCGGAGCTGACGCAGCTGTCCGCGAAGATTTTGTACAACTTCTTGCCGTCGATTTCCTTGAACACGAAGCAAGAGACGATGAGCGAGTAGACACAGGCGACTGACGCGGATTCGGTCGGGGTGAAGACGCCCGAATAGATGCCGCCCAAAATTATCACGGGCATGAGCAGAGCGAGGAAGGCGTCCTTGAACTTGGCGATGTATTCCGACGCGGGATAAGCGGTCTTGTCGGGCGAGTCGTACTTGTTGCACATGATCATATTGGCGATGCACAATCCGAGGATAAGCATTATGCCAGGCACCCAGCCGGCGAGGAAGATTGCCGTGACGGAGACGCCCGCGGTGACGGCGTAGGTGACCATGCCGATTGACGGCGGGATAATGACGCCGAGGGTGCCCGACGACGCCGCGATAGCCGCAGTCACGTCTTTGGGATAGCCGCGTTCCATCATCTTCGGAGCGGTAATGCCGCCGATAGCCGCGACGGTTGCGGGGTTGGAGCCGGAGATTGCACCGAAGAAACCCGACGCCACGACCGATATGCAAGAGAGCCGCCCCGGCAGTTGCTTGAGGATCAGCGCGAAGAACCCGATGAGCCTGTCGCTTATGCCGCCCGAAGCCATGATGTTGCCCGCCAGAATGAAGAACGGCACCGCCATAAGCGTGAAGGAGTCGAGCTGTGTGAACATGCGCGTCGGCACGGACGCCAGGTACTGCGGGTTGCTGGTGATGACCATAGTCAATGCCGCCGCGATGCCCAGGCTGATGGCGATTGGCACGCCGAGGAACAGGAAGACGAACAGCACCGAGAACAAAATTCCTGCAGCTTCCATTCAGCGAGCCACCTCCTTGCCGGTCATGTCCAGATACATTCGGTAGGTGTAGAATACTGCCATAAGGACGATTCCCACGGGCACGAGCAGATAGACCATACCGAGCGGCAGATTCAACATCGGGCTAAGCTTGCCCTGGTTGAGCATTTTGCTGACGACGAGCCAGCCGTATTTTGCCATGAAGATCGCGAAGCCGTCGAGCAATATGGTGACGATGATGTTGCAAGCCTTGATGACGGCGGGGTTGTTCTTGAAGATGAGCGGCACCAGTTCAACGACGAAATGTTGCTTGGTCAGTGAGGCGAGCATCAGCCCCAGATAGACGATGGCGACCATGCAATAGCGCGCAAATTCTTCGCTCCACGGGATTGAGAACGCCTGCGTGTATCGTCCGACCGTTGCCAGAAAGACTACCAGAACCATGAACGCCATCAGGATAACCAGAACAATTTCGACGAACTTAGCGAAGCCGTTAACTGCTTTTTGCATAGTTTCACTTCCCGTCGATTGCCGACCGAATCAGTTGCCGGTTTCAGAGCGAATCTGCGCGAGAAGTTCGTTGTCGATGCCGATGGAAGTGTTCTCGTAGACGGGCATAGCTGCCTTAACCCATTCGTCCTTGTTCACGTCGGTGAAGGTGACGCCTTGCTTTTCCATTTCGGCGCGGGCTTTGGAGTCGATTTCCTGGGAGATTTTGCGTTCCTGTTGCTTGCCATATTCGGCTGCCTCGTCGAACCATTTCTTCTGCTCGTCGGTGAAACCGTTGTAGATGTCTTCGTTGATCATGAGGACGCACGGGCTGTAGAACAGGTCGATCATGCTGAGATACTTTTGCACTTCGTAGACTTTTGCGGTGAGGATGATGGCGAGCGGATTTTCCTGCCCGTCAACGGTGCCTTGCTGGAGAGCGGAGAAAATTTCACCCCAAGCCATAGCAGTCGGCGTGGCACCGAGCTGCGTGTATGTCGCCATGTGAACGGGGTTTTCCATCGTGCGGATCTTCATGCCTGCAAGGTCTGCGGGGGTTTTGACTTCCTTTTTGTTGTTGGTCAGTTCGCGGAAGCCGTTTTCCCAGAAGCCGATAGCCTTGACGCCGGTGCCGTTGAAGTCTTCGAGGAGCTTTTTGCCGATGTCGCCGTCAAGAACTTTGTAAGCCTGTTCGCGGTCTTTGAACAGATACGGCAGGTCGAGGGTGCTCCAACGTTTGGTTGCAGTGGAGAACGACGAGATAGGACCGGTCGAGCTCAAAACCATGTCCTGCGTGCCGGTGCTGACGGCGTCCATCATGTCGCTTTCGCCGCCGAGTGCGCTGTTCGGGTAAATGTCGAGGGTCATCTTGCCGCCGCTGAGTTCTTCAAGCTTCTTCTGCATTTCGACGAGACCAAGGACGTAGTGCCCGTCGGGCGCGGTGGTCGTGCCAACCTTGAGGTGCTTTTCGGCGTCCGCCTTACCGAGCAGACCGGTTTCCTTCTTGTCGGTCGAAGCGGCAGGTTTGTCGGCAGGTTTATCAGCGGGTTTATCGCCGCCGCCGCCGCACGCCGTCAAAGTCAACGTCATCAGTATGCCCATCAGCAGGGCGAGAAATTTTTTCGTCATGGTAAACACTCCTAAGGTCGATTAAATTTGCGGGTTGTCGGGGTGAAGCATCGTGGCGATAACTTTGTTCAAGGTGTCGTCGTCCCAGATCTTCTTCCAGTCGTCGCGCAGGACGAGCTTGTTGCCCAGACCAATGGCGACTTTGCAGGCGTCGGAGACGGGCGGATTGCCGGGCAGATAGCCGAGGAAGTTTGCCGTCAAGTTGAAGATGTGCCCCGTCAAGAACGATACCGCCGCTTCGCGGGGGATGCCGCGCTTTTCGGCTTCGTTGACGGTCTCCGCCATAGCATACAGACAGCTGGCACCGAGCACTTCGACGAGCGTCGGCTCAAGGAAGGCAATTTGTTCGCTGGTCATAACGAAGGCTTTGTCCGCGCGATACATGCAACGGGCGGTTTCCTGAGCGAGCGCAAACTTGTCGTCGTCGCCGCAGATTTTGGACATGACGATATCCTGATGACCGCCTTCTCCGCCGAAACGGTCAAGGTAAGCTTCCTCTTCCTTCTGCCACTTGAAATAGGACGGGTGACACGGATGGGCAACGCCGAAGGTGCAATCGTCGCGCAGGGTGAGTTCTTTGGCGACGGCGGCGGCGGGGTCGAGGATCAGGAAGACGGTGCCGGGCTTGAGCTGCGGAACGTATTCGGCGGACAGCTTCTTGATGAGCGTGTCGGGCACGGCGAAGATAACCACGTCCGCGAAGTCAAGAGCTTCTTTGACGGGCGTGACTTTGAGACCGCGTTCCTTCTCGATGCGTTCGACGGCAGGCGGGAACGTCTCGACAAGCTTGACATCGAATTTGTCGGCGAACTTGGTGACGAGGTTGTTGGAAGTGCGCGTACCCATCTTTCCGCCCGCGCCGATAACTGCAACTTTGATCTTAGACATTGAACAGAACTCCTTTCACTTGCCGAGGGTTTTGGCGACGACTGCGCAGATGTTTTCGGGGCTGAAGCCTTCTTTGTCGCCGAGGTCTTTGGCGGCACCCGATTCGGAATAATCTTCCAAGGCGATGCGTTTGACGCGGACGGGACGATTTTCCGTTGCGAGGCGGCTGATGTATGAGCCGAGCCCGCCGTTGATGTTGTGGTCTTCAACCGTGACGACGAGATTGGTCTTCGCCATGACTTCGAGAATTTTTGCAGGGTTGTCGCCGTAAAGGATATTGATGTCCGCGGCGGTGACGTTGATACCTTGAGCCTTGAGCAAATCTGCGGCGGCGATGACGCGGTCAAGCACGTGTCCGCAGGAGAGAATGACGGCGTCGGTGCCGTAGTCTTTGCAGACGGTAATGCCGTCGGGCGAGAACGGCGCGTCTTCGGGGAAGACGGTCGGTTCCTTGCCGGAGCCGCCGCGCAGATAGACGGGTCCGACGATATCCGCGGCGATTTTAACTGCGTGGTACATCTGGTTGCCGTCGGCGGGCGTAAAGATTTTGAAGTTCGGCAACGAGCTGACGAAGGCAATGTCCTCGTAGAATTGGTGAGTGACGCCTTCGCGTTCGCCGCCCATGCAACCCGCGTTGAAGCCCGCGAACTTGACGTTCAGTTCGGTGTAGCCGACGAAGGTGCGCATTTGTTCACCGGCACGCATCGTCAAAAATCCCGCGTAGCTACCGACGAAAGGAATCGCGCCCGTAGTCGCCATGCCCGCCGCCACGTCAACTGCACACTGCTCAGCGATGCCGCATTCCACGTAGCGTTCGGGAAATTTTTCGCCGAAGGCGATGGCACGCATTGCGCTCAAGGAATCTGGGAAGACGCCATAGACGTCCTTGCCCTCAACTGCCAAATCAGTCAGCGCGGCGGCGAAGGCCTCGCGAACACCTTTAAACTTTGCCATATCACTCGCCCCCCAGTTCGCGCTTGGTGATTTCCCACTGCTCCTCGGTCGGAACGCCTTTGTGCCACTTGTTGTTGTTCTCCATGTAGCTCAAGCCTTTGCCTTTGACGGTGCGGCAGATGATTGCGTGCGGTGAGCCGGACGTTGCTTTGGCGATGGTGACGGCTGCCTTAATCTGCTCGACGTCGTGACCGTTGATCTCCTGCGTATGCCAGCCGAAAGCGCGGAAGCGATCCGCCATGTTGTTTTGCCCGATGGTGAATTCGATGGTCTTGTAACTCTGGAAGCCGTTGTTGTCGACGAAGACAACGAGATTGTCGAGCCCGCGACCTTTCGCCATGTTGACGCCTTCCCACGTGACGCCCTCTTGCATTTCTCCGTCGCCGCAGATAACGTAGGTGTAGTAGTCCTTGTGATGAGCTTTGGCAGCGTAAGCCATGCCCGCGCCGATAGCGATGCCGTTGCCGAGCGAACCGGTCGTCATGTCGATGCCAGGAACGCCGCTGTGCATTGACGGGTGACCTTGGAAGATTGAGCCGAGTTCGCGCAGATGGAAGTGTTCAACCTTCGGGTTGTTGTAGCCGCGTTCGTTGAGCGTGGCGTACCAAATCGGGCAACCGTGCCCCTTCGACAGAATGAAGCGGTCGCGATCTTCCCAATCGGGTTGATCGGGGCGAATGTTCATCACGTCGAAATACAGCGTCGCGACGATGTCTGCGCAGCTGAGCGCGGGACCCGGGTGACCTTCCTTGCCCTCGTAGATCATGCGCACCGCCTCGAAACGCACGCGACGAGCAACTTTCTGCAAAGCCGCTGTCTCCATAAAATTACCTCCTTTGCCTCAAATACGGTTAACCGGATTTATGTCAAAGCGCGCCGCGCTGTTGTTTGTCGCAAAAGAAAACAGGACGCCGACCGAAGCCGATGACTTCAGCCGAGTCCTATTTGCGTGCGATGACTTTTTTTGCGGCGGCGACGATTGACGATTGATTCAAACCGTAAGCGTCCATGAGCTCTTGAGGCTGACCCGATTCGCCGAAGGTGTCTTGGATGGCGATGAACTCTTGCGGGGCGGGGAAATTTTTTGCGAGGCATTCAGCGACGGCAGAGCCCATGCCGCCGAAAATCTGATGTTCTTCCGCGGTGACGACGCAACCACATTTCTTCGCGGCGGCGACGACAGCGTCGACGTCAATCGGCTTGACGGTGTGCAGGTCGATGACTTCAGCGGAAATGTTTTCGTCGGCGAGAACTTTGGCGGCTTCGAGCGATTCATAAACCATTGCGCCGCAAGCGATAATCGCGACGTCGGAACCTTCGCGGCAGAGGCGAGCTTTGCCCAGTTCAAACGGCGTCGTCTCGTCGGTGACAACCGGCACAGCTTCACGCCCGAAGCGAACGTAGCAGGGTCCGTCAATCTTCGCGAAGGCGAGCGTTGCCTTGCGAGTTTCTTCGGCGTCACAGGGGCAAACGACCGTCATATTGGGCAGAACGCGCATGATAGCCACGTCCTCCAACGCCTGATGAGTTGCGCCGTCGGGACCGACAGAGATTCCCGCGTGCGCTCCGGCGATTTTGACGTTGAGATTGTTGTAGCAGATGGTCGTGCGAATTTCGTCCCAGGCGCGTCCTGCCATAAAGACGGCGTAAGTGGACGTGAACGGCAACATTCCGCCGAGCGCGAGACCTGCCGCGGTGCCAGCCAGATCCTGTTCGGCGATGCCCATGTCAATGAAGTTGTCGGGGAATTTGTCTTTGACCCAGCCGCTGCGCGTGGATTTGGCGACGTCGGCGTCGAGTGCAATGACCTTCGGATTGGCGGCGATCAGTTCTAGCAGAGCCTTGCCGTAGCCGTCGCGCATCGGAATTTTTTTCACGCTCATGATGTCGCCCCCCTAACCTCTGCCAAAGCTTGAGCCAGCTGCTCCGCGTTCGGGCAGTTTCCGTGCCAATTGCAATCGCCTTCCATGAACGAGACGCCTTTGCCTTTGACGGTGTGAGCGATCAAAACTGACGGGCGGTCTTTGGTGAGCGCGGCGAGCTTGAAGGCGTGGACGAGCGCGTTGACGTCGTGACCGTCGACTTCGATGACATTCCAACCGAAATCATTCCAGCGCGCGGGCAGATTGTCGAGGCTCTTGATCTCTTCGACGGTGCCGTCAAGCTGAACGTGATTGTAGTCGACGATAGCGCAGACGTTGTCGAGTTTCTGTTGCGGCGCGAACATTGCGGCTTCCCAAATCTGCCCCTCTTGCAGTTCGCCGTCACCCATGAGGCAATAGACGCGCTGACCGGTGCCGAGCTTCTTGAAGGCGAGCGCGATTCCGTTAGCGACGCTCAAACCCTGACCGAGCGAACCCGCCGAGCATTCCAAGCCGGGCGTGTGAGCTTTGTGCGGATGACCTTGCAAGATGCTGCCGAACTTGCGCAACGTGCCGAGTTCTTCGACGGGGAAGAAACCTTTGCGCGCCAGGACGCTGTAGAGTACGGGAGCGACGTGCCCCTTCGACAGAATGAAGCGGTCGCGGTCGTTCCAATCGGGATTCTTCGCGTCGACCTTCATCACATCGCCGAAGTACAACGCGACCATAATTTCCACCGACGAGAGCGAGCCGCCGGGGTGACCACTGCCCGCCGCGTGAATCATCGTCAAGATGTCTTCGCGGACGGTGCGGCACATTTCTTTCAAATTGACTTCCATGACATGCCTCCTTTGTGTGATGTGGAAATAAAGTTTCTTCCTGCAGTTTACCACAAGCCCCAAAGAATGTATATTTGTTTCGCTAAAAAATTTCCGCATTTGAGAGGAGTATCATTGTGCCGACGATTTTGCTGAGCGTGTTGCTCGTGAACGATTCGATTGGCGTATGCGGATACAGACAGCGAATTTCTCTACACGCCAAAGGAATGGAGCTGATGGTATGTACAAGAAACTTTTGCCGGAATGGCAAATCTTAAGGCGCGGCAGACGGATTGACTTCGTGATAATAGCAGCCATAACCGTGATTTTCCTCGCGGTGATCGTCATGAACGTGCGGCTGATATTCAAGATGACGATGAACCAAACCGAGGAGATTGGGCGGACGCAACTGGAAGTGATCCGCAGCGACTTTCAAGGGACAATCTTGCAGGCGAAGGGCGCGACGTTGCGATTGGCGATGGAGGCGGAACAGTTGCTAAAGGTCGGGACGCCGCGCGCCGAGCTGGAAAAATTTATTCATGCACGAAAACGCGAGCAGAAGAGCATCACCAATGGGGTCTGCTTCAACACGTATATCGCAGGCAAGGATTGGGCTATCATTCCCGATTTCGACATGCCGCCGGAGTATCACGCGTCGGAACGGATTTGGTTCAAGGGTGCGCAGGAGAATCCCGGTCAAATTTACATAACCGAACCGTATATCGACGCGATGACCGAGAACATGTGCTTCACGATATCGCAGGTGTTAGACGACGGCAGCACGGTGGTTGCGATGGACTTCACCTTTGGGGACGTTCAGCAGTTCATTCGCAAGATGAGCACGAGCGGCGACCGCAAGGCATTGATCGTCACGCAAACGGGGATGATTATCGGCTATAACGACATGAGCCTTGTGGGCAAGCGCGTTTCGGACAAGCTGCCCGAATACGAAGGGATTCTCGAACGCGTCGTTCGGAGCAACCGCCACGAAAGTTTTGCCGCGCAAATCGACGGGCACGAACAAACCGTCTTCACTACGGCGACGACCAACGGCTGGTACATAATTCTCAGCGTGGACAACGATACCTTCTACGAAGACAGCTACCGACAGATTTTCCTGACGACGGTGTTGAGCCTGATAATGTTGCTGGCGATAATCTTCTTCTACTTGAACGCGCTGAAGAATCGATTGCAGGCGCAGACGGCGTTGCACGTCAAGGAAGAATTTTTGTCGCGGATGAGCCATGAACTGCGCGACCCCGTGAGCAAAATCTTGAGTGCCGCCGCGGTGGATGTGCTAAAGTCTGACGCTGACCCCGCCGAGAAAGCCGCCGAGGTTCGCGAATCTGCGCTGAAGCTATCGGGCATGCTGGACAATCTGTTCTCGTTCTCGACGATGGTTTCGCAAGACAAAAAGAAATCCTCGACCAAAGAAAAAAATTTCCGTGACGAGGAGCTGGCCAAGATCAGCCGTTACGCTCGAATCGGCATACTCGGCGTTTTGATTGTGGCGATGATGATTGCGTTCAGCGTGGCGTTGTCGACGACGATTAGCTGGGGCGACACGAAGATGAACCGCGAAGTCGACGCGTACGAACATCAGCTTTCCTCCTGGGTGGAGAAGCAGCGTGCGGTGTTGAGCATGTTTGCCAACCTGGTGCGGGAGCATCCGGAGCTTATGAACGACTACGGAGCCGCGGTCAAGTTCCTCGACGACATTGCCAAGCACTATCCCGAAATTTCCGTGTGCTATCTGGCGAACCCTTACAAGGAACATCAGGTAATCATGAACAACGGCTGGGAATCGCCCGACCCGAATTGGAAGGTTGACGAGCGACCGTGGTATATTGAAACCGAACATTCGGTTAGCGGGTTCAGTGTCTCTGCGCCGTATTATGACGCGCAGACGGGGCTTTATTGCGTGACGATGGCGCAACTGGTCTTCAGCGATAAGAATGAGTTCATTGGGATTTTCGCAATCGACTTCTACATAAACAGCCTAACGCAGGTGCTCGGTGCAAGCTATACCAACGACAGCTATGCGTTCCTCGTCGACCGCAACGGCGTGATCATTAATCACCCGAATAGCGACTATCAGCTATACAACGAACGCATGACCAATATCGCCGACACCGAATACGCCGCGGTTTATTCCGATGACGGTGTCGACACGCTGCGGGACTACAACTATAATTTTGTTGCCTGCCTTGCCAAGAAGAACACGACTTCACAATTCACCGTCGTCGTCGCCAATCGCTGGTGGAATATCTACGGCAACATTATTCTGCTGTGGATGCTGTTCCTTGCGTTGCCGAGCATTTGCATTCTAATCGTCAATGAGCTGATTGACCGACTGCTGCGCTGGCAAGAATCGGTTAACCGCCAACTTAAGGACGCGTCCGATACGGCACTTGCGGCAAGCCGCGCGAAGTCACAGTTCCTCGCGCAGATGAGCCACGAGATTCGCACGCCGATAAACGCGGTGCTCGGCATGAACGAAATGATTCTGCGCGAAAGCAAGTCGAAGGAGATTTTGGACTACGCCGCCAACATTCAGAGCGCGGGCAAGACGCTCCTCACGCTCATCAATTCGATTCTGGACTTCAGCAAGATTGAGGACGGCAAGATGGAAATCGTTCCCGTGCGGTATGAGACAGGCGCATTGCTGGACGACATGGTTAATATGACTTCCGAAAAGGCACGCAAGAAGGGGCTTGAGTTCAGGACGGAGATTGACCCCGCGTTGCCAAAAAGTCTGTACGGCGACGACGTGCGGTTGCGGCAGATCATCACCAACATTCTGACCAACGCGGTTAAGTACACGCACGAAGGTTCCGTCACTCTTCGTATGAGCGGCACATCTCTTGACGCCGACACTTTGGAACTGCGCGTGGCAGTTGTTGATACGGGCATCGGCATCCGCCGCGAAGACATGAGCAAGCTCTTTCAATCGTTCCAACGGCTCGACGAAGAGCGCAATCGCAATATCGAAGGCACGGGTCTCGGCATAGCCATTGTGCAGAAGCTGTTGACTATGATGGGCAGCAAGCTTGAAGTCGTCAGCGAGTACGGCGCGGGCTCGGAATTTTCTTTCCGACTGGTGCAGAAGATCATCGACAAAAGCCCGATTGGCGCATATGATGGACAGCATCTGAAATCTGACGACACGAGAACCGCGCAGAAATTCTTGACGGCTCACGGCGCACGGGTCTTGGCGGTGGACGACAACGACATGAACTTGAAGGTCATCAGCGGTCTGCTCAAGCGCAATCAAATCGTCCCCGACATTGCCGACAGCGGCAAGCAGGGCATTGAGCTGGTCAAGAAAAATTTCTACCATATCATCTTCATGGACAACATGATGCCGGAGCTAAGCGGCGTCGAAACGCTCAAGGCAATGCGGCGCGAAAATCTCATCGGCGACAAGACCTCGGTGGTGATGTTGACGGCGAGCGCGATTGCCGGAGTGCGCGAGAATTATCTTGGCGAAGGCTTCGACGACTACCTGAGCAAGCCAATCGACGTGGGCGAACTGGAATCGATTTTGGAACGACATCTGCCGGCGGATATCGTGTCGTTCGTTTCTGCGGAAGAACCTATGCCGGAGCCCGAACCCGTCAATAAATTTTCGGAGCTGGATCTGGAAACCGCGCTGAATTACTGCATGGGCAGCAAAGACTTCCTTGCGCAGATGTTTATGACGTTCATCGATGAGAAGCGCGTGGCGAAGATTCAAGCGGCGTTTGACAGCGGCGACCTGCAGACATACCGAATACTGGTACACGCTCTCAAGTCGACGTCCATGACGGTTGGTGCGCTGGGATTGGGGGAAAGTGCCAAGGCATTGGAAGCGGCCGCGAAGATGAACGACAAGCGCACAGTAGAAGCTCAACACGCCAAGCTGATGGCGAAGTATCAAACCGTTTGTGAACAGATCAAGCAATGGCTGGAGGCGAATGCATGAACAAGATTTTGATAGTGGACGATGACGAGATGATGTTGATGGTGACGCGTCACATCCTCGCCGCGCAATATGAAGTGCTGACGGCGACGACGGGCGCACAGGCGATTGAAATCTTTCGCCGCGAACAACCAACGCTCGTGCTGTCGGATTTGTTGATGCCGGAGATGGACGGCTACGAACTTCAACGACGGCTGCAAGATGAGCGCGGCGAGCCGGTGCCGATAATGTTCATGACTGCTGACGACAGCGAAGAGGCGGAGAGCAAAGGTTTTGAGGTTGGGGCGACAGATTACATTCGCAAGCCGTTTAAGCCCGACGTCTTGTTGCGACGCGTCGGGAACGTGCTGGACAATCTCGTCAAAATCCACGAGCTGGAAATCCAAGCGACGACAGATCCGCTCACGCACCTGCTGAACAAATCTGCTGCGCGGCGGGAAATCGGCGCGGCAGTCGCAACGTCGGCAGGGGCATTGCTGATAATTGATTTGGACAATTTCAAACTGGTCAACGATCTCTATGGGCACGCGACCGGCGACCGACTTTTGATTAGGTTCGCTACGCTCTTGCGCACGACACTCGACGCTGAGGATTTGGTTGGGAGAATTGGCGGCGACGAATTCATAGCGTACTTGCGCGGCGTCACCGACGGAACTTTTCTGCGGCACATCACGCATTCACTCAACGAGAATCTCAAACATGCCGCCGAGGAACTCACGTGCGATAGTGCGCGGATATCCTTGGGGGTGAGCGTCGGTGCAGTGTTCGTGTCGCCGTCTAGCTTTCACGATGGTGACGACTTTGATGCCATATTCACGAAAGCGGACGCTGCTCTTTACGCGGTGAAGTCTCACGGTAAGCACGCGCTGGAACTCTACGGCACACCGGCACCCGTCGTCGATTCTTCCGCGACCGACATGAACCAATTGACAACGATGCTAAGCGAACGTGTTGGTGAGCGCGGCGCGTACACCGTCGACTTTGAAACGTTCCGCGCCGTTTACCGACTGTTGGCAAGGATAGCGACCGACACCGATACGCCGACGACGCTCATGCAACTCACTCTGCCACCCGACGCCGAGCCGACAAATTTCCTCAGCATCATCAGCCGCGTATTGCGGCGAAGCGATTGCGTAACGTTGAACGGCGTGCAAGTTTTGATTCTGCTACCGTTGACCGACGCGACCGAAGCGGACGTCGTCAGGAACAGAATCGTCGCTCAACTGCCCGCGCCGCTCGCCACCACAATTTCCATCGCACGAACAGAAATCACCGCTGAGCCTCATCATCAGTGAACGTCGCTATCGACTGTCACTCATGTCAATTCTCCCATGTTGGTGACGTAACGCCGCCGTTTCCGTAGAATTTCTGTAGCAATCGGAATCTGAATCAAATTTCAAGCGCGGGTGACTTCACTACTGCCGCGACGTCGGGCGGCAACAATCGCGTGTGAATTTCCATTTCTTGTACATCTTGCCAATGTCGCTGTTGTTTCACTTCGGATGTATTTATCTGGCGCGAAGCGATGACCAATTTTTTGACTGGTTGAAGGTGTATCAGAGCAAGAAAAATTATTACTGCACATGAAATTTGAAGCGGAGCAGGAAAGTGCTTCGCCTTTTTTACGGAGGCTTGATATGTCGTTACTGAAAGAATATGACGTAAAAAATTTGGCAGTCGAGGAATGGTTATCGTGGGGCGGAATCACTTTGCCGCACGTAATGCAACAAAAAGGCGGCAGTTGTTTCAGCGTGATTGAGTACGAACCCTACGAACGAAATTATCTGACGAGAAAATTGGACTTGCCGAACTTTCGCAGAGGGTGGGCGATGTGGAACGAACGGCAGCACACGTTGACGGGCGACAGAGATTTTATCGTGGTGTTTTGGAACCCGTTTGAAACGAAAATCAATACGCACATAGAAAACACGCTCGGCGGCGACACGGTTAAGAAAGAAAATTTTCCTCTCGTACTTCGGCGCAGAGGTCGAAAAGCTTTGCGCGGAACTTTCCAAAGTCACGCGGGTAAAATTGCTGGAATATCAAGAGCTGATGAATTTTCTGTCGTTCTAGGGTCTGTTGAAAAAATAAAGCCATGAAAAATCTGATAAGATAAGTTTGCAAAAATCCTTAAAGGAGATTCTCATGGCAGACAAATCTTATCATGAATTAACCGACGAAGAATGGAAAATAGTA
>JADEZQ010000041.1 GCA_015206785.1 Quinella sp. 2Q5 | reverse complement strand
TTCTTGCGGCGGACGCTGGGCTTTTCGTAATGTTCACGCTTGCGAACTTCGGCGAGCGTGCCCGCCTTTTGACAGGTACGCTTAAAGCGGCGGAGAGCACTGTCTATGGATTCGTTTTTCCCAACTTTGACTTCATTGGCCATTCAATATCCCTCCCTCCGCTTGATACTGGAAAATTTGACTGCGGGCGTATTCTAACACGCAACTTGCCAACCGTCAACGAAAAGTTTTTGCAAGGGCGCGGTTCAGCCGTCGAACTCCAAAAGACCGTAGGCACCGGCGGTGCGCTTATAGACGACGCAGATTTGTTCGGTGGTGGCGTCGCGGAAGACGAAGAAGTTGTGGTTGAGCAGGTTCATCTGCATGATGGCCTCTTGCACGTCCATGGGCTTAACGACGAAGTGTTTGGTTTTGACGATGGGATAGTCGCTGTCGTCGTCGTGTTCGACCTGCAGTTTGGATTCGGCAAAAGCTTCGGCACGCATGCCGCCGTTGCGGAAACGCCGTTCGAGCCGGGTCTTCTGCTTGTGGATTTGGCGTTCGAGCTTTTCGACGACCAGATCGATGGAAGTGTACATGTCGCCGGTGGATTCTTGCCCGCGAAGAATGAGCCCACCGCGCCCGACCTCTGCAGTGACCTCGACGATTTGGCGTTCCTTTTCGACAGAGAGCAGGACGGAGATCTCGTCCATGATGTCGAAGTACTTGGTGATCTTGCCGACGCGCTTTTCGACGTACTCGCGCAGCGGCGGTGTGATCTCGATGTTCTTTCCTCTGATGTTGAATGTTGCCATGACTCAAACAGCTCCTTCCGCTGAATGTGTTTGCGTGTCTATTCGTCGCGGCGGGGGATAAATCCTTTCAGCCCGAAAAATTTCGTCGGACGGCGTCTGCTCACTGCGTCTGTCACGATTGCTGTTGCTCACTGCGTCAGTGTCTGCTCACTGCGTCTGCATTTATATCTACTTTCTTTTGCGGGTCCAAAAGAAAGTAGCAAAGAAAAGGACCTCCGAGCCGGCAACGACGCATCACGTCGTCGTATGCCGGCGGCCGCCCGTCCATGGGCGGCCTCGTTATCAGCTAAGGAGACGGGTGCGTCAGGGCAGGTGTTCGACGGTGCGCTCTGCTCCGTTCATCTCGGCGACGAGCGCGTTGCGGATTTGGACTTCGCTCTCGTCAACGAGTTGCATGGCGAAGCCCGCGTGAATGAGCACCCAATCGCCCACGCGTGCTTCGGGCAACAGCATCAGGCTCGCCGAACGTTTCACGCCCGCGCGTTCCACAGTCGCCAGGTCGCCGTCAATGGCAAGCACCTTGGCGGGAAATGCCAAACACATTTAAAATCACCTCGCGCCGATTATAGCACAGGTCGGTAAGCCGTGATATAATTCGTCCGAGGTGATTTATCATGCGAAAGATTTTTTTGGCGATGGTGCTCGCGCTGGTGATGGGCGTGCAAAATTTCTGCGGCGCGGCGACGATTGAGTCTGCAGCTTTCCGCGGCAACGACAAGCTGATTTATCCCGTGGTCACCACCGGCAACGCGGCTGTCGACGCAAAAATCAACCAGAAGATTGAAATCGAACTCGGCAGCTTCGTCAAGGGTCTGCACTACGCCGCGCAGTACGATGGGCGACGGGTGATGGGCGCGTACACCAGCTACGAGGTCGGCTCCAACCAGGCGGGTAACACGATAATCCTAAGCCTCATCATAACCGAGAGCAGCTACTACGAGGGCGCGGCGCACCCGTCAACCGTCAAGCGCGCGCTCAACTTCAACACGTCGTCGGGCAATAAGCTTGGGCTCAATTCGTTGACGGACGTCGGTTCAGGCGTCAGCGTCGAAGAAATCCGCGACCGCGTCGAAGTGGCTCTGGTCAACAAATGCCAACGCGAAAAGCTCACGCTGTTCGGGGATGCTTTGCCGCTCAAGAAGTTGCCCGCGGAATTTTATTGGGACGAGAATCTTCACGTGCACTTCATCTTCCAGCAGTATGAGGTCGCGCCGTACGCCGTGGGCATAATCGACGTGGACATCGACGCCGATTAACCGCCCGTGAACTTTGCGACGACGGCAGAAATTATTTCGCCGCTGAAGCCGCGGGTCGAGAGAAATTGCCAAGCCTTTGCACGGTCGAATTTGGCGGCGGGAAATTTTTTCGCCAGCAACTTTTCCGCAACGAGTTTATCGTGTTCGTCGGCGTCGTCGGGAATCAGACCGTCGATGAAATTTTTTTCGAAGCCGCGTTGCATGAGCTTGACGACGATTTGCCGAACGCTCAAGGCAGCGTCCGCGTAGAAATTTTCGAACTGCCGCCGACAAGTTTCCGCGTCGTCGATGTAACCGTAGCGCACGAGCTTGGCAATCGCGTCGTCAGTTTCGGCTCCGTCATAGCCGCGGGCGAGCAACTTGAGCCGCAAAGTTTTTGTGCTCTGTTCCTGCCGAGCCAACAGATCCGTCGCCTTCTGCAGCGCGGATTTTTTTTGCTTGAACATGTCGAAAGCCTCCTTGCCGAGTGATTCTGTTAGCGCGGCGATAATCCTGCGACCTTGCAGGAAATTGGCGGCGGCGAAAGAATCAAGGCGCGTGAAAAAATTTTTTGGTGGTGAAGTTTTTATGGCGAGAAAATTTTTTGTCGGTGCGCTGATTTTGCTGAT